>NZ_CASCJC010000001.1:1230000-1362500 GCF_949152225.1 Ligilactobacillus sp. Marseille-Q7487
TCGAATTTCCAATATCTTGTAATGTTTCATTAATCCATGATGCCAAATGCAAAGAAATTGGTTTGAACCCTTCTTGTACATGTCGATTTGTCCAGTATTTCTTATGTTGATATTGTGGACGAATTTTTTCTTTCTCACTTGTAAAGCTATGTGCTAGACAACGAATTGATAAAGATATTTTTTGGCTATATTCATCTATATCGATAACCATTACTTTAACTTTTTGACCGACTGCAAGGTACTTATGAATATCATCAACATAACCATGATGACATTCTGAAATATGAATTAGACCTTGTGTTTGAGAATCCAAAGCTACAAACGCTCCATATGGTTGTACCCCAGTTACTTCCCCTTCAATTATCATTCCGATTTTGTATTCCATCTGCTAACCTCCTAAAAAAGCCTCACACACCTTAGACAATACCAAAAACGCTATTTATTGTCTAGCATTACTGTTGGTTTTATCTAATTTGTCTGAGACCTTTTATTTATTATTTAACTTCAATTGTTTCAATTACAACATCTTCAACTGGACGATCGTTCATTCCTTTTTTAGTTGCTGCAATCTTATCAACAATATCCATACCTTCAATAACTTGACCAAATACCGTATGTCTATGATCAAGCCATGGTGTTCCGCCTTGTTTATAAGCTTCGATAATTTCAACAGGATATCCTGCTGCTTGCATTTGACCTAACATTTCTGGTGCAACATTTTGATTTTGAACAATAAAAAATTGACTTCCATTAGTATTAGGACCTGCATTAGCCATTGAAAGAGCACCGCGAATATTGAAAACTTCATTTGAAAATTCATCTTCAAACGCATCTCCCCAAATACTTTGACCACCCATACCAGTACCTGTAGGATCTCCGCCTTGAATCATAAAGTCAGAAATTACACGATGAAAAATTACTCCATCATAATATCCTTTTTGAGCTAAACCTACAAAATTTTCAACTGTTTTAGGTGCTTGTTGTTCAAATAATTGAATATTGATATCACCAAAGTTTGTTTTAATTGTAACCTTAGGCCCTGCAACGTTTGCCAAGTCTAATTGTGGATAAGACATAGTAGTTCCTCCTTAGTTAATCTAACTTATATCCTATAATACAAGAAATTCTAAACTTTTACCAATTTATTTTACAAAGATTTTGTGCTAGTGTATTTTAAAGTAATAGGTATTTTTTAGAGAAAGGAATTTAATTCATGTCAGATTTCAAAAACTACTATGATATTACCATTATCGGTGGTGGCCCTGCAGGAATGTTTGCTGCCACATATGCCCGTATGCGCTTGGCTAAAACACAAATAATTGAAAGTTTAGAACAACTAGGCGGTCAAGTTAGTACCCTTTTCCCAACCAAAAAGATTTATGATGTTCCTGGATTTGCCTGCATTAATGGTGAAGAATTAATTGCACACCTAAAAAAACAAACACTTAGTTTTAAACCAGATATCTTTTTGGGAGAAACGGTCTTGAACTTTAGCAAAACAAAAGATGGTTTTGAAATCACGACTAACAAAAGAAAAACTTATAGTCGCTCAATCATCATTGCAGCTGGTGTTGGGGCTTTTGAACCACGTCGTTTAGCTTTACCTAACGCTTTAGAATTTGAAGGTAAAAATTTGCATTACTTTGTTAATAATCCACAAGATTTTGCTGGCAAAGATATCGCTATTGCTGGTGGTGGTGATTCTGCAGTCGATTGGGCTTTAGAGCTTTCTAAAAAATCCAATAGTATTCACCTGATTCATCGGCGAGATAAGTTTCGAGCACTTGAAAGTAGTATCGCAAAACTTCAAAAAACAGATACTATTTTTGAAACACCTCACCAAATCGAAGCACTTGCTTGTGCTCCACAAGATCGCTTACAAATCACATTAAAAAAAATCAAAACAGACGAAATCAAAAAAATTACAGTCGATCATTTATTAGTGAACTACGGTTTTGTTTCAGATAATAAACTAATTGAATCTTGGCAATTAGATATGGATCGACGCTGTATTGCTGTCAACGAAAAAATGGAAACTTCAATTCCTGGTATTTATGCTATTGGAGATATTGCTTCTCGTATTGGAAAAATAAACTTAATCGCTACAGGTTTAGGCGAAGCTCCTAGCGCTGTTAACAACGCTTTACTTTATGTCTATCCTGAAAAGCGTCAACCAGCTCATAGCACGCAGTTAATCAAAGAATTCGAAAAAAGTCAGGCTAAAAAAGATTAAGAATTGATGTATAATAGAGATATTCATTCATAAAAGGAGAAATCATCTTGGAAGTCATTAAATTTTTAATCGACTTTGTTTTGCACATTGATGCTCACTTAGTCACACTTGTAAACACTTTTGGTAACTGGACTTACTTGATTTTATTTTTAATCATCTTTATCGAAACTGGTGCTGTCATCATGCCTTTTTTACCTGGGGATTCATTACTTTTTGCTGCATGTGCGATGGCTGCCAATCCAGATTATCACTTAAACATTTGGCTATTTGTCGTTTTATTTTGGATTGCCCCTGTCTTGGGAGATTCTTTAAACTTCATGATTGGGCATAAAGTTGGTAAATCTTTAACCAAGAATTCATTTTTTGGTCGCTTTATTAAAGAAGAACATTTAACCCAGACAGAAGAATTTTTCGAAAAACACGGTGGTATGTCAATTACTTTAGCACGTTTCATGCCTATCATTCGTACCTTTGCACCATTTGTTGCTGGTGGAAGCGGGCTTGCTTATAGCAACTTTATTCGCCACAACCTCATTGGTGCAACAGCTTGGGTAGCAATCTGTTGTAGTGCTGGTTATTTCTTTGGTAACTTTACCGTCGTCAAAGAACACTTTTCGATGATCATCTTAGGCATCATCGTTGTTTCATTAATTCCGGCTATCGTGGGAGCTTTAAAAACAAAATTCCAAAAGAAATCCTAAAAAATAGAGCTGAGAAAAAACTCAGCTTCAATAAAAAAAAGGCTCACGTCAAAAAATTTGGCGTGAGCCTTTTTTATGGCTAATCTCTTGCTAATATTAAGTTGAACAAAACCAATAAAGGAGAAGTTAACCATGTACAAAAATTATAACACATCTGAACTAAAATTAGATATTACTTATTCATTAAAATTACCATCTGACCATATTGCAGTTTTAATCAGCCACTTCGTGGACTCAATTTCACTTAATATTCTTTCAGAAGAGACTTCACATACCGGTTGGCCTGCTTTTCATCCGGCTATGCTACTAAAAATGACGCTTTTTGCTTACCATGAAGCTGTTTTTTCTGGTAGAAAAATTGCTAAATTAAATCAGTATTACCTTCCTATGATGTGGTTAAGTGGTAATACTCCCATTAGCTATAAAACTATTAATAATTTTCGTTCTAGTGATCACGCTAAAAAGATTATTCAAAAAGCTTTTGTCCTATTTACCCTACTTTTATTTCAAAATGATATGTTAGATAGCGATGATGCTTTATTTATTGATGGTACTAAATTAGAAACTGACGCTAATCGTTACAGTTTCACTTGGAAAAACGCCGTAACTAAATTTGAAAAATCACTCGATGAAAAAGTCGCTAATACTTATGATCAATTAATTCAACATCAAGTTGATATCGCTATTTCAAAGGATATGTTAGGTTCTAGTGGTGCAATAAAAGAACTTATCAAAGAAACTGATATTAAACTAGTTGAGTTGGAAAAAGAAATTGAAGCCAAACCTAAGGTTAAAAAGGCGTTCAAAAAACAAACGTGTTCGTCGCAAATTAAAGAGTATCAAACGTAAATTGAAAGAAGATTTTCTTCCTAGAAAAGTGAAGTATGAACGTGATAGGGAAATTTTCAAAGATCGCAATAGTTTCTCGAAAACAGATACTGACGCTACTTTTATACGCTTAAAAGAAGACCACATGCAAAATGGTCAATTAAAACCTGCTTATAATTTACAAATTGCGACCAGTGGTCGCTTTGTTTTACACTATGATATCTTCCCTAAGCCAACGGATATACGGACGTTGGTACCTTTTTTGAAATCTTTTTCTAATTTGGATTTATTTAAATACATTGTTGCGGATGCAGGCTATGGCAGTGAAATTAATTATCAAGCAGTTATTGACAAGTTTGAAAAGATTCCATTAATTCCTTACGGAACGTATCAAAAAGAACAGAGTCGTAAATACCAAAGAGATCCACAAAATATTAACAATTGGACATATTACGATAAAGATGATTATTATACAGACCCTGATGGAGTCGTATTTAAGTTCCAAAGATATAGTTCTCGTGTGGATAATATGGGGTTAAACGAGATTTTAAAGTCTACGTAGCTGATAAATTTCAAGCGACAAAGAAATTAGAACAATTAGCGAAAACTCAAAAGGGCCAACAACGGACTAAATCAATAAACTTAAACTGGGAATATTTAAAACATAAAGCTAAAGAAAACCTTTCTAGCGAAAAAGGTTCAACTATCTACCAAGAAGATGAACAGATGTTGAAACAATTTTCGGAGATATGAAGGGGAATTTTGGCGTGCGCCGAGTTCATGTTAGAGGTGAAAAAGCAGTTCGAAATGAATTAGGATTGTTGTTTCTGGCGATTAACATATCAAAATTATGGCATTTATTCCAAAAAAGAGGGATAAAATCCCTAAAAAAACGAACCAAAAATAGACATAATAGAAAAATAGCTGATCAAACTTCATTTTTAGAAATTCAATCAGCTATTTTTATGTCCAGACTGGTTCTTTTTTCCCAGCCCCTTTCTCTTTTTTAGAAAGACTTATGTCACAATATCTAGTGACTTTCATTCCAAATCATATGATACTGATTTTGTTTCACATCTGCTATATATTGCTTATCTAATATCACAAATCCTTGTTTTTGATAAAAAGATACTGCTTGTTGATTAGAACAATAAACATCCAAATAAAGGCGCTTATTTCTTTGTTTAGCATAAGTAAGGAGTTTTTTGCCAATTCCTTGATATTTTTGTCTTACAAACAAACCCGCAATATACTCAGTTTGCAAACCAATAAAGCCTAAAATCTTTCCAGCATAAACATACACGTAAATCTGGGCTTGAGGTATCAAATCCGCTACCAAAGCATAATTTTTATACCAATAATCTTTAGCGATAAAAGCATGAGCTTCGATATTTTGTTCCAACCAAATCCCCATAATTTCTTCAAGATCATCTAAAACAAATTCACGAATCATTTTAGTTCCTTCCTTTTTTGAATGAAATACTCACATAAATATTTAAATGGAAACGGAATAACAGTCAACATTCCAAAACGTACAAATTCCATACCTGTAAAATTAAATAATTTTTCAACCAACAAAGGTCCATTATTAATTGCAGTAATTTCACGAATGATATTGGCTTGAGTTACTCTTGTTCTCAAACCACCACCTACTACCCCTATACAATAATAACCTTTAGTCATGCTTACTTGAATATATTCTATATCGATCAATTCCTTATTTTTGGTAGTACGACCAATTTGATCACGTAAATATGGATACAAATATTTTTCTGTTTGTTCATAAAAAACTTTACTTAAAATTTGACGAACCTCTGCTTTATTAAAAATACGAACTAATTCTTTAATTGTGTATTCTTGATTATAATCAATTTCTTGAATATTAGCTAAAATTTCTTGTCGAATATTATCATCACTGGCTAAATCCAAACACCGCTTAAAAAAGTTATTTAACCAAGTAGAATTGATTTCATTTGACATTACTGCTTCATCAAACAGCTTACCTAAGGCATTAAAATCTGGTAAAGCTTGTAAACCGACATCTTTGATTAAATTAATGTTTCCTAAGTCATCTTTAAAAGCACATAAAACTTCAGGGTTCAAAAATTCAGCATATACTTTAGTACCCAATAATCTAGCACAATCAGATGTAATTTCAAAAGTCCCATCCGGATGAATAATCATAGCATAATGCTTTCTTTCAGCTTGTAACATAAACCACCAATCATCTTTAAAACCAAAAGATTGCCAATCAATCAACGTTAACCGATTATTATTAAGATCTTCTTTAACAATCATATCCTTTAATAAGGTCTCTATTGTTGCTTTAGCACTAACATCAAAATCTGCTTGCGTTAATGGGTGCACCCCTTGGCTTGCGAATTTAATCTCATATCCTTCTGAATCAGGATGGTAAACTTCACGATTATGCACATAACGTAAGTTTAAGCGTTTATTAGAAGTCTTTTTAGCTAGTATACAATCAACACTTGGATACAAACGTTGTAAAGCTTTCATTAACTCTTGCAAATAAGTTTGCGAATCAGAATTCTGTACTAAATCAAGTAAAGCCACGCCTTTTTCGAGTACTTTTCTAGCTAGTGCATCCTTCCAAGTCGTAATCTCATATAATTGATAGTGCAACGGATTTAAGTTTTGATAAGACTTAAATGATAGCTTAAAATATTGATTAAATTCTTTGTCAATCAATAAAAATAAATTATACAATATTCCCATTTTAGTTTTTTCAAAAGTTTGTTGACTTGCAATATCTAAAAAAGCTATCTTCCCTTGCTTTCCTTTTATCGCTTTTTGAATCAAGTTTGTCGTACGTCCTTGATTACTTTGTTTTACTCGACATAAATGTCGTTGCTTTGTCCATTCATATTGCGGGTAGTCCGTAAGAGCATGCTTTGTAAAAACCATTTTATTTTTATACCGTAATGTCGTAAACTTGCAAGCATCTAAATGTAAATACATCTGTGTATCAACGCTAATCTGCAAACAATCTAAACTAACATTATTTTTAATGATCCAACTGGGATGATAAACAAATATTTTCCCTGAAAGATTATTATAAATATAGGGTTGCGTAATTTTTTGAGATAGCGTACTTAAAAATAGTTGTATTAAAATATTTTTTTCTATCTCTTGAGCTTGTTTTTGTGTGATAGATATATTCAGGGGACCTACAAAAAGTTGCGTGTTTTTCACCAGTTCTTGACACGTCACCTGCGCTTTTTTGGTCATAATTACCCATTGAATAGGTGTTGCAAAGACAAGCGCGTTTATCTTTTCCAAGTCATTAAAATCTAAAAACTCAGCATTCATTGCTATTTTAGATTGTTCTGTACTCCCTATATAAAAATCATAATCTTGATTAATCTTAGCATAATTAAACTTAGCAAGTAGTTCGTTTGTCATAATTTTCTTTGTTTGCTTCATAATCTTTTCACCACTTCTTTTTGTACCCAATTGAATCTATAAAAACACATTTCTAAATAATTTTTTATATTTAATCGTTGAATTATCTGATGATTAATTATGCCATAAAATAACGCTTACATAATTGACGTTTTATACCAGGGCCTTGCCAAAAAACATAAAGACGCAACCCATCATCCATCATCGCTCTTAATTCAGCTTGTTTGAACAAAGCTAAATCCTGTGGTTTTTCTGAAGTTACCACTTGGTTGATCTTGATAGCTGTTTGTTTTAACTTATAAGTTTGCTCAAATAAAAAATATGAACGCCACATATGATTAAAACTGGTTATTAAGGTAATTGTTTTAGCTTTATAATCAATTAATTTATCAACGGAAAACAAAGCATTTTCAATTGTATTAGTTGACTGATCTTCTAAAATTATTCGTTTAGCCACTATTCCTTGAGCAATCAACCATTATTTCATCACACTAGCCTCTGTTTGTCCTTTAACAGGCTCGCCTCCTGTCAATAACAGTTTGGCATGCGGATATTTTTGTGCCATTTGTAACGCTAATTGTAACCGTTACTTTAAAATTTTTCGCATCCGTCCTGCACTATCTAAAGCATACCCCAAAACAACTATATAATGCGTGTCAGACCTATCTAAATCATCAGAAATTTTTGTATTAATTATCAAATCTTGACTAGAATAAATTGCTTCAATAATCTGTATAAATTGTGCCGTTTTATATGGATCTTGTAAATTCAATTCTACTATACTTTTTTGATAATTATCCATTTAGTTATTTAAACGTTGCATAAGCACTAATTTTACACGTAATGTATAATTTTTAGTATCCATTTGCAAAAGCTTTTGATATTTAACTATCTCAGATTCAGCATCTTCATCCATAAAGAAACCTTTCATTTTTTATAAACTATTTAATAGTTTTACCATTTTCTTAAAAAAATTCAAGTTAATCTATTAATAATTAAAAAAATCCTTGACATTTCTTGATATGTACCCTCTTTACTGGACATCCAGTAAGGAGGGTTATTTTTATGCGCTACTCGCAAGAATATAAAATAAAATAGTGGATATAATGTAAATCATAAACGAGTTCAACGTCTTATGCATAATATGAACTTGTTAGGAAAAACACCAAAACGTGTTATCATTCTTATATTTGTCGTTAAATCCAAACTTAGAACAAATTAAACGAATGCTTGATATGGCCTTAAAAAATTCTCATCTGTAGAAGGACTAATATTGCATTCTGATCAAGGATGGCAGTATCAGCACGCGTATTTCAGAAATACCTTAAAAGGATTATTCAATCGATGTCACGGAAAGGCAACTGTTATGATAATTGTGTCATGGAGACTTTCTTTGGAAGACTTAAAAATGAGGTCTTTTATGGATATGAAAAAGATCACAGCTCATTTAATTATTAGTAAATATATCGATTACTATAACAATCAAAGGATTAAAGCCAAAACAAAATGGATGCCTCCTGTAAAATACAAGGGAGCATCCATAGGATAATTTATTAAATTTTAACGTGTCCAGAAAACTGGGTACACATCAATTTTTTAACGGTCATTTGTTAATTTTAATTTATCTAAAACAAAGAAAGTCAAGCCCATCAACATCCCAACGACACAGGCTAAAACCATCCCCGTCAATTGAATCATTCCAAATTGTACCTTGATGCCAGACAAACCGGTCACAAAAATAACAGCTGTCATCGCCATGTTGCGTGAACGCCCATAATCGACCTTAGAATCAACTAAGATACGAATCCCAGACGCACCGATCATACCGTAAAGTAAAAATGAAATACCTCCGATAACTGGACCTGGGATCGTGCTAATCAAAGCTGTCATCTTACCGATAAACGAACTGATAATCGATAAGACTGCGGCTCCTCCAATCACGTAGACACTGTAAACTTTAGTCATTGCCATAACCCCGATATTTTCGCCATAAGTTGTCGTTGGCACCGAACCGATACACCCAGAAACAATCGTCGAAAAATTATCGGCAAATAATGAACGATGCAAACCAGGTTCTTTTAACAAGTCACGATCGACAATCTTACTTGTCACGATTTGGTGACCGATATGCTCAGAGGTTACCACCAATAATACCGGTAAGATGGTCACGATTGCTTCTAATTTAAACTTAGGAAAAGAAAAGTTTGGCAAAGCAAAAATCGAAGCCTTAGCGATTGGCCCAAAGTCCACGATACCACAAGCAATAGCTACCAAGTATCCCACGACAATCGCGATCAAAATTGGAATAACCGCAAAGAATTTACGAAAGATAACCGAACCTAAAACCGCGGTCAACAAAGTAGCTAAGAAGACAATTACACTAGACATTTCAATTTTCGAACCAGTCAATCCTGCGTTAGAAGCTGCTGTAGAAGCCAATTCTAACCCAATTAAAGCAACTACTGGCCCCATCGCTGCTGGTGGCAAGACCACATCAATCCAGTCCGAACCAAATTTGTAAATGATTACAGAAATCAAGCATCCTACAATCCCTGCAACAATAAAGCCCCCTAGCGCATAACTATAACCAAACTTGGCAATCACCAAACTTCCGGGTGCTAAGAAAGCGAAACTCGATCCTAGATAAGCGGGTGCTTTACCTTTAGTAATCAAGATAAACAAGAGTGTCCCAATCCCGTTCATAAACAAGACAACGGCTGGATTGATTCCAAAAACAAATGGTACCAACACAGATGCCCCAAACATTGCGAACATATGTTGAATACTTAGTGGTACCATCATATTGAATGGTACTTTTTCTTCGACTTGAATGATTTTGCGTTTTGCCAAAACACTTCCTCCTCTAAATTTCATTATCTTTGATAGAATACTAAAAAAACTTAGAAAATTCAAGATGATTTTCTAAGTTTATACTGTCTAGAAAAATCTTTTTACGTCTTTACTCGCCCAAGTTTTACCTTTTCCTTGGTTACTATAACTAAACGTTAAAAGCTAATTAATGGCATTAAATATTAATTTTCTTAGACAAGTACACCTTAGCTATAATGCCTCGTAATATTTTTTGATTAATTTAACCATTAATTTACGGCGTTCATCTAAGAATTGATCATATTTACGATAATCCATCGTAATTATTGCTTTTGGAATTGCATTTTCTTTTAAACTTTGATAAAACTGCTCTTCAGATTCAAGATCTCCTAACAAACCATTCGCCAAATTATTCTTAATGTCTTGAAAATAAACATTAGGTGCTTTATCTTCAATTGCTTTATTTACTGTAGAAACCAGATACGTATAATTAGCAACTTGATTATACTGTCCCTTATGAATAATCCCATTTCTGCGTAAATACGCTTGCGGAAAAATGTGATGAATCTCCCCACTTGTTTTGATTAAAGTCGCTATTTTAATTTTTTTAGTAAATAACGCACTACTTTTTTGCCAAACTTGGGCGGCCAAAAAGACCTGAAAAAGCGGATTGGTAACGGCAGAACTTTGTAACCTTTGTGGTAACCAATTATCCCAAAAACTTTTCATCCACTTTTCTTGACTAACACTAGCTAAAAAGGCATTAAAGCCATGCTTATCAATTTCTTGTAGATCTTGTTCGATAACTTTAATACTATCCCCACTATTGTACCTTTGACTCAACAAAGTCCAAACAAACCATTTTTGCACACAATGTTTAATTTGCGAATAAGGAAGTTGTTTATCTTCCAATAATTTAAGATATAAGGCATACGCAAAATTCACATATGTCTTAGAAGATAATAATTTAGGTGCGATAAAGCCCGCTTGCATCAAGATTTCTGAAAATTCTTCAAAATTATGTTGATTGATAAATTTACAGATTCCTTGCTCTAAATGCGTAAAAGTATCGGCAATAATTTCTTCGGTAAAAATATGCTGTCTTGTATCATAACCGCCTAAAAGGCTCACTAAATCTGTAAAATTACTTTTCCCAAAAGCATACATAAAACTAACTTGTAAAACATCTTCAACATCTGGTAAATAAATGTGATTCTCACTAGTCGTTAGCCACTCAAGCTTTGCTATATAATCACTGCTGACAAAATCTCGATCTTTTTTTAACGTTGCAAAATTTTTTGGATTATTCAATAAATATCCAAAATAATCAAGTGTTTTTCGTAAAAGTAAGCCGCTATGCTTTGTATCGGCGGCTAATTTAGCTAACACAAAGTCCACTTGTTTGAGCGGGGTCCCTTTTGAATTGACTCTAATAAATATCTCGTTAACTTCTTTTATGCTTAGACTAGGATTTAATTCGATGACACCAACTTGATGCTGCATAATCTTTCTTAAATTATCAATAGCAAGTTCTACGCCGTGTATATCTACTGTAGGATTAGCTTTTTGATAATCATTTAAAAAATCAAACATACTAAAATTGTTTCGCAAAACTTTGGTAATATCGGGAATCCACTTTTTATCCTTGATTTTACTGGTATCTTGTAGCATAAACATCTTATCAACCTGCGTTTCAAACGGATTAAAGGCTAATTTAAGCTTGCGATATTGAAAATTGACATCTAAGACAGTTTGACCACATAAAACGGCCATCAAAGCTGTTATTCTTTGCTGGCCATCGATTAAGATTGTCCGCCCGTTGGCACGTTGTCCATCTTTAGTCGCTACGTCTGGATTTTTCCAAGTAATAATATAACCAGTAGGATAACCACGATAAAGTGAATCAAATAGATCACGGACCTGGCTATCTTTCCACACAAAGGGCCGTTGTAGCTCAGGAACTACAAACATATCTTGTTTAATCATGTCGATGATAGTTGCTAACGTAAACTGGTGCAAACGAAACTTCTCAAATTCCATTGCTTTACCTCCTTTTTATTTATATTTTGTTGTAAATAACGGTACTATATCTTCGCTAAAAAAAGCCCACCACACCAAAGCATACAAGACTAACTTTGCTTTTGTGAATCTTATTATTTTTATGGTATGTAAGAAAAAAGCAAGCATTTATGTTAGCGTTTTATTTATTACTAATTTAATTATAAAGGTAATAAGCATAAGAGAAAAGCAATTAAACAACTAACTAAAACAGTTACAACGCCCATTTTCCAAAAACTTGACTAAGTTTTTAAACAATGATATTTTAAAAGTGTATCCAAAAACAAACAATAGTTTTTGAACAAAAGGAGGAATAACTATGGCTGAACAAATGTCTATATTTGAAAATTCAGATGACAATATCTCTGTAACCAAGATGAAATTCATCTCCAAAGAATTTACTAGTTATGAAGAAGTTTTTAAAGGATACAATGAACTACGTGTTATCACTTATTCATACTCTCTTGACTTTATCGAAAAAATAATGGCTACCTTTGATTGTGGTGAAGTGATTCTTGGCTTTGATCGCCTAGTCAATAAAGATGCCGCTGCTTTAATAGCCAATCAGCAATTTGTCATTAATGAAATCTGCAGGCATCCTAAACTTCAAAAAAGAATCATTGATGGGCAATTTAAGTTTTACGTTTTACGAGATTTCATTTCCCATCAAAAAGTCTATCTATTAAAGGCAAATGATGGCCGTGTCCGAACAATAACTGGCTCTGCAAACTTTTCAAATCCTGCTTGGAATGGAGAAAATATCGAAACTTTTACCGTTTGTGATGACTTTGCCTGTTATGAAGCTTTCAAAAAAGACTATGAAACACTTTTGAATCTTTCAACCGATAAAATTTCTAAAAATGCAACTCCTATCTCAGAAGATGGCGAAAATGCCGAAAAAATTCCAATCTTTGAGCGTATAGTAAAAGAAAATACCATCCTTATCCATGACACACAAGATGATGCTGAAAAAAACTATGCCTTTAATATTGACAAGCTCGATGCTAAATGGCGTAAAAATCTAGCAGCAGTACAGATAAAACACGATAAAAATGGTACGACTATATTAAATACTACTACTGTAAGTAAAGTTCTTACTGGAATTAAAAAAGATAATTCCTTAAAAAAAGAACGCCAATATATTAATCCACACTTTGTTTTAGATTTTGAAAAACATACAGTTACGTATAATCAAAAAGAGTTTAATTTAACACCTGATCCTACTGCTATTAAAAAAGACTTGTTAAATGTTTACAAATATATGCAAGGCTTTGATTTATTTACTAAAGATACTGCTCGTTTAAAAACAATGTATTGGAAAGTCCTTAATTATATGTTTCTTTCCCCATTCATTGCAAAATTACGCTATGTTGGTTATCAATATGGTTATGAGGAACGTTTTTTCCCCTTATATATACTCATTTATGGAGCATCTGATGCCGGTAAAACCGGTTTTATAAAATTTGTCCAACGACTTATGTTTGATGAAAAAATTCCTGCGCTTACTCAAAAATATTTTTCAACTAAATATATGCCCACTATCAAAGAAAACATTAAAGGTTGCCCTATTTTGATTGATGAACTCACTCCAGCACGCTGGAAATATGCTAAAGAGATTGTAAAAACAGATAGTAGCCTTATCGATGAAAAATTAATTAATCATCCAACATTTGTATTACTTTCAAATGATGTAAATAGTGTAGCTGCTGAAATCAGTAAACGTGTCATTGTTATAAATATAGATAATCGCCTCAACAGAACTTCTGCTGCTTACAATGGCCAAAAAATTAATAAACTCATCCGCAGTACTAGCAACGCTTTTTACTGCGAATATCTACGCAGAATGTTTAATGGTGTTGAATTATTGATTCAAGAAATGCAAGCTCATGATGATAGTGAAACAAAAGAAAATTGGATTCCAGATGTTTTTAACCTTTCAGCGACTATTCTTAGCGATATAATGCAAGAATATGGAACTGAATTTCCTAAAGAATTTAAAAAATTTACATGGTTTGATTATATGGGAGATACAATTATTAGTGAAAAAGCTACTGAAATAATAAAAAACGAATTCAAATATAACGTTAAAGCATTTACAGCTAATAAGACAAAAAATCAATTAGAAATCGACTTTTCATGTTATGATAATAAAGAAGCCCAAAAGAAACTATCAACTCTTCGTGATGAACTTCCTGCTGATATTGAATGCAGTATAACAGGAACAAAAGCACTCCTAAAACTTGATGCTATTCAAAAGCATACTGGGCTTACTTTTAAAACTAAAAAAGGATTTCTATGGCTCAAATAATGAATAAAAAGATATATGCATATATTAAAAAAGGTGAAAATGTCAAAAGAATCGAAAAACTATTACAAAAAGCTTCGCATAAGCGAGAAGCATATTACGATTTGTATACAGATTCAGATCGCTCTTATATCGCTTATAATCAATTAAAAAAAGATATTCTAAAAGAAAAAGGCATCCTTATTATCAGCTCAATTAATAATATTGGTGCTAATAAACAAGACGTCTACAATGAGCTATTATGGTTACGAGATAATAAGATTGAAATCGTATTTGCAGATTATCCTACAACGCATATTTTCGATAATCCTTCAACAAATAATCTTGCACTTAGTGTCATCTGTGATGTATACGCTTCTTTGCTTGCAAACAAAACTTTTGATATTCGCCCATCACTAGCAGCTACAACCGGTCGTAAAAAAATAGACTTTCCCAAAAATTGGGAAAGTCTATATGCTGCTTGGAACAATGGGAAAATTACTACTAAAGAATTTATCAGTCAAACTGGTCTTAAAAAAGGCACGTTTTATAATCTCATAAATGAATATAAAGACATCCTAAAAATCAACAAAAATACTATGAATATTGGGTAACAAAAAACTATACTCTGTATTTATGTACATATTTTATACAAAAAACACCAAAGTTAGCATTTTTGGCTAACTTTGGTGTTTTGTTAATTTATAGAACCAACTTTTTCCACTTTCTGATTTTAGTTCTAAAAGTTTTAAAAGGAGCAACTGTATTAACGTGAATAAATTTATAGACTTCCCAAACCGCTGTTTTAGTGGCTTCATCGGCCCATTTTCGCCTATGGGGCTTGAATAATTCTTCTTCACTCAATAAGTCAATCATTTCATAGATAGAATTAACATTTTCAGTTAACTTAGATTTTAATTCTTGCAAAGATAAAGAAGCATAGGTGACTGTAAAACATTGATATAATTCACCTAACTGATTCCATTTAAATTTATCCGATGGTGTTTTTACTACCAAACCTTTACGTTCATCTTCTTCCCATTTGAGCAATAAAGTAGTCCACCCAACTTGATACGCAAGGTTTTCAGCTGGCGTTCTATCAACTTCTTCAATTCGTTTATCTTTTAAAACTTCGGGAATATCAGCAAATTCTGCAATATATTTCTCAAATATCTTACTGATTTCAGCCTTAAGTTCTGTTTTATCCTTATATGTTCGCAAAAAATCACCGTCCTAAGTTAAATCGCTCAAACCATTTAGTAAGAAGCCACCATAAAACTAACTGTTTCTAAAATACTATTGTAAAAAAATTGCTCAACTGTAATTTGAAGTTCTGTAGCAAATTTAAAGACTAAAAAAAGCGTAGGATCATGCTTGTTATTTTCTATTGCATTTACTGTCTGCACGAAACATCACACTTTTTGGCTAATTATGCTTGAGATAAATCTGAAATTTTCCTATCTTATAAAAACAGTATAAATCACTACAACATAGATAAATACTGCAGTTAAAAAGTTCATGATAAAACCACTTTTATCTCGATTATTTTTATACTCTAAACTTTTTACTAGTAAAAGGGTGGCAAGTGATGCTTCCATAATTGGAGTTACTATGTCAAAAGAAAGAATTTTCGCTAATCCTAATGCAGCAAAAAAGATTGTTATTATAGATAAAATAGTTGTTGCAATTTTCATACAATCATACTCCTTTGCAAAATTCCAATATGTTAAAATAACTTTTTGCTATCTATTTGTTTTAAACATTCTTTAGCTTCCTTCAACATTTCTTTCTCAACTTTGTTCCATTTTCCAAAAAGGGCAAACACAAAAGCCATCCTCACTGGAAAATCCCAGTAAAGAGAGCTCAAAGATTAAAATTTATAACTTTAATATTTGATGACTACTCTATCAGTCGATTTGACAAAGCGTCAAAGCTCGAAAGCCCCAACTCTCAAAGCAGTATTATCTCCTTAATTTTCCACTCTTTCCATCACCGCTACCGTCTCCACGTGGCTTGAGCGGAAGTTATAGCTGTCAAATACTTGTAACCAAAATATTTTTATCAGAAATTCTCTTTATGAGAACATATCCATTGTGGGCTTTCGTGTGTGGGAAGATATCAACGACATTATAACTTGGTAACTGTGTCCTTTACCGTAGATGACATTAACCAGCATCTGATATCATTAAAACCAAACTTATTCCCTCTTATTTTATAAAGCTTTTACTTGAGATTTTATAACTTCATATCCTAATTTATCGATGGCATTTTCAATATCTTTTATAGATACTTTTTCATCATCATATTCCACTCTTACTTTACTTGAATTAAATAGCACCTTTATGCTTTTTTTATCTACTCCATCTAATGATTTAACTCCATTTTCTATTTTTTTCATACATGATGGACATGTTAATGTTTCTAATTGAATTGTTGCTTTTTGCATTTTTCATCTCTCCTTTAGTTTATGTTAATTGTATTATATACTATTATTATCTATAATAAATTGATTTACATTAAGAATTTTATTTATTTTTATTTTCTTAATTTATAGCGAAGAAGTCTCATACCATTTAAAATTACTACTAATATACTTGCTTCATGTACTAACATACCGATTGACATGTTCATCCATTTACTAAAGAATACGCTGGCAAGAAGGACTAATACAACCCCGACTGCAATAATAATATTTTGAAGCATGTTATTAGCGGTTGCCTTTGTTAAACCTAATGCATGAGGCAAGCGGCTGAAATCTGAATTCATTAAAACAACATCTGAAGTTTCAATTGCTACATCTGTTCCATTTCCCATAGCAATTCCAATTTGTGCTAGAGCTAGTGAAGGACTATCATTTACTCCATCTCCAACAAATGCCACAATCTGACCTTTTTCTTGTAACTCTTTAATATATGTTGCTTTATCTTCTGGCAACATATGTCCATGAGCCTCTGTAAGTCCTAGTTCACGTGCTACTAAATCAACTGTTCCTTGGTTATCACCAGAAAGAACTACTAGATTTTTAACACCAAGTTTTTTCAACTTTTTAAGATCATCTTTTACACCCGGGCGAATTTGATCACGAATACCCATCAATGCTTTTAATTCACCATCAACTGATGTTAAAACAAGTGAATTTCCATTTTTCTCAAATCTGGCAATATCTGCACGAGCTTTTTCACTTAAAAGAATATTTTCTTGCTCCATTAGTGCCACATTACCGACTGTAACTTTATGACCTTCTACATGAGCTACAATTCCTCCACCTTTTACAACATCTGTTTTTTCAATTGTATATAATTTTATATCTCCAATATATTCTACAACTGCTTTTGCTAATGGATGATCTGATTCCTTTTCAACACTTGCTAGATACCCTAATACTTCATATACATTATCTGCATAAATTTCTTTATCAGCTACTTTGGGATTTCCTATTGTTAATGTACCTGTTTTGTCAAATACCATGGTATCTAGTCTGCTAAAGTCACTAATAACCTCGCTACCTTTTAGAAGGACTCCATGACGTGCTCCATTGCCAATCCCCGCGACGTTTGAAACCGGTACACCGATTACCAATGCTCCTGGACATCCTAAAACTAATATTGTAATTGCAAGTTCAATATCCCTTGAAAATATCCATACAATAAAAGAGAGAACTAAAACAGCTGGTGTGTAGTATTTAGAAAATCTATCAATGAAACGTTCTGCTTCTGATTTTGAGTCCTGTGCTTCTTCAACCAACTCAATGATTTTACCAAAAGTAGTATCCTCACCTACACGATCAGCAGTGATTTGAATAGTTCCATTTTCTAAAATTGTTCCGGCATATACCCCCGAATCTTTCTTTTTACTTACAGGAACCGCTTCTCCTGTAATACTTGCTTCATTAATATGCCCTTCTCCTGTTAACACTGTACCGTCAACTGGGATTTTTGCACCCGTTTTAACAAGCAAAATATCTCCTACATCAACTTCATCTATTTCTACTTCTTCAAACTCACCATTTTCCACTTGTTTTAAGGCACTTTCTGGTGCCATTTGAGTTAATTCTTTAATTGCAGAACGTGTTTTATTAAGTGTCCTTTGTTCTAGATAAGCTCCAAATAGAAATAAAAATGTAACAATTGCTGATTCTTCGTAGTTTCTAACTATAAAGGCTCCGATAACTGCAATGGTAACTAAAACATCAATACTAACTACTTTGACTTTTAATGCTTGATACGCTTGAATCGCAATAGGTGAAACTCCCAAAATTGAAGCAATTACTAATGCCCATATGGCTATTTGTTCGTTTTCGAAGCCTAATTTACTGACAAACGCAATTATTATTAAAATTGCACTTACTATTGTAATATGGTTTTTTCTTCCTAATATAAATTTTTGCATATTCATACTCCCCCCTTATTAGATTATTTATATCTTTTCATTACTTTGTTTATTTTCTTTTATGCTTCATATGCTTTATCTAATTCTGCTAACATGTTATATACTGCTTCATAACTTTCGCATACATCACCTGGAACTGTATAATCATCTGTGATTTCACGTAATTTTACAAACTCCTCTTTTAAGTCTGGCTTTTCTATTCCCGCATCTTTTGCTTTCTTTGCAAGTTCATCATATACTTTACGAACCTGGTAGAATTCTGGATGATTTCCTCCATGAACTTTTGCCACAACTGGAACATATTGTGCTAATGTTTTTAAATGAGTTTCCTTTACTTGATTAAAATTTAATTGTCTTGACATATTTTTTCCTTCTTTCTTGTTTTATTTTTTCTTTTCTTTATCTTGATTGTATAATACTATAGATTGAAAGAAATTAAATTGATCTAGATCAAGGAGAGCGTAAAATAGTTTGTGTAAATTAGGATATTGAAAAAGGAAGACCTTATTCGTATGATTAAAGCGACGAAACCAAATCAACGAAAGAGGTCTTCCTATGAGGAAATTTAACAAAGAACTTGCTGAAGCACTACTAGAAAATACGAATTTAACAGAAGTTTTCCGTGGCCAACTTGAACGAACCATCAATACTCTTTTAGAAAGTGAATTAACCGCTATTTTAGGCTATGATCCTTATGCACGCTTCAATAATAGTGGAAATTATCGCAATGGAGAGTATACGAGACGATTAGATACCCAGTTTGGTCAAATTAATGTACGGGTTCTTAGAGATAGAAACGGGCAGTTCCACCAATCTCTTATTCCTCCATACACTCATCGCATTGATAGCTTGGAAACAACCATTATTCAACTATATGAAAAAGGAATCACCACTAGAAAAATTGCTGATTTAATTGAAAAAATATATGGCTCGCATTACAGTCCAACGACTATTTCTAATATTACAAAGGTTGTAGATGAACAAGTCACTGCTTTTCATTCTCGTCTTATTTTTCATTCTCAGTATGTGTGTCTTTTTCTAGATGCTAATTATATTCCCTTAAGACGTGACGCCGTCCAAAAAGAAGCCATACATATTGCTTTAGGCATTACTTATTCTGGAGAAAAAGAAATTTTAGATTATCTCATTGCTCCACAAAAATCAGATACTGCTTGATCAGACTTATTAGGAAGTTTAGTTTCTAGAGGCTTAACTAGCGTGCAACTTATCGTGGCTGATAGCATGATCGCCATTCAAAACGTTTGTGAAAAAAACTATACTCAAGCAAAATTTCAACGCTGTCTGATTCATATTAATCGGAATATCATGGAGAAAATTCGTGTCTCTGATCGTAAAGAGGTAGCCTGCGATTTCAAAGAAATTCATCACGCAATAAGTTTTAAGGAAGAGGAAGAAAAAATCCAAAATTTTATAGAAAAGTGGGAGAAACGTTATTCGAGAATGACTCGCACCATTCAAGAGACTGAAAATCTCTTAACCTTCACGCAATTTCCTAAAAGGATTCGAGGCACAATTTACTCCACTAATATTGTTGAATCCTTCAACAAACAGCTGAAAAGAAAAACCAAAGTCAAAGAACAATTTCCTAATGAAGATGCTCTAGAACGCTTCTTAGTAACCCAAATGATTAACTATAATAATAAAAAATCTGGTAGATCTCATAAAGGATTTAAGCAATGCCAGGATACGTTGGATTCAATGTTCTAAATGATTAATCAAAGCGAATAAGGTTTAAATAAATTTACACAAACTTCTTGACACACTCAAATCAAGTTTAGTCTTTTTTAAATGTTTTAATAATTTTTACTACTATTTTACTTTATATTATCACATCTATACCAACAACAATCCATCTAAATCCAAAATCTCAATCTTTCTACCTGATTTTTGTTTTATATATCCTTCATTTTCAAGGTCAGCTAACTTTCTACTAATAGTTTCTGGAGTAGTTCCTAGATAAGAGGCTAAATCCTTTTTACTCATTGGCAATTCAATTTCCATTGGACCATCTCCGCTTTCCATGCATTCTGCAAGAAACAGTGCTAATCTAGTATCTACCTTCTCTGTGGCAAATCTAGTTGTTTGTTTTTCTGATGTTTCTAATCGGTTAGAGAATTCCGATAAAATCTTCAAAGATATAGTAGGGTACTTTAATAAAAATTCTTGCAAATCATTTCTACTAATCATACATACATCGGTATCACTCATTGCTTCTGCATATGCTTCCTGAATTGATTCGCGAAACAAGGCAAGCTCTCCAGTGAAATCGCCTGGATTCAATATTCTCACTAATTGTTCTTTTCCTGATTCAGACAAACGGTAAATTCGAATTTTCCCTTTACTTACAATATATAACAAGTCGGATATATCTCCCTCTCGGTAAATTACTTCACCCTTTTTAAAAGAGGTCGATTTCGTTACTTTCATAATTTCCTCCATCTGTTCTCCTTCTAAATGATTAAAGATCGGAACTACAGTGATACATGAAGCGTGTGAAGCTGACTCATGTCCTTGATGATGAGTGTGAGTAACATCGTGATACCCTTGTTTTTCTATATATTGATTTTTAATTTCATGCATCAAATCCTTTTTTTTCATTTGAATGCCCCTTTCATATTCTCTCTTAAGGTCTCTTTAGCTTTTTCCAAGTATCCACGAGTCCAGTAAATGCAGGTAAACTTATCTGGATGAATAATTGTGTTATCATCATAGTCAGGATTTTCCAGTGTACTTTTTAGACGTCTTATTTCTTGCTTAAATCCTCGGATGGCGGTCATTATTTCTTCTTTTGTTTTTCCTTTGAGATACTCTTCATAGTAACTTTCCGGATTAATCATCATATTAGACTGCCTCCTTTATTCGTTAGATATTTTTATTTCTTCTCCATCTGGTAAAATAAATGCCTGCACAAACTTGACACCTAGTACATCAGCAATGGTCTTCAACTCATCCAAGGTTACAGTTTCTCGTTGTAATTTTTTATTGAAATTCTGTGGAGTCTGGCCAATACGTCTAGCAAGTTCGGAAACACTTATATTCATTTGCTCACACAGTTCTTTAATCATTTCAGCCGTAGTCATACAGCACCTCCAAGTTTACGATAAGAATATCCTAAACCGTTTGATTGATAAATACAATAGTTATTAAAATATTATTATAATCAGCAAGCAAAAGAAAACCCACAACTCTACTGTAGAGTCATGGACTATTTACTTCTGGTTTTTATATTTCCATTTCGATGCCAGATTTGAAGGCTATGACGAAGTGTTCTTCATAGACTGTAACGCTCTGGATTATCTTCCTTACAAGCTTATCATCGTACTCTAAGATACGGAATTTGTTCTTGTGCCTGCAAAAATAACTCTTTAGGAATAGATCGCTTCATGGCTATTTTCAACATAATACTGTGGAACATGCCCTTCATTCTTCACTCATTTCTTGGTTAGAAAATCTACAGTAACAGTCTTTTGCAGAAGGGCATCTCCGATGTATTTTTCATTTTGGAGGATTTTTTAACTGATTCCAATCGCCATCTTGGTGCCGGAGATCCCTTCGTCATAATAAAGACCTGCAAACTTCCATTCAGGATTAGACTTAATATAGCACTCATAGTGTTCACGCTGTGTCTTAAGGTTTTCAAGTTGTTCATCACTATCGGTTGAGACTCTAGCATAGTCAGCAACCCTAAGATTCGTATTAGGTAGTTGTCCTTGGGACAGTTCATCTATTTTTGTTATCTTTTTCATCATCTCACCTCGCTTTCGCCCATTACATACATCACTCTAAAAGCTATTAATAGCAAGCTTTTTAGGACATAATCTCGGCTAAACGGGGAGAGAATTCCTGCCTGTTCAAGGCTGATATTTTGTGTAATTCATCCGCTGTGATTTTGCCTTCTTTATATAGGTTTGCGACAATACTCTCGGTTATGTGAAAGTCATATTCCTTTTGTAATTCTTCCTCTGTCATCTGCTCGGTCTTGCCCTTTAAAGGACAGCCGTTTTTTACTTCATAAATGTTCATAGAAAAACACCTCCTACCTAGTAGCCACGGCAGGAGGTGAAATCTGATGATTTCTTTAATCTTTTTGATAAAATTCACATTCATAGCCATCGGCATCAAGGAGCAGCCCTTTTGCCCAAGGTGGCACTTGACTCATTTGTTTACATACTTCAGTAATAGATATTTGAGTATTGGCTTCAATAATAACTTCATCATGGACATGAGCCACAATACGATAAGTATTAAGCATCTTTATTGAATACATTAAAATATCACGGGAGATGGCTTGAACAATATTCTCTACAAACTTAGGACCGTAACTTTCAAGGCGCTCCCATTTCTTTGTTCCACCTACTCCTTCATAGGTAACAGACTCACCACCAAACTGATTCTCACCAATTCGAGGTTTTACACAGACAAGCCGTCTACCTGGTGAAAGAATGATAAAAAGCATGCCACTAAGACAATGAAACTCGATACCATGGGTTTTTTGTGATTTATTTTCCTTACGCATTATTTAGCCGCCCAATCTACATCCCACCAGAACTGTGTGATGTTGGGATTAGACATTCTCCAGGCATTCACAAGCGGTTTTAATTCTTTCTCTTCAATCCCCATCTCTAATGCACCCATGGCTTTTAGCGCACCAACAGAACCACCATATCCAAGTGCCAATTCAGCAATTTTACCCTTCTGTCTCAAGTGACCGTTCACACCATGCTTTTCAACGGGAACGTTAAACATCTGGGAGGCAGATACACAGTAGATATCATCACCATTAGCAAATACCTTTGTTGGCCATGTTTCGCCTGCGAGCCATGAAAGCACACGAGCCTCAATGACTGAGAAGTCAGCCACAATAAACTTATGATCAACTCTTGATACAAAGGCTGTACGAATCAGTTGTGAAAGGGTATCTGGTATATCTTCATAGAGCAGTTCTAGTGTTTCAACATCACCAGTTATAACAATATTTCGCGCCTCTTTTAAGTCTGGCATATGGTTTTGAAGGAAGTTTTATAATTGCACCAGCCTTCTGGCTTAGAACCAGACCTCAAACCACGGAAAGCCTTTATTTACTTATCTTATTACACTCTTACTTATCTACCCTTGACATCAATATTACCGTCTCAACATGTGGCGTCCGACTCATACCAATCACACATTGCCTCAAACGCTGAGACAGTGCGGTTTGTCGCTGCTTTCTATGGATTAATTTCTACAGCAATTTAACTAAGATGAGTGCTTGCTTATCATACCCAGTCTCACTATTTTAATATTTCATTAGCTAACGGAAACTCAATGAACGCTACTATGTTATAGCGTACTTGGTGCCTGTCGAGTGCGTTATAACAATGTTTCAAGGGATCGATGCTATAATTTAGTTATTGAATACTACAAGGAGTGAAATAGCAATGAGTATGTTTAACCTAATCAGTAAATGGAACAATGCTTCAGAGACTTTTCGAGCTTAACAATACATTCTTAATTTAGCTAAGGAAGAAGATCTAGTGAAGATTGAAGAAGCCATCAAGCAACGTCGAGAAGAGTTAGCTAAAAAGGCGCCCCAAAAGTAGCGGAAAGGCCACCCTATTGTCCACATTCTGCACATACTAAAAGACCGTCCCGTTAACTTTGGCCAGTTGCGGACGATCTTTTAGTAGCCTAAGTAGCTATCTTTAAGGCTGCTTAGTTTTCTTTGAACATTGATATTCTAACCATCAGTGCCAAATACAAGTAACCTACCTTGATTTTTGCTACGTAATCTAAAAACAATCAGCAAAAATTACTACACACTCAATATGGCTCTTCCTTGCCATCAGCTGCTAAATTTGCTTTTATCGTGTCATAGGTTTGTTTATTCTTTTCATTTACAGCTGTTGTATCCAAAATTAGCACTGCGTTAACAATATCATATATTTTTTCCGGATCATTGTTGAAATCATTGGTGGTTATCAAAATGTTCTTTCTAGCCTTTGAGTTTTCCAATACTTTTCTAAATTTATCTCGTTCTGAAATATCACTTATCGCTGTTTGGACTGGATGAAAGATTGCAAAATCCTTATTGTCATTAAATCGAAAGTCCCTATTCTTTTTCCATTGTGTAAATTGAATATTCAATCCGTAAATTTTAAAAATATCTCTTAAATTAAAACGAGGTAATGTCTTACGAAGTCCACGTTCCAAAAAATTTTTTTCATCTTGAACTCGCGTATTGCCTATTACTAATGTTCCATTTTTATAATGTGGCAAATCATTTAAAATTCCGAAAGTTAATAATACTTTATCATCATCAAAGTATCCCCTCACCAAAATATTATGGACTCTTTGATCCATCATCAACTCACTAAATCTATCAACAAATTTTTCTGGTGTCATTTTTTCAATAATCTCAGCCATATATCTAAGCACCTCACTTAATCGTATATGATACTTCATCGGCGATATCACAGATTTCAGCTATCTTAGAAATCAAGGCTAAAACCACATTAGCTGAGAAGTTGGTTTCAATACTAGTTCCATTGTCCAATATTTCTGGCACCCGTTGACTAGCAAACAGCATCTTATTCAATGAGCTGTCACCTTTAATCTTCTCATAGTTGCGACTATCCAATTGCCAAATATACTCCATAAAACTAATCAACATCTTGCGCCAAGAATCGAGTGGAATATCTTCGTCACTGATAGTTAATCTAGTTGGCTTTTTACCAGTAATATCAATTGACTCGGTAATTGTGTGCTCTCCAGAGATATCCTCCACTTGAAGCGTATCAACCGGTCTAGGAAAAATTGAGATTAATTCTTGGGCAAGTTGTTCTGTTCGCTTAACGATACTTTCTTTATTCCAAGTTGGATACTCGGCTGCAATTTCTCGCGTTAAACTGACATTGGATGTTTGGTAAACTTCCTTCTTCTCACTGTACACTTTATTACCCATTTCCTGGTTATACTTAGTTAACGTTAAGTTGCCAATCACACCACCCATTTCCTCATTGATCCGGTTAGCATTAGGGAGTTCAATTCGCCAATCATTGTTTAGCCGTTGTGGCATAATGTGTTCAACCTGGGCATCGTCAAAGTCGATGGTTTCCTTAGTCCGTGACTCCTCTAGAACCACTAACGCTAATTTGACTAAATTATTTCGTAGACTGTACAAGTTAACATTCATCAGACTGTCTGCAAATTTTTTATCATCCGGGAAGGAGGCATTTAGTAATGAAACTAGCCTTGCACGATAATCACCAACTGCCTTTGCCTTATCGCATAAGGCAATTACCATGCGATTTAGCCCATTAGTAGGAAGTTGGCAAACCTTCAGTCGGAAGAGGTAGCTTTCCATGATCTGAGCGACTTCAATCACATCATCTTGGCTAACTTCACCTGTTGAGGTCATCTCCAGCATCATGAAAAAGTAAGGATAAACCACTCGACTGTCCATGGCATTAATGTGACGCAAAATTGGATTTAACTCCTGAATTCCGGTCTCAGCATGGATCAATTGATCATAAAAAATGGCAAACCGATACAGATCGGCTAAGGCATCTTCAGAGTCCAACCCCTGTCCATGGTAAAACTCCTTATAAAGCGGATATATTTTAGCCCTGTTAATCATCTTGTGCATCTTCATTGTTAAATAAAATCTGATGAAATCCGCAAAGGTATTTGTAGTGAAAATCCGCTCCATTTTAACCCAATATTCCTGATATAGGCGAGATTGTTTATCTGAATCTAGCTTCATTAATAGAAAGTTACGCACCAAGTCGGATGCAGACAAGGATACCCCCGTCGAGTTCAAACTTTCAAAAATCACCTGCGGATTCTCATCTTGCACATCATTGGTCAGCTCTATATAAACCATATTGAAATGGTTCAAGGCCTCATAGAGTTCCGTACTTGAGAATTCGGATTGTTGGATCCGCTTTTTGAAATGGCAGATTGTAAAATTTAAGTTGAACATTTTAGTGGACAGAAAAACCCATAAAGGTCTTTAATGGTGTCGTTACAACATTCCATTAGAAAGAAGGACCTTTATGGGTACCACTATCTTATCATTTTCAGACCGCATTGTCATCGAAACGCTTCGTCATGAAAAGCGACTCATAGAATTATTTCCTCCCGTTAAATAATAGATAACTATTAAAAATAGACAATACTTGCTCATAAGTAATGGTACTTAAATTGTTTACTTTGGCGTGTTTCATTGCTTGATGAAACTGATTTTTAGTAAACAGTTGACGATATTCTCGATTGACCCATTTTGAAACAAAGTACGTATATAGCTTCCAATATTTATCTGGAACATCTGTGGTATGGCGGGTAAGTTTTATTAAGACACTGTTTACTTTTGGTTTAGGATGAAAGCATTCCGCTGGCAGCTTAAGCAATTGCTGAATCGAGACTTGAGTGTGCAAGAGCAACCCTAGTGTTCGGTGAATATCCAAGGTACGCTTGTAGAATCCTTCTTCAACAATCAGATAGATGTCAGACGCACGGCTTTCAAAAACCACTTTTTTAATAATTTGTGTGCTTAAATTGTAAGGAATATTCCCAACAATTTTATACCTCTGTTTGTTAGGGAATTGAAACTGTAGAATATCTTGGTGAATTAAAGTGACACGAGTATTCAGTTTTAATTTTTCTGACGATAAGTTGAATAGATGACTGTCTAATTCAATAGACGTTACCTGTTTACTTATTTTAGCCAGTTTCGTCGTTAAATGCCCTTTACCTGTTCCAATTTCGTAAACGGTATCGGTTTCTTTTAAATTCAATTGTTTTATTATTCGGTTGAGTACTTTTTCACTCGTTAAAAAGTTTTGAGAATATTTTATATTTTTGTTCATGTAATCACTCCTGAAGTGATTACATCTGTAAATAAATACAGAAGTTAAACGATTTGTTTGTAATTTTAGTTATCTGTTTAAAAAGTCATAAGATTAGTCACTGGTAGGAATTAATCTAACGTATTTATTTATCTGTGTAATCACTGTTTTTAGTCTGTTTCAAAACAGTAGATGTTTTATCTACATTACGCATTTGGAATACCAACATGACGAATCCCTCCTTCTTAATTACAAATTTTTAGCATCTAATTTAACTTCAATTCCTATTATACAAAATTTTAAGGCAGATTGTAAAATTTAAGTTGAACATTTTAGTGGACAGAAAAACCCATAAAGGTCTTTAATGGTGTCGTTACAACATTCCATTAGAAAGAAGGACCTTTATGGGCACCACTATCTTATCATTTTCAGACCGCATTGTCATCGAAACGCTTCGTCATGAAAAGCGATCTCTTCGATATATCGCTGATTACCTGGGCTTTAGTAAGACTACTATCTTTAATGAAATTCACCGGTTAAAGGGTGAATACCATGCGACTAGTGCGCAAGCCGACCACGAAACTAAACTTAGTTATCGTGGTCGTAAATGCTCATTAACGGCTAACCTCAAGCGACTAATCGAAGACAAGATCAAGATTCAGAAATGGTCAATTGAACAAGTAGCCCATGTGGTTAGGATCGCCTACAAGACTATCTATAACTGGGTCGATCAAGGACTTCTAGATATTCGGATGACTGATTTACCTGACCATGGTATTCGTCGTAAGCGTGCTAAAGAAACCCGTGGGACTTTCAGTCATGGTCGTTCGATTGAAGATCGTCCAGCTGAAGCTTCTGATCGTAATATTGCAGGCCATTTTGAAGCTGATACAGTTTTATCTGGCAAGCGCAAAGGTCAAGCAGTAGCCACGTTTGTCGAACGCAAGAGTCGCCTTACTATCGTTAAACGGCTTGGTGGACGAGATAGCACTTCAATGACTAAGGCTATCCTTGAGTTAGCTAATCAATTAGGAACTAATCTCAAGACACTGACGGTTGATCACGGGAAAGAGTTCGCCAACTACCAATCAATTGAGAAAAATACCGGCGTGCCGTTGTACTTTGCCCATGCTTATTCTCCGCATGAACGTGGTAGTAATGAGAATCGTAATCGAGTGTTACGGCGATTTATTCCTAAGGGTCAGCCAATTGAAGAGATTAGTGATGATGAATTGATTCAGATTAACTGGTATCTGAATTCACGGCCACTCAAATGTTTGAACTGGCGAACTCCAATTGAGATCTTTTTGCTTAATCTGCGTCATTAAATTTGTTCAAGTTATTTATTGCAATCTACCAAATATTGATAGTTTTTTACTACCTTAGAAGGCTCATTATACTGATCGAGTCGGTCATTCATCACGGCCTCAAAGGCTTCCATGTCATGAGCAACGGGTTTCAACTTGAGATGATTATTTTCTTCCAGATATTTGTTGGTCAAATACTGCTCTTGAATCTCTGCCCGCACTTGATCATTTACATCAGCTAAGGACTTCAAAAGAAGCATTAAACTCATTAACCGTTGTTGACCATCAATGATTCGGTAAATATGACTCAGCTTCCGACCCGTTTCAGCAACATAGACAATTGCTCCAATAAAATGATCTTGATCATCCTCAGCGGCAATGGTCAGATCCTTAAACAGCTGGCTACATTGCTGCTCATCCCATTCGTAGTTTCGTTGAAAAACAGGAATTTCAAAGATGGTCTTTCCATTTTCAAGGAAGTCAAACAAATGAATACTGTCTGCTTTCACCTTATTTCTCACCTCCAAATTCTTTTTGAATTACTTCTTCTAGCGTTCCATTCTTCGCATATTCGGCAGCATCAATTTGCTTGAAATGTTTACCAAGCACTGAATTTTTTAAGCCTTCGTCAAAACCAAAGATATAATTAGTTGCAATCAAGTAAATGATCCGAGTTGGAGCCAGACCATAAACTTGATGCTTCATAATATGCTCGATACGTTCCTGGTCATCCGGGAATAATTCCTTCATCTTCTCGTTTTGGAAGAGGCGCTTGACGATTTCAGTAATGTAGAGCCCAGACTTCATGTAAAGGTCCGCAAAAGTCTTATTAGGATCAGCAAAAATTCCTGGGTTATTAGCTTCTAAATCATCGACCATGTGCTTAACTACCGCTTTTGGTGTATAAATCTGATTGGTCTTTTGCGGCGGAATATAATCAAAAATATCTTCATCGTTATCTTCATTAAAGTAATCGCTTAGCTTTTCCTTTAATTCCAAGAATTGTTGAATGGAATCGTTGAAGACTACTTCATCAAAGAGTTGCCCATCAAAGTGCTTCTTCTCACCACTAGCTTCGTCAACATAGTCGCCACCATCACGAAGGAAACGGAATTGATCTTCACTAATCCCTGTTACTTCTTTAAAGACATCATCTTCCGTGTAATCATCAAAGTTCTGTAAGGTTAAGTTTTCATCACCATAAGCCATAATGAAGCTTGGAATGGTCCGTGAAAAACCACGTAAGTGAGCCCGCGCATCCTCTTCGACATTCTTCATCTTTTGCTCTTCTTGATGCTTTTCCACCCGTTCGATTACATTAGCAGGCGTATCGGCAACAGTCTTTTGAACTTGCTGGCGAGCTTTCTTAGTAAACTCTTGTAAGATAGCTTCCGACATTGCTTCATATTCCTGTTTTGCTTTATGCAGTTCTGCTTCACTTTGGGCCACTGCTTGTTTTTGCTGATAGTTAACTTCTGCTAACTTCTTTTTGTCATTCAATTCATCAGCAAGTTTGTGAAATGCTTGCTCGGTATCTTTTTCTACTTGTTTTTGGTAACGTTTAGCTTCCGACTTATTTAAGCCATAATCTTCACTAATTCGATTAACCACTTCTCTACCAACAAAATCATTCAACTGCTTAGCTATTTCTTTAGCGGCAGACTTAAAGTCAGTCTGATCTGTATTAGTAACGGCATCAGCAACCTGCTGCCCCATATCACTATAAACCTTATCGCCAAAAAGATCCTTAGATTTGCCAATCACGCGTTCCTTAGGAATCTCAACTTCTCCTTGATCATTAACAGCAACGTCTTCTGCACCTTCAATTGCTGACTGACTTTTTTTGCTTTTTTCTTCCTTAGCAGTTACCACGCCATCCAAAATTTTGCGTACTTCAGTAGGAGCACTAAAGATCCGGCTGATATTAGTAAAGAGGAAGTTACTCATAAAACCACGCTTAACAACTTCTTGAGACTTCAGATGGCGTGGAATTGACATAACTTGTTTGGCGTCTAATTCCACCATCTTGCCGTCTTCGTCTTCACCAATTACTGGGAAGAAGTTTAGTAGCTGGCGAATATTAGCTTCGTGTTCTTCAACAGTACCCCTACCGTTAGCTGTCTTTTCTAGTAGGTTGTTGGCAAATTCATCAAAAATCGTCAGAGTTCTAGTTGGATCAAAGTCAAAGACATATGCATTTTGCTTTTGAACTAGCTCACCATCGCGATCAAAAGTATAAGGATTTTGCGCCCGAAAAGCCGCCTGCATATATTCCGAGGGGCTCTTCATGCTGGAAAGCATTAATACTCCTGACCAAGGCTTGATGGTCACCCCAGTTGTTAGTTGCCCTACGCTGAGCGTAATCGTCTTGTCGTGAGTTGCAATTGCTCGCTGTACCTTATCGAAAGACTTTTCATTTGCTTGTTCCAACTGATCTTCATTTAATTGATCATCATCAAGCTTACCATCTCCTGCAGCCAAGATAATTTCATATTCACCAAAGACATTGTGATCCTTTAATTTCTTGGCCAGAGCTTTGGCACTATCGACCCGATTTAACAGCCAGAAAGTATGCGCCAGCTCTTGTCGTAACTCTGGTGTTGAGAAGGGATACTTCTCTTGCTTGGTCAGAGCATCCAAGAAACGGTCGACGGCTTCATCGTAAACAAATTTACCATTTTCCTTTGTTTTGAAGAACTCGTTAAGATCAAAGGCTGGGTCGACCTGATCACCATCATCAAGTTTAACCTTGCCCTTTAACTCGTCAGCCATCATTGCTGATACCTGGTAGGTGTACATGTTCAATTGGGGCATCACTTCGTAAGGATTGCTACTACCTTCTTGATTTTCATCCCAGTCCAGTTTAGCTTGCTGTTCATCCGCATAAGACCAATTATAGATTTGGTCTGAAGCAAACTTACCCTTCGCCAAAGCTTTAAATGGTGTCCCAGTCAAATGTAAGGTGTACTTGCGCTTAATCTTATCGAAAGCTTTATCGGTCTTGTAGGTATCTACTCCTTCATGAGCCTCGTCGATTACCAACAAATCCCAGTTCAGTTCACTAATCCACTTCAATTTATCGTAATTACCACCGAAGTAGACTGAGCCTTTTAACCCTTGTAAACTTTCGAAAGCAATTTGCCCATAATCCTTCCCATCTGAAATTGTGTTGATGAATTCACTTCTTGAAAGAACTGGGCGACTCTTCAAAGCATCAGTTTCACTCACAAACTTAAAGTTGGTCTGCCATGCAATGAACTTATCAAAGTCGTCAAACCAAGAATTAGCAATGCTTGGGCGGTTAGTTACTACCAAGACATTTTGCATGTTCATCTGACGAACCAAATCATAAGTGGTTAAGGTCTTACCAAAGCGAGGCTTCGCATTCCACAAAAACTCACTACCTTCGCCATGTTTGATAAAGTACCCAACGGTTTGATCCACTGCCTGTTGTTGCTCTTGGCGCAATTCATACTGGGTCCCATCGTTTCCCTGGACGTCGCTAAAATCACGCTCAGTAAATTTGTAGAAATACTGGTGCGAAGTATCTCCATCAATACGGAACCACTCTGTACTTGGTTTACGTTCAACATGCCGTTTGGTAGTCAAATAATCATGAAATTCGTGATCCGTAAAAGTTTCATCCGTGCCATCCTGATAGCGGGCGTTTCCTTTCCATAATAAATCAACTTTAGCGTCTATCGTATGACTTTGTTGCTTGATCCGATTTTCTACTGATTGTGAAGCAGTATAGCCAATTTTTGTCCAGCCATGGTGGGATTTATCATTGGGCGTTGTATAGGCATAAATCATGGGGATGATCTTTTTGAATGATTTAATGGTTGGTGTTTTCATCTTTAATATTCCCCTTTGTCTCAGAATCTTGAACTTCTTTATTAATCAATTGTTTTTCAGCTTCGCTAATATTAAACATATCAAAAAGCTGAGTATCTATGTCAGACTCCCAATTAATGACACTATTCTCAGAGTAATCTAGAATATCTGGCGTCCATTTTGCAAATGAGGATAATGCTTCGCCAGTAAGCAACAACGTAAAACGAATAAAATTTGATTTCATATAGTCATAGAAGTGCTTTGCATCCGACTGACTATCAAATAATTTCAAGGCCACACGTGAACGGCCAAATATTGATTTGTTATCCAAAATTGATAATTGGTTATCACGATTATTTTGACCTCCTGGATGGGCGCTAGAAACTACAACTTTATATTTGCCAACTAAATCATGACTCTTAGTTAAAAGACTTTTATTCACTACAAACCAATCAGCTCGTCCTGCTGACCCAGATCTATCGTTAGTAAATAATTTCAACTCATTGTCTAAAATTTTTTGTCCTCTATAAGGAGTAACATATTTTTTATTTTCCTCTATAAAATTACTCTCAATTCCAAATAATGTTCTTGGATAAACTGAATCAAACAAGTAGCCTAATTCGTTTTTTGAAACTACTTTTTGAATTTTCTGAGATATCGGAATAAGTTTTGGATCTAAAATTAGCAGTTTATTTCCGGGGTGAGTAACTTTTACGGTTTCAACAGTCCCCCCTTTTATTCTTTCAAAATCAAACGAATCATTTTCCTTAAACATACTCTTTTCAACTATAGTTACCCCATCTGTTATATCTACATTTGGAAAGACCTCAGTTGCATCAGGATAATAAATAATTTTTTCTAAGTGAGGATCGTTTACTTGTTCAAGGCCAAACTTCCTCATTCCTTTTCCTGACTGATGTAGCCATCTTTTCCCAGGATAAATCAAGGAAATACTTTGCTTAGCTAATTTGTCAGCTTGCAACTGAAAATTCTGAAAAATATTGGTCCTAGGCTTTTGCCCATTTTTTGAGATTTTTTCAGAAGATTCTTCCTGATACGGTGGGTTACCAATCACCACATCAAACTTGAATTTCTTATCTTCTCCGCTCATTCTCCCGTTCCTCCTTGTATACTTTCAACACTTCACATATTGCGTATTCTTTTTCAGCTTCTGTCTCTAACTCATCAAATAAACTAAGTTGTCCCTCTGCAGCTCCCACATCATCAATATCACTATTGTTAAATAATGATTTATAGGTAAACACCTCACGTTTAACCTTTCCATCAACTGGCCACCAGTGGCTAAACTCAATCAGCTGGCCATCAATGGTAGTGTACTCAAGCGTATTTCCTTGGACGATATTAGTTGCAATCACAAACTTAGCTGCCTTATAAAATTCCGTCTTGATGCTCAGTTGCTTTTGCAGTTTTGCTTGGTAGTGATTAATCACTACTTCTAACATTGCCTCTCTGGCTTTAAGCATGTTGTCCTGTAAAAGCTCAATTCCGTAAATGCTCATCAACGCCCAGAGTGCTTGCTTAGGCCAGCTTGTCTTGCTGACTTGCTGATCAAGGTACGATAACCGCTGGTGCAAAATCTCAACCAAAAACGCTCCTTCCCCCGCGCTGGGTTCCAAAAAGGTCGCGTGAATGTCTTTGATCTTCTCTTGAATTGCCGGTTCGGCTAGCATTTTTTGCACCATCCATTTGGGGGTAAAGACTTCACCATGATTTTGGACTCGTTCTTTTGATTTAATTAATTCCGTGGATTCAGCTGTTTCTTGTAATTCATATGTTTTTGCTTCTACCGTGAATTCTTGTTCATTAAACAATGAGATTTCATTTTCTTTTGCTATGGGAATTCACCTCTTACTTACTTTCTACTTCACAAATATCACTGATATCGCAATCAAGTGCGATACAGATTTTCAATAAAACTTCGGTCGTAACATTACCATTACGGCCTAACTTAGCAATTGAAGCAGCACTGACGCCACTAGCTTTTTGCAGTTCTTTTTTCTTCATGCCACGGTCAATTAATAACTTCCATAACTTGTTATAGCTAATTTGCATTTGGACCTCCTAGACTTCTTTTAAAAATCCCTCTTCATTTTCATAACTAATCATATTGATATCTTCACTTTTAAAATCTATATCACTTGGTAAATGATCCGGATTTTCAACAACAATTGTTTGGTACTTCTTGCCTCGTTCTATAAAAAGTTCAAAAATACCATGCTTCATACTTTCATTAGGATTGTCACTGTATTTCTCTGATAGCCCCTCAAGTGGTGTATCGATAATTAAAAACTCTGGTTTGTATAAGGCATTCTCATTTATATATTTGCTCAAGGCCATAACTGTAACAGAATTCAGATATGATCTGAAACCTTTACCATGACTAACTGCTTGCTTTTTACCATTGATCATGATATCAAATGAAGTTTGACCAAAGGTGGCAACATGATGCTTAGGATAATTTCCCTTCTCTAACAGAGAATTTAAAATATCACCCATATCAGTATAAAATTTTTCTCCCAACTCTTGTTTGGGCTTGAATTTAACATCCTTTTCTGGTATTCCTTCCTCAGTCAATTCGTTAATCCTTGATGCCCAATTTTCTAATAAATCGTCAAAGACCCTAACTTGTGACATTACCTCTATCTGTTCTCGGTAATCCTTCTCAGTCGCTTTTATTTTGTCAAGACGTGGATATAGCTTCTCATTAAGCTCTGTTTGGATTACATTTCGTTCCTTCTCCAGATCAACATAATGCTTCTGCAAAGAAAGGTTCTCTTCAGTGAGGCTATCTATTGCTTGCTCAAGATCGTTTAATAAAGCAAGGGTTCTGGAAAGTTCTTTCTGAGCTGCCTCAACATGCTTAGTTTCATTTTCAACGTTAGTAACTGGCTGCTCACATACTGGACAAAGTAAAGGTTCTTCAATATTCTCAAAAGCAATTTCTCCATCAACAATGAAACTTAACCTCTTAATGTCAGAAATATATTGCCCCTTTAGTGACGCATATCTGGATAACGTTACATCTACTGCCACTATCTTGTCATTAAGCTCGCTCATCTGGTTAAAGCACTCCTTACTTTTAGCGAGCTTGCTTGTCACAAGACCGGATATTTCATCTAATTGTTTACTTAAATTATCCAGTTCCACCTGTAGTTCCGTCTTATCCCCACTACTTTTTTGCTTTAGCTGAGCTTTTTTGTGCTCTGCCATTTCAATTTGTCCAGAAATTGTGCCATCAATATTTAAGGACAGCGAATCTTTCTGATTCCTACCGCCAAAAGCATATTCGATAAACTGAACGATCATAGTCTTTCCATGATTTGATAAGCCTTCAATCAAATTAAAGCCTTTTGTAAATTTTACGACCGCATCTTCAACGCCATAGCCTTGAACACGCACCAATTTGATGTAAAAAGACAATTCTATCACCCTACTTTCATACTAAATTGTTTGCTAAGTATTGAAAATAATTGTTCATCATCTCTTTTACCAATTAAATCGATTGCCTTTCTTAAAGTCCCTTGATACCTCTCCGCGTAGTCATCATTGACCTGATCAATAATTTTTCTTCCGTTGTTTGTTAGCCTGTATGTATATCCTAGGTTTGAGTCATAAAGTTCCTCAGCTAGCTCACACAAGCGTAAGTATGCTATCGTCTTATCAATTAACTTTTTTCGAATAGCTATCTCCGAAATATCAAACTGATTGTTGCCATGTAAATTTTCATTTGCAATTTTACAAGCTTTACCATAGGTAGACATTAGATCGAGTGCTAATATTTTCAATTTCGTTATTTTTTTGGAATTTTTAAGAATCAATATTACTCGTAATGCTAGTTCAAATCTACTATTAAACAACTTCATCATAATCCACCTTTACCCACGATTTTATTTTTCCATCATTAACTAAAACATGACATAATCCTTTCTTAGTGTCGTTTCCAAGGATGTTATCAATATTTTTCAAATTTGATCTGTCAAGCTGTAAAATAACCACTTGCTGATGAACCTTTTTTAACCTCTTGATACCATCAGTGCCGAAGGCTTCATCATGATAAACGGGCTCAATACCTTCATAGACATCCTGTTTCAATAAATCATATTGATCATCAAAATCAACCACCGTATCTCTCAAAGATCGTTCATACCAAGCAGCTTCGTTAAAACACCTTTTTTGTCTCTCAAAGTGGCTCTTATAATCGCTATTTTCTATGTTTTCAGCAGTAATATTTTGTTTTCCTTTTTCCGAGTACGCTTCAAAAAAGGCATAACAATACAGTAGAGTACGTGTTACTTCTAATTCGTTGCTCATTAAGTGTTTAGACACTTTAAAAGAAACTCCGTCAACATTGATTTCTTCTTTATCACGCACATACCTTATATATTGATGAACTCCACTACGAACATCGATTTTTTCCTCCTCACTTTTTTTGAGTGGGGATTTTTTATTTTTATTATTTTTTAGATGGTTGCCTGCTTTTAGAGAATCAACCAATAAGTTATAGCATACCCTCCCAACTGTACCTCTATCCATAGGCACTCCAGTAAGCTTTTTAAGGTCTTTAGCAAGGTTACTTCTACCATCTTCAGAGATATTTTCTTCTATATAATCCGCAAATATGCTTCCTCCGGCTAAATTGTTAAGTATTTTTGCAGTCGCGCTTTTTGATAGACCAGTTGCAAAAATAGTTTTGTAAGTTGTATCGGATTTAAACTCATGCATTTTCTCAGTCGTTATAAGGCTGATGACTTTTCTAGCTACATCATATCCCGCCGTACCGTCTTTATCCGTCCAGTACTTCTTTAAGATCCCGAGTATTTGATTAAAACACACATCCATAAACGTCATTCCACCCAATTTGACATTTTTTGTCTAAATCTGACTTTTTCTGGCTGAGGCATTTTTCTTACATTGTTATTATCAAACCATCAGCTAGAGATTAGTGCTCGGCACCAATGACCCTACACACATTAAATTATAAATGCGTCTGGGTGGATGCTCAATATCAAATTTATGCGTTCGCATATTTTTTTAGCTGTTCGGCATGGGATAAATGATCATTATCTGTTACTAGCATGCCATCCAAAGTTAATATCATCTTGTAACAAAGCCACTATAAGGCGCTGTTGCAGTACCCAAGCGATTCAATCGTTTAGGTTTGTTTAACGCGCTTTTCTAGTGGCTTTTTGCATTCTTTCGATTCCTTCGCTTGGGTAATCCAAGTTAGGAGGACTTTTTATGTTGTTTTTCAAGAAAACAGATTATGAAGTTGTTGCTAAGCAAGATGGTGAATTCACTGTTCGAATTAAGGGAAAACCTGGTCAAACCATTACCGTTGGTGAAGTCATTCTTGATCTCAATAATGATCAGTACAATTCTGACCACCGCTTCTATCGTCACCAAGACTCGTTCTTCCAATCACCATCTGATGAAGAAGGCGTCGAAAATGATTCATTCAGTAGTCTAGCAGACCGGGTATCAATTGAAGTTACTTCAACTTATGGCACAGAGGCAATTCTTGATCAGTTAATTGCTCAAGAGAATGAGAAACTAGTTCGCCTCCTGATAGAAAAAATCACCATCTTCAAAAGCAAAATTGAATTTACTTGGTTGTATAATATTTAGGACTGATAATGTAAAATTTTTTTGCATTACGGTCCTTCTTTTATTTTCTCCATTTTTACGGCAAAATAAAAGAGATGGCCCACAACGCCAATCTAATTAAAGAAAGGACACCATCTCTATGGATAATAATATCAAACTTTTACTTGGAATTACAGACCCTAATTTAACTATTGACCCTAAATATCAATATACTTCGTATATTGAAGAAAAAATTATTAAAAATAGTAAGGCTTTGCTCTGTCATCTATATTTGTCTTACCCTATGTATTGCCCTAATTGTAAAGCATTGATGTTACATAACGGCACTAAAGTAGTTAATAATATTCATCTTTCTTCTGCTGGTAAAAAGCTTGTGCTTTCTATAAGAAAACAGAAGTATCTGTGTCCTGAGTGCAAAAAGACTGCGACAGCTAAATTTAAAGATACTAACTATCATGATCATTTTTCTAATGCTGTTAAAGCCAAACTTGTACGTGATTTAAGTCTATCCAGACCTATGTGTGAAATTGCTGCGGACTCTTTTACATCTTCAAACACAATTATTAGATCTTTAGAGAATGTAGAAAATAATTTTAAAGTCAATTGTAACTGGCTTCCTAGTCACTTATCCTTAGATGACTTCAAATCTGGTAAAAGATTTTCATCTAGTGGTATGAGTATGTGTTTAATCAACGCAGTCAATCATCGGATTATAGATATAATTCCTGAAAGAAATAATAAATTCCTTAGGAATTATTTCATTCAATATAGTTACAAAGCTAGATTATCAGTAATGACTATAACTGTTGACTTATATGCACCTTACCGCAGTTTGATTAAGGAGCTATTCCCTAATGCATTTATTATTGCAGATAAATTTCATGTGGTTACACAGGCATATACAGCTATGAATAAAATTAGAATTAGGGTTATGAAAGAATATGGAGCTGGAACCCATGAGTATCGAGCTTTGAAACGTTTTTGGAAACTACTTCTAAAAAATCAAGATGATGTTGATTATCATCGATATTATCCAAGGATAAATTTTAAATACGCTGAATTAAGCGATTCTGAAGTTTTAGATCGTTTATTTGATATGTCTTCTGAATTGAAAACAGCCTATGAATATTATCAGTTACTTCTACAAATGTACCGTAAAAACAGTTGTCAATTACTAAATTTATTAACTGATACAGTTTCTTGGAATCCTCCACCAGAAATGAGACAAGCTTTAAAAACTATCAAGAAGCATAAGGCAGAAATAGAAAATAGTTTTGTTTTACCTAGACTTACCAATGGTCCTATTGAAGGCGTCAATAATCACATTAAAGTAATTAAGCGTATAGCCTATGGCTATAATAATTTTAAGCATTTTAGACTCAGGATTCTGCTTTCGCTAAAAAATAATGTAATTTTCTTCTCCACCTAAAACAAAAAAACTATTAGACTTCCATCTAATAGTTTAAAAATAATAATTAAAATTTTGGCATCAGTCCTTTTTGACAAAGAACCATTTACTTTCAAGGATGGTGAAGTGATTACAATTAAAGCATAGCCGTTTAATCTCGCACTCAGTCAATTTGGCTGGGTGCTTTTTGGTTTTGTGGGAACCTATCACTACTAACTATGGAAACAGGTCAACGTGGCTTGTGGGAACATATCAACTTTATTCAATCACCCTGTTTGTGTAAACCGATCACCCCGAAATTAAGCCAATTTTGAAGGTCGTCTGTGGGAGCATATCACCACTTAAGAGAAGACTATTAAATCAAGGCTTCTAACTTGGTAACAAAAAAGTGTGTCTATCTGTGGGAACTGGTCACGAATAGATACACATTTCGTAATTTTATAAATGCCTTAACAGCGCCGTTTCTGGCACCCTACTTTTTCCGCTCAAGGACTGTCACGCTCTCGACGTGTGCCGTTTGTGGGAACTGGTCAACGGGTTGTAATGGAGCACTGACGTGATAGCCTTTTTCCATGAAGCTTTGCAAATCACGCACCAAGGTGGCTGGATTGCAACTGACATAGACAATTTTTTGTGGCTGCATCTGTGTTGCACTTGTTATCAAGCTTTCCGTTAAGCCTTTGCGTGGAGGATCAACCACAATTACATCGGGTTTAATACCTTGTTTTTGCCAAGTCGCCATCCAATCTTCGGCATTACCAACTTCAAATTCAATATTAGCCAAACCATTTAGCTTAGCATTTTGTTTAGCATCTTCAATCGCTTGTTCCACAATTTCTACGCCATACACTTTTTTAGCATGTTTAGCGAGGTTTAGCGAAATTGTGCCAATCCCACAATATGCATCGATCACGGTTTCTTGGCCACTCAAGCCGGCTTGTTCAATCGCCAAATTATACAATTTTTCAGTTTGTGTTGGATTAACTTGGTAAAATGATTGGGCCGAGATTTTAAACTTCAAGCCATTTAGCTCATCGATAATTTCATTTTTACCGGCAAGATTTTGTGTAGTTTCGCCTAAAATAACATTAGTCTTGGCTGAATTGATATTTTGCAAAACACCGACCACATCTGGACAAGTTGCCATAATTTCTTGAGCGATTTGTTGGGCGTCTCTTAGCTTAGCACTTCTAGTCACCAAAACGACCAAGACTTCCTTAGAATAATAGCCTCTTCGCACCATCAAATGCCGTAACGTCCCTTGATGCTTTTCTTCATCATATGCACTGATACCATGTTTTTGTAAGATTTCACAGCAGACCTGTAAAACCTCATCAATCCGTTGATCTTGAATCAAGAAATCTTTCAAAGCGACAAATTTATGACTGCCTTTTCTAAAAAAGCCGGTTGCCAATTTACCATCAACCATCCGTACGGGAACTTGAGCCTTATTGCGATAATGCAGTGGCTCGCTCATTCCTAGCGTTGGAGCGACTTCTAAGTCTTCTAAGTGCGCTTTTTTTAACAAATCAACCACTAATTTACGTTTAAACTTCAACTGTTCAGCATAAGCCAAATGTTGCAGTGGGGCAATCCCTGTTTGCGTGTAGGCATTGCCGTTGCCTTCCACACGGGCAGGACTTTTAGTTATCCACTCTACCACTTTAGCAAAACCATAATTTTTATTGGTCTTTAAGACATGTAAGACCACTTCTTCACCAGGTAAAGCAGCTTGCACAAACAATGGGTAACCCTCTACTTTAGCTACACCCATTCCTTCATAAGTCAAATCCGCAATCGTTGCCGTAATCTTTTGATTTTTTTGGACTGGTAATTTTACTTTTGCCATTATTTTCTCCTCAACGTTCATTTTGCCAAACAAAAAAGCCAAGCATCTGCTTAGCTTTTTGCTTGCAGCTCCATGATAAAGTATAGCATATTGCTAAGAATTCATCATCAAAGCTTAGTTTTGTTCTTCAAAATTTGTTTCATTCAAGTTTTCGACTTCTTTAAAGAAATTTTCTTTAAAGTCATCTGGAGTAGCCGTAATTGCTTGATCTGGAATTGCATCGGTGTTAGCAAACATTTCGATATGTTGCTTGTAATTTTTAAAAGTCATCGGTGCATCCCCACCGTATTCGCCATCGATATTAATCATCATTTTTTCATCAACCGGCTTTGCGACTACCTTAGAGGTCTTAACATATAAGATGCGTGGATCATTAATATGTTTACCACCATTTAAGACCATCGCAATCAGCTGGACAATTTCTACCAGGTTACTAGTTTTAACCACAATTAAGGTAAATTTGCCATCATCAAGCGAAGCGTCTGGCACGATTTGCTCAAAGCCTCCAACCGAATTAGTCAAGGCTAAAAAAAACATCGAAGCCTTCCCATCGTAAACCCCATCATCATACTCGATATGCATATTGATTGGCTTAATACGTGGTAACAATTCAGCACCTTTAGCCAAATAAGCTAGATAGCCAAACAACGATTTAAGTTGTGAAGGCACCGAATAAGTCAACTCGGTTAATAAGCCACCAGCAGCGATATTAACGAAATAAGTTTCGCCCGCCTTACCAATATCCATCTTAACCGTTTGTCCTTTAGCAATCACCTTAGCCGCTTCAATTGGATTTTCGCGGGGAATCTTTAAGGCCCGCGCATAATCATTGGTCGTCCCAGCTGGGATAATCCCGACTTTAGGCCGATGCTTTAACGGTGCAATCCCGTTAACCACCTCATTAATCGTGCCATCGCCACCGGCTGCAATAATCAGATTAAAACCGTCTTTAGCAGCTCGCATAGCCTCGTTTTTAGCGGAATCTGGTTCTGGAGTCGTTGCAAAAGCACTTGTTTCATACCCAGCATTTTCTAAAATATTCAAAATGTCAACCAAGTCGTTTTTCATGGCTTCTCTACCAGAAGTCGGGTTATAAATAATGCGACAACGCTTTTTCATCTTAAATTCCTCTACTTGTACTTTAAAATTTTAGCGATTCTTCAAGCTTTCCATCAATAACTTGTTAACAACTTGTGGGTTAGCTTTACCACGGGTTTGCTTCATGATGTTACCCACTAAGAAGCCAACCGCACGATCTTTACCATTCTTGAAGTCTTCGATTGATTGTTGGTTGTTATCCAAAACTTCATCAATGATTGGTTGCAACTTAGCTGGATCAGATAATTGTACCATACCTTTTTCTTCAACCCAAGCTTTTGGATCGGTATCATTTTCGATGATTTGCTTAAAGACTTTCTTAGCAATCTTCGAAGAAATTGTCCCATCTTGAATCAATTTAATCATGTCAGCTAAATGTTGTGGTGTCAAAGCAGTTTGGTCTAATTCTAACTTGTTTGAGTTCAAATAGCCGTTAACTTCTACTTGTAACCAGTTAGCAGCTAATTTAGGATCAGCTCCACCTGCAACAGTTGCTTCATAGAAATCAGACATTTCTTTACTTTGTGTCAAGACACCTGCATCGTATTCAGTAATGCCCCATTCGTTGATATAACGTTGACGGCGCTTATCTGGCATTTCTGGAATCGAAGCTTTAACTTGTTCAATCCATTCATCAGAAATATGAATTGGTGGCAAGTCTGGTTCTGGGAAGTAGCGATAATCGCTAGCTCCTTCTTTGACACGCATCAAGATTGTTTCACCAGTGTTTTCATCAAAACGGCGGGTTTCTTGTTGAACTTGACCACCTGCCATAATCAATTGAATTTGACGCTTAGCTTCGTATTGTAGCCCTTTGCGCACATGTTCAAAGGAGTTCAAGTTCTTCATTTCAGTCTTTATTCCAAATTTTGTTGCTCCAATTGGACGAACTGAAACGTTAACGTCGGCACGCATTGAACCTTCTTCCATCTTCACATCAGACACACCAGTAAATTGAATGATTTGACGTAAACGTGTCAAATAAGCATAGGCTTCATCAGGTGAAGCAATATCTGGTTTTGAGACAATTTCAATCAATGGTGTCCCTTGACGGTTCAAGTCAACATAAGAATAGCCGTCTGGATTGTGGGTATTTTTACCGGCATCTTCTTCAACGTGCATTTCTTCAATCCCGATTTTTTTCTTAGTGCCATCCTCAAGCTCAATCTCTAGCCAACCATCATGTCCAATTGGTGTTTGGGATTGCGTAATTTGATAAGCTTTAGGATTATCTGGATAAAAATAGTTTTTACGATCAAAATGAATGTCTTTTTGAATTTCACAATTCAAGGCTAAGGCTGCTCGCATCCCAAATTCAAGTGCACCTTTATTGACTTGCGGTAACACTCCAGGATAGCCCCAGTCAATTACGTTAGTATTGGTGTTTTGTTCACAACCATATTGAACTGGTGAAGGCGAAAAAGCCTTGGAGTTCGTCTTCATTTCGATATGGACTTCAAGTCCGATTGTTGTTTCAAAGTTCATTAGTTTTGACCTCCAATCACAGGAACTTGTTTATGAAAATCAGTTGCCTGTTCAAAGGCATAACCAGCTTTATACATGGTACTTTCCATAAATTGTGGTGCAATTAATTGTAAACCGATTGGTAGACCATTCGCAAATCCACATGGCAATGACATTCCTGGTAAACCAGCCAAGTTGACTGGAATCGTCAAGATATCATTCATATACATTTGGATTGGATCATTGATTTCTTCACCGATTCCAAAGGCCACACCAGTCGTAGTTGGGCCTAAAATCAAGTCATAATCCTTGAAGACATTAGCAAAATCTTGACAAATTAACGTTCTAACTTGTGCAGCTTTCTTAAAGAAAGCATCATATGTGCCCGCAGATAATGAAAATGTCCCCAACATGATCCGCCGTTTAACTTCATCACCAAAGCCTTCAGAACGTGAACGTACGTACACTTCTTCTAAGCTCTTAACGTCATTAGCCCGATATCCATAACGAATACCATCGAAACGTTGTAAGTTAGAAGATGCTTCAGAAGAAGCGATAATATAATACACAGGCACACCATATTTGCTGTGTGGTAAAGAGACTTCTTCAACGATTGCTCCGAGCTTTTCAAACGTTGCAATTGCATCTTTAACAGCTTGTTTTACTTCTTTAGCAATTCCTTCACCTAGGTATTCTTTCGGAACTGCAATCTTCATTCCTTTAACTTCGCCGTCTAATCCAGCTGCAAAGTCTGGCACAGCTTGACTTGAACTGGTGAAATCACGACTATCATGGCCTGCAATTGCATTTAATAACAATGCGTTATCCTTAACATTTTTGGTCAATGGTCCAATTTGATCTAAACTTGAACCAAAAGCAATTAAACCATAACGTGATACACGGCCATAAGTTGGCTTAACCCCAACAATCCCGTTATAAGCAGCTGGTTGTCTAATAGAACCACCGGTATCCGAACCAAGACTTGCAATCACTTGACCAGATGCCACAGCTGCTGCAGATCCACCAGAAGATCCACCTGGAACCTTAGTTTGATCCCAAGCATTCTTAGTAATCTTAAAAGCAGAATTTTCAGTTGAACCACCCATCGCAAACTCATCCATGTTAAGCTTACCAACGTTGATTGCATCTTTAGCTTCTAATTTATCCATGACCGTTGCATTATAAATTGGCTTAAAGTTAGCTAACATCTTGCTAGCTGCCGTAGTCGTCAACCCTTCTGTCACAATGTTATCTTTAATTCCTAAAGGAATCCCTGCTAAAACATTTTGTGGATCGATCCCTGTTTGATCTAATTTTCTAGCCTTTTGTAAAGCTTGTTCTTCGTTTAAGGCCAAGAATGCTTCAATTTTTTGGTCACGTTCTTTAATCGTGGCAAAAGTATCTTTAACCAATTCTTCTACCCCGATTTGTTTGTTAACTAAAGCTTCGTGTAAGCTCACTAAATCCGTCTTAAAGTAATCCATGCTTAGCCTTCCTCGCTTTCATCGATAATTGCTGGCACCTTGATGAAACCATCTTGGCTTTCTGGTACATTTTCCATCAACAAGTCACGGTCCGTCCCTTTGACTGCTTGATCTTCACGCATCACGTTAAATGCGTCTGTCACATGGGTTGTTACCGGCACATCGGTCGTATCAACTTCGGCTAATTGTTGTACCATGTTGATGATGTCGTCCATTTGTGCGGCGAACATATCTAATTTTTCTTCGCTGAATTCTAACTTCGCCAAACTAGCTACGTGTCTGACTTCTTCTCTAGTAATCGCCATCGTCATCCCTCTTTTTAACTTATTTATCTAACATTTTAGCATAGATTAGACTAACTTTTGAACGTTTCTTGTTTAATAGCTACTAAAAACATGTGTGTAATAATCGCTATCGTCTGGTGAACGTGCTAAAAATGATTGCACTGTACCGTCAGATCCTTTAACCAAGATATCGACTTCTACTCCGCTTGGTAGATAAGTCTTAGCAGCTTGGGCTACATATTGCGTAAAACTCGTAATTTCAGTTTCACTGTAAAACTGTGTCGTAATATTGACGTTTAATCCTTGTAATTTCTTGTTTTTATATTGGGCTTGCGCCGTTACTCCCGCTAAATTCGGGAAGAAATTTTCAATTTTAGATTTAAAACCGTCAAATGAAGTCGCATCGTTATCGTTTGGTACGGTTTTACCATCGGTTACTGGAAAGACACAACTGGTGATATCGGTGTTTGTCCAGTCTTCGATTTGCGTACTTCCATTTTCACTGACGGTATATGCATAAAATGAACCGCCGACAAGACTATCATTTGGGGCTTGTTCAAACATTGCAATCACAATAGGAATATTGCCAACCTTATTCATTTTTCTGAGTCGTTCCAAGACTTTTTGGGCGGCAATCTTTCCTTGTTTAATCATTTCGTCTTTAGAAATATCGGTCGTAAATGTCGCACCGTATTGTTCTTTTTGATAATAGTCTTTTCTATTAACGCCAATCCCAATCGTCATGCCGGCTAAGACTAATTTGCCGTTTTCTTCTTTCATATAGTCTTGTTCTTCGATTTGTTGAACATACATCGGATTACGCTTATCAGCATCTAGTTGGCCATTATCTTCAGGGTTTAATCCGGTTGGATTGTCCTTTGACTTACGCCCTAGCCAATCTAAAACGGTTGCCTTAGATAAAACTTGACCTTCTTGAAAAATATATTTTTTAGGTGAAAACTGTGTCTTAGAAATGTCAAGCATTCCCGATTCGAAGCTCTTTAAGTTCAATAAATTATCTGTATTTTGACTCAAACCTACGCCTCGAGATTTACTTGTCTTATACTTACCATCTTCTACAACACCTTGATATTGAGAATCATCATTTTGTCCAGTAACCTGGAAATTTTTACTAGACTTGCTGGTATTATTTGATGAAGTTGTATCGTCTGTACTCGTTAATTTGCCACATCCACTCAAACATAACATGCCTAAGCTCAAAACAAATAAGATACGCACTTTTTTATTCACTTTGACTTTCCTCCATTTGTTTGATAAATGTTGCCTCATCGATAATTTTTATTCCAAGATCTGTTGCCTTAGTCAACTTGCTACCAGCATCATGTCCAGCAATCAACAAGTCGGTTTTTTTAGACACACTGCCAGTTACTTTAGCACCGTGTTCTTCTAACCATTTCTTAGCATCAGCCCGTTTAATTTGATCTAATGTTCCAGTTAAAACAACTGTCAATCCACTAAACGCACTCGTCACATTTTGCTGTTGCTCTTGACTCAAACCTAAATATTTCAAATTAACATTTGCCGCTTTTAACTCGGCAATTAACTCTTTAACTTGCTGGTTGGCAAAATAAGCGACCACACTATCGGCAATTACTTGACCCAATGAGTCTATTTGCGCAATTTCTTCACTCGTTGCTTGGGACAAGCTTTCGACATCACCAAAATGTTGTGCTAACAATTTAGCTGCTTTAGCTCCAACATGGCGAATACCTAGCCCAAATAACAAGCGTTCAATAGAATTATGCCGACTAGCATCAATTGCTGTCAATAGGTTGGTAGCCGATTTTTCCTTAAATTTATCAAGTTTCAACAAATCTTCATAAGTTAAGCGATATAAATCCGCCACATCAACGATTAGATGTTTATCAAATAACTGCTCAACAATTTTTTGACCTAATCCGGCAATATTCATTGCATTTCTAGATGCAAAATGCGCTAAACTTTCCTTTAAAAGAGCTGGACACTTAGGATTGATACACCGTAAAGCGACCTCTTCATCCAAATGCACCAATTTAGCCTGACACTGTGGACATGTCGTTGGAATTTGATATTCTTGACTATCTTTGGGTCTTTTTTCCAGTACAACCATCGATATTTCAGGAATAATATCACCTGCTTTATGCAATTTAACTGTATCTAATAAGCGAATGTCTTTTTGCTTCAAATAATCAGGATTGTGTAGCGAAGCACGACTAACCGTTGTTCCAGCTAACAAAACAGGATCCATCACAGCAGTCGGTGTTACAACCCCAGTTCTACCGACTGTCCATTCGATTTGACGCACAATTGTTTCTTGTTCATCTGGTGGAAACTTATATGCAATTGCCCAACGCGGAACTTTAACTGTATTGCCCAATTCTTGTTGAACACTAAATGGATCAGCTTTCAAAACAATTCCATCGATTTCATATGGCAAGCTACTCCGCTTTTCATGATACAAATCGATATATTCCATAATTTGTTCTAGACTTGTAGCTTGTTGAGCTTGTTTGTTGACTCTAAAGCCCCATTCCTTTAATTTAGCCAAGGCTTGTGTTTGACTCATCAAACCATATTTTTGTGGTTCCATTACATAATAAATAAAACAACTCAACTGACGTTTAGCAGTTTCTTTGGTATCTAATTGACGCAAAGAACCAGCTGCCGCGTTACGCGGATTAGCAAAAACAGCTTCACCCTTTTGTTCGCGCTGCTCGTTTAATTTAGCAAATGCTTCTTTAGGCATATAGCATTCACCACGCACTTCAACTGTGACCGGTTCGCTCAACTGTAAAGGAATTGCCTTGATTGTTCTTAGATTTTCCGTAATATCTTCGCCAATCGAACCATCACCACGTGTTGCACCTTGCACAAATACACCATTTTCATAGCGCAATGAAATTGCTAAGCCATCAATTTTTAACTCGCAACTATAAGCACAAGTTTGCTTGGTATTTTCCCATAGTTTTTGAACAAAATCGCCTAATTCTTCTTTAGAAAAAACATCGCCTAACGAAAGCATTGGAATTTGATGTTGTACCTTGGAAAAACCGGTTAAAATCTGACCTCCAACACGTTGAGTGATCGAAGTTGGACTAATTAAATCTGGAAATTGCTTTTCTAATGCCAACAATTCTTGATAAGCTTGATCATATTGATAATCTTGAACGCTAGGCGCATCCAATACATAATACTGATGACTCCATTCATCTAATTGTGCACGTAATTGCGCTATTTTATTTTCTGCTTGGCTACGCTCCATGTTTTTCTTCCTTTCTATGCTTTAGTAATTGGTGCAAATGCTGCTAATAAACGCTTGATTCCTTGACCCTCAAATGCAATATCTAATTCCATATTTTCGCCACTGCCACTTACCTTAACAACCGTACCAATTCCCCATGCCTTATGATTAACCTTATCGCCAACGTTCCATTCTTTTTTATCTGCACCAGTACCTTGATTCTTTTCAATCGTTCCAGCTGGTTTGCGATAAATTGTTTTTTTAACAGTTTGTGTTTGTTTCGTTTTGTTGCTAAATGGGATTTGTGCAGCAGTATTGTTTTCAAATTCCAACAATTCCGGGGTAATTTCACCAATAAAGCGTGAAACTGCATTACTTTGACTCTTTCCATATAACATTCGTGAAAAAGCATTGGTCAAAAAGAGTTCTTCTTCTGCTCTAGTAATACCGACGTATGCTAATCTACGTTCTTCTTCAAGTTCATTTTCATCAAAAGCTGCTCTACTTAACGGGAATAATCCTTCTTCCATCCCCATCAAAAAGACAACTGGAAACTCTAATCCTTTAGCAGCATGTAACGTCATCAAGGTCACTTCATCTGGTTCTTCTTCTACGCTATCTTGATCTGATACTAAAGCCAAATCAGCCAAGAAATCTACAAACGGATTACTTTGCTCATCTTCTGGTTGCCATTCTTGATCAAACTGTTGCGTTACGCTAAGAAATTCTTGTAAGTTTTCTAAACGACTTTGATCTTCTAATGTCTTACTTTCTTCTAATGCAGCTTTATAACCAGTTATATCCAAGATTTTTTTAGTCATCTCAGTAATCGTTGCTGTTTTTTCAAAACTATTTAGCTTGCGAATCAAGCGCGCAAATTCCTCTAATTGTGTCGCAGCTTTTTTAGTAATATCTGTCATTACCACATTTTCTGCAGCTTCAATCAACGATAATCCATGCATATTAGCAAAGTCTTGCAATTTATTTAGACTCATCTTGCCAATACCGCGTTTAGGTTCGTTAACTACTCGACTAAAACTCATTGAATCTTTCGGATTAGCTGCTAATTTCAAGTAAGCTAATACATCCATGATTTCTTTACGTTCGTAAAACTTATGAGCGCCCACTAACTTGTAAGGAATATTAGCTTTAACGAATGTTTCTTCAATCATACGTGATTGCGCATTAGTTCGATATAAAATTGCAAAATCACCAAAATTACGTTGTTTTTCTTGTATTTGTTGTTGGATTTGTTTAACTACATAATAAGCTTCATCGTTAGCGTTTTGAGCACGATAATAAACAATTTTTTCGCCTGTTTGATTTTGTGTCCACAATGTTTTGTCTTTACGATTAATATTGTTTTCAATTACGTCATTAGCCGCTTGTAAAATCGTCTTGGTTGAACGATAATTTTGTTCAAGCTTAACTACTGTTGCATCAGCATAATCTTTTTCAAAATTCATGATATTTTCCATGTTAGCCCCACGCCAACCGTAAATACTTTGATCGGCATCTCCAACAACACACAGATTTCTGTTTTCTTTGGCTAACATATTAACCAATACATATTGTGCTTCATTAGTATCTTGGTATTCGTCAACGTGAATGTACTTGAATTTGCGTTGATAAAATGCCAATGTTTCAGGTGATTGCTTAAACAATTCAATTGTTTGCATAATCAAATCATCAAAGTCCATCACTTGATTAGCTTGCAGACGTTCTTGATACATCACATAAGCTTTAGCAACTAGTTCTTCAAACTGAGCTTTAGCAATTTGTGCATATTGTTTAGGATCTAATAAATCATTTTTTGCATTAGATATAGCACTTAAAATCGCTCGTGGATCAAATTTTTTAATATCAACATTTAATTCCGTCAAAATGTTTTTCATTAAAGTTCGCTGTTCACTTGTACTAGCAATTCCAAAAGCTCGTTCGTAACCGATTTTTTCACAATCACGACGTAAAATCCGTACACATAACGCATGAAATGTAGATACCCAAATATCTTGTGAACCTTCACCAATCAAGTTATCAATTCGTTCACGCATTTCTTTAGCAGCCTTATTCGTAAAAGTAATCGCTAAAATATTCCACGGATTAACTCCTTGTTCTTCTATTAAATAAGCAACTCGATGCGTCAACACCCGTGTCTTACCACTACCTGCTCCTGCCATGATTAATAAGGGACCTTGAGTGCAAGTTACCGCTTGTGCTTGTTTTTCGTTCATGTTAGCTAATAAATTTGTTACTGTCACGTCTTTTATCCTCTCTAAGTTAGTCATCTTTTAATTATAACAAAAATCAGCCTGTCTAGACTAAGTTTAAAAAACCTTAATTTTCCTAGCAGGCTGTTTTTGTTTATTATTCCCAAATCCCAGTTGCTTCAATCTGTTGATTGGCAGTTAAAACATTATCGGCTAAAACTAATAAATATCCTTGCTTTGTTTGCTTTTGTAAAGCTTCTGGATACCGATAATAATTATAAAACCAGTTATCCTTTAACACTAACTGCGTCCGTAAAGCTCCTTGATCTTGTTCATTGATCATCACTTGTACTGTTGGTTGTAAAAGCTTAGGTGTAACAAGCGGAATATTAGCCAAAGCTCTAATGTGTTGTTCAAACATCGATATATTTGTCGCTTTATCAAACAAATACCCTGCTGGATGAAGGGCTGGAACGACATCTTTAACATAAATCATTTGGCTAGCTGTTAAATAAAAACCAAGTTTCAATACACCTACATAATTTAGCTCACTTACAATTTCTTTGACCTGACGCCATAATTCTTGCTGAACTGTTTTTTCTAAATTAATTGGTGTTAAAACCTTATGCAAGTCTTGCTTTTGATAAACACATTCTACTGGTGAAAAAACTTGTGCTCGTTTGTTACGATCTAAAGCTACAATCACAGATATTTCTTTAGCTCGTGATAAGTATGATTCTAAAATATATGTTCCCAGTTCTAATACACCAGCGCAATTGGCAATATCAGTTTGTTTTTGGATCAAGACTTCACGTTGTTTACCATAATTTTTTTGAATCGGTTTTAAGACACATGGATAACCTATCGAAGTTACAGCTTGATAAATATCATCTAAACCAACAACAGTTGCGTATGGAGCAACATTCAAATTAAGTTGTTCAAAAAATGCGCGTTCAACCAATCTGTCTTGCATCAATTCTAACGTTTCACACCCTTGAACAAGATTGGTATATTGCTGAATAAAGCGTAAACTTTCTACACTAACCTGTGTTGATTCGTAAGTCACAACATCACAGCGTTGCGCAAAATCTTGCAACTTAAGTTTATCAAAACCATTACCGACAAACTTCATATCTGCTTCATTTAAAGTTGGATTATTTTCATCTGTTCCATAGGCTAAAACTCTAAAACCCATGCGTTTAGCTGTCCGTGCAAGCATAATGCCATTGGGACTATCACCGATAATTCCAATTGTACTATTAAAGTATAAGACATCACCTACCAAAACTATCACCCATCACTACAAAATAAAATCCTAAAAACCAAAATGATTTTAGGATTAATTCGTAGCTTTCCTTTCTTTTTAATTTCTCATAATTAAAACTATATAAATATCTCAAGTTCATTATAGCATGTTTAACACACTTCTGCGTGTAAAAAAAGCATCTTGAGCCTGTGCCAAGATGCTTAAAAATTATTTTGTTTCAACAACCATCGTGCGTTCGTCTTCTTGTTTATCTTGTTCTTTATCTAAGCCTTCTTTTCCTTTAAAGCAAACATTTAACAAGACAGAAGCAATGCTTGCCACTACAATGCCGTTTCCTAAGAACAATTGAGCTGTTGTTGGCAAAGCTTGAAAAATAGTTGGATAAACAGAAACACCTAAACCTAAACCTAAAGAAACAGCCACGATTAAAATATTTCTTTCATCTTTAAAATCAACACGAATCAACATCCGAATACCTTGAACACTAATCATCGAAAACATCACTAACATCGCTCCACCCAAAACTGGTGTAGGAATAATCGTTGCCAAAGCACCAACCTTTGGTAATAAACCTAATATCATCAATAAGCAAGCAGACCAATAAATTGGACGTTTAGTCTTAATACCAGAAAGTTCAAGCAAACCAACATTTTGTGAGAAAGTTGTATATGGGAAAGTATTAAAAATCCCACCTAAAATCACGGCCAATCCTTCTGCTCTATAACCTAATTTTAAATCTTGAGCCGTAATTTTCTTTTCTAAAATATTACCTAAAGCAAAATAAACACCCGTAGATTCAACCATTGAAACTAAAGAAATAATGATCATGGTTACACATGAAGACCATTCAAAATGCGGCATCCCAAAATAAAATGGTTGTGGAAAATGAAACCAACTAGCTTCACTAACAGCACTCAAAGATACCATCCCAAAACAAGCAGCAACTACGCTACCAACAATTAATCCAATTAAAACAGCAATCGAACTGATAAAACCTCTACCCCATATCTGGATGATTAAAATGATAATCACAGTTAAAAAGCCCATTGCAATATTTTTTAAATCACCAAAGTTACTTGCAGTCGCATCTCCACCACCGATATTTTGAATAGCAATCGGAATCAAAGTCAATCCAATAACGGTAATCAACGTTCCGGTTACAACCGGTGGAAAGAGCTTTTTAATCTTAGAAAATTGGCCACCAATCAAGAAAACAAAAATACCAGCAACAATAATGGCTCCATACATAGTTCCAATCGTAAATTGCTTACCAATCATTTTCAAAGGTTCTACTGCTTGAATTGCACATCCTAAAACTACCGGTAAACCAATCCCAAAGTAACGATTTCTAAATAATTGCAAAACAGTTGCCAATCCACACATAAAAATATCAATCGATACCAAATATGTCATTTGTTCACTATTAAAACGTAAAGCTGTCCCAATCAATAATGGTACAGCCACCGCACCAGAATACATCGCCAATAAATGTTGTAAACCTAAAATTGCTGCTTTTTTATGACTAACTTCTTTATTTTGCATTGTCCTATTCTTCTCCTACAAAACGTACTTGATCGCCTTCAAATGAAGAAATTCGTGCTAAAGATTCTAAACGCACACCTTGATCTTTAATCCATTGTGCGCCATCTTGGAATGATTTTTCAACGACAATCCCCACTCCAGCTACTTGAACTTGGGCTTGTTGGCAAATGTCTAATAAACCTTTAACTGCTTGTCCGTTTGCTAAGAAATCATCGATGATTAAAACTTTATCATCTTTTTTCAAGAATTTTTGGTCAACCGAAACACAATTCGTCACTTTCTTAGTATAGGAATATACTTCTGCAGTATATAAATCATTATTCATTGTTGAGCTTTTAGTTTTGCGCGCAAACAAAACCGGTACATGTAAGGTCAAACCCGTCATAATCGCTGGTGCAATTCCAGAAGCCTCAACTGTCAAAATTCTAGTTACACCACTATCTTTGAACAAGCGTGCAAATTCTTCTCCTATCGCAAACATCAAATCAGCATCAATTTGATGATTTAAAAATGAGTTAACCTTCAAGACATTGCCTGGCAAAACCACGCCATCTTCACGAATACGCTCTTCTAATAATTTCACGATAAATTCTCTCCTTAAAATAAAAAATGACTTTTTTACCCCACAGGTAAAAAAGCCATCTAGAAAATATTGTGCTTTTATTACCTATAGTCCATACTTTACGGGCATGGGTAGAAACGATCAACCATATTATGATCATATATAAGTCTTACTGGAATAATATAGCACATCGTACTATTCGTTTCAAGTTAATCATTCGTATTTTGGTAATAAAAACGTTTTTTTGTTAATTAATCATACTGATTTAGATTGTATTCTTGAATTAATTCAGTTATTTTACGCGCATAATTCGGGTCTGTCGCATATCCCGCATCTTGTAATGCCTGTGCAGCTTCATAATAATTATTTGCCGTTAAAACTGCTTGATAGTGATCCTTATCCCAATTAGTCCCTTGCAAAAACAATTGCGTATGTGCTTGGACAGATTCTTGCCAACTAGCATAAATTGCAAATCGTGCCTTAACCGTGATCCATTGACCATTGACATATTCTTGTGTTGTCATCAAAGCACCACTCGTTGATGAACCACTTTTAACACCAAACAAGTTGTGATACTTTTGTGCTAATTCACTTTGTCCCCAATCAGACTCTAAAGCAGCTTGTGCAAGCGTAATACTTGCCAAAACTCCTACGCGCTTTTGTTCTGCTTGTGCAATCGTAACTAATTGTTTAATAAATGCTTGCCGTTGTTGTTTAACAGTCACAGTTACTTGCGGTTGCGCATCAAGATGAGTGCTCCATTTGACAAATTGCACACAAAAAAGGCTCAGTAAAATGACAAGCAACAAATAATCCGTCATATTAAGTCGTCGCTTAAATAACTTAAATGACTTACTAACACGGCGTTTTTTACGCTTCTTGTTAGATTTAAACTTTCTTTGTGCCAAATTACTCACCTTTTCTTAAAACTATTTAACTTTTTTTAACAACGGCAACGCAATAAGTGGACAAGCAATCCCTGCTAATAAAGCCTCCGGAATTCCATTTGTCGCTACAACACCTAATAAGTATGGCAACAACGCATGGACATCTAAGGCATACATTTCTTGGGAACGATTATGATAAAACAAATAAATCTGACCTAAGACCAATAACGTATTAACCATAGAGCCCAAAACAGCCGCTGTTCCAATCGCTAATGTCTTATTTTTGAAATGCTTTGTTAACTCTTTAAAAACTAAACCAGCAACTACACCTATCAAGATTCGCGGCAAAATCGAAACCAATGGATTAACAAAAACAATTGTCGCCAATGGACTAGTCGGCCAAACAAATGCCCTAACAAAAGTAATTGTTCCCCATATTCCTCCAACGATTGCACCATCTTTTGGGCCTAAGACGATTGCTGCAATAATCACAGTCACATGAATAATTGTAATATTTAAAGGTCCAAATGGAATATAACCTAGTAACGGTACAAAATTTTGTACGATAATAACCGCACCAAACAATGCTAATGTCACCAAGCGATAAATTCTTTGATGAGCCATTCAATTCCCCCCTAATTAAAAACTTTAATTCATTATATCATCAAATTATGATTTTACCACTTAGTTTTGCAAATAACGTGCTACTTGTATGGCTGCTTGTCTTCCAAAAACAACCGTTTCAGCAATTGAGTTGCCTCCAATTCGATTATTCCCATGTAAGCCTCCCACAACTTCCCCAGCCGCATACAAGCCTGCTATTGGTGTGCCATTTTCATCTAACACCCGTGTATATTGATCAGCATGAATTCCTCCCATTGTATAATGGATAGCTGGCGCAATATGGATTGCATAATATGGCGCTTGTTTAATCACCCTTAATCCCGTTGTTCTTCCGAATTGCGAATCATTGTTACTATCAACTGCTTGATTCCATGTTGTCAACGTATTTTCAAGCTTAGTAGCATCAACATTAATTTGTTTAGCTAATTGTGAAATACTTTGAGCCTGTATAACTAAGCCAATATGAGCATAAAATGCCAAAGCTTGTACTCGTTTGAAAACTTCTTCACCAAAAATTAAATATGCACTTTTTTGCTCTAATGCACTAATCGCGTTAGAAACAATTTTACGCGTGGCTAATTCATTAACAAAACGTTTTGCATCTTGATTGATTAAAATAGCACCTTCACCTCTGACAGCTTCACCAATCAAATAAACATGCGGATTATCTTGTTGCACCGTTGGATGTATTTGAATTAAGTCCATGTCGCGTAATTGCGCACCCAAGGCAGTTGCTAAAGCTAAGCCATCGCCGGTTGCTCCTTCATGATTAGTTGTTTTATAATGTGCCAAATCAGGTCGGTACTTATTCATAAGCTCTTGACTTGCACCAAAACCTCCACTTGCTAAGATTACAGCTTTAACCTCAACTTGATGTATTTTTTGATCAGCATCTTCAAGCTTGATACCACAAATTTTTTGTTTAGCATCATCCATCATTAATTCAATAACTTTGGTTTGATTAAAGATTGCTACTTGTTTTTGTTGCAATTGTTTTAATAAATTAGTAATCATAAAAGCACCAATTGGAGCAGTACTTGCTGGACGATGTGTTCGCGGCTTGCTCATTGCACCTGTAATAGTCAAATCATCTAACCTGATTCCTTGCTCTTGTAGCCATGCAATTGCTTGACTTGTATGACTTGCAAAGTATTCCAACAATTTAGGATCGTTTAACTTTCCTCCACCTACATAGGTTTCTTGATAAAAATCTTTAAAATCATCTATCACACCATGTTTTAATTGAACGCTTGTTTCAGATGCATTCATTCCAGAAGATGCTCGGTTGGTATTTCCGCCTAAACGTTCCATTTTTTCAAATACAACTGGCTTTAATCCTAGCTCAACGGCTTGTAATGCAGCTGTTAATCCTGCACCACCAGCTCCGATGATTGCAACATCATAACTTGCTTGTAATTGTTCGATTTTATATGGTTCAAAATAAAATTTGTCCGCCACCTTAATAACCTCATTTTCATCATTATTAGTTTTATTTTAACATATCTTAAAGCTAACAAAAAAACACGGTTTACCCGTGCTTTTTTATACCTTACTTTGTTCGCAAATAATTTCTGCTGTTTGCTTTAAAACACGCTTAAAAATAGCTAAATCTTTAGCAGATACTGCATCTTCAAGCTGTTCTTGCAATCCATCCCAAAAATCAACATCTGATTCAATCAAACGTCTATACTTATCCGTCACATAAAGATGCGTTACACGTCGATCAATATCATCTATTCTCTTTTCAATTAACCCCAAATTAATCAATTTCTTAATATGGTAGTTAGTGTTAGGTGTAGATTGATCTAATAACTTGGAAATTGTTCCAATTGTAGGTTCTTTTAACTGATAAACAGCTTCAAGATAATAAATATCGATTGCACCTAATTTTTCGAAATCTTCTATCGAATTCCTATGTCCGTGCAAACGCAATACCTGTGTTAAATCTGTCATTAATCTTTGTAAGGAACTCATAATAATCCACCTCAATCCGTTATCCGGCTAACAAATAATCTATCCGAAATAACCTCTCTATTTTTAAATGTTATATATATTTTACACCGTTTAATCGTTAAGGTAAATTTTTCTTTGCATTTTTAAGCTGATTTTTTGAATATTTTAAAAAATAAATTTTAATTCCTTCAAATTTCTAATATAGCTATTTGAAAAAATAATACATAAAAATTCTTAAATCGCCTTTTAGATATTATGAATAAATTCGATAAGTTCTTCTGGTTCCATTTGATAATTCGATGAACCCCATTCAAAAAATAATGTTAATAACGCACCAGCAGTCATATGAATTGCTAACTTGGGATACTTGGAACGTCGAAATGTTTGGTCAATCCACTTAGCATCTTTTAACATTCCTTGGCGCTCACATTCTAGCAACTGTTCACTCCACATCTTCAATAAAATCCAATAAGATGAATTGTTTTCATTATTGATTGAGATGTTACGAAAAACATCTTTATTTTGTGCAATTAATCTAACAGTTGAACCTAATACATCTTTTTCATCAATTTTTTCAAACCAAAAACTGTCTAAGGCATGATGTAACAAGTCATATTTATCTTGAAAATGGCGATAAAACGTACTGCGATGAATCTGAGCTTTACGACAAATCTGATCGACTGTAATTTTTTCAATTGCGTTATGTTTCAGCAGATCCAATAATCCATATGCCAAATCTAATTTGCGCTTTTCTTGTTGATCCATACTTTTCTTCCCTTCGGCTAGTTTCTTCATTATTAAATGATATCATGAACAATCAAATTGCGGAAAATTTTTTCAAAAAAAAAATCCCATCGTCTTTTTTAATAAACGATGGAATTCTAAATTAACGAACAACTAAAACCGAAATTGGTGCATATTTGGCCATATAGGCAGCTTGTGAACCAAAAAATTTCTTAATACCTTGCTTAGACAAAGCACCAATAATCAACAAATCTGGTTTTACCTTTGGAATCACATTTTTTACAATTTCTTCGCCAGCATTTCCTTCAGCCACAACAACTTCTACATCTTTAATACCTGCATCTAGGGCGACTTTACGATATTTTTCTAGATGTTCTTCCAAATCTTTGCGCTTACCATGAACATAACTTGCGCTTAAAGCTTGATATACATTCATTTCATGTGACTCAAGTACAGAAACAATACTCAATGTAGCTTTTAAGTCTAAAGCACGTCTCATCGCTACTCGAAAAGCTAATTGTGCATCTTCTGAATCATCGACTCCGACCAAAATCTTTTTAATATTTTTAATTTTTTCAGTTTCCATAAATATCCCCCTTACTTTTTGCATTTTATATTATACCTTAATTTTTAATCAGTGGGCATCTTTTCTTGGCAATGGCAAGCAACTACACAGTTACATTCTAATGTAGTCGGAGCATTTGCCTCTTTTTGCTTTAAAACCTCTTTTAACAATGCTATATCTTGCTTACTTAAAGGTATATCAGCTAACACTTGTGCTAAATTTTGACCACGACAGCGTTGGCAAATCTTTTCTAAGCTCATATTTAGCAATTCACTTACTGCTTTTTGTTCAGTAACTAAAGGATAATAAAGATAAGCGCGTCCATTTTTTTTAGCAGCAATAACTTTTTTAGTAACTAAACGCCCTAATAACGTCTTAGTCGTAGCCATTTTCCAGCCAAATTTTTGTTCTAATTGCTGATGTAACTGACTACTAGTTGCTTGCTGCAAACTCCACAACAAACGCATTACTTCCCATTCAGATGCACTAATCTCATTTCTTTTGGTCACTATCTCACCACCCTCAAAGTGTTATCGATTTAAGTATAGCACGAAACGCCTTTCATTGATTGATCTTTGTTAAATTTTCAAAAAAAGTTGTTTCTCCAAGTCTTCATTGTGGATATTTAATGGCGACAAGACTATAATAGTCATTGTAAGCGATATTACTTTGGAGGTGCTTTTATGATGAAAAATAAAGCAATTATGATTGGTGCTGGTCTTGCCAATATGGCTGGTGCTGTCTATCTAATTCAAGAAGGCCACTGGAGAGGAGAAAATATTACTTTTTATGCTCTTGATGATCATGGCGCTAATGATGGATCTTTAGCAAGTGTTGCTGCCGATGAATATTGGAACAAAAATCATCCGATGGCTAATACTAAGGGTTTCATTGCACGCGGTGGACGGATGCTAAATTATCGCACATATGTTGACTTAATGGATTTGTTAGAAAGAATTCCTTCAGTTACAGAACCTAATATGACAGCAGCTCAAGATACACGTGATTTCGATACTAAACATCGCACCTATGATGTCGCTCGATTACTAAAAGGTGGTGTCGGTATTGTAGATGGCCATAAATTAGGCTTAAACAATGCTGATCGCATGCTTTTAAGTAAATTAGTTTTAATGCCTGATAGCGAAGAAACTAAATTAGATAATATTACAATTGAAGAATACTTCAAGGATTCACCACATATCTTTACTACTAACTTCTGGTATATGTGGGAAACAACTTTTGCTTTTAGAACTCGTTCTTCTGCTCAAGAATTACGACGTTATATGCACCAAATGATTTATGAATTCACTCAAATTGAACATTTGGTTGGTGTTAATAGAACACGTTATAATCAATATGAAAGCATTATGTTACCATTGATTAATTACCTTAAAGAACAAGGCTGTAACTTTATCATGCCTCGCCGTGTCACTGAATTCATCTTTAAAGATACGCCAATGCGTGATGAAATTACAGTAACTGGCTTAAAAATGATCAATACAGATACTAACCAAGAAGAAATTGTCGAAGTCGATGAACAAACAGCGGTCTTCTTTACTAATGGTTCGATTACTGATTCGGCAACTTTAGGTGATTTCAACACTCCTGCTGCCGAAAACATGGATTACGGTGCTGCGGCTAGTCTATGGAAACAAGCTTGTGAACATTTCTATAATTTAGGAACACCTGATAAATTCTTTGCTGATCGTGATGCTTCAGAGTGGGTTAGCTTTACTTTGACACTTAAGAATCATCTTTTATTAAATGAAATAACACGTATTACTAAACAATTACCAGGAAATGCCTTAAACTCATTTATCTCAACTAAACCAGTTACTGAAGATGGTAAACCTGATGTTAATATGTCAATTGTGGTTCATCATCAACCACACTTTACTGAACAAAAACCTAATGAAGCTGTTATCTGGGGATATTTCTTATATCCAAGACGTGTGGGTGAATTTGTCGAAAAGCCTTATATTGAAATGACTGGTAAAGAAATGTTACAAGAGCTTCTTGGTCAACTTTCAAAAGTCGATCCAGGTCCGATTAACATCATGGAAAAAGAAGCTGAAATCATGGATAGCGTCATCAACTGTATCCCAGTTTATATGCCTTATGCTTCAGCGTTATTTAACAACCGTGCTAAGAGCGATCGTCCTGAAGTGATTCCACAACATTCAACTAACTTGGCCTTTACCGGTGAATTTGTTGAACAGCCTTATCAAATGGTCTTTACTGAACAAAGTGCCGTGCGTTCTGGTGAAGTGGCTGCCTTTCATTTTGCCGGTATTCCAGAAGATAAGTTAGTCAAAAACCCACGCTTTGATAAAGATCCACGGGTCTTATTAAAAGCAACTAAACGAATGTTTGAATAACATCATTCCCCACTATTTGATTAGTGGGGTTTTTTTAGTGCTTAAACTTCCCTTAAATCTAATATGATAGTTGTCAAATATGACTTTTTTAGCATATAATGAACAAAGTTATTATTAATATTGAAAGGAATTTTTCTCTTGATTATTGAACTTTTTAAAGCATTCTTGTTTGGGATTGTTGAAGGAATCACCGAATGGTTGCCTATCAGCAGTACTGGACACATGATTTTATTAGACGAATTTGTAAAACTCAAAGTTTCTGCTGAGTTTTACAGTATGTTCCAAGTTGTTATTCAATTAGGGGCTATCATGGCCGTGGTTGTCATTTATTGGCACCAAATCTGGCCGTTTAAAAAAGCCAAGACAACAACTTTTAATGCTCCAACCGGCATTTGGCGCTATGTTGATAAAGACATCATGATAATGTGGGTTAAAATCTTGATTGCCTGTATTCCAGCCGGTGTCATCGGAATGGCCTTTAACGATTATTTTGAAGAACATTTCTACAACGGAATCTGTGTATCTTTAGCTTTAATCGTCTTTGGGGTAGCCTTCATCTGGATTGAAAACACCAACAAGCATCGTCAACCACGTTACACTTCTTTGGCAAGTTTGACTTATCCTGTTATCGTTATGATTGGCTTTTTCCAATTAATCGCTGCTATCTTCCCAGGGACCTCTCGTTCCGGGGCAACGATTGTTGGAGCGTTACTCTTAGGTGTTTCACGTACAGTCGCTGCTGAGTTTACATTCTTCTTAGCAATTCCGGTTATGTTTGGGGCTTCATTTTTCAAACTACTCAAGTTTGGTTTTAACTTCTCAAGCCTTGAATTATGGATTTTAGTCGTTGGCTTAGTGACTGCTTTTGTTTCATCAATCATTGTTATTAAATTCTTGATGCAATATATCAAAAAACACGACTTTAAAGTCTTTGGTTGGTATCGTATTATCTTAGGAATTTTAGTGATTGCTTATTTTACGATTTTCCATTAATAAAAAAGTGCTGGCAAAATGCCTAGCACTTTTTTATTTGCTACATTTCTCCGTTCTTAACTTGGGAGAGTAACTAAAATTTTTCTTTTAACTTTTAATTTTAAAATCCGATAGACAGCTTGATTAAGTTGTTTTTGTGTTATCTTTTTTTCCTTTATCGCTTGCTTTAGTGCAGGAATGCCATTTTGATAATCTGCGCTTATCAACACATCATTTCCAGCCATAAAAGCTGCTACATCAGCATTTTGATTTGTCTGTTTGATAAAATCCTTGATTGCGCCCATCCCTAAGTCATCGGTCACAATAACGTTATTGTACTTTAATTTTTTGCGTAAATATGTATGTACCTTTTTAGACAACGAGGCTGGTTTTTGAGCGTCTAAGGCATTTACTACTAGATGTGTAATCATAATGCTATCGACGTTAGCCTTAATTCCTGCTTTAAATGGAATTAAATCTTCTTGTTTTAGTTGCTTTAAACTTTTGGTATTTTGCGCAAAGCCAGTATGTGTATCTTGACAAGATCCGTAACCTGGAAAATGTTTTAAAGTGGTTATTTCATTTTGCTTTTGCGTTTGTTTGACAGCCTTTGCAATATATTTTGCGGTCTGTTGGTAATCTAAGCCAACTGTTCTATCATACATAAAACTTTGTGAATCATCAGTAACGTCTGCTACTGGCGCAAAATTCCAATTGATCCCTAATCCCTTTAAGATTTTTGCTACCGTAACATTTTCTTGCAAAAGTCCTGACAAACCCTGACTTTGATAGATTTCTCTTGGTGAAGGAAATTTTCGATTATTGGTCAAAGCTGGATTATTGCTTAAACGCGAAACACTCCCACCTTCTTGATCGGTAGCAATAAACAACGGTAAGGTAGAGCTAGATTGCATTTGTTGGAGCTTTGCTATAAATTGTTCACGACTATTGTCTATAAAATCATTACCAAATAAAACAATACCACCTAGATGATATTTTTTGATTGCTTGATTCAGCGCATCAGCATCGCCGTTGCTTGGCACCAAATATAACTGTCCTAACTTTTCATCTAGCGTCATCTGATTTAAATAGCGTTTAAGTTGTTTATTACTGATTGTAGCTGCACCAACACTAAAAGAATTTAAAAGATTTACTACTAAGATGATTAATAAGATAACACTAAATTTACGGATTTTAATTTTCATATTTTTCTCCCCATGTTCTAAAAAAACTGCTTATCTGTAATTTTGGCTCTAGAGCTCTTTTGCGCATCTATTGGCTAATTATGTTAATATATTAACAGACAAATATTTCAACTGTAAATATGGGGTAAAACATATGATTCCTGATTTAGGTAAAATTATTCGTACCAAACGTCAACAACTCGATATGACAATCGAACAATTAGCTGAAGCTTCCAATTCCTCTGTTAGTTTTATTTCAAAACTTGAATTAGGACGCTTAGACAATTTAAAACTAAAAAAACTTGAAGAAATTCTTAATGCCTTAAACCTATCGTTTGCAGATATTTTTAGCTATCCTCCAATTACCGATAGCGAAACAATTCAGCTCATATCTTTACTTAGTAATTTACCAGAAGAAAAACGGCGGATTCTTTCAAAAGCTATCCTACAGATCGTTTTATTAAATGATTAAATATTTAAAAATATTTTGGTTAATTCTTGACCTAATCCCTCCTTTTTCGTTACAATCGAAGAAAATAATGAAAATGAGGTAAAAAATGGATACAGCAACTATGACCAATTTAATCAATGACTATGGTTATTTAGCCATTGCATTATTGATCGCATTGGAAAATATTTTTCCGCCAATTCCATCTGAGGTAATTTTAACCTTTACTGGTTTTTTAACAATTTCAACTGATTTAAATTTATTTGGAGCAATCATCGCAGCCACTGTCGGAGCCGTAGTTGGTGCTGCTGTTTTGTATGCCCTTGGACACTTTTTAGCCGTTGAAAAAATTGAGGCTATTTTAAATGGAAAACTTGGTAAAATCTTACATCTAAAACCTGAAGATGTCGATAAAGCTGCTAATTTCTTCAATCGTCATGGTGGTACTGCCGTTTTCTTTGGCCGTTTTGTTCCTGTTGTGCGTAGTTTAATCTCCATTCCAGCTGGTATGACACATTTTTCTTTTACACGTTTCTTAGTTTTTTCAACCTTTGGAACATTAATTTGGAACACCGTTTTGATTTATGTTGGACATTACGCCGGCAATGCTTGGCCACAAATTGTCGCTACTATTGATGAATACTCTCATTTAGTTTTACTAGCAGTAGTTATCTTGTGTGTTGTGGGTTTCATTTGGCACAAACGTAAAAAAGCTTAAACCACTAATTTTATCATAATAGCTTGATAGCATGACGCAAAAAATTCTCTTTGCTGTTTTTTTAGTGAAGAGGACTTTTTGTTTCGATAGAAATTTTTTTAAAAAAAGAGCAGTTTGCGCTATTTTTATTCTTAATAGTGAAACATTATTGATACAGTTAACTATAGACATATAGAAAGTTCCTTTCAAAATTACTTTAATGATTTTATTTTAACAGATATTTATATATATCTGTTTTTGTTTTTTTACAAAAAAATTAGGACCAATAGCAATTCTGTCAATCCTAAAAATTATAGAACCTATTTATATATGTATTTTTGTAAACAATAAAAAAACCCCTTTGCTAGACATCTGTAGCAAAGAGGATAAAAAGTAAAATTACGGTTGTATAATATTTAGGACTGATAATGTAAAATTTTTTTGCATTACGGTCCTTCTTTTATTTTCTCCATTTTTACGGCAAAATAAAAGAGATGGCCCACAACGCCAATCTAATTAAAGAAAGGACACCATCTCTATGGATAATAATATCAAACTTTTACTTGGAATTACAGACCCTAATTTAACTATTGACCCTAAATATCAATATACTTCGTATATTGAAGAAAAAATTATTAAAAATAGTAAGGCTTTGCTCTGTCATCTATATTTGTCTTACCCTATGTATTGCCCTAATTGTAAAGCATTGATGTTACATAACGGCACTAAAGTAGTTAATAATATTCATCTTTCTTCTGCTGGTAAAAAGCTTGTGCTTTCTATAAGAAAACAGAAGTATCTGTGTCCTGAGTGCAAAAAGACTGCGACAGCTAAATTTAAAGATACTAACTATCATGATCATTTTTCTAATGCTGTTAAAGCCAAACTTGTACGTGATTTAAGTCTATCCAGACCTATGTGTGAAATTGCTGCGGACTCTTTTACATCTTCAAACACAATTATTAGATCTTTAGAGAATGTAGAAAATAATTTTAAAGTCAATTGTAACTGGCTTCCTAGTCACTTATCCTTAGATGACTTCAAATCTGGTAAAAGATTTTCATCTAGTGGTATGAGTATGTGTTTAATCAACGCAGTCAATCATCGGATTATAGATATAATTCCTGAAAGAAATAATAAATTCCTTAGGAATTATTTCATTCAATATAGTTACAAAGCTAGATTATCAGTAATGACTATAACTGTTGACTTATATGCACCTTACCGCAGTTTGATTAAGGAGCTATTCCCTAATGCATTTATTATTGCAGATAAATTTCATGTGGTTACACAGGCATATACAGCTATGAATAAAATTAAAATTAGGGTTATGAAAGAATATGGAGCTGGAACCCATGAGTATCGAGCTTTGAAACGTTTTTGAAAACTACTTCTAAAAAATCAAGATGATGTTGATTATCATCGATATTATCCAAGGATAAATTTTAAATACGCTGAATTAAGCGATTCTGAAGTTTTAGATCGTTTATTTGATATGTCTTCTGAATTGAAAACAGCCTATGAATATTATCAGTTACTTCTACAAATGTACCGTAAAAACAGTTGTCAATTACTAAATTTATTAACTGATACAGTTTCTTGGAATCCTTCCACCAGAAATGAGACAAGCTTTAAAAACTATCAAGAAGCATAAGGCAGAAATAGAAAATAGTTTTGTTTTACCTAGACTTACCAATGGTCCTATTGAAGGCGTCAATAATCACATTAAAGTAATTAAGCGTATAGCCTATGGCTATAATAATTTTAAGCATTTTAGACTCAGGATTCTGCTTTCGCTAAAAAATAATGTAATTTTCTTCTCCACCTAAAACAAAAAAACTATTAGACTTCCATCTAATAGTTTAAATAATAATTAAAATTTTGGCATCAGTCCTTTTTGACAAAGAACCCAAAATTACTAACTTTATAAATATTTTTTCTTATAATTCTAAACTTGTAACCTTCATCTTTAGAGGCTTAACACTATTAAATTTAAGTTTAGTTTCACCTACTCCATACAAGCGTTCACTAAAGACTGGACCTTCTTCAAAGAAAATTTCAACCGAACTTGTATCACATAAAATCTTAAAATTAGTCGTTTTAAGCGTTCTTGTAAACACTCGTGGTGGATAACCGGTTTTAGTCAAAAATAGCTTGCCGTTTTGATAACTTAAGTTTAAATCACTTTCTCCATAACTTAAAGTTAAATCAAAATCACTCGCCTCTGATGCAAAAGTTTCAATTTCCAAACTACGATTAGCATAAGTCATCTGATAATTGGATAAGATTTCTTCTAAAATAACTTCTTGTTCCAGCAAAGCCAATTCTCTAACTGGTCGCATGAAAATTTGATCGTCTTTAATAATTAATTCACGCGGAAAAGTCATACAACCTGCCCACCCATCTACTTGCTCGGGCATATCTTGTTCCCACATTGCCATCCATGCAATTAAAATTCTTCTGCCATCTGGAGCTAACAAAGTTTGTGCTGCATAAAAGTCATGGCCATAATCTAATTCTTGAAAACTATCTGGTTGATAAGTTAATTTTCCATTTTCTTCTCGTCCAATAAAGTAACCACATTGAAAAAGATTATTAAAACGTTCATCTTGTTCTTTAATACCTTGAGGCGAGATTATCAAAATCTTTTGCCCATTAATTTCAAAATAATCAGGGCATTCCCACATATACCCTTCTTTTGAGGCTTCGCTTGCTTGAGCTAAAGTTTGCTTAAAGTTCCAATGATAAATGTCATCTGACTCATAAACTAATACTTGCCCCCGCTTATCTAATGTTTGGCCTCCGATTACACAATAAAATTTATGCCCATCGCTCCAAATTTTGGGATCACGAAAATCTGCGGTATTGTTTAACATCGGCGCTTTAATTACTGGGTTACCTTCATATTTAACAAAATTAATTCCATCTTCACTATATGCTAAGTTTTGTTCTTGAACTACACTTACTACTTCACCTTTTAACTCATGATGAGCTGTATACAATAAAAATAATTTTCCATCATGTTCAATAGCACTTCCTGAAAAACACCCATCTTCAGCTTCAGGGAAAAGGGCGATTGGTAAATTTTCCCAATGAATCAGATCTTTACTTCGGACATGTCCCCAATGCATTGGCCCCCACTTAGAATCATGTGGATAATGTTGAAAAAAGACATGATAATAGCCTTTAAAGTAAATCATTCCATTAGGATCGTTTATCCAACCTTGTTTCCCCATAATATGATATTTCAAACGATAACGTAAATTTTTTAAGATTTTCTCCAATTTTTAAATCCTCCTATTTGACACCAGTTCCAACATTTCCCATACCTTGCACTAGGTACTTTTGAAATACAATATATATGATAATTAATGGTATTGTTGAAATTGTTAATAACGCCATTACTTGGTTCATATAAACAGGCTGGGTATTATTTATATTAGTAATTGCCACTTGTAATGGAAATTTATTAGAGTCGGTTAAAACCATTAAAGGCCATAAATAATCATTCCAACTTCCAATAAAAGTTAATGTACCAACAGTAGCAACGGCTGGTTTAGCCATTGGCAACATAATTTGCCAATAAATTCTAAACATGCTAGCACCTTCAAGTTGGGCTGATTCAATCATATCATCTGGAATCGCTTCAAAGAAATTTTTAAACATATAAATATAAAATGGGCTAGCCAATCCTGGTAAAATTACTGCCAAAATAGTGTTTAAAATTCCTAAATTTTTAGCAATCTGAAATTGTTGAATCAAAATAGTTTCCCCTGGAATAACCAAAGTTGCCAATAATAATCCAAATAAAAATTTCTTACCTTTGAACTTGAAACACGCAAAGCCATAACCTGCTAATGAATTAATTATAACTGAACCGGCTGTAACACAGGAAGCATATAAAATACTATTACCAATATAACGAAAAATATCGAAACGTTGAAATAAATTAGCATAATTATTAAGCCAAGTTTTAAAATCTAGCGATGGTACAAAAGCGTGCCAACTAGTCATATCCTTATAGATACTAGCTTCATTTTTCAATGATGATACGATCATCCATACTAAAGGAAATAAAAAGAATAAAGCTAATAAAGTAATTAAAAAAGTTGACAAAATTAACATTGCATTTTTTTGGATTTTAGGGTTAATCTTAGTCATGACTCAAATCCTCTTTTCCTGAAAGTTTACGTTGAATAACAGTAAAAATAATAATTAACAATCCATAGATAACACTCATTGCACTAGCATATCCTAACTGCCGATCGGTGAAACCTGTCCGATAAATATAATAAACAGGTGTCATTGTTGAATTCATCGGTCCACCTTGCGTCATAACCATTGGTTGTGTAATTAACTTAAATGCACTAATAAATGTTGTTGTTAAAATCATCACAGATGTTGGCTTTAACATTGGCAAAGTAACATTAAGAAATTGTTGCCATTTATTTGCTCCATCAATCGTAGCTGCTTCATACAACTCTGCAGGAATATTTTGTAAACCCGCTAAGAAAATCAACATTTGATAACCTGCACCTTGCCAAGCTGAAAGCCCAATAATTACAAACATAGCTTGCTTTTCACTTGTTAAAAACGGCTGTGGTTTGATGTGTACTAATGATAGCAATCCATTTAACAAACCTTGCTCTGGATTAACAATGTATAACCATAAAACCGAAGTAACAACTAAAGAAACAACCACAGGTGCAAAAAATGCTACTTTAAAAAAAGTATTCCATGGACGTTTTTTATTAACAATTAATGCCAATCCTAAAGCAAGTCCAACTTGAATTGGAATAATAAAGACAACAAACAATAATACATTTTGTAAACCTTTTATAAAGACTGGATCTTTAAAAATCTGAACATAGTTTTGTAATGCTATAAACACACGATCTTGTGGTGCCAAAATATTATAGTTAGTAAATGAATAATAAATTGACATTCCTGCTGGAATAAATAAAAATAACAATAACAAAATGATTGCTGGCATTATAAAGAAATAACCAATAATTTGATTTCTATTTTTTTTCATTGTTTTATGCCACACTCCTTAATAAATTGCACTTTCATCCAAATATCCTTGAATCACTTTAGCTTGTTTTTTAAGTAATTTTTTCAAATTAGGATTTTTGTCATAATACGTAACATCTGTAATAGTTTCAGCAAATGTCCGTGTTACTTGAGGATAATTAACTAAAACAGGACGTGTTTTGCCAGTTTCTTGGTTTTGTTTTAATAACATTTTCATTGGCTCAGATAACTTAGGTTCCATCATCTTGGCTACACTTTTTCTAGCTGGTAAGCCAGTCGTTGCCATGTTACTTTTATACATCGCATCTTTAGACATCAAAAAATTAATTAATGCCCCTGCTGCTTTTTTATTAACAGCACTTGCCGTCATTGCATACTGCCATGCCCCTGTCGGAGACACTAATTTATGTGTCTTATCAGAAACTGGATAAGGCATTACACCATAATCAAGGTGTTTATATTGCGTATCTAGTTCTTGAACTGTCCAAGTTCCTGAAAGCTGCATTGCATATTTTCCCGTTTGAAATCCTTTATCTTTAGGACTAATTGGTGTGTATTCTTTTTTAACTAAATCACGAATAAATTGGAAACCTTCTTGACTAGCTTTTGAATTCAAATATTCCATAGCTTTAGTGCCAGAATCATTAGTAATACTACCGCCTGCTGACCAAAGAAAAGGTGCAAATGCATATAAGGCCCATTCTGAATGATCATTTAAATTCATGTTAAATGCACTTTTATCTCCAAATGTTTGCTTCAACTTTTGGCAAGCTGCTTCAAATTCTGAGTAAGTCCAAGGATTATCTAATGTAGCGATATCAGTAATTCCCGCTTTTTCAAACATCTTTTTATTATAATAGATTCCTACACTTGATTCGGAATATCCCAAAGAATACAACTTTCCTTGATAGGTTCCTTGTTTAATAACTGAATCTAAAATATCATCTTTATTATCGATATATTTTCCGATCGGTTTGATAATTTTTGATTTAGCATATGCAGCTGTATTTGGAGCATCTAGCGTAATTACATCAGGAAGTGTCCCTGAATTTAATGCCGCGTTTATCTTATCTTCATAACCACCACCAGAACCACTACGCGGAATATATTGCACTGTAGCTTTATAGCCTTGTTTGTTAGTCTTATTAAAGTGCTTAATATTCGCTGCTAAAGCTTTTCCTTCTGGGTCATCTTTTGAAAAATGAACCCACATAGTAATATCTTTTGAAGATGCTGATCGTTGGTTATTGCCACATCCAGTCAATATTCCAATTCCAATAATTGCAAATGTCGCCAGTAAAAATTTTTTTAATTTCATACTGAGACCTCCCTTAATATTTTTGAAACGTTTCAATTAAATTAAATTATAAAACGTTTCCAAAAAAACTGCAATAGTTTTTTGGAAACGTTTCAAAAATTATTTTGTTGTCTTACCTGCTCTAAAAGCTACTGGCAAATGGCATACTTGCCGCGATAAACTTGGATCTTTTATTTTGGCTAATATCATTTCAACAGCTTTTTGTGCCATCAATTCGATTGGTTGCGCAATTGTTGAACAATAATTAGGAACACCTTTAGCTAAATTCGTTCCATCATAACCAATAATTTGAACTTGTTTTGGAACCTTAATTCCTATCTCACATAAAATTTCGTAAACTTGCATTGCCAACATATCCGTTACACAAAATATTCCATCAATTTCAGGATGTTGAGTCATCTTATTTAGAAATTTTGTCTTAAAATTATAAAAGACATCCGCATCAAACATTTCATAATAATTGCTTCCAGATTCTAAAATAGTATCACGAAATCCTTCTCTTCTTCGGGAAGTATCATTAGGTACCTTATTTAAATCACCAATATAAAGCAAATTCTTCAAATTTTGTTTTAAAAAAACATTGGCTGCTATCTTTCCACCTACATAATTTTCACTAGAAACATAAGAGGTTTTTTCATCAAAGTAACGGTCAATACTTACAAATGGGACTTTACTAACAATGCGTTCATCAATATTGTTATATGTGATTCCAATAACACCATCGATTTTATTTTGCATAACTTTTTGCAAATATTCTTCTTCTTTTTTAGGATCATGATCAGAATTACATAAAATCATCTTATAATTATTCTGGGCTAAAGTTTGTTCAACATAAAAAGCAAACTCCGAAAAAAACATATGCCAAACAGTAGGAATCAATAAAACAACTGTTTGTGAAGAACGAACTTTCATTCCCTTAGCATATTCATCTGGAACATAATTTAATTCATCAATTGCTTTTTTCACTGCTTGTCGTGTTTTTTCTTTGATGCCGCTTGCATTATTAATGTAACGTGAAACCGTACCCACACTGACACCTGCTTTTTTTGCAACATCTTTCATCGTTGCCATATATAAATCCTTCCTTACTCAATCACATTTTAAGTTAATTTTATTATATTTTGAAATCACAAATCAAGCATAAGCCAATAAAACTCTTGCAAAAAACATTTATACTTTTGTTTATTTTAATTACCTAAAAAACGGATATTATCGTTTTTATCAACATTATTTTTCTAAAAAACAAAAATCCTTTTTACTAGACATCCCTAATAAAAAGGATTTATTAAATCAATAAATATTTTGTTTCACTTGTACTGGATGTGCAATACTTTTAAGTAAATCTTCTCTTGTCATCTTAACAAAATACAATTCACGTCTAGCGCGTGAAACTGCCGTATAGCCTAATCCACGATCATAAGCTTCAATTACATAAACGCGATCCGCCCCACTGCCTTGTGCTTTATGAATTGTCAAGGCATAGGCTAATAATAAATCTTCTTTTGCTCGCTCTAATGGAAGATGATACGTACCAGCCATCGTTTTAACACTCACCAAACCTTGTGGTAATTTTTTATTAGGCAACACTAAACGCGTTATCGTACCAAATTCACTGTTAGTGTAGCCATATTTTTGTTTTTGATCATCGTTACGATAAAAAACAACTTGTGCTCCAACAAAATATCCACCTCGTCCGTAGCCATTTTTTTCGTAAAATTCGACTTTGCATTGAACATCTTTGGTCAAGACCTCATAAAATTTCCGATTGATCGCAGCAACTGTCAAATTTTTATATGCTAAAATCATACAACGCTCGTTGTTTTGATGTTGATATTTGTAATTTAACATCGCACGCACATCACTTGTCTTAAACTCAACACGCGCTAAAGTTTGCAAATCTGCATCCCGACACGCTTGAATCAATGGTTTTAAACGTGGATTTTTGCAGCGCATATTTTCTTTAAAATAAAAACATTGACCATACTTTTGCAATAATGCCATCACGTTACCACAAATCGCCAAGGCTTCTTCATCTTGGGAAACCGGTGCTAATTGACGATCATCTCCAATCAATAAATACCGCACACTTCGACCAGTATAACGCATCAGTTCACTTAACATATCTAGCGTTATCATCGAAACTTCATCGATTAAAATGACTCGAACTGGACTATCTTTGAGCGGATCTTGCCCTTGTTTAATCTCAAACAACAATTTTTGTATCGTATCATTTTGAAAAAATCCACAACTTTGTAAGTTTAAGCGCGCCTTATGAGTTGGCGCTAACGCCAATACCTTGCTGGCATCTAAGATTTTACCTAAAGTATACGTCTTACCGCTTCCTCCGACCCCTAATAAGGCTAAAACATCTGCATTTTGATTCTTAAGCCACCTACAAAATACTTGTTGTTCTGGTGTTGGCTTGAACTTGGCATTACTTTTTAGTGGCAATTTATGTCTACTTTGTTGCTTTAATAGACTTATTAAAAAGCGCTCTTGACTACATTTTTGTTTTAAATGCAGCGTTTTTTGACAATTTTTAGGACATAAATACCCAAAATCATAAAGAGCATTCAGCTGTGCTAGTTTATCTTTTTGTGTCAGTGGTAAACTTTCACCCAGTTTTTTTAAAACCACCAAATCTTCGCAAGCTTGCAAGTGTTCTTTTTCTTTATCTTTTAACAAGTTATTTAACTTCAGCAACTCTGCGATGTTTTGACGTCTAAACTCAGGAACCGTTAATAAGGCAAAAACTTTAGATTCTTGCCAACTATGTTTGAAAAATTTGTCTTCTTCTAAGTAATCATTAAATGCCGTACGCAAATACGGATTTGGCAATTTAGGTAAGTATTTTTGATGAAATTTACGCTCATCTATCAACCAACATGTCACAAACCCTTTAAATCCACTAGGGGTTATCTTAGTGACGGTCAATTCATGCCAATGACCATCATTAAAATTTTTCTTTTGAAACTCACTCATCCCATTAATCAAAAATTTAATTCCTGTGTAACGCAAAGCACTACTTTGCGCAATTGGTGTTTTATTTTTAGCAATTCCTATGCATTTAAAATTTGCTTTAACTTGACTTTTATCCTCTTTTTTAAGCAAAATAGCACTTAGTTTATTTAAACTTTTATCTTCTAATCCATGTTTTTTTGCTTCTAGCAAATATTGCTTGGCTTGAATATAATCTTTTTGTTGTAGTGCAATTTTTGCCAGTAATTTATAGGCTTGCGCACTTTTTTTGGCATTTTTATCTTCCAGATAACGCAACGCACAGTTTTGTGCTTTTTTAGCTTGTTTAGTTTGATAATAAGTTTTCGCCAAAAAATAGCCGACCGCACGATAATATGGATTTTGTTGATAAAGTTCCAACAATAATTCTTGGGCCTTGCGATAATCTTTTTGTTTCATCAATTCAAGCGCTGTTTTGTATTTTTGTACATCTTTCATTTTCGTATCCTCTTGTCGTAATCGTTACATTATATCATCTTTGCGCTATTTTTCAAAAAAATAACCAGATTGGATTGCTTTTTAGTCTATCTTTTTGTTATAATGTAAGCGGATACAAAGAATGATTTGTATCTAAATTTGCTGATGGGAGGCTTTTATGTTAACTAAATTTTTATGGTTTTTACTATTTATCATTAGTTTAATTGGTGGGATAATCGGCATCTTATTGCCAATCATTCCGCAGGTGCCGTTTTTCTTGTTGGCCCTGTTTAGCCTCTCCAAGTTTTCGCCACGCTTTCATCGTTGGCTTTTCCAAACACGTTTGCTTAAAAGATACGTGTTGCCTTTGCTGACTGATTTAAATCATAAGCTCATTGAGCTAAAAAAAGTCAAGCAAACTTGGTATTATACATTGCTAAACAAAATTCTGGCTAGCTTACAGGCGCCAGAAAATCTATAAAACTTTCTTTTCTTGTGTTGGTGAAATCTTTTCCCAACACTTTTTTATTGGTTTAACTAAAAAAGACACCCTAACATTAGGGCATCTTTGTCATTAATCTTCTTGTTGTAAGGCAGCCTTTAAAGCTTGAGCCAAGGCACTTTCTTGTGGCTCGGAATCTTGGTTAATCTTTTTTAACAAGCGCCGTTCTTCGTGTTTAGTCATCTTCTTATTCTTAGCCTTTTTATCTAACATCTTTTCTGTTGTACCATCATATTTACACTTGAAATACATACCGTTTTTACCTTGCATAATCAACATCTTTTTATGACATTGTGGGCAGCGATGGTTGGATTCTTTGGCTTCCAAGCGTCGTTTATAAGTACAATCTTGATTAGAACAAACCAAAATCTTGCCGTCACGCGTGTTTTTCTCGCGTAAAGCTTGACCACATTCGGGACATTTCTTTTGAGTCAATGAAAAGTCTTGATATTTTTGTGAGCTGTTTTTGACTTCGTTGACTAGTTGCTTAGTATCTTGCTTGATTTCTGCTAAAAATTCTTGGCTGCTATATTCTCCTTTAGCAATTGCTTCGAGTTGTTGTTCCCATTTGGCAGTTAGCTGTGGACTAACTAGCGATGGATTAACTAATTTTAATAATTGCTTACCCTTAGGCGTCACATGTAAGTTATTATTTTGCCTTTCCATCAACTCGGCACGGACTAATTTTTCGATAATTTCCGCCCGAGTAGCTGGTGTACCTAAACTGTATTTTTCCATCTGTGTCAACAAACTACCTTCACTCAACGGCTTAGGTGGTTGTGTTAAGGCTTGACTTAGTTCAAAGGTTCCTGTGACACTTTGACCTTTAACCCACGCATTGCTTATCTTAATGGGTTTAGAAGTCTTTTGCCATCCAGCTTCTAAAACACGGGTTTGTTTAAAAACAAATTTAGCTTCACCAAACGCTACCGTTGCATTTTGGACTTCGGCACGATAAACCGGCGCAAACATCGTTAAAAAGCGTTTGGCAATCAGCGTATAGATTCTTTGTTCATCATTAGAAAACTTCGCATATTGTGGTGGCTGTTCAGTTGGAATTAAGGCATAGTGATCGCTAATTTTGGCATCGTTAAAGACCGCTTGATTGACAACTTTAGCTCCTTGTTTCAAGTAAAGTTGCGCATCATCATCAATAGCTTGCATCGCACGGAGACGTTGAGCTAAGCTGGCTTTAATATCTGAACTCAAATATTTACAATCAGTCCGTGGATAAGAAACAACCTTATGAATTTCATATAGACTTTGAACTAGACTCAATGTCTTTTTAGCCGAATAACCATACTTAGCGTTTGCATCACGTTGAAGTTCTGTTAAATCATATAACAATGGAGCTGGCTTTTTTTGTTCTTTTTGAACGACATCTACAACTTGACCAGCTGTATTTTGCAATTTAGTCAATAATTCCTGCGCTTTAGTCTTGTCTTTTAAACCGTGCGGATCTTTTTGAACCAGTGTAGCTTTTTGATTATTAGCATTTAAACTTAATACATAATAAGTTTGAGGCTTGAAGCGCTCGATTTTTTCTTCTTGTTTACGCACCAAAGCAAGCGTAGGTGTTTGAACTCGACCAGCTGACAAATTATCATCGTATTTAACGGTCAAGCTACGTGTCACGTTTAGCCCGACTAACCAATCGGCCTTAGCACGTGCTAACGCTGATTGATACAAATTATCATATTGCTTGGCGGGCTTAAGGTTTTTAAAACCTTCTTTAACCGCTTGATCGGTTTGAGATGAAATCCATAAACGTTTAACTGGTTTATTGAAACGCACATATTCCAAGATCCAACGTGCCACCAGCTCTCCTTCTCTCCCCGCATCAGTTGCTATGACTGCTTCTTTGATATCTTTTCTTTTAGCCAAAGCGCTAATTGCACGTAACTGTGCCTTAGTCTTTGGCAAAGGCTTAATTCCAATGTCTTTTGGCAGCATTGGCAAGGTTTCAAACTGCCACTTTTGCCACTTAGAATCCAAATCTTCAGGCATCTTTAAGCCTAATAAATGCCCTAAAGCCCATGTTACTACGACATCTTTACCTTCATAATAATTATTATTCTTTTTACTAGCACCTAATATTCGACTTAAGTCACGAGCAACACTAGGTTTTTCTGCTAAAATCAACTGCTTCATGTCTTACCTCATTAATTTCTAAAAATATTACTTTGCATATAAAACTGTGCATGTTCATAATTGAATGTCGTAAACGAAATATCAAATACTTCACCTGAGGTTAAATAAAAAACTTCTTTAATTTCAATTCCTGGATCACCAACAGCTACTCCCACTAGATTACAAATATCTTCATTTTTTAATTTGACTACTCGCAAATACTTGTCAGAAAATCCAATATTTAATTGCAAGCCTTCGCGCAAATAGCTAAATAAAGATTCTTTAGCTAAGCCTTCATTTAAAAATGGAACAATTTTTTTACGATAATACGACTCTTCTAAACACAAAATTTTATCTGCAACAGATTGAACCCTAACAACTTTATAAAATTGCTCATCAGCCTGACAAGCACAACTTTTTAAAACTTTATCTGGCGCTTTGACCAAGCTCACTTCAAGCACACGTGAATTCAATTTTTCTTTTTTCAAGTCAGAAGTAAAACCCTGATTTTCTAAAACATTTAAGTATCCTTCTTTTTGTGGGCGGCGCGCAAAAACACCACTCCCTTGAATCTGATAAATAACCCCTCGACTCTCCAAAATATTTAAAGCTTTTACGATTGTACTTTTGCTAACTCCAAATTGCACAATCAAATCCTCAAAACGTGGCAATTTTTGCCCTTGCTTGAGATTATTTTTTAAAATAAATTCTTCGATTTGTTGCGCTGTTTGCATGTATTTTAACACTATATTGCCCCCCTTTATCATACTCATTTACCAGTCTTTTTCATTATAACATATCTAAAAAGCCACTTTTATGAAGTGACTTTTTCGTTAATCTTATAGCTATAATAATTCAACTTGGCTAAATCTAAACTTACCCCACATCCTATAGCACAAGGTAGTTTTAACTGACCATTTATAATATCAAAATTTTCTTGAATGATGTCGTCTTTTAGATAACTTTGCGGTGGCGTTAAATCCCCAGGCAATCCTGGAGTCGTTTGTGTGGAAAAGTGCCAATTAAAGGCACGTCCAACTCCGGTTTCATACATTCCACCAACCCATGTTAATAAATTGTTTTCTTGGCAATATGCATTTAGCCTCAAAGCTTGAGTAATTCCACCAACACGACCAATCTTAAGATTAACAGCACGACAACTCCCTAAAGCTTGAGCAACTTTTAGATCATCTAGCGTTAAAATACTCTCGTCCAAACATATTGGTGTTTGCATTTTTGCTTGAAACTTGGCATGACTCAAAAAATCCGTACGCGTGAAAGGTTGTTCAATCAAACTTAGACCTATGTCATCATAATTTAACAATTTATCTTGTTGTGAACTAAAAGAGCCATTCGCATCAGCTAATAATACTACGTCACTAAATTTTTCTCTAACAGCCAAAAGCCATTGCTTAGGATATTGTGGGCTTAATTTAAATTTAAAACGCCGATAGCCTTGTTGATAAAATTCATATACGTGTTTAAGCAATTCTTCTTTGTTCGCAAACATGCCTAAACTTACACCCAATTCTAATTTATCTCTTTGTTTAGTAAACAAACAATTTAAAGCTACCTTTTGTCTTTTAGCACGCAAGTCCCACAAGCATTGGTCAAGTGTCGCCTTGGCAAAAAAATGTCCCTGTACCCAGTCAAAGTTAAAATCTTGTTTTTCTAAAACTTGATTTAAAAGATATTTTTGTAAAACATAACGTTCTTGAACTAAAAACTCCGATAAATAATCAGGATGACTTAAAGCACTAAGTTCGCCATACCCTTGATTACCCAATTCATCTGTTAAGACTAAGATATCAAAATTTTTTTGTTCAAGCCTAGCATAACTAGTCACAATCGGATTTTTAAAAGGAATTTGGGCTTGGTAGTATTTAGCTGCCACAATTTTCATCTTTTTTCTCCTGTTCTTTTAGCCACAATAACACCGTGTCAGTAAACCATTTTGGAGCTTCTAAATGCACACAATGGCCGACTTTAGGACAAATCTGCATATCAGCATTTAATACGTAAGCACAGATTTTTTGACCAATGCCACAAAATTTAAAATCTTCTTGGCCCGCCACATACAATAGCGGACAAGTCAGATTTTTAATGTATGGCCAATAGTTTGGTTGACTGCCTGTCCCCATATACTTCAAGCTTAAAGCCAAACTAAATTTATCTTGCTTAAGTCGTTGCGTCCGTAAAAGTTGTCTTTGCAAATCTGATAAGTTTTTCTTTTGACTAGCAAATAAGGTGATATCTTGCCAAAAATCAACAAATTCTTCTAATTCATTGTTCCATAAATTTGCTGCAAGTTTGGCATCACTACACTGCCTTAAAAAACGTTTTTCATAAGTGTCTAAGCCTGCCGTTGAACTTTCTAAAATCAAACTCTTAACCAGACTTGGATAGCGCAAATTAAATCCTAAAGCTACACGTCCTCCCATCGAATACCCTAATAAATGAAAATTTTTTAAGTCTAATTCTTGTAGTATTTGGTGTAAATTATCTAAAACATTCAAAAAAGCATAATCCGTTGGTTGATGTGTTTTAGTTTGGCCATGTCCTGGCAAATCTATTCCTAAAATATTAAAGTCAAAGCAATCTTTAAGTAATTCAAATGTATCTAAACAACCAGTAAATCCATGTAGACAAACTAGTGTCGGTCGTTTGGGCTGATACGTATTTAACCATTGATAATGATAATTATTCATGACTAATTTCCTTTGCAAAAAAGCTACATAATTCTTGCCAAACTTCGACTGGTTCTTTAGCTTGACTCTTTACTTCTAAAATAGTTACTCCTTTAGGATTATTACATGCTTTTTGTAACATTGCTAAATCCGTAATATGTTGGTAATTAAAATCATAAAGTTTTGCTACTTTTTGGCCACAAAGTCCTAATGGTGTTTGAAATAAAGGTTCAAAATCACTTGGAGCTAACTTGTTTTGCGGTAAGAATGAAAAAATTCCCCCACCGTCATTATTCAATAAAATAATTGTTAAGTTAGGCTGATAATGTTTAGCCAATTGCAAGCCAGTTAAATCATGAAATAACGTCAAATCTCCGGTCAATAAATATGTTGGTTTCGCTTGATTTAAGGCAACTCCAATTGCTGTTGAAATCGTACCATCAATTCCATTGACGCCACGATTGCCATAAACATCCCAATCATTTGCTAAACTCAAGCGATCAACAAAGCGAATCGCATTACTATTTGCGACAAATAAATTAGCCTTGGTTGGTAAAATGTTGGTTAGGTGATACGCCAATAAACTTTCATCGAAGTGTGTTTGTTTATCAAAATAATTTGCTAAAATCTTTTGTGTTTGAGATTGCAAGTCTTGCCAGCCACTTGACCACTCAGTTTGTGCAAATTGTTCATCTGCAATGGCCTGCCAAATTTGTTTTAAACTAGCCTGCAAGAAATAACGACTTTGATGTAAACTATCATGCCATAATGCATTTTCATCACATAAGATAAAATCAATTGGACTATCCGTTAAACTTTTAAGATAAAACATCACATTTTTTGCCACTGGTAACTTACCAAAACGTAATACAACTTCTGGTTTAGGCATATTTTTAAACTGACTAAATATCAAATCAGCTTGTTTTAAATGTATACTTTCTTGACTAGCATGCACATTACTTAATGGATCAGCAATCAAAGGCCATCCCAATTTATGCGCAATTTTTTGCAAATACCAAGCTTGTTTGCTCGTCAATGCTTCACCGCACACAATCATACCTCGTTTATGCAAAAAAGGAAGTAAACTTGTTAAATCTAATTGTTTAAATTCCAACTCAATTTCTAAACTTGCATCTAAGTCAGGCAATAAAGGTTCACGCAATGGTAAATTAGCATGGACAGGTCCACATGGTTTTTGTAATGCCTGTGTCATCAGCTGAATGGCCTGCCAAAAACTATACCGCAACATCGCCGGTGTTTTTTGCGGCAACGCCATTTCGACAAAGTGTTTGACGTGTTTACCATACAAATCTGTTTGCGCCATTGTTTGTGGTGCACCAACATTACGCACTTCAAAAGGTCGATCGGTAGTCAAAACAAGTAACGGTACTCGACTTTCATAAGCTTCACAAATTGCCGGATAATAATTAGCCGCTGCGGTGCCTGAAGTGCATACCAAAGCAACAGGCTCTTTTTTTACCTTACTTAATCCCAGCGCTAAAAAAGCAGCCGAACGTTCATCGATTGCGACATATTTTTGCAAATCAGTTTGCCGATGTAATAATAAAGCCAATGGCGTAGAACGCGATCCTGGACTGATAACAACTTCTTTTAAGCCCATTTTTTTCAATCCATTAATGAAAGCTAGTAGATATTGCGTCATTTCTTGTTGATAACTCATTTTCCTTCGATTCCTCTTTTCATCGGTGTAAATTTAGCCGCAGTTTCGGCTAATTCACTTTCTGCAACTGATGCTGCAATAATACCACACCCCGCGTATAATAACCCGTGATTTTCCTGTTGCTTACGTGTAAATACTCCTGAGCGAATCGCCACACTAAATTCACCGCTGTCGTTTTGTAAATCAAGCCAGCCAATCGGTGCACCATACATACCTCGACCCATAGGCTCAACTTTTCTAATCCATTCTAGGGCTAATTGTTTTGGTTCACCGCCCAAAGCAGGTGTTGGATGTAAGTGTTTTAGTGCTTCCAAAAATGAAGCATTAGGTTTGCGTTTACCTTTGATTGTTAAAAAAAGATGCTGTAGATTTTGGTTTTGTAAAACTTCACGATCGCTGACCTGAATGTCACTAGCCACTTGCGCTAAATCATGACAAATTCGTTCGACAACGATTTGATGTTCGACGGTATTTTTAGGATCGGCCAATAAAGCAGCTATTAAACGTTCATTTTCTTTGGGATCTGTAGCCTTCACAAACGTCCCAGCCACACTTGCTGTTTGAAAGTTTTCACCATCAGCTTTCAACAACCGTTCCGGCGTTGCTCCAATGAAAAAGCGTGTCTGTGATTCTAACATGAAACGATACGTATTAGGTTGTTGACTCAAAAGATTGATTAATAATTGTTCACTATAAAATTTTTGTGCATAAACATCTTGGCAACGCGCCAAAACAACTTTGCGCAACTTTTCTTGACTGTTTAATAATACAATCGTTTTTTTAGCCGCTAAAAGCCATTCTTCTTTATCCCGCATATTTGCTTTTAATTGACCTTGATAAGCTTTCTTTAGCTTAACAGGAATTAATGTAGCAATTAAATTTTTTACTTCATCATAAAGTTTAGCTAATTTTTCTTTAGCTTCATCAAGTTCCTTGGCTTGAACAGTCAAATAAAGCTCATATTTTGCATCAGTTTGTTTGAATAAAACCTTAGGCCAAACAAACATTCCGTGTAACATTTCTTGCCAAAATTCTTCTTTTTTAGCTAATTTATCAAAACAAAACCCACCAAATAATAAGGGTGTTGCTTGCGCATTTATTGCACACCATTCTTTTTTTAAGCGTTCTTTGACACACTCGAGCTTCAAATAATCCAAGCCTTCAAAAGTCAACAGATAACCTAGCCCTAACAATATTTCTTTGTCATCTGGTGTTTGCCAAAAAAAACGCTGTCCACTATATTTATCAGATTTTAGTAGTACTTGCGTACAATCAATCTTTGGTAATTGCCAGCTTTGTGTGTAATATTTTTTACAATTCATATTCAACTAAACTTCCTTTTTCATCAGTTAAAAAACGATATTTTTGAATCTTATTGCTAGCTGTCATTGGCATTTTTTTAACAACAAAAAATGCTTTAGGAAACTTATATTTGGCTAAACGTGATGTCAAATAATCTAAAATTTCTATTTTTGTAACACTCGTTTTAAGTGTTAAAAAAGCAACTGGTACTTGTCCCCAAGTTGGATCTTTTTGGCCAACAACTGCTACTTGTTTGATTTGAGGCAGTCTTTGTAAAAGATGTTCTATTTCAGTTGGATAAATATTTTCTCCCCCTGAAATAATCAATTCACTTTGACGACTTACCAAATACAAAAAACCATCTTGATCTAAATAACCTAAATCCCCTGTCTTCAACCAGTCTGTGGTCTTTTTTTGACCAAGATAATTGGAAATAATACTTGAACCTTTAAGCCAAATCTCACCAATACCGTCCTTTTGTGGAGCATTAATTTTTAGACAAACACCTTCCAAAGGACGCCCAGCTGAACCTAGTTTACTCAAAGCATCCTGGGCTGGTAACGCGCAAATCTGCGAACAAGTCTCGGTCATACCATAAGATTGCATCACGGCCACACCAAATTTTTGATACTTAAGCAATAAATCTTTAGCAACCGGGCCTCCTCCTAATAGGTACGTCTTAAAATTAGCCGGATATATTGCAGTAGGTAAAAGTTCGGCTAAATCTTGTAACATCTTGGTGACTACGGAAGCTAGTGTCACTTGCTTGGTGGAAATTAAAGTTTGAATCTGTTCTGCTTGGAATTTTTCTACTAGATAAACACTGCACCCACAAATAAGCATGCGCAAAATAATCGCTAATCCTCCAATATGATACAACGGTAAGACACACAACCAACAATCCTCACTGGTTAAAGCCAGACTTTTTTTAGTAGCTAATGCACTTGCTTTATGGTGCTTAAAACATTGCCCTACCCCTTTAGGATGACCTGTCGTGCCTGAAGTATACATGATTGATGCAATGTTTTCTGACCGATATCCATAATCAAAAATTTGTTGAATTGGTAATTGAGAGATTTCTAGCAAATCTAGTGCTTTGTATATTTTAAAATTAACTGACAAATCTTGCCAAACATTTTTGGTGCAAATAACATGCTCACAGCCAGCATCATTTAGTTGAAAAACTATTTCACGACTCGTTAAGCGCGGATTTAAAAACTGCACCTTTATTCCTAATTCAAATAACGCTAAGATAGTTAATACATATTCTAAGCTATTATTTCCCAACAAAGCTACCGTCGTTGGTTTGTCTGCAAGTCGCTTGTGCCAATAATTGGCATAACCTTGCACTAATAAAGCTAATTGTAAAAAAGAATAACTTTGCTCGCGATGGATTAAAGCCTTTTTTAGCGGCATTTGACTAGCTTTTTTTAATAACCAGCTGTTTGGTTTATGGGAATTTAGGAAATTGATCAAAGTTTGGTTGGCGTTTTTCTTTAAATGCATCGCGACCCTCTTTTGCTTCATCCATCGTGTAATATAACAACGTTGCATCTCCGGCTAATTGTTGAATCCCAGCTAAACCATCGGTATCAGCATTCATCGCTGCTTTAATCATTCTTAATGCTAAAGGACTCTTCTTTAAAATTTCATTAGCCCATTCAAGCGTGACTTCTTCAACTTTAGCTAACGGAACAACGGTATTAACCCAATTCATCGCTAAAGCTTCCTTTGCGCTGTATTGCTTAGTCATAAACCAGACTTCCTTAGCTTTTTTATGACCAATCACGCGCGCTAAATATCCTGAACCATAGCCTCCATCAAAACTTCCAACATTTGGGCCGGTTTGTCCGAATTTAGCATTGTCCGCTGCAATTGTTAAGTCACACACCAATTGTAAAACATTGCCACCGCCAATTGACCAACCTTTAACCATCGCAATCACAGGTTTAGGAATCACTCGAATCAAGCGTTGTAAATCTAACACATTTAAACGTGGAACTTGGTTTTCATCAATATATCCCCCATTGCCACGTACTTTTTGATCGCCGCCCGAGCAAAAAGCTAAATCGCCAGCACCCGTCAAAATAATTACACCAATATCACTACGATCACGACAAATACTAAAAGCTTCAATCATTTCTGCGACAGTTTTAGGCGTAAAAGCATTGTGTACCCACGGGCGATTGATTGTGATTTTTGCAATCTTGTCGTTTTTTTCAAATAAAATTTCATCGTATTCTTTAATCGTTGTCCAATTTACCATTTTCTTAACTCCTTTGAATTGTTCTATTCCATATTATACAAAAAAATTTTACAAAATATAATTTCTCCTCTAAAAAAACTATTATTATGCTATACTTTAACTAATCTTTAACAAAGAAGGATGCTAGCATGAATATTTTAGATTATCTTGATTATCAAACTCTTTTATTAACCGCTGATAAAGTTCACTTAAAAATTGAAGTCACACCTCGTTTATATCAACCTTTTGGCGTCTTACATGGTGGTATCAACGGCTTGTTAATCGAAACAGCTTGTTCTTTAGGGGCGATGCAAAATGTCTTATCCGATGAAGTTGCGGTCGGACTTGACTTACAAGTTAGTCATCTTAAAGCCGTCACAACTGGTAGCTTAGAAATCATCGCCACACCTGATAAAATTGGCAAAACTTTGCAAGTCTGGCAAGCTAGCATTTATCAAGGAACAACTAAGACAGCAGTCGGTCGTTGTAGCCTACTTAATACTAAAATAAAAAAAGCTGAAAATCCATAAACATGTCATAAAGCAATTAAACAAAAAAGCCTATGCAAGCTAGCTTTTATCACCAATTAAAATCCTTGAATCGACTACTTTTTAAAGCAGCAGATAAACTAAATTACACAGCATCCAAAAATTGGCTTAACTTTAAATGAAATCTCGTAGCTGAATCTGATGTCATTGATCGTTTACTTTCAATTTCTGCTAAATTCAAGGTATCTCATGAATGCTCTCAAAAACTACTTTGACCTTATCACACAAAATAATCAGAAATATTTTTCCACTTGCTTTATGAAAGTCCCAATAAAACTTCATGCCATTAAAAAAGCCCTCCTTACTGAAAAAAACAGTAAAGAGAGCTTCAAAATCAAAATTAATAACCTAAGTTTTTAGTGACTCCTCCATCAGTTCACTTTGCCAAAGAGCCTTTATTATTTAAGATTTTCATTAACAAATTGTGAAACATTGCCGACACTTTGATTAGCTATAATATTAGCCTTGAACTTAACTTGGTCACCGCTACGTAACAAGTTTGCCTTGCTAAAATCGTTAGTGTCAACTGAATAGACAATTGGACTATTTTGTAAGGTGAACATCACGGCGTTTTTGTTAGAAACAATGGCCACTCGATCAACAATTCCACTAATATTTTTGGCTTTGGATGCTTGCGTATTCATCACTTTAGCTCCACTATTAACCAAAGCTTGTCTAAAGTTATCTAAAGCACTGATTGGTGTGCTTCCCGTACCATAGATAGATTGATCTTGGGCATCTAAATAATAGTATCCTCGAATTGCGCTAGTCTTATCTAAAATCGTCATCACCCAAGTTGGCCGCCCATCGACGTTATATAAAATCGGCATATTAGCGGTCCATTGTTGGGCTTTATAATTTTGGTTAGCATTTTCTTTAGCCCCCGAACTATCCATGATGCCACTTGCTTCATAATAAATCAACTCACCTGTCCGTGCATTAATCATTGAATAGCCTAATGCTGAATCAGCCTTTGTATTTGGATTAGTGAAATCCGTAAAGTAACTAATAGTTCCATCAGCATTAAAGATTGAAGTTACACCATCTTCAGGTCCATTATTAGTTGGATTTTCCAAATCAGTCTTACCAAAATATTGATTCCAAAAACCATGTTTATAACTACCATAATTTTGGTTCATTTCATTGGCAACATCTGACGTGATCCCTTCATCGACAAATTTTGGCAAATTGCTAAGCTTGTAAGTTTGCGTTTTCCCCGTTTGTGCATTCATCACAATAACCCGCAATTTTTGATAATTGATGCGATGACTCAAAAATTCTGATTGATAGACCGTTTCAACCCAATAAGGTGTTCCATTATTATCAATTTCTAATTGGGCACCACCATCGCCTAATTTCAAATATTGTGGATTATGGCGGTATAATTGGCGTTCGGTATCTAAATTAAAATAAGCACTTGTCGTATATTTATAAGGTTTTTTGATAAATTTAGGTGTTGCATTTTGACTGGTTGCATCAATCATAAAATAACCTGGAATTTCTTTAGCCTTTAGCATCGCAATGAAGCCTTGATATTCAACTGGTACGATATAAACCGGCTTTCCTTGATAAAATTGCGCCTGTACCGTCCCTGCAATTTTAAAATATTGACTATTTGGCAGATCAGAAATTGCCTTGCGCACACGATTTAACACTGTTTTGGGTGCTAATGCGATTGGTGTTTGACCACGCTTAAAGGTTGGAGCTTGTTTTGAGCTCACCTTTTTTAAATCAAGCGAATTATAAGTTGGTTTAACCGAAAAATATGAGTGGATCTCGCCTCCCATGGCAATCACAAAAACAAGCACAATTAGGCTTAAAGCTAATTTCCCAGCTTTAAAATTAGTCTGTTGCAAGCTGCGAACCTGAATTAAGCTGGCTAAGATAAAATAAATCCCACCAAAAAGCGCATTTCCTAACAGAATCGATAAAAGATTACGTGATGGTAACATGAAATATACATATACAAATATCCCTAGTAATTCAAGTACCAATAAACTTAATAATAGGGCCACTTTACTTGTTTTACCGGCCGTAAAAAGCAACATTAATAACACAATTAAGATTGCTAAAGCTCCATAACTTAATGTCACAATTAACATAAATTTCATCCTTTTTTAATTTTTGATGTAATTGTAATCATTTTGATTTAGATTGTCAATTAATAAAAGATATTAATCGCTAAATCAACTAACTACTGAGTCCATACTAGCTTTTAAATTATTTTCATAAAAAAACACCGTGTAGCTTGAACTACACGGTGTTTTAAAAGCTTCTAAAGCAAGATTATTTAAGAGTAACCTTTGCGCCAACTTCTTCAAGTTTAGCTTGGATTTCTTCTGCTTCTTCTTTAGATACGCCTTCTTTAACAACAGAAGGAGCGCCATCAACCAATGCCTTAGCATCTTTCAATCCAAGACCTGTGATATCCTTAACAACTTTGATAACTTTAACTTTACCAGCACCTGGATCTGTTAATTCAACGTCAAATTCTGTCTTTTCTGCAGCAGCATCGCCACCAGCAGCAGCAACTGCAACAGGTGCAGCAGCGGAAACGCCGAATTCTTCTTCAATAGCTTTTACTAAGTCGTTTAATTCAAGAATAGTTGCTTCTTTTAAGTCAGCAATGATTTTTTCTGTATCTAATGCCATTTTAAAATCCTCCAATTTTTAAATAAGTTTTATTAATTAATTTAGGGTAACTATGCAACTAAATTAAGCTGCATCGCCGTCTTCTTTGCTGTCAGCAACTGCGTTAACAGCATATGCGAAGTTGCGAACTGGTGCTTGCAATACGGAAAGCAACATGGAAAGCATACCTTCGCGGTTTGGTAATTTTGCAAGAGCGTTGACTTCTTCCAAGGAAACAACCTTGCCTTCGATCATACCACCCTTGATTTGCAATGCTTCGTGATCTTCAGCAAATTTAGCTAAGATACGAGCTGGTGCTGTAGCATCTTCACTACCAAAAGCAACTGCTGTAGGACCTGTGAATACTTCATCTAAGCCTTCGTAACCAGCTTTATCAGCAGCACGTCTCAAGTAAGAGTTCTTGATAACACGCATTTCGATACCTGCTTCACGCAATTCCTTACGTAAATTAGTTACTTCTTCTACAGTCAAACCACGGTAATCGGCAACTACAACTGATGAAGCCGCATTGAATTTTTCAACAAGTTCTTCAACAATCGCAGCCTTCTTTGCGATAATTTTTTCACTCATTTGATTCACCTCCTAGTCGTTGTGCCAGAGTTTTTTAAATAAAAAAAACCCTATGTCCACCAAGACACAGAGAGAGAATTAGTATCAATACTCCTCGGCAGGATATTAAGGCGATGTGCCACCTGAGTCTTAGGTAGAATCATATAAAAAATTGACCTTTATTAATTTAACACATAAATCAATAAAGGTCAACTACTTTTTTAAAATTTAATTTTAAAGAGCGTTTGTATCAACAGTTACGCTAGGGCCAAATGTTGATGCCAAGGAAACATGTTTCATGTATGTTCCTTTAACTGCAGCAGGACGAGCCTTTGCAATTACATCGTAAACTGTTTGGAAGTTACCTAAGATAGCTTCTTGTGTAAATGATACTTTACCAAGTGGCACATGAACGTTACCGTTACGATCTGTACGGTAAGTTACCTTACCAGCTTTAGAATCGGAAACAGCTTTTGTTACGTCCATTGTAACTGTACCAGTCTTAGGGTTAGGCATTAAGCCTTTAGGTCCAAGAACACGACCTAAACGACCAACTTGAGCCATCATATCTGGTGTTGCAATCGCAACATCAAAGTCAAGCCAGCCATCTTGAATGCGTTGTACTAAGTCATCGTCACCGACAACATCTGCACCAGCTTCTAAAGCTTCTTTAGCCTTAGGACCCTTTGCAAATACAACAACTGTTTGATCTTTACCTGTACCGTTTGGTAAAACAACAGCACCACGTAATTGTTGATCAGCTTGTTTTGTATCAACGTTTAAGTTGAATGCTACTTCGATTGTTGCATCAAAGTTAGCAAAGTCGATTTCTTTAACTAAAGCAATAGCTTCGTTTGCTGTGTATGCCTTGCCTGCTTCGACTTTTTTAGCAGCTTCTAAATATTTCTTGCTTTTCTTTTTAGCCATTAGTGAATTTCCTCCTTGCAATATGTGGTCTATCGGATATACCTCCCACTTGACACATTTATTTTCATAAAGTGTCCGTCTGAGAAGCATGGCCGTAGAAAGATTAGTCTTCTACAACAAAGCCCATGCTTCGTGCAGTACCTTCAATCATGCGCATAGCAGCTTCAACGTCTGCAGCGTTTAGATCTTGCATCTTTGTTTCGGCGATTTCTTTAACTTGTGCTTTTGTAACTGTAGCAACTTTGTTTGTGTTTGGTTCGCCGGAACCTTTTTCTACACCAGCAGCTTTCTTAAGTAAAACTGCAGCAGGTGGTGTCTTTGTAACGAAGTCGAAAGTACGATCTTCGTAAACAGAGATCACAACAGGAATAATCATACCAGCTTGGTCAGCCGTACGAGCGTTAAATTCCTTTGTGAAGCCCATGATATTGATACCTGCTTGACCTAAAGCAGGACCAACTGGTGGCGCTGGAGTCGCCTTGCCAGCAGGAATTTGTAATTTAACAACGTTGATTACGTTTTTTGCCACGGTAAAAACCTCCTTAGTTCCGTGTGTGGTACGGATGGTCAGCAAAATTTGACCTCCCACGATGTATACAGTTAAGCATACTCGTATAATATAGCACGCTTATTTAGCAAATGCAAGCATTTATAGATAAATTAATTTGCGTCAAATAAAAATTTACCTATTTTCTGATCGATTTGACGATTTTCATGTAATAAGCTATGTGCAGCTTTTTTTCCTTTAATAATCATTTCTTCATAGCGTTGTTTACGTAATAAATACCGTAGTGAAGCAGCCGAATTAATTGAAACTTCCCCATCAGAATGGGTACCATTTTGCAAATCTCCCATGATATTTAAAAAATGTGTCTTAGCCGAAATGTGATCGCTGTGCTGTTTAATCTTACGATACAGAGGCGTCATCACTTTGGGCCCTTTTTTTGTCAATGGCAGGTTTTCGATTTCTTTGCTGCTTTTGCCCGTTTCATAATCATTATACGGTGCACCTAAGGAAACGACTTTAGCAACTTGCGCGACATTACTGGCACTACCATATAAACTCAAATAGCGCATCACCGTCACGCCTCCCATTGAATGAGCGACAATGTTTACTTCTTTGACACCATATTTTAAACGCAACGTAGACATTATAGTCCAAAGCCATCTAGCCTGTGTCGTCACGTTATGTGTATTATCGGTAAAAATAACTTGAATAAAGCCATCGGGTAATTTAGGATTGCCACTGACTTTGAGTTCACCATCTTTTGTTATTCGCATCACTGCACTCTTTTGGCCCCAGCCATTTTGCTCGAAGCGATGCAACATCAAACCAAATGATGCACGATTTCCCAAGTAACCATGAATAAATAAAGTCGGTATTTGTTTAGTGTTGACCGTTTTTTGCGCTCCATGCGGTGCACCTAACCTATGCCATAAATAACCAGCTAAAGTCAACATGATCAAAAAAGTTGTCGCTAAATATTTCAAACCACGTTTCATAATTCCACCTGCTTTCACAAAAAAATTCCGCAAGCTTGCTTAAACAAACTCACGGAACTCGGCTTAAACAAGCTTATCTACTTGATCAAAGTTCAATTCTGCAGAAGTTTCACGTCCAAACATATCAATATCGACATGTAATTTCATCTTTTCATTATCGATGGCAGTAATCTTTCCAACTAAGCCACTAAAGGCACCATCGATGATTGTTACGCTTTCCCCAATTTCAGCGTCGAATTTTTCATGGCGACTACTCATTCCTAATTGACGCAAAATCCCTTGGATTTCTTCATCTAACAATGGAGCAGGTTTACTACCAGCACCATGTGAACCAACAAAACCAGTTACCCCTGGGGTATTACGTACAACATACCATGAACGATCGGTCATCACCATTTCCACTAAAACATAACCCGGAAAAGTCTTTAAAAATTCAACTTTTTCCTTACCTGTCTTAGTAGTTTCAACTTTTTCTTCTTCAGGAACAACCACGCGGAAAATAAAGTCTTCCATCCCCATTGATTGTGCACGTGATTCAAGATTGGTCTTAACTTTATTTTCGTAACCAGCATAGGTGTGTAACACATACCATTTCTTTTCAAACGTTTCTGCCATCTCATTTTCTCCTTAATTCTTTTTTAATCTATCCAAAATAAAAAAACCTCGATCCCTCGAAGCTTTCTTTCGCCTAAATTATAACAAAAAAAGACTGGCTTGACCAGTCTGTTTCTTATCAGTTTACTTAGCTAAAAGTGTTAACCCTGCTTGTACCGCATAATCAACTACTGCAAAGAATACTGCAAAAGCGATTGTCATCAAGACAACGGTTGATGTATCGCGTTTGGTTTCTTTACCAGTCAACCAAGTTGTGTCCTTCATCGTTTGGACAACACTCTTGAAAAATTTCATTTGCTCTTCTCCTTTTTACGATCCGTTTGCTTATTTCGTTTCACGATGTAGCGTGTGTGTACCACAATACTTACAAAACTTTTTAACTTCTAAACGTTGCACACGATTATGATTTTCTGTAATCGTGTAATTCCGCGAGCCGCATTCCGAGCACGCTAAAGCGATTTTTTTCTTTGCTCCCATTTTGTAGCTCTCCTTACATTTAATCATTATATACTCTATCACGCTAGCCTTCAACTTGTCAAATTCACTTAGACAAATGATCACGTAAACGTGCTAGCCGATCTAATTGTTGTTCACTCCATGGACTGCGTCGTACCGAAGCTTCATCTTGATATTTGCGCGTTGCCACATGCACTTCTTTTTTAGCTTGTTTAATATCTTGATACAATTCCCAAGCAGGTTTGCGCATCGCTCCTTTTGAAAAGACAACCCATTGTTCCGCTTGATCGCTAGTAGCAACTGTGACTTGGACTAGGGGACTTTGAAGTTTAACAGCTAGCATTTCAATATAAGTATCGGCCGTTTGTCCTTCATCTGTCCAAACAACTTCTAATTCATATTGGCGATAGCTTTTTGAAAGTCCTGGCACAAACATCGCATCAAAAACGACGATAATTTCATAATTGGTTTGGCGCTTATAATTAGATAAAATACGTAACAATTCATCACGTGCATCCCCTAATAGATCGGCTTTTTTTAATTTTTCGAGTTGTGGCCAATTTCCGATCATATTATATGCATCTACAATTAAAATATTTTTACGCATCGCTAATTGCCTCGGCTACTAAAGCCTTGATAAATTAACAAACCAGTCGCTACGCTCGCATTTAAACTTTGCACATGACCAATCATTGGAATCGTCAATAACGCATCACAACTCTTCTTTAATAACGGCGAAATGCCTTTGCCTTCATTGCCAATCACCAAGGCCACTGCTCCTTTAGCATCCCACGTACGATAATCTTGTCCTTGCATATCTGTTCCAAAGATCCACACGCCACGTTTCTTTAACTCTTCTGCGGTTTGTACAAGGTTTGTGACACGCGCAACTGGAACATATTCAATCGCCCCAGTTGAAGTCTTAGCAACAGTAGCTGTTAATTGAACTGCGCGTCTTTTAGGGATGATGATGCCGTGAACGCCAGCAGCATCAGCCGTTCGCATAATCGAACCTAAATTATGTGGATCTTCAATTCCATCTAAAATCAAGAAAAACGGCTCTTCATCTTTAGCTTTAGCCCTAGCAAATAAATCATCGATTGTCGCATAAGTATAAGCAGCAACTGCCAAGATTACGCCTTGATGATTTTGCCCATCGGCTAGCAAGTCTAATTTAGTCTTAGGAACTTGCGCAACAACCACTTCTTTTTTCTTGGCAAGCATCATTAAGTCTTTAATCGCATCTGATTTTAAACCACTTTGAACAAAAAGCTTATTGCAAGCCGTATTTTGCTTGAGCGCTGCCATAACCGGATGGCGTCCAATAATAAAATCTTGTTGCTTTTCTTCCATCTATTTTTTCTCCTCTTGAACTGTCTTGATACACCAAGCAGCCAATTCCTCCAAACGTTCTTGTTGACCACTCAAATAAAGATAACCAAATAACGCCTCAAAGCCCGTTGAAACACGATAAGTCAAAACCGAAGTATTCTTGGCAGAAGTATGACTTTTAGCATTGCGTCCCCGCTTGTAAAATTCTAATTCTTCAGCACTTAATAAATCTTGTTCTTGCATTTTTTCAATCAATGCCGCCTGGGCTTTGGCAGAAACATAACGTGTTGCTGTATGATGTAACTTGGTTGGTTTAGTCATTCCGTTAGCTAATAAGTGTTGTCTGACATAAACTTCATAGATTGCATCCCCCATGTAAGCTAAGGCTATCCCATTCATTTGGCGATAATCCATCTGTGTCATATTAAATCCTCTTCCATCTAGTTCCTTGGGCAGTATCTTCTAAAATAATACCTTGTTGCTTTAATTGATCTCTGATTTCATCGCTACGTGCAAAATCTTTATTTTTTCTAGCTTCATTTCTTTCCAAAATCAACTCTTCAATAGTTTGATCCAAAAGTTCATTTTCTGTTGTAAACTCGATTCCAAAAATAGCACAAATTTTAGCAAAGTGTTCTTGTAAGAAAACAAGAGTCGCTTTAGTCACAATAGTTTCATTAGCATAAATATTTAATAGTTTAGCCATTTCATAAACGACCGTAATTCCATTTTGTGCATTAAAATCATCGTCCATCGCAGCTATAAAATCCTCTTCTAAGGCTTCAAATTTAGCAACAATTTCTTTGTTTAATTCATCTTGTTTAGCATCATTTAACCGATATGCTAAATTTTGCCAAGCCGTGGTTAATTTAGCTAGATTCGTCTTTGCTTCTGTCAAACTTGTTTCATTGTAGCGAATTGGATGACGATATTGTGTCGTAGCCATCAAAAAACGCACGATTTGTGGATCAATTTGTTTGACTAATTCATGGACGGTTACAAAATTACCTAACGATTTACTCATCTTTTCATCGTCTTTTCCAACCGTCACAAAACCATTGTGTAGCCAATAACGTGCAAATTGTTTTCCCGTCTTAGCCTCACTTTGGGCAATTTCATTTTCATGATGTGGAAATTCTAAATCTTGACCACCTGCATGAATATCGATGGTTTCACCTAAAAATTTAGTCGCCATTACAGAACACTCGATATGCCAGCCCGGACGCCCCAAGCCCCATGGTGATTGCCAACTGATTTCTTCTGGCTTAGCTGCCTTCCATAAAGCAAAATCAAGCGGATCTTCTTTTTTATCTTGATCACTACTGTTGACACGCGCACTTGCACCTTGCTCTAATTCATCGATTGCTTGGCTCGATAACTTGCCGTAATCTTTAAACTTACGTGTCCGATAATAAACATCACCTTTAGCTTCATAGGCATAACCTTTTTCAATTAAGACCGCAATAAAATCGATGATATCATCCATTGTTTCCATTACTCTAGGATTAAGTGTTGCTTGTTTAACATTTAAGGCTTTTGTATCTTCATAAAAGGCCGCAATATATTTTTGTGTTAATTCTTGCACACTAATTTTTTCTTCTTTGGCTGCATTGATAATCTTATCATCCACATCAGTAAAATTAGAAACATATTGCACTTGGTAGCCTCTAAATTCTAAATAGCGCCGAACTGTATCAAAAGCAATCGCACTACGCGCATTACCAATATGAATATAATTATAAACAGTCGGGCCACAGACATACATTTTAACTTTGCCTTTTTCTAATTCTTTAAATTCTTCTTTTTGCTTAGTCAAAGTATTGTAAATTTGAATCACTGTTATTCACTTCCTATCCTTCAAATTATCCAAAAGGCCCGGCCAAAACCATCAAATGGCTTTGCACCGGACCTTTTTTCTTCTATCAGTTATTATCTGCTCATTTCGGATAATGTTTGTTCCAAATGTTGTAAGACTTTGGCACGACCGAGCAGTTCGATTGAAGGAGCCAAATCAGGCCCGTGCATTTCGCGGGTCGTTGCGATACGGATTGGCATGTATAACTTACGCCCTTTAATCTTTGTTTCTTGTTGAATGCTGCGAATCGCATTTTGAATCTTATAAGTATCAAAAACAGGTAATTCCTTAACTTTTTGCGCAAAAGCATTCAAAACAACTGCGGCTGATTCATCAGCTAATTCGTTTTTAGCATCTTCGCTTAAGACCGGTGGTTCGTTAAAGAAGATTTCAGATAATTCAACGATTTGTCCGGTATAAGACATTTGTTGCTTATACAAACTAATCATTTTGCGGGCCCATTCGATTTGCCAAACATCTGGATCTTGTGGTAATCGATTAGCAGCAATTAATTGTTCTAAAGCGGAGTCTACAATTCGATCTTCGTCAGCCGCTTTAACATATTGATTGTTAATCCATTCTAGCTTTTTGTTATCAAAAGCTGCTGGCGATTTGCTGAGACGTTTTTCATCAAACATCTTGACAAAATCTTTTTGACTAAAGATTTCTGATTCGCCTACAGGAGACCAGCCTAATAAAGTGATGAAGTTAAACATTGCATCTGGCAAATATCCTAATGAACGATATTGTTCGATAAATTGTAAGATTGTTTCATCACGCTTACTTAATTTCTTACCCGTTTCAGAATTGATAATCAATGACATATGTCCAAAAACAGGTGCTTGCCATCCAAATGCCGCATAAACAGCTAATTGCTTAGGTGTATTTGCAACATGATCATCACCACGTAAAACATGACTAATCTTCATCAAGTGATCATCAACCACTACAGCAAAATTGTAAGTTGGCATGCCATCACGTTTTTTGATAACAAAATCGCCTCCGATAGTATCGGATTTGAAGCTAACATGACCTTTTACAATATCATCCCATTCATAAACAACATCATGTGGCACCCGAATACGCACAACTGGCTTTAATCCTTTAGCCTTAGCTTCTTCTTGACTAGCCTTGATTTCTTCTTTAGTCATGCCTTCGTATTCATAAACATAGCGTGGAGCTTCTCCACGTGCTTTTTGCTCTTCACGTTGAGCTGCAAGCTCTTCTTCTGTCATATACGATTCGTATGCCAAATCTTTTGCAAGTAATTCTTGAATCAATGGTTCATAGATATCTTTACGTTCTGATTGACGATATGGTCCGTATTCACCTGGTTTATCAGGACCTTCATCCCAATCGATTCCTAACCAAGTTAAGTTATCCATTTGACTCTTTTCACCGTCTGCGATATTCCGCTTTGTATCAGTGTCTTCAATTCGTAAGACAAAAGTTCCTTTATTGTGTCTTGCAAATAAATAATTGAATAAAGCTGTTCGTGCATTTCCAATATGCAAATGTCCAGTTGGACTTGGTGCATAACGCACACGAATTTCTTGTTTAGCCAATTTCAACGCCTCTTTCATCACTTTTTATATCCACTATTTGTACCACACTTGGCACATACCTTGTTAATTTTACACTGAATATCTTAAAAAATAAACCCGTTTTAAACTAGTTTTTCTCTTTGATTTCTCGTTTAGAGTGTGCTGGCTTTGCAAAGATCATGCGCCCTGCATCAGTTTGCAATGCACTAGTCACTTCAACTTCAATCGTTTGATTCATGAAGTAACGGCCATCTTCTACGACAATCATCGTACCATCGTCTAAATACGCTACACCTTGTTGTCTTTCAGTCCCGTTTTTAATGACCATAACCTCAAGTTTTTCTCCTGGGATTACCCGTGGCTTAAGTGACTTAGCCAAGGCATTAACATTTAAAACTTGGACATTTTGAAACTCAGATACCTTATTTAAATTGTAATCGTTGGTAATAATGACTGCATCTAACATCTTAGCTAGTTTAATCAATTTACTATCAACTTCTTGAATGTCTTCAAAATCACCATCATACATTTCAACCGGTAAAATATGTTCAGAACGAAGCCGATTTAAAATATCTAGTCCACGTCTTCCTCTAACACGTTTAATACTGTCACCAGAATCAGCAATGTATTGTAACTCATACAATACAAAATTAGGCACAACCAATGTTCCTTCTAAAAAACCAGTCTTAGCTAAATCATAAATGCGCCCATCAATCAAAATATTAGTGTCTAATAACTTATATTTGTGGAAATTATCTCCCACTTTACGTTCTAAAATATCTGCTGTTTGCTCTTCAACTTCAACTTTCTTTTTCTTGGTAAAAAGTTTGCGCAAATCGCCAAAACGATCTTTTCCAACGACCAAACCCATATAAGCAAAAATAATCATCAAAACAATCGGCAAAATAGTATTTAAAAAGAATGATTGCGCACGGTAAAAAATCGTCGAAATTAAAACGGCGATCAATAAACCAACAATAATAAAAATTCCTTCTGTAATGATGACTTCTGGTTTTTGCTTGGTTAATAGGTTTTCACAATTTTTAATGACACGTTCAAGCGGCCCAGCTAAGAGCAAACCTAAAACAGACATTATGACCAAACCTAATACCATATTGACTGCTGAATTATTCAATAAAAAATTATCTTCTAGACCACAAATTTGCCAAAAAGTCGGAATAAAAGAAAATCCTGCACCTATCCCCAAAACGGCAAAGATTAACTGTATCATTCGTTTTCGCATCTAATCAATCACTTCCTAATCATATTAGCTAAATACCAGCTTTAATGCTTGTTTTAGCGTTTTCACCCCTACAACTTCGATATTTCCTGGGAAATTCCAGCCATCGCCTAAATTATTTTGCGGGACAAATACCCGTTTAAATCCAAGCTTAGCAGCCTCACTTACTCGCTGTTCAATATGTGTGACTCGCCTAATTTCACCGGTTAATCCCAATTCGCCAATAAAACAATCACTTGGATCAGTCTCAAAATCACGATAACTTGAAACTAAACTAATAGCCAAAGCCAAATCAATTGCCGGTTCATCTAATTTAACGCCACCAGCTGCTTTAAGATAAGCATCTTGATTTTGTAATAATAGTCCGGCCCGTTTTTCCAGTACAGCCATGATTAAAGAAACACGGTTATGGTCAAGCCCTGTTGTTGTCCGTTTGGCATTTCCAAAAGCCGTTGGTGTTACTAAAGCTTGAACTTCAACCAAAATCGGTCGTGTTCCTTCCAACGAAGCTACAACAGCTGAGCCCGTTGCTCCTTTGAGCCTTTCTTCTAAAAAAACTTGCGAAGGATTGGCTACTTCTACCAAACCGCCTTCACGCATCTCAAAGATTCCAATTTCATTTGTTGACCCAAAGCGATTTTTTACTGCTCGCAAAATTCGATAAGTCCGATGCTGATCACCTTCAAAATAAAGCACAGTATCCACCATATGCTCTAAAATTTTAGGCCCAGCAATGGCCCCACCTTTAGTCACATGCCCAACCACAAAAATCGTAATACCATTAGTTTTTGCAATCTGCATCAAATCTGCTGTAACTTCTCTAATCTGAGCTACACTCCCAACCGCCGAATCCATTTCTGGTTCTTGCATGGTTTGTACCGAATCAATCACCACGTACTCTGGTTTTAAATCAGCGATGCTTTGTTTAATACTATTCATATCAGTTTCTGGATATAAGTAAAATTCGGTTCCTTCTAAAGCTAAACGTTGTGCACGTAACTTAATTTGTGTCGCACTTTCTTCCCCTGAAACATATAAGACACGCCGTTTTTCTTGGGCAAGCTGACCAGATACTTGTAATAATAGCGTTGATTTACCAATCCCTGGATCACCGCCAATCAACACCAAAGACCCTGGAACAATCCCACCGCCTAAAACACGATTTAGCTCAGCTAACTTGGTTTCAACTCGAATTGTTTGTTTAGCACTAATTTCACTGATTAACTGTGGCTTAACCGTACTTCCAGCCAAGCTTTTACGCGGTTGTGCTTTTGCTTTTGACGCAGAAGTCGCCTGAATTTCTTCTAACATACTATTCCATGCCCCACAATTAGGACATTTCCCTAAATAACGTGGTGAAGTATAACCACAACTTTGACAAGTATATTGCGTTTTAACTTTCGCCATATATTTTCCTCCTTTCATTTTAGATATCATATATCCTTATTTTATCATCTTTTACTCACTAAACCACATTTAAGCCTTGATTTTTTTACAATCCCGAAGAGCCAAAACCACCTTGGCGTGTTTGCTTAGGTTGTTTTTCTTGGTCAGCCAATAAATAAGGCATAAAAATTCCTTGTCCGATACGTTCACCTTTTTTCAAATGAATATCTTTGATTCCAAAGTTAATCATCTGAAAGAAAATAGCTCCTTCATTTGCTTCATTATTATAATAATCCGCATCAACTATCCCCACACCATTTGGTAAAATCATATTACGTTTCAACGGGTTACTTGAACGATTAGCCAACATTAGAAATTCATCAGGCTGCATATAAGCCTTAATTCCGGTTGGTATTAAATAAGGTTTTAACACCGCACTTGCATCCAAGTACTCTTGATTGGTAATTTCTTTTTGTTTTCGTAATGCACGTAAAACCTTTAAGAAATTTAATTTCCAGATACTAGGCAACACAAAATCTTCGGCACAAAAGAAATCATACCCTGCCGCTTGTTTAGTTGCACGTACTGGCAATTGAATATTTTTATCTTGATATTTTGAAACAATTTCAAATCCTCGTTGCATTTTTTACCTCGTATTAACTATTTTTCATCACTTATATAATATACCACTAAACCTAGTAATAATGGTATCTCTTGGGCTAAAGTTTCGTGAAAATATGTTATAATATTTCTGTGAAATGGAGGAGATTTTTTTATGAATTATCATTGGCAAAAAGATTCATTAGCAATCCTTGATGACGAACAAAAAATCATTGCCGAAATCGGTTTTAAGATGATTAACGATGAACAAACTTATGTAGTCGAAAGAACGTGGGTCGACCCTAATACACGTGGCCAAGGTTTGGCAGGTAAGATTACTGTTTACTTCTTAAAAGAAGTCAAAAAGCAAGCTAAAACTGTTTTACCTTTATGCCCATATACGCAAGCTTTCTTTGAAAAACACGCTGAATATACTACACTTTTATTCAAACAACCTTAGTTGCAGGAGGAATTTTTTAGATGGATCAAAATCAATTAAAACAACTCGTTGGTGAAAAATCAGTCGATTGGATTAAAGATGGTATGATTGTTGGTTTAGGAACTGGCTCAACTGTTAAATTCATGGTAGACGCATTAGGACAAAAAATTCAAGCAGGCGAGCTTAAAAACATCATTGGAGTTACAACTTCCAAAGTTACCGCCAAACAAGCCCAACAACTCGGAATCACACTTAAATCAGTTGATGAAGTCGATCATATCGATTTAACTATCGATGGTGCCGATGAAATCAGTGCAGCCTTTCACGGAATCAAGGGTGGCGGTGCTGCTTTACTTTTCGAAAAAATTGTTGCAACAAACTCTTCCAAAAATATTTGGATTGTCGATCAAAGCAAGATGGTACAAGATTTAGGTGCTTTCCCTTTGCCAGTTGAAGTCATTCCTTATGGTAGTCAAAAAGTTTTTGAGCGTTTCGAAGCTAAAGGATTTAAACCAACTTTTCGTAAAAAAGAAGATGGTGGTTTATTATTGACCGATTCAGATAACTACATTATCGATTTACACCTTGAAAAAATCACCAATCCTCATGAATTAGCCACATATTTAGATCAACAAGTCGGCATAGTTGAACATGGCTTATTCTTAGATCTTGTCAACACTGTGATTGTCGGTGAACAAGATGGTCCTAAAGTCTTAGAAGCACGTTAATACATGAGCTTAATTTCAATAAAAACATCAAGGCTGCATTGCTTTGATGTTTTTTATTATTCTCCAAGTTAAAAATTTATAAAGCGAATAATCCTAACCATAATCTTTTTCATCATATTTTAATTTTTAAAGAAAGTCTTACTCAAAAAATTAATTATTTTCAATCTCTAAGAGTTGAATAATTACTGTTTTTGCCTTACAATATGGTTAATTTGTTAAAGGAGAGTGACTCTAATGACCAACGCAATTACTACTGATCAACTTAATAATTTTAAAACTGCATTAGATGAACATCCAGCTCATGCTGTGATTGAACGGGCCGTTACTAAAAACGGCATCTTTGCTGCTAGCGAAGATTACCGCTCCTACGTTAACATGGATCCGGTCTTTTCGATTGATATCGATACCGGTAAAGTTGCTAACCAAAAACAATCCGGCCGTTGTTGGATGTTTGCCGCATTAAACACAATGCGTCATTTTATGAAAGATAAATTCAAGGTAGCACCTGATTTTGAATTATCTCAAAGCTACACTTTCTTTTGGGATAAACTAGAAAAAGCTAACTACTTCTATGAAAATGTCTTAAAGACCGCTAGCTTACCAACAAGTGATCGTAAGGTAGCTTGGTTGATGCAAACACCTCAACAAGACGGTGGTCAATGGGATATGATCGTAGCAATCATCGAAAAATACGGCGTTGTTCCTAAGTCCGTTATGCCTGAAACCTTCAGTTCTTCTGCATCTAGCCAATTTAATAAGACATTAAACCTTAAATTACGCAAAGATGCTGTTACATTACGTGAATTAGTTGCAGCCGGCGCAAGCCAAGAAGAAATTACGGCTCGCAAAGAAAAAATGTTAAGCGAAGTTTATCGCCTTGCAGCGTTTAGTTTCGGCCAACCACCTGTTAAGTTTGACTTTGAATATCGTGATACAGATAACAACTATCACATTGACAAAAACTTAACACCACAAGAATTTTATCAAAAATATATCGGTTGGGATTTAAACGACTATGTTTCTATCATTAATGGTCCTACCGCTGATAAGCCATACAATCACATTTATACCATCGAAATGTTAGGTAACGTGGTTGGTGGACGTGAAGTGCGCCACTTAAATGTTGACATGGATACTTTCCGTAAAGTTACCATCAAACAATTAGAATCCGGCGAAAGTGTTTGGTTTGGTTGTGATGTTGGTCAATCTTCTGATCGTCAAAAAGGAATCATGGATACTGAACTTTATCATAAAGATGAACTACTCGGCATCGATTTAGCAATGTCTAAAGCAGAACGCCTTGATTACGGTGAAAGTTTAATGACCCATGCCATGGTCTTGACAGGTGTCGATTTGGTCGATGGTCAACCAACTAAATGGAAAGTCGAAAATTCTTGGGGCGACAAGGTCGGTACTAATGGTTTCTTTGTAATGAGTGATGATTGGATGGAAGAATATTGCTATCAAATCGTCGTTAATAAAAAATTCTTGCCAGAAGAATTACAAGAAGTCTTAAAAGAAGAAGCACGTATCTTAGCACCTTGGGATCCAATGGGTTCTTTAGCTTAATAAATGCTTAAAAAGTCTCATGCTTACAATCCAAAGTAAGCATGAGACTTTTTAGTTTTTAAAGAATAATTTTATTTAAAACACGTAACTTATCATCTAAATCATAAATAATCGGTTCTGCATTAGCAACTTCTAAGCCATCTACATCATCTGGGGCTATTTTTTCAAGATATTTAATCAATGCCCGCAATGAACTACCGTGAGCCACAATCAATTGATTATTTCCTTTTAACAACTCTGGAGCAATCACATCTTGCCAATAAGGTAACAGACGTTTTTCCGTCATCTCTAAACTTTCAGCCAGCGGTAAAATGCTTGCAGGATAATTTTTATAGCGCCTATCTCCCTCAAAACTAACTAATTGAGGTGGGAGCGCAAAATATGAACGACGCCATAAAGCAACTTGCTTAGAGCCATAAACTTTTCTGGTCTCATCTTTATTTAAACCACGCAATGCTCCATAATGGCGCTCATTTAAACGCCACGTTTTATGTAGTGGTACCCATAATTGACCAATTTGTTCAGCTACAATATTTGCAGTACTAATTGCTCTAACTAAAACAGAAGTATGGATCGCTGTAAATTGTATTTGTTGATTAGCTAGTAAAATTCCTGCATTCTTAGCTTGTTGTCGTCCCAACTCTGTCAGCGTCACATCAGACCAGCCCGTATAAGTATTAGTTTGATTAGCGGTACTTTGACCATGTCGTATTAAAACTAGTTTAACCATTTATTTACCTTCTTATCATAAATTATCTTCAATCATACCAAAAAATACTGGTTAAAACAAAAGAGGATGACACGCCGTTGGCATCATCCTCTTTTGATTATATAACTTTTAAGAATTTAATTGTTAAATTAATTCAAGCGAACAGCAAATGATGGTGTGAAGTATGCTGTGCTACCAATTGTAACTGTTTGACCAGGAGCAGGTGCATGAATGTAGCTACCGCCACCTAAAGAAATCGCAACATGGTATGTTGAACCTTTAGAACCCCAGAATAATAAGTCACCAGGTTGAGCTGAACCTACAGGAATCACTGTACCGCAATTTTCTTGTGCAGTTGTTACACGTGGTAAAGACTTACCAAATGCTGCATAAACATATTGTACAAAACCAGAGCAATCAAAACCAGCTGGTGTAGAGCCGCCCCAAACATAAGGAACACCGATAAATGACTTAGCATAGTCAATTACATTGCTATAGTTGCTTGATGATGGTGCACTTGTTTGGCTACCAGAAACTTGTTCCACTGCCTTAGTTGCATCTGATGCAGCTTGAGCAGCTTGGGAAGCTGTTGTTGCTTGAGCAGCTATTTGTGCAGCTTCTTGCGCTTGACGTTGTGCTTCTTCAGCAGCCTTCTTTGCTTCATCTTCTGTTGCTTTCTTAACTTCTAATTCAGCACGATGTACCGCTAATTGAGCAACATCTTGTTGTAATTGTTTAATTGTTTCTTCTTGTTTATCAGCTGCTTGATCCAATATTTTCTTGTCTGCAGCAACTTTTTCTTTATCAGCTTTTTGATCTGCTAAAGTTTGATTATTAGCACGAACAACTGTTGCTACTGCAATCGTACGATCAATTGCATCAGTGATACTCTTAGAATTAGTAATAAATTCTAACATTGAACCCGCGTTATTTAATTGTGCCGAACGTGCTTGATTTTTTAATTGTTTGTTACGGATTGCAATATTTTTTTGTAAGGCTTCAATTTCTTTGGCTTTTTGATATTGCTTTGTTTGTAATTCAGCCAATTGTTTTTGACCTTCATTAACTTTTTTAGTTGTTTCTTCAATCTTAGCATTAACATCTGCTAAGTCTGATGCTGTATCAGCAGAAACGTTTGTTGTTACAATTCCCATTGCTGTAAAAGCTGTTGCAGCAAATAACACTGCCTTTCCAAATTTCTTTTTCACTTTCTTGACACCTCTAAAAATCTAATTCTTAAAATAGTTATTTAATAACGTTCTTAACCACGAGAATTATCTTACCATTTTCTCATCTAATTAACCATTACAGTCAATTTACAAAATGTTATAAATGATAGTCTCAAAATTTCAAATGTTACAAAAACATTGCAGATAATTGTTACAGTTAATCATTTAATCACAGAATCGTTGATTTATAAGCAAGTTAAACACTTTTACAATTAACTTTACATCGTTTGCAATGTTTCAAATTTGTAATATAACTTTTTTTATTTAGTCAAAAATAAGCTTTATTAACTAAATAATTACCAAATATTTTTTGCTAATGTTACAACCCTTGTACAAGAAACATCAAGATAGGAACGACAATCAATGATAGTAAGGTTGTTTCCGTTACCATGATCGCTGCATAATCGGAATCTGCTCCATATAATTTAGCAACTACCGGAGCATTTGTCATAACAGGCATTGCTGCTTGTAACACAAAAACTTGCTTCATTAAAGTTGGCATCATTACATTATGTAATAAAAGCATCATCAATAACGGTGCACAAACAAAACGCCCTATAATTACAAGCAAATTTTCGCGCTGGAATGTTAAGTGATTTAAACCAGCTTGTTTGACTGAAATTCCAATAAAGATCATTGATAATGGTACGGTCAAATTTCCTAAATACATTAAATCTTTACTAATAAAACTTGGTAAAGAAACATCTGTTAAGACTAAAACTACTCCTAACATAAACCCAAGTAAAGGTGGCGAGAAAATCTTTTTTAATGTATTTGTAATACTAAATTGTTGTCTTAAGTTAGCATCCCTTTGAATAAAGTATGTACCCCACGTCCAAAATAGTGTCGTATTAGCCATATAGTAAATTAAAACATATGGGATACTCTTATCACCAAATAAAGCTTGATTAATTGGTAAGCCTACAAAAACCGTATTGGAGTTAAAAAACATTGATACAAATAGTCCCCGCTTATTTTGTGAAATACGACATACACGTACTAACACCAAAGCAACTCCTAATAAAATTACCATTGATAATACTGGATAGCCTAAGTCTGGAATTATTCTTATTAAAGAATGTGCATCAAATTTTTGCATGATTGTATCTACCATGTAACATGGCAACGAAATCTGAGTAACCAAACGTGCCAATAGCTTAGTTTGTTTTTCATCAAACCAACTTGCTAAAAAATAACCAACACAAATCAATCCTAAAATAATCAAAACACCCGCAATACTTTCAACAAATACTGCCATCTTTAACCCTTCTTTCAATTCACTATTGGCTAGTATAACATATAACTTGACACTTACTTAAAAAGGTTTTTACTTCTCATTTAATTCACCCAAATTTTTCATTTTATTTAAAAAAAAACTTTGACTATTTCAAAATACCATTTATCAGTGTATAATCTTGAAATAGAATGCAAAATATTTCGAAATTACTTAAGGAGATTTTTAATGAGCAAGGACTACGAAAAAGGCTATGTCGATACCCCTTTACGCCGTGAAAACCAACATTCCCATCGCAACAAATCTAATATTTTACGTAAGCGCATCTGCTTTGGATTACTCTTAGTTGCATTAATTGGTGTTTATAGTACCTGTGCATATGCCTACCATATTTTAGGTAAAGCCAAAGTCACCATTGAAAAAACATATACAAAATCTCATGCACCCAAGCTTCGTAATGTTTCTTCGGTGCTTAAAGATAAAAAGCCAATCTCCGTCTTACTCTTAGGTACAGATACCGGTGACTTAGGACGTTCAGATACCGGTCGAACAGATACACTTATCGTTGCTACGGTTAATCCACAAACAAAACGGGTATCTTTAACAAGTATTCCACGAGATACACAAGTTAAGATTCTTGGCTCTAAAAATAGTTACGATAAAATTAATAGTGCCTATACGATTGGCGGTGTTTCAACAGCTGTTGAAACAGTCCAAGATATGTTAGATATTCCAATCGATTATTATATTTTAATAAACATGGGTGGGCTTAAAAAGATTGTTGATGCTTTAGGCGGTGTTGAAATTACTCCGTTATTAACATTCCACTATGAAAATGCCAACGTAGTTAAAGATCAAACGGTTGTTTTAAATGGTGCTCAAGCGCTCGATTATTCACGCATGCGTTATGATGATCCAGAAGGTGACTACGGTCGACAAAAACGCCAAAAGCAAGTTATTGAAGCTATCATCAATAAAGCAATGTCAATTACTTCTATCAGCCGTTATGAAAAAATACTTAAAACAATCGAAGACAATATGCAAACGGATTTGAGCTTTGACGATATGGTCGAAATCGAAACGACTTATAAAGAAGCTGGTAATCATGTTGAATCCTATGTTTTACAAGGCGAAGGCGCCATGATTGACGGCTTGTCTTACCAAGTAGCTTCAGCTGACGAAAAGAAAAAGATTTCTGATCAAATTCGACATGAACTAGGTCTAGAACCATCAACAAAAGAATTTACTGGCCGGATTTACTCTGGTTATTCTAGCTATTCTAATTATTCAGTCTATTCAAACTCAGACAATTTGGATTACTCTTCTAGCTCTAATTATTAAAACCATATAAAAAGGGAATTCTCACATCATGAGAATTCCCTTTTTTAATTATTACTAAGATCTAATAATAAACTTCCGTATGCCAAGCCTGCACCAAAACCCGTTAACATCACTTTAGCCGGGCGTTTTTGAGCCTGCCACGCTTGACTTAAAGCTAAAGGAATGCCTACAGATGAGGTATTCCCCGCATGTGTAACATTAATAACAAACTTATCAAGACTAACATTTAATTGCTTGGCTAATTGTTCAATCAAGCGCAGGTTAGCTTGATGCACGATGAATAAATCGATTTGTTGTGCTGTTAAATTATTTTGAGCTAAAAAGTCTTTCATGTGCTGACTAACTTGTGTTGTCACAAATTCATAAACAGAACGTCCATCTTGATAAAAAGCCGTCGTTTGTGGATAATTTGTCGCTACTACTTCACTTAGCGGAGCAATCTTTCCACTATGAATCACATCCGCATTACCTTTAGTGCACAACATTTCTGCTTTAAAACAATCTTTTTTTAAATCACCTTGACAGCTTTCAAGTAAGACGCCTGCAGCTCCATCACCAAAAAAGACCGCTGAGGTACGATCGGTGAAATCAAGCATCTTAGAATTACTCTCCGCACAGATTACCAATGCCTTATGATAGACTCCTCGTAAAAATTTTTCGGCGGTACTCAATGCAAAAATAAAGCCTGCGCAAGCAGCTGAAATATCAAAAGCAAAAGCATTTTGCGCTTGAATTTGTTCTTGAACCAACGCTGCAGTCGCTGGTGTGATTGCATCACCTGAAATCGTTGCAACAATGATTAAGTCGATCTCACTTGCATTAACCTTAGCTTGTTTTAATAACTCCTGAGCTACTTTACTTGCCATTTGTGATGTTTGTTCATTTAAAGCATAATGTCTAGTCTTTATACCGGTATGTTTTTGAATCCATTCATCAGATGTTGGCATTAATTCAGCCAATTCTTCATTAGTCACCACACGTGATGGTAAGTAGCCAGCACTTGCTTTGATCTTAATAATTTTAGCCATTTAGCTTTCACCTCATTTATGAGAATAAAAAAAGCCACAGGGTACTTCCTGTAGCTAATTGATGCGGGTAAATGGATTCGAACCATCACGAGCGCAATGCTCACCAGATCCTTAGTCTGACGCGTCTGCCAATTCCGCCATACCCGCGACAACACAAAATATTATATCAGACTAATTTAATTTTGACAAGCATTTACAGAATTTTTTTTACATATCCTTAACTATAGCACTGACTTAACATATATAATCTGTCAGACACTCACGTTATTTCTTCGTGATCCGTTCACTTATGATAACAATTGGAAAATATAGACAGCCTGCAAGTGGCCAAACAAGCCAAGAATCATGCCAAGAATTAAAAAAATAATCCCTAAGTATAAAGCCGTCACTACAGGCCAATAAATTACTGCAATCATATTATAAGACTTGTTATCCTCTTGATATTCCTTATAATCATCTTCTTGATAAAGAATGGCAAAATTAGCATGATAGGTATAAGCATATATTATTAAGAAAATTCCAATCGAAATAATGCTAATTGTAAAACTTAGGCCAAATCCTTCAAATTATGGAGTGAAAATAGCCAGAAAAACAAATAAAGGAATAAAAGCAAATAAAATTAAAACAACTTCCAAGATAATAAACAACTGATATTTACACTGAAATGTCTTTTTTTCTTTTTGTAAGTACCCGTCCACTCCATATTAAAATATTAATTCTCGTTGGTGGTAAGTTTGTTCATAAGGTGCTAAACGTAAATGTGTCAATATAAATAAACCAACACCATAGCCCACCGAAATAGATAAAAAAGATAGCCCCTAGCGTATCATGGACTGCAAATGAATCTAATACTATTAAAGGGGCAATCGCTATAATACATAATAGCACCCCTAATCCTATCCAAAAAGCCGACTTTTTACGTAATTGGATATTAAGTCACTACCTCTTCTAAAGAAAGTGAATAACGCTGTAGATTTCCTTGTTCTTGTTCATCTTCGATAATAGCGATACTTTTATCTTTTAACAAGTAATCACACGACACATCAAAAATCTGAGGTAATTTTATTATTTTATCTAAATCAGGCATTGAAGTACCCGTTTCCCTTAGTTAAAGATATTGTTGGGTATCTCAAGATGTGTCATTCGATTTTGCCGATAAAGCGGTAGAAGATTTCCACTTCCTGTTCCCGGCTTCCGTCCTCACTTTTGACCGCTTCATGGACAAGGATTTTTTCAATCAGCGTATTCAAAAGTTCGGCGGTCAGTTCTGTTGGATTGACATACTGTTTCATCAGACCTATCCACTTTTCAGCGTCAACCGCTGTCTGGGCGGCGGCCTCCATCGCTTCGTGAAGCCGTTCAATTTTTGCGTCCAATTCTCGCTGTTCGCCCTGATACTTTTCGGACAGCATATTGAAATTGTATTCTGTAATGCGTCCGGCAGACCAGTCCTCATACATTTTTGCAAACAGAGTGTCTACTTCTGCTTTGCGCTTTTCCGCCTTTTTCAATTCGGCTGTCTGCCGCTTCCTTGCGGTATTGCGTTCCTTGTCGCTGGCGTTAAGTAGCCGTTTCAGAAGTTTGTCCCCATCCTGCTGTGCCAGCACAGACCAGTATTGCAGACGGGAAAGGACATAGGCGTAAAGCACATCATAGCGGATATAGTGCATGGAACACTGGTGCAATCCTTGCCCGTACTTGCTACAATGGTAGTGTGCATAGGGATTTTTGTTCTGGCTGTTCACACCGTAGGCCAGCGACCAGCCGCAGTCCGCACATTTTACCAGCCCGGAAAATATCTGCGTTGTGCCATTCTTCTGCCGTCTGCGCCTGTTGCAAATCTGCTCCTGTACTTGACGGAACACATCTTCGGAAATAATCGCTTCGTGGGTGTTCTCCACACGATACCATTCCTCTTTTGGCTTGCGTACTTTCTTCTTGTTTTTGAATGAAATGTTGGTCTGCTTATTGTGGACGCTGTGTCCGATATAGGTTTCCTCTTTCAGAATACTTTTTACCTGCGCTATCGTCCACGCATAGGCTTTTTCCTCCGGCGCTCCGGCATAGATATTTGCGAAAGTGCCGTATCTCTGGAAATTTAGCCAGCCGGGAGTAGGCACTTTTTCTTCGACCAAAATCCGTGTAATGCTGGCGGCTCCCCGGCCATGAACGGCAAGGTCAAAAATCTTTTCGATAATCCACCTTGTTTCCGGGTCAATCAGAAGATGGCCTTTCTTATCTGGGTCTTTGACATAGCCAAGCGGAGCATAGGCTCCATAGTGTGCGCCATTTGCGAACCGTGTCCGCATGGCCGCCTTTACCTTTTTGCTGGTCTGGCGGGCGTGCATTTCATTCAGAATGTTGAGGAATGGGGCAAGCTCATTCTCTCCGTTGATGGTGTCCACATTGTCATTGACAGCGATATAGCGGACGCCTTTGCTGGGAAAGTAGATTTCCGTGTACTGGCCGGTCAGAATGTAGTTTCTGCCTAAGCGGGATAAATCCTTCGTAACAACGCAGTTGATTTTCCCGTCCTCAATGTCATCAATCATTCTCTGAAAATCCGGCCTGTCAAAGTTCGTTCCAGACCATCCATCGTCGATATATTCATCTATGACATTCAGGCCATGCTCGGCGGCATATTGCCGGAGCATCATGCGTTGTGTCTGAATACTCCCGCTTTCTCCTTGCAGTTCATCGTCCCGGCTCAATCTCATATAAAGCGCCGTGTTGTAAATCGTAGTATTGTAAGGTTGTTTCACCGTAAAAATCCTCCTTCTAAAGAAACAACCCACGCTTACAATACTTTTGCTCTATGGCAATTATATCATAAGCGTGGGCGTGTTATCAATGATGGGCTATCAGGTTGAAGCGGCTTTTTCTGCGGTATGCCGCACCACATCTACAATCAGATCACCGAGGGGCTTCCCGCCTGCGGCGAAGTGTTCGGAGATTTTTATACGGTTGTTCCCACATACAAAATACTGCGTGCCGTTCTCTGCTTGTATAACCTGCCCTGTTCGGGGTGTAAAAATATCGCTTTCACTTTTTGCCATCCAGTGTCCTCCATATTCAGTTTTCAAGGTACAATGCCGCACAAAGGCGGCGAAAATTTCTGCTTATATCTATCACCTTTCCTTTACCGTGTGCCGCTGCTGACGTTTCAGTTCCGCCAGTATATCCGGCGGGATACGGTCAACCAGCCGCTGTAAATTGTCCAGTTCGCTTTTCAGCTTTGCCCGTTCCATCGTATCTTTCATCTTTCCTTTTTCGCTGGCTTTTGCCCTTGCTTCCAACTTCTCATTCTCCGCCAGCAGGTCATTGATTGTGACCTTGTACTTTTTCAACTGCCTGGAGAAATTCTCCATCTGCGGGAACCACTTTTTCAGCATGGAGAGGGCTTCCTCTTTTTTCTTTCCGGCGTTCAGCGGGTTAATGCCGTCCAGTGTGGCTTCAATGGCTCTTGCCTGCCGGGAGAGGGAAACCGCCTGTTTGAAAAGCCGGGTGGGGATATGCTTCCGGCCTGTCCTGCTGGCGCTCTCCCCACGCTCCAAGTCAGGATATTTCTCCACCATATAGGCGTGAAAATCGTCCTGCCACTTCGTCAGGTTTGCCCGGTTGCCGATAATCTCCTTTGCACACAGGCGGTTGTCCTTTGTCAGCGGAACAAAGGTCAAATGCAGGTGGGGCGTTTTCTCGTCCATGTGTACCACCGCCGACACGATATTTTCCCGTCCTACCCGGCCAATGAGGAAGTCCGCCGCCCTCTGGAAAAACGCCTGTATCTCCTTTGGGGATTTCCCCTTGAAAAACTCCGGGCTGGCAGTTACCAGCGTATCGACAAACCGTGTGCTGTCCTTGCGGGTTCGGCACCCGGCCTGCTCAATCCGGCTCTGAATGAAGTGGTAATAGCGTCCCTCCGGCTTGACGATATGGAAGTTGTATTTGCTCCGGCTTGTGTCAATGTCGGGATTGCTGGCATACTGTTCTTTCTGTCTTTCGTGATGGGCTTCCAGCGGCCTTGCCGGGTTGCCCTTGTGCTTCTCAAACCGTAAAATTGCGTGTTGTGCCATTCTGCTCCTTTCCCCATTCCTTTCCTATCCGGGGTTTTCCACAGGGAAAATCCCGCAGAAAATAGCTCGGATAGGATTGGAATGGATAGAATATAAATCAATCTTTTTATCTTTGTATTTCTATATACCGTCCGGTTTTCGTACGTCTCAGGAGTGATTTCCGTACTTCATGGGTACGGTTTTCAGTCCTCCGGTGTACCAGAACGGGATTTCTTAAAGTCGGTGTTTGGAACCGCTTCATAGGATTTTGGGAAAATGCGGTTGGGTTTTCCACAGCCCTGCTTCTGGATCTCCACCAGTCCGGCGTATTGCAGTTCCCGCAGGGTATTCACCGCTTTCTGCCGCCCACAATGGAGCAGTGTGACCACTTCACAGATAGGGTAATACAGGAAAATCCGTCCGCAGTCATCCGCCCACCCATTCTTGCGGGATAACTCTGTCCGGCGCAGGATAAAGGCGTACAACACCTTTGCCTCGTTGGACAGGGGCTTGAATGTGGGGGCTTCAAAGAGAAAATTCGGGAGCCGGGTGAAGCTGAACGCCTTTTCCGGCTGGTGGATATAGATGGTATTTGTCATAGTTCGTTTTGTGGACGGTTAGAAGCCCGTTTTCCGGGGCGGGCGATACTTTATACCACCTGCCCCGGTTTGGGGCTTGCAAAGCCTGATAAATCAAGGCTTTTTTCGCTCCTAACTGTCCACAGCAGACCTCCTTTTCCGTTCACTTTCTGTTTTCTGCCGCCTGTGAACTCTGGCGGCACAGCCGGGGCAGTATTTTGCCCGGTTGGATTTGGGGACGAACACGCCACCGCAGACCGCACAGCGTTTCAAGTCCTTATCCCGGAAAATTTCCGCTTCCAGCGTCCCGTCCAGCGGCAAGACCGCCCAGCGGAACCACTTACAGCAGACCGAGAAAGAAATCGTCTGCGGGCAGGTGCAGGTGTCCCCATCATCAAGGACAATGCAGTTGCCGTCCTCACAGCAACAACACTCCCGGCGTATCAGGCTGGCCGCCTGTTTTCTCTGCGCCGGTGTCATGCGGTAAAGGGAACCGTCCGGCCTGCGTTCCAGTGGCGGCAAGTCTTTATAGGGGTTATCTCTCATGCGTTCCCTCCATTTTGCTTTCCGTTGCCGTTCTCCCCGAAAAGGTTTCCTGCCCCATTCCTGCGGCGTGTTCCGGCGTTGGCACGCTCCCCGCAGCTTCGGGACATTTTGTCTCGAAGTCCGGTTCCTTGCGGTGCTTCCCCAGCCGGGGTATTCCTTTTCGGACGGTCATTCTGTTTTCAAGGTGCTGTCCATCGATGAACTACCCTAAGTCTACACGAAAAAAATGCAATCCCCGGAATTTTGCGAGAATTGCATTTTGATGAAGTTTACACTTTGGATATTGCATTTTTGCAATCATTCTGTATAATGGAAGTATGCGGAGGAGGTGCGTATCTATGGCTTTACCCGGAACACCCGGACAGCGGATTTCCGATTTATGCAACGGGAACCACATCACACAAAAGGAACTTGCGGAGAAGATAGGGGTTTCCGCTTCCCAGTTGAGCCGCATTGTCAGCGGCGAAACGAGAACGGTCAGCAGTGATATTCTCATAGGCGTGGCAAAGGAATTTAAGGTATCGACAGACTACATACTGGGCTTATCCACCGTGAGCGTCCGTAAAAGCTACGATATTTCTGAATTAGGCTTGTCCGAGGGAGCCGTGAGGGGGCTCGTGACGGGTGCTGTTGATGTGCAAATCCTCAACCGCCTGTTGGAACACAGGAATTTTCCTAAGCTGATAGATTTGATACGGATTTATTTTCAGGACACAGCGGCAAAAGGCATAACAGCAAGAAACCAGCTTATCGAGATAGCAACGGCTTCCCTGTCCGACCTGATGAAAGAACACCCGGAACACCGGGCGGAAGCAAAGCAGGATTTACAGCTTTTGAACGCCCAGAAGATGGGGGAACATGAGGCGGAGATTGAGAAAATCAAAAATGTGTTCCTTGCTATCCTGCGGGATATTAAGAAAGACATTGACAACGGGGAACAGCCGGGAGAAGCTGTGACCGCCGCGATGTTCCAAGCCATGCGGGACGCATTGGCGGAACAGAAGCAAAACCCGCTTTCCATTGACGATGTAGCGGCGATGGTTGCCGGACAGATCGGACAGCTTACGCCGATGGATGAAGAAACTGCCGACCTGTTCAAGCAGTTGGCAAAAAAGATGATGAAAGGAATAGAATAATAGCCTGTTATTCGAGATAATAATATGCCATTAGTAAAGCATGACTACCCTGTTTTAGAGTACGATACCGCATCAAAAGCTGTTTTTCAGCCGGGAAATGGGAAAAAATGTTTTCCTGCAAAAGCAGTGTTTGCTTTTTTAGGAGACGAGGTTGAAAATTATGCACATACCCATGATGGAATACAGATAGATGAATTTGAAAGTGCAACAAGACGATATCCTATTTATGAATGTCTTTATAATCAGGAGAAAATATGTCTATGTCCGGCTCCTGTGGGAAGTGCTGCTGCCGTCCAAGTTTTAGAATATTTAATTGCAGGGGGTGTAACAAAGATTATTTCCGTCGGCTCCTGTGGCGTATTGGAAGACATCCCGGAAAATAGATTTTTGATACCTGTTTCTGCATTGAGAGATGAGGGAACATCTTACCATTATCTTCCTCCCTCCCGAGAAGTAGAGATTTCAAAGGCTGGTATAAATGCGATTGAATCTGCTTTAAGCCAAAAGAATATACCATATTGGGAAGTTAAAACATGGACAACAGACGGTTTTTATCGAGAAACAGTAGAAATGGTTCAGTATCGGAAAGAAGAGGGATGTCAAGTAGTAGAAATGGAATGTTCCGCATTGGCGGCGTGTGCAAAATTTAGAAAAGTTACATGGGCTATGCTGCTTTTTTCAGCCGATACTCTTGCAGACCCTCATAAATACCAAGAAAGAGAATGGGGAAAAACAAGTATATCCATAGCCTTAGAATTAGCCTTAGACGCTGTTTTATCAGTTGTTGAGGAGTAAAAATAAATACATATAGGAGTTACAATGAATATAAATGAATTTCCACAACAAGTAAATCAAGTTATTTCAATAGCAGAAACCATATTACAAGATCAAATATTGGGGATATATTTATATGGTTCAGCAACAATGAATGGGCTGCGTCCAGATAGTGATATAGATATACTGATAATTACTAAACAAGAATTGAGTAATTCAATCAGAGCAGATCTAACAAAGCAATTATTGAAAATTTCTGGCTCCGTAGGCTGTATTGAAAAAAGACCTTTAGAGGTAACTATTATCAATCAATCTGATATTGTTCCGTTGCAATTTCCGCCAAAATGTCAGTATATGTATGGTGAATGGCTAAGGGGAGAGATGGAAGCAGGAGAATATCCGCAAGCCTGCAATGACCCAGATATAATGATTTTATTATGGCAAGCAAGAAAAAATAGCATAACTTTGAAGGGGGCGGAAAGCAAAGAGCTTATTCCCGCTATCCCATTTCACGAAATTAAAAAAGCAATTCGGTTTTCTTTACCTGGTTTGATTTCCAGCTTTAAGGGTGATGAAAGAAATGTGTTATTAACCTTATCACGAATGTGGTTTACTTTAGTAACAGAAGAAATCACGACAAAAGATGTTGCCGCAAAATGGGTAATTTTAAAATTGCCGGAGAGATTTTCCCCCCTGCTAACAACGGCAAAGGAAGCTTATTTGGGAAATTTGTCTGATGAATGGGAGACAGTAGAAAAGGAAGCGATGGCACTTGTAGAATATATGAAAAAACAAATTGAGGAATTACTTAGAACAGAGTAGCAAAGTTAGCGGGGCCAATCAACGGTCAAGATGAACGGCGCATAAATGCGCCGCCGTTGACAGTCCCGCCCGTCTTTGCTGATGGGCAATCAAGGCGGGAAAGCCCTAAAATGGCTTCCCGCCCATTTCAATCTTGAGAGAAGAAACGCTCCAAAATCAGAAAGAGAGCGGTAAATCTGAATTGCGAGGGAGAATGTAGATGAATCAAGGAAGAATTATTGTGATTACAGGTTCGCCGGGAACAGGAAAGACAACAACTGCGTCGATTGTCGCAAAAGAATCGAACATGGATAAATCTGTGCATATGCACACAGACGACTTTTTTCATTAGGCTCTGTCACAACAAATGGTTGATTTTTGACGAGAAATAGCGTATAATAATAGTAAGAAACAGTACCACCGAAGGAGGTAATTGGATATGCCTACTATCAAAGACGCATTAGATATTATCGGTAAGTTGACTGTCGCAGAGCAGGAAAGCCTTAAAACAATGCTTTTAAGTCCTGCCTTTGTAAAGTCTTTGAATATTGAAGATTTCGTAGCAAAGGAACGCTTTGCAAATGGTCGTGTATGCCCTCTTTGTGGCTGTATCCATGTGGTTCGCAATGGTCATCGTAAAGATGGCACACAGCGATATGTATGTAAGGATTGTGGCAAGTCCTTCGTGATTGCTACGAACTCCATTGTGTCTGGTACAAGAAAAGACTTGTCCGTGTGGGAGCAGTACATTGATTGTATGATGAATGGCTTATCCATTCGTAAGACTGCTGTTGCTTGTGGGATTCACAGAAACACCGCATTCCTTTGGAGACACAAGATTTTGGATGCACTTCAGAATATGGCAGACGATGTTACCCTTGACGGCATTATTGAGGCTGACGAAACTTTTTTCGCCATCTCGTACAAGGGCAATCATAGCAAGAGTAAGACATTTGCTATGCCACGCAAGGCTCATAAGCGTGGTCATTCTACACATATCAGAGGCTTGTCCCAAGAAAAGGTATGTGTTCCTTGTGCGGTTAATAGGAATGGCTTGTCTATCTCCAAGATTACGAATACTGGTAGAGTTTCTACAAGAGATTTACATCATATTTATGATGGTAGGATTAAGACCAATTCCACTCTTGTTACGGACAAGATGAACTCCTATGTGAGATTTACAAATGCCAATGGTATTGACCTTGTGCAGTTAAAGACTGGCAAAGCCAAGAAAGGCATTTATAATATCCAACATATCAATAGCTACCATAGCCAGCTAAAGAGGTTTATGCGTGGCTTTAACGGTGTTTCTACCAAGTATCTGAACAACTATCTTGTGTGGAATAACCTTGTAAATTACGCCAAAGAAAGCGACATGGAGAAAAGGAACATCTTCTTAACTTTCGTTTTGGCAACATTGAAAACTGCTAAATGCATAGATTTATCAAACAGACCAGCAGTTCCTCTGGTCGCCTAATTAGAATTTGTGGAGATGATAAGATGGTCAATATAACAGATGTAAAACAGATTCTTCAATTTGCAATAGATGCGGAGATTAAAGTCTTTCTTGATGGTGGCTGGGGTGTAGATGCTCTTCTTGGATATCAGTCAAGAGCCCATAATGATATTGACATTTTTGTAGAAAAGATCGATTATCAGAACTTTATAGAAATAATGAAAGCTAATGGCTTTTATGAGATTAAGATGGAATATACAACATTGAACCATACTGTATGGGAAGATTTGAAAAACAGAATTATTGATTTGCATTGTTTTGAATATACGGACGAAGGTGAAATTCTTTATGATGGGGATTGTTTTCCGGTAGAAACTTTTTCGGGTAAAGGAAGAATTGAGGAAATAGAGGTTTCCTGTATTGAACCATATAGTCAAGTAATGTTCCATCTGGGATACGAGTTTGATGAAAATGATGCACATGATGTGAAGTTATTGTGTGAGACACTTCATATCGAAATTCCAAATGAGTATAGATAACTGCAAATAACAGTTTGTAGGGGAGTTCTGATACTCCCCTATAAAAATGGCTATTTATCAACTGTTTGTTGTGACATAGCCTTTCATTATTTAAGCAAAGGAGCAATACCGCCGCATTTACCAGAGTCCAACGAACAAAATTTAGTTGTCATTGAAGCCTTTTTAGAAGCTGCAAAGCGCTATGCCCGCGGCGGATATGATGTAATTGTAGATGGAATTGTCGGGCCGTGGTTTTTAGAACCATGGAGAGCCCTTGTTCGAGAAGATTATGAAGTACACTATATTGTTTTAAGAGCCAGTAAAGAAGAAACTATGAAACGAGCTGTGGAACGTTCAAAATTAGACAGAAAAACAAATGTTGAATTAGTAGAAACAATGTGGGAGCAATTTTGTAATTTGGGGATATATGAATCGAATGTTATAGAAACGACAACCTATTCTATCCAAGAGGCTGTTTTTGCAGTAAAAGAAAAAATTTCAAGTGGAGCCGCATTGCTATCTTAAACGATTTCTAAAAATCGAAATTTCATTTATCAGAGAAATAGCAAAGCCAGTTAACGGTCAAGATGAACGGCGCATTTCATGCGCCGCCGTTGACCGTTCCGTCTGGCTTTGCTGATGGGCAATCAAGGCGGGAAAGCCCTAAAATGGCTTCCCGCCCATTTCAATTATGAGAAAAGAAACACTCCAAAATCAGAAAGAGAGCGGCCAAGCACTTTGAGGGATTGGTCGCCTTGTTCACCCATTCAGCGGAACGGCGGGTGGCGGTCAAGGCCGGGTGTAAGCCCGTTCATTTCAGCCTTGACGGTTGCCCGCTGTCCTGTTACTTTTCCGGGAGTGTAGCCACAACTTCGGGACACTTTGTCCACAAGTCGGAGCGTAGGACGAGGGACGGGGGCTTTCATATACGCCCAGTCTGCTGTTGAAACCAGACCTGTGCTTACGGCTCTACGCCACGCAAGCACAGCCCTGTTTTCCTGCCGCTCCAAATGCCCTTGCCCTCCCCGGCGGCAACGGCATTTTCACGGCAACGCCGACAGAGCGTATAACACACTACACTTTGCTTCGCAAAGTCGTGTGCCAAATGGGGGCGTTGCCCCCTTTGGAAACCCCCACAAGAAAAGGCGGTACGCTACCCCTCCACGGGGCGCATACCGCCTTTTCTTGTTATCCAGCCCTCCGGCTGTATCGGTTGAGCAAAAGTCAGCGTGGGATTGATGTGGTATCTTTATCTAAGTGAACCCCCTTGTTCCCACTTGGATACTGATTGTCTGCTGACCTCTAATTTAGCGGCCAAATCTTCTTGTGACCAATTTTTTTTGCTTTTCTTAATTGAGCGCTAAGATCATGTAATCACCTCCGTTTTTATGACCCCGTTATAGAAAAAAATGTAGTTGCATACTACCAACTCTACTTATAATCATGTCAACGAGTGATTGCATCTAGCTGTTTTTATGACGATTAACTATAATATCTCATTTTTATTATCTAATTTTCTATAAAGCCCAGGCAAAAAGTCTGCTTGGCTCTTTGAACTTGTCCATCAACTAACAGGCTTATTTCAATAAATTTTAAATGTCTAATTAATAAATGACTATTTTAAAACTAACTTTCCATGACAGCGTGCACAGACATAACGTTTCACATCTACTTGTCGCTTGCGCCAATAAACTTGTTGGCATTTTTGACAAACATATTGTAACTGTGGCTGATTTTCCTTTAATGTCGGTGCGTATCTTAATCCCTCAACTTGTTTTAAGAGTTGTTTAAAATCGGCATCGCAATGGCGATAACCTCGTTTCAAAAGATGTAGATGATAGTGACACAATTCATGTTTAATAATACCATCCAAAGTTTCTAATCCGTGTTCAGCTAACATTTTGGAATTAAATTCTAAATTATGTGTCTGTAATAAGTATCTTCCTCCTGAACTACGCAAACGTTTATTAAAGGTAGCTTGATGTAAAAAGGGACGTTTGAAGAATTGCTGTGAAATTTGTTCAACTCGTTGTTGTAATTGGGCTTGTTGCATACTTAATCTAACCTCTTTAAAGTTACCCTATTAAATTTTGTAAAAATAGCAAAATTACCATCTCCACTTGCTTTGACACTACCCTTTAGCAAGTTATCTCCCTTTTTTTGGAGATTTTCCAAAATTAAAGCATCGTCACTTATCTTATCATTTTTACTCCAACTCAATGTTAAAACATTTTTCTTCAATTCATAAACTAGATTTTTCCCAGCTATTTCTTGTGCTTGATAAGCTTTTGCAAACTTATCTTCATTTCTAAAAATCTTAGTATTTTCCTTAAATGAAGTCAAAATAACTTGATGTTGCTTATCTTTTGCAAAAATTAAGTATAATTGATCGCTATCATCTAAAGTCATTTGATAGGCTTGCCCTGAAACATTTGTGATTGGCGTATGTTGTTTCCAAAAAAATCCACATACTAGCATTAAAACTAGGATTATACCACTAAACACTAACTTCTTTTTCATCTTAATCCCCTCCATTATAGACAAATTTTTCTACTATCTTTATTTTACTCCTGATTATCTCAAATTCCTATTTCAACGTTTTTTCATAAAGAAAAAAACCGTTTCTACTAAAAAAGTAAAAACGGTCCTTTTTTACATCACTTTACGCACAATTTTTTGCACATGATTGCTGATTGCATCCATCGCATTTGATTGTTCTTCTTCAGCTTGATCAAACATCTCTTTATCAATACTTTGTGCTTGATAATCAATACTTGCTTGCATTTTATCACAACCAGCCACAAAATTTTTATAACTACTTACAAGTAATTTGTGTGGTCCTAAAATTTGCACAGGTGCAGCTACATTAGTAAGCTTAGTCAAGTTTTCATGATATAACTCTAAGCCTTTAGTAAACTCAGCATTTGTCTTTTCGTATTGTTCAGCCGTCAGCTTCGTTCCTTCGTCTAAGAACTTGCGTAAGGCTTCAAAATAATCATTTAAGCTAGCTCCCATTTCTTCAGTGCTATCTAAAACGCTTGATAAAACTTGCATGTAATAACCCATGTTTGCTTTCTTTTTCATCTGTAACTTCCCTTCGTCATAAAAAATTATTTCCAAAATTCATCATAAACCGTAATTGGTAAATGTCGCTTGTGTTGTGTCTTAAGATACCAACTTTCAATTTTTTCAGCGGCTTGCTTAGCAACTTCTTTACCTTCTAGGTAATCATCAATCTGATCATAAGTAACGCCTAATGCTACTTCATCTGGTAAAGCTGGTCGGTTTTCTTCTAAATCTGCTGTAGGTGTCTTTTGATACAAATGTTTCGGTGCTCCTAAATATTGTAACATCATCCGTCCTTGCCGTTTATTCAAACGCCATAATGGTGTAATATCAGCTCCACCATCACCAAATTTTGTGTAAAAACCAGTAATCGCTTCTGCAGCATGGTCTGTTCCAATCACTGCTCCACTGCAAGCTCCAGCAATTGCATATTGCGCAATCATCCGTTGTCTAGCCTTGATATTTCCCTTATTAAAGTCACTGATTGTCACGTCATTTGCTTCCACCGCTAAGACCATTTGATCACTAGATGCTTGAATATTGACTCTCATTGTCTGATCTGCTTGCATAAAAGCAATTGCATCTAGAGCATCTTGTTCATCAGCTTGTTGGCCATATGGTAAACGCACTGCAATAAATTGATAACTTGCATCATTTGTTTCTTCACGTAATTCTGTAATCGCTAATTGAGCTAATTTACCGGCTAAAGTTGAATCTTGACCACCAGAAATCCCTAAGACTAATGATTTTAAAAACGGATGCTTTTTTAAATATTCCTTCATAAAATCAATTGATCGTCTAATTTCGACTTGTGGATCAATTGTTTCTTTAACACATAATGTTTCAATGATTTCCTTTTGTAATGGCCGCATTTTTTGTCCCCCTATCGACTGTGATGTCCTAATTGATGACGAATATCATGCAATAATTGCATCTTATTATCGTAGCATGCTTTGGATAAGTCAACTGGATAGTCTTGTGGATTTAAATCACGTTTATATTCTTCCCACAAGCTGTCAAGCTTTTCATGTGCATACTGTTTAATTTCTTGAATCGTTGGTAAATCATAAACTAACTTACCTTCAACAAAGATATCTTGTAAGATTGGTCGAGCATTAAAGTCAGTAACCGTCTTATTGATATACGTATAGTGTGGATGGAACATATATAAAGAATCTTCTTTACGTGGATCTTCATTCCATAAAGCAATATAATCACCTTCTGATTTACCATCAATCTTTTTAGTGATTCGCCATACTTGTTTTCTACCCGGTGTTGAAACCTTTTCAGCATTGCTAGAAATCTTGATTGTATCTTCCATTTGACCTTGATCATTTTCAATAGCAACCATCTTGTAAACAGCACCTAATGCTGGTTGATCATAAGCGGTAATCAATTTAGTACCGACACCCCAAACACTAATTTTTGCTCCTTGCATTTTCAAGTTCATGATAGTTTTTTCATCTAGGTCGTTGGAGGCATAAATTTTAGCTGAAGTAAAACCAGCTTCATCCAATTGTTCACGCACTCGTTTGGAAATATAAGCCATATCCCCAGAATCAATTCGTACACCTAAGAAATTAATCTTATCACCCATTTCTTTAGCAACCTTGATTGCATTTGGTACACCTGAACGTAAGGTATCATAAGTATCAACTAAAAAGACACAATCTTTATGTGTTTTTGCATAAGCCATGAATGCATCATAATCATTACGATATGCTTGAACTAACGAATGAGCATGTGTTCCGGTTGCTGGAATGCCAAAAATTTTAGCAGCGCGCACATTACTTGTTGCATCAAATCCACCAATATAAGCAGCACGTGTGCCCCATAAAGCTGCATCAAATTCTTGTGCTCTACGTGTTCCAAATTCCATTAAAGCATCATCACCTACGACTGAGCGAATACGTGCGGCTTTAGTAGCAATCAAGGTTTGATAATTGACAATATTTAAAATTGCAGTTTCAACTAATTGACAATCAACCAAAGACCCTTCAACTTGCAAGATTGGTTCGTTATTAAAAACAACTTCACCTTCAACTGCTGAGCGAATCGTTGCTGTAAACTTGAAATTACGCAAGTATTCAATAAAATCATCCGGATAGCCAGCCACATCTTTAAGATATGCCAAGTCTGTTGCAGTAAATTTTAAATCCTGAATATATTTAATCACACGCTCTAGACCAGCAAAAATCGCGTATCCATTATCAAATGGCAATTTTCTAAAATAAACTTCAAAAATTGCTTTTTTTTGATCGATACCTTCTAACCAATATGTTTGCATCATATTGATTTGATAAGCATCTGTATGCAATGTATAACTATCATCTGGAAATGTTTGTACCATAATTTTTCCCTCTTAAGTCATTATATATTTACTATATAAAATAGTTATCCTCTCCATTTTAACACTTCTAGTATATTAAGTCTTGTAAAATCTTTAATCTTTTGCATAGTTTGCCTTTATAACTCACTATGGTAGTATAATTATAGTAAATTAATCTGAAAGTAGGCTTCCAAATGAGCAAACCATTTGCAACCGTCAATGTTTTAGGACTTGATTTTATCAATACAACTAATCAAGCCTTTCTTGAACAGTTAAAAAAAGACTGTCAAACAAAAAATAATCGCTTCATCGTAACGGCTAACCCTGAAATCGTCTTAGCCGCTAAAAATGATCTCCATTATGCTTTAGCACTCAAAACAGCTGATTACATCACTCCTGATGGAATTGGCATCATTAAAGGCGCAAAGATTTTAAAAACACCTTTACCCGAAAGAATCACTGGTTTTGACACCTTATGTGCACTCCTTGAATTTGCCAGCCAAACCAAGAAAAAAATTTTTTTACTAGGTGCTAAACCAAATGTCATTAAACAAGCTGTTGAAAATGTAGCTACTAACTATCCTGGAGCAATTATTTGTGGTTATCATGATGGTTATTTTAAAGATGAACAAGCTGTCGTTAACCAAATTAAAAATGCTAACCCGGATATGGTTTTTGTTGCTTTAGGATTTCCTAAACAAGAATACTTTATCAAAAACCACCGCCAAGTTGCCCCAGCTTTATGGATGGGTGTTGGCGGAAGTTTCGATGTTTTGGCTGGGGTTGCTAAACGTGCCCCGCAGTTTTGGATTAATCTCCATTTAGAATGGTTTTATCGTCTTTTAAAAGAACCTAGCCGTTTCATTCGAATGTTGGCCTTACCTAAGTATTTGTTATTAGTCTATCGTAAACGTTTCTTAAATAAATAAAAAACTAGGAGTTTAAAGCTCCTAGCTATAATTTTTTAGGACTGGTAGAATTTCTATCGGTCCTAATTTTTTTGTAAAAAAATAGATATATAAAAACATTTTTTAGCATAACACTTGGAAGAAAATTTTTAGATAATCTGTGTAAAATAAAAAGCCCTCTCTACTAAAAAACAGTAAGGAGAGCTTCTAAAGCAAAGTTAATAACTTTATTTTGAGCGACTACTTTATTAATTCGATTTAACAAAAAGTCTTTTTAACGTTCTAGATAAAATTCAAAACGATCACCAACATATTGAGTCCGTACATATTCAAAAGGACGATCATCTTTTAGCCAAGTTACTTGCCGTAAGCGTAAAATCGCTGAACCACGTTTAATATCTAAATAATCAGCAATACGTTCTGAAGCACACGTTGCTGTTACCGTTTGTTGAGCTTTTCCAATTAAAATACCATGCTCTTCTAAAGTCCGATAAAGCGAACTAGTTATTTGTTCTCTTTGATAGTCTTTAATCAAGTCATACGGAACTGTAGCGACCTCAAAACAAATCGGCACATCATCAGCAAAACGGATTCGTTCCATACGTAAAACCTTTTGTTCATCACTTAATTGTAATTTTTCGCTTTCACTCATTGAAGGAGTAGTGATTAGATATGAAACCGTCCGACTTGAAGGCATTTTACCTTGCGCTTCAGTAATCTCAGTAAAACTCGTAACTCCTGACATTTTTTCTTGAACTTTTTGACGCGAAACAAATGTCCCTGAACCTACGTGGCGTTCTAAGATTCCTTCTTCAACCAGCGTTTGAATCGCTTGACGTAAAGTCATGCGGCTGACACCAAATTGTGCTGAAAGTTCCCTTTCAGAAGGAATTCGGTCCCCGACAGCCCATTTCCCTGCTTCAATCTTTTTTTTGATTTCATTATGAATCTGAATATAGATTGGAGATCCCATCTAATCACCTTCCCTTTTTATTTACTATTTTTTGAAAAGGCGACCAAAGCTATAAGTTGCTTCTAAGTTCATATCCTTATCAAAAATGTTTAAATCGGCATCTTTACCGACTGCAAGGCTACCCTTGCTAGTTAGATTAAATTCGCGTGCTTGGTTAACAGAAGACATTAATACAGCTTCTTGAATACCACAGCCTGTAAATTTCATAATGTTAACAAAAGCATCTTTGAATTGTAAAACAGACCCTGCTAACGTCCCATTTTCAAGACGAGCTTGTTTGTCTTTAACAATAACTTTTTGACCACCTAATTCAGAAATTCCTTCAGGCATCCCTTTAGCACGCATTGCATCTGTAATCAATTCGATTCTTTCTGGTCCCTTTAATTTATAAGCCAATTTAATCATATCTGGACATACATGGAAACCGTCAGAAATTAATTCACAATAAATATTATCTTCTAACAAGACATGTCCTGTTACACCTGGTTCACGATGTTTAAATTCACGTTGTGCATTATATAAATGAGTTACATGACTTGCCTTTGAATTTTTCATTTCTTCTCTAGTTGCATTACTGTGTCCTACAGAAGGTACAATCCCATGTTCAACACAATATTGTTCAAATTCAGGTGATGTTTTGTGTTCTGGAGCATAGGTTACAACCTTAATCAAATTACCGGAAAGTTCGTTCCAGCGTGCAAATACATCAACTTCAGGTGCTTTGATATATTCTTCCGGTTGAGCTCCCTTAAAGATTGGTGAAACAAATGGTCCTTCTAAATGAATTCCTTGAATTACAGGATTCATTTCAGCTGCCTTTCTTGCAGCAACCAAGGCTTTTTCAATGTTTTCATATGATTGAGTCATGGTTGTAGGAAAATAAGTTGTTACCCCTTCTGTTACCATGTCGTTAACCATTTCATTGATTTTTTCGGGATCGGCATCCATCGTGTCAAAGCCATAGCCGCCATGACAATGAACGTCGATAAAACCAGGAACGATAATCTTACCTTGAGCATCAATAACTTGTTGATCGCTCGCTTGTGCTTTATATTCACTAACTGGTCCAATTGCTTCGATTTGTTTATCGAAACGAATATACCCATCTGTAATTTTTTCTTCTCCTGTATAAATAACTGCGTGTTTAATGACAGTACTCATAACTAATCCCACCTTTAATGATATACCTTTACTATAATCGGTATAGACCAAAAAAGCAAGCAGTTTCAAGACAAATTAACAGATTTATCTCATTTTGTTTGAACGCTTTGATCTTTAGCAATTGTAGCATCAATTCCTTTAACCACAGCAGTCATAAAGCCAGCTTCTTGCATCGCTAATAAACCTGCAATCGTCGTGCCTCCAGGAGAACAAACATCATCTACTAATTCCATGGGCGTTTTAGAACTAGCTAAAACTTTCTTGGCACTACCTAACACAGCTTGTGCACTAATTTTAGTTGCCTCTTTCTTAGTTAAACCATATTTAACTCCAGTTCTAGCCATAGCATCGATATAAAAATAAACATAAGCAGGTGAACTTCCCGCTAACGCCACAAATGTACTAAAATCTTTTTCAGGTAATTCTACAGTTTGTCCGATACTAGCAAGAAGTTCTTGGCATTTTTGGTAATTAGTAGCACTTAATTTATCATTACCTACCAAAGCCGTCATCCCAGCTGCAATCTCTACATTAACATTTGGCATAATTCGTAAAATTTCAAGTTCATCGCTGGCTAACACACTTTTAATTTCAGCTAAGCTTACACCTGTTACCATCGAAACCACAACTGGCTTTTTTTGCTTAACGACATCTTTAATTTCAAGTAAGACATCTTTTAATACAATTGGCTTAATCGCTAAAAATAAAATATCAGCTTGTTTAACTACCTCTTGATTGCTTACACAAGCGTTCAAACCTAACTTTGCAGCATATGGTTGATAACTTTCTTTATGTGCACTATGTACATAAATATCTTTTGGCATTACAGTCTGTTGTTGTTGCCAGCCTGCAATAATTGCTCGTGCCATATTACCGACACCTATAAAACCTACTTTCATCTGTTTCCTCCGTTCAAATTGAGCTAATCCAATTATACCTGTTTATGTAACTTAACGCCATTTGTTTATTTTAATTGGCTTACTGATTATAGACCATTAAAATTTATATGAGCACAAAAAAACCTGTATCGCACAGATACAGGCTCAGACTGGGGTAGCTGGATTCGAACCAGCGCATGAGGGAGTCAAAGTCCCTTGCCTTACCGCTTGGCTATACCCCAATGGTGGAAGGGAGTGGATTCGAACCACCGAACCCGAAGGAGCGGATTTACAGTCCGCCGCGTTTAGCCACTTCGCTACCCTTCCATTTCCTTACGTCAGCTCTTATCGCAGCTGACTTAATTATTCTACACAGAATCGCACCAATAATCAAGTACTTTTTTAAATTTTTTTGACTTTAACACAAAAAAATTTGAATACAAAAAAATCTGGCCTTTTTTAGCCAGATTTTTTACTATTTAATACCTTCCATCAGCTTTTCAATTCGTGGAATAAAGAAGATTAAAATAATCCCAAAAATAACTGTCATACCACCTACAACACCATAGTATAAGACTTCTGTTTCAGGGGTATATAAACGTACAATTTGAGCATTAATAGCTTGGGCTACCGCATCACCTAAGAACCAAAGACTCATCATTTGAGCTTGGAAAATTTTTGGTGCTAATTTAGTTGTTACGGATAAACCAATTGGTGAAATCAACATTTCACCAATAATAACCAATGCCCAACTCATTGTTAACCATAAAGGACTAACACGGGTATCTGTTCCAAAAAGTAAGCCCGGTAACATCATCCATAAAAATGATGCACCTGCAAAAAACAATCCCAAAGAAAACTTCTTAGGTGAAGATGGTTGGCGTGTTCCTAACTTAGTCCACAACCAAGCAAAAAATGGAACATAAAGCATGATAAACAATGGGTTTAAACTTTGGAACCAACTAGATGGGAAAGCTTTACCAAAGATGCTTAAACGCGTTTGGTCTTGCGCAAATATCGCTAATACAACTGAGCCTTGTTCTTCAATTGCCCAAAACATAATTGAAGCAACAAACAATGGAACATACGCCCACACACGCGAACGTTCTACCTTAGTAATCTTTTTACTACCTAAAATTCTAATGAAGTAATATAACGGAATAATAACAGCAATAATCGTCAACAATGTAATAATGTTTTCGATATTTAATGCGTTAAACAATCCCATAATCGTCAAGATTAAAACTAAAGCAATCACAGCTATGACTGTCTTTTGTACTAAGCTTTTAACTTCATGTGGTTCAATTGGATCACTTGGATATAAACTTGAAGTAGATAAATATTTTTTACCATCGATTACATATTGAACTAATCCAAAAAACATTCCGATTGCAGCTAACGAAAAGCCTAAATGGAAATTAACTTCTTGGCCTAAATAACCTACAATATATGGCGCGATAAAAGCACCTAGGTTAATTCCAAAAACAAAAATACTAAATCCTGAATCTCTTCTTGGATCATTTTCAGAATACAAACTTCCGACCATTTCTGAAACATTTGGCTTCAATAAACCTGTCCCAAAAACAATTAAAGCAATCGATACAAACAAAGCAGTTTTTCCAAATGGTGTTGCTAAGACAATATGTCCTAACATAATTAAAACCCCACCGATAAAAACTGTCTTACGACTGCCTAAAATACGGTCACTAATAAATCCACCTAAGACACTAGAAAGATATACCATCGAACCATAAATTGACATAATCGAAGCAGCCGTTGCTTTATCAAATCCCAAGCCTCCGTCTGCTACCGAATAATACATGTAAAATAATAGAATGGCACGCATCCCATAATAACTAAATCTTTCCCACATTTCAGTGAAGAAAAGTGTCGACAATCCACGTGGATGTCCTAAAAATGCGGCGTCCTTATCTTTGCCACTCATAATAATTAAACCCCTCCAATTAATTCTAAAAAAACAGTTATGCATCTAATTATAATTTCATTTGCAATTTAGGTCAATAAAACTACCTGATTTTAGCTTTTAAAAACCCAACTATCCAATTAAATACATTTAATTTTTGAGTAAATCATTAACCATAGAAACTTAAAAATATTATTTTTCAACATTAAAATAAAAAGAAGAGGGGCTGGGAAAAAAGAACCAGTCTGGACATAAAAATAGCTGATTGAATTTCTAAAAATGAAATTTGATCAGCTATTTTTCTATTATGTCTATTTTGGGTTCGTTTTTTTAGGGATTTTATCCCTCTTTTTTGGAATAAATGCCATAATTTTGATATGTTAATCGCCAGAAGTAGTAATCCTAATTCATTTCGAACTGCTTTTTCACCTCTAACATGAACTCGGCGCACACCAATTTTTTGACGTGAGTCTTTTTTCTATTGAAACTGAGTTTTTTCCCAGCTCCACCTTCTTGGTGTCTTAGCTTAATTTATTTTACGATGAAAATAACGATAAATACCAAAGATTCCCACAAGAACAACTAAAATTGCACCAACATACGTCAATACAACGTTATTATGTTCACCCGTTTGTGGCAATTTTGCTTGTGTTTTATTTTCTTGCTTAGTTGTTTGAGCTTTAGTATAAACATAAGTTACTTCTTGATTTTCTGTTCCAAAAATTCCTTTTTCGCTTCCAATAACTTTTTGGAAGTGATAGCCATCGATTTTTTTAGCACTTAATTGATAATTTTCTCCCATCTTACCATGTAAAATCATATCATCTGCTAATTTATTGCCATTTGTATCTTGGAAATGAACTGTAATCGTCCCAGTTAATTCATTAAGTTGGGTATTTAGAGCTGTTGTTTTGGCAGTTACATCATCTTGTGTATAACTTTTAGTAGCAATTGTTTGTGCTAAAGCCTCTGTTGCTGCTTGTAATTGTTGTAATCCACCAACTTTTGCCTTACTTTGCTTAGCCAAAATAGCTTGTGCTTGGTCTAGACTAGCATATGCTGGTTGTAAATCAATTTGACTCAATTGATTTTCTAAAACAGGATCATACGTTGCGTTAATTGCTTGATCATAGCTATAACCTAAAACAACTGCATTTACATCTAATAAGTTTGTAGCTTCATCAACTTTTTGATTTAACAACTTGAGTTCTTGTGCATCCAAATCCTTAGCATAAGAAATCCGTTGTAACTGATGTTTAGCTAATTGTTTAGCACTATCTAATGACCAGCCATTAACTTCTAAAATCGCTGTTTTGGTCCACAAAAGATTTGATGGTGAAATTGTATTGATATCTGGTTCATCATAAGTCTTACCATCACGATCTAAAGCATATAAAAACATCCCTGATAAGTTATTTTGTTTTACATAGTTTGCCACTTTAAAAATGTTGGATGTTTCGTAAGGAAGTTTGGTATCATACCAACGATTATGGTCTTGTTCTTCAGGAAAAGCTAGACCTGGCATAAACTTATTTTTGGAAATATATGGTGCATAATCACTAACAGCCTTAGCAGTCCGTTTTTCATCACTACCATATTGTTGATAAGCTAATTGATCAAAACAATCACTAACGTTTTTAAATGGATCAACATTAGAACCATTTGTATCATATAAAAATAATGTTCCGTTATTTGCTTTTGGTCCAAGATATTTTGATAAAGCTTTAATTACTCCATCTGAAAGTTTAATTTGATCAGAACTAGGAGTTGTTTCCATATCGATATCTAGTCCATCTAATCCCCATGGCTTCATAAGTTCATTGATTAACTGTTGTGCATATGCATCAAACTCTGCTTCAGTTGGAAAATCTCCTGCATGTGGAACAGCTAATAATTTAGAATAATCAAAACCACGAATTAATTTAACTCCACGGGCATGTAAGTTTGGTGCATAATCTGTCTTTAACTTATCAAAAAATGGTTGTGCTTGAGCTTCTTGACCTTCTGGAACATAACTAAATACATTAACGATATTTATCCCATATGGAATATCATCCATTGTAATCCAGTTTTTATCTGGCAATGAAGTATTTACTCCTTGCATTTCCTTATCACGCCAAGCACGATAATAAACTAAAAAGTTTTTATTAATCGTTTCAGCTGCTTGAACCTTAGGTGACATTGCTAAATTGCTCTCTATTAAACCACCTAACACTAAACCACTTACCGCTAAAGCCTTAACAAGTTTAGACATTTTTTTGAGTGCATACTGCAACCCCCCTCTTTTTTAATACCAAAATTATAAAATGAAACCGCTTACTTAACAATATAAAATACATTTTTGACGATAATTTCTTGATATCT
>NZ_CASCJC010000001.1:1365000-1637500 GCF_949152225.1 Ligilactobacillus sp. Marseille-Q7487
TGGTCTGGGCTGTTTCCCTTTCGACTACGGATCTTATCACTCGCAGTCTGACTCCCGGACATAAATCTGTGGCATTCGGAGTTTATCTGAATTCAGTAACCCTAGATGGGCCCCTAGTCCAAACAGTGCTCTACCTCCACGATTCTCAATTCCGAGGCTAGCCCTAAAGCTATTTCGGAGAGAACCAGCTATCTCCAAGTTCGTTTGGAATTTCACCTCTACCCACACCTCATCCCAGCATTTTTCAACATACACGGGTTCGGTCCTCCAGTGCGTTTTACCGCACCTTCAACCTGGACATGGGTAGGTCACCTGGTTTCGGGTCTACGTCAACGTACTCATTTGCCCTATTCAGACTCGCTTTCGCTACGGCTCCGGCCTTTGCGCCTTAACCTCGCACGCTAACGTAACTCGCCGGTTCATTCTACAAAAGGCACGCTATCACCCATTAACGGGCTCTAACTACTTGTAGGCACATGGTTTCAGGAACTATTTCACTCCCCTCCCGGGGTGCTTTTCACCTTTCCCTCACGGTACTGGTTCACTATCGGTCACTAGGGAGTATTTAGCCTTGGGAGATGGTCCTCCCGGATTCCGACGGAGTTTCACGTGTTCCGCCGTACTCAGGATCCTGGACTGAGGAAACGACGTTTCGCTTACAGGGCTATCACCTTCTTTGGCTGATCTTCCCAAATCATTCAACTACGTCATTTCTTGGTAACTCAAATGTCCAGTCCTACAACCCCAAAAAGCAAGCTTTTTGGTTTGGGCTGTTCCCCTTTCGCTCGCCGCTACTTAGGGAATCGATGTTTCTTTCTCTTCCTGCGGGTACTTAGATGTTTCAGTTCCCCGCGTCTACCTTCAACTAATCTATGGATTCAATTAGCGATAACAGTCGGTTAAAACTGTTGGGTTCCCCCATTCGGAAATCTCCGGATCATAGCTTACTTACAGCTCCCCGAAGCATATCGCAGTTAGTCACGTCCTTCATCGGCTCCTAGTGCCAAGGCATCCACCATGCGCCCTTAATAACTTAACCTCATCGTTTATCTTTAATAAACGGGTTATGAGTTTTGCGATTAAGAACTTAATTCTCTCTTTAACTCTTTAAAACGCGGTGTTTCTCGGTTTAATAAAAGAAATGTTTGATATCTAGTTTTCAAAGAACAAATTGCTTTGAGAGTAAACCTCTCAAAACTAAACAAAGTTTAGATAACCGTGTAGGTTTCCGTAATATCCTTAGAAAGGAGGTGATCCAGCCGCAGGTTCTCCTACGGCTACCTTGTTACGACTTCACCCCAATCATCTGTCCCACCTTAGGCGGCTGGCTCCTTGCGGTTACCCCACCGACTTTGGGTGTTACAAACTCTCATGGTGTGACGGGCGGTGTGTACAAGGCCCGGGAACGTATTCACCGCGACATGCTGATTCGCGATTACTAGCGATTCCGACTTCATGTAGGCGAGTTGCAGCCTACAATCCGAACTGAGAACGGCTTTAAGAGATTTGCTTAACCTCGCGGTCTCGCTGCTCGTTGTACCGTCCATTGTAGCACGTGTGTAGCCCAGGTCATAAGGGGCATGATGACTTGACGTCGTCCCCACCTTCCTCCGGTTTGTCACCGGCAGTCTCGCCAGAGTGCCCAACTTAATGCTGGCAACTGACAACAAGGGTTGCGCTCGTTGCGGGACTTAACCCAACATCTCACGACACGAGCTGACGACAGCCATGCACCACCTGTCACTTTGTCCCCGAAGGGAAAGCCTAATCTCTTAGGTGATCAAAGGATGTCAAGACCTGGTAAGGTTCTTCGCGTTGCTTCGAATTAAACCACATGCTCCACCGCTTGTGCGGGCCCCCGTCAATTCCTTTGAGTTTCAACCTTGCGGCCGTACTCCCCAGGCGGAATGCTTATTGCGTTAGCTGCGGCACTGAAGGGCGGAAACCCTCCAACACCTAGCATTCATCGTTTACGGCGTGGACTACCAGGGTATCTAATCCTGTTTGCTACCCACGCTTTCGAACCTCAGCGTCAGTTACAGACCAGAGAGCCGCTTTCGCCACTGGTGTTCTTCCATATATCTACGCATTTCACCGCTACACATGGAGTTCCACTCTCCTCTTCTGCACTCAAGTCTTCCAGTTTCCAATGCACTACTCCGGTTAAGCCGAAGGCTTTCACATCAGACTTAAAAAACCGCCTGCGTTCCCTTTACGCCCAATAAATCCGGACAACGCTTGCCACCTACGTATTACCGCGGCTGCTGGCACGTAGTTAGCCGTGGCTTTCTGGTTAGATACCGTCAGCAAGTGAACAGTTACTCTCACTTGTATTCTTCTCTAACAACAGTGTTTTACGATCCGAAGACCTTCTTCACACACGCGGCGTTGCTCCATCAGACTTGCGTCCATTGTGGAAGATTCCCTACTGCTGCCTCCCGTAGGAGTTTGGGCCGTGTCTCAGTCCCAATGTGGCCGATCAACCTCTCAGTTCGGCTACGTATCATCACCTTGGTAGGCCGTTACCCCACCAACAAGTTAATACGCCGCGGGCCCATCTAAAAGCGATAGCCGAAACCATCTTTTACATAATGACCATGCGGTCATCATGGTTATGCGGTATTAGCACCTGTTTCCAAGTGTTATCCCCCTCTTTTAGGCAGGTTACCCACGTGTTACTCACCCGTTCGCCACTCACAGTTTTAACGGTGATGCAAGCATCGGTGTCAAATCTGTTCGTTCGACTTGCATGTATTAGGCACGCCGCCAGCGTTCGTCCTGAGCCAGGATCAAACTCTCAATTTAAAGTTTGTGACTCATTAATTTTTACTAGCGAATTGACTTCGCAAATGTTATTTGACTTGCTTATTGCAAGCACCCTACACATTTGGTTTGTCTAAACTTTGTTCAGTTTTCAAAGATCTACTCAAGTTGTATTTAACAACTTTTATATTGTATCAAGAAGCAACTTTCTTGTCAACAACTTTTTTATTTTATTTTTAAGTCACTCATAAATGACAACTTTTATATTTTACCATTATCAAAGCTAACTGTCAATAACTTTTTTATTGAACAATCTGTAATTGACAACTTTATTAGTATACACTGCTTCTCAGTTTTTGACAAGCTTTTTTATTTAATCAATTAAAAAAATCCTAGCAATAGGAAATTTAATTTCTATTACTAGGATTTTTTGTTTATTTAACACGCATTGTTGGGAATAAGAGCACATCACGAATCGATGGCGCATCAGTCATCAACATTACTAAACGGTCAATACCGATACCTAATCCACCAGTTGGAGGCATACCATATTCCATTGCTTCAATGTAATCTTCATCAATACCTTCAGCTTCATCATTTCCGGCTTGGCGTTCTTCAACTTGTGCTTCAAAACGTTCACGTTGATCAATTGGATCATTTAATTCTGTAAAGGCGTTAGCATATTCATTACCTAAAATAAACATCTCAAAGCGATCTGTAAAGCGTGGATCTTGAGCATTTTTCTTAGCTAATGGTGAAATTTCTACAGGATGTCCATAAACAAAAGTTGGATCAATAATAGTATCTTCACAGAATTGTTCAAAGAACTCATTGATAATGTGACCAACTTTCCAGTAGCTTTCATAATGAACATTATGTTCATCTGCTAATTTTTGAGCTTGTTCTAAAGTCATTTCTTGCCAAAAATCAACACCTGTCACTTCTTTAACTAAATCAACCATATGCACACGTTTAAATGGTTTGTTAAAATCCACTTCTTGACCTTGATAAACCACCTTGCCATTATCAGACACAACTGCTGCTGCAGCTTTAAAGATACCTTCAGTTTGATCCATAACATCTTTAAAATCAAAATAAGCAGCATAAGTTTCTAACATCGTGAATTCAGGATTATGTTTGGTATCAATTCCTTCATTACGGAAAACACGACCAATTTCATAAACACGTTCCATACCACCGACAATTAAACGTTTCAAATGCAATTCAAGCGCAATTCGTAAATACAATTCAATGTCTAAAGCATTATGATGAGTAATAAATGGACGCGCAGACGCTCCACCAGCTTGAGTATGCAATACCGGTGTTTCAACTTCTAAAAATCCATGTGTGTCTAAATAATGACGTACAGCTGAGATAATTTTACTGCGATTAACAAAACGTTGATAACTTTCTTGATTTGTAATCAAATCCAAATAACGTTGACGATAAATTTGTTCAACATCTTGTAAACCGTGATATTTATCTGGTAAAGGACGCAATGCCTTAGATAAGAATGTTAATTTAGTAACTTTTAAGGTTAATTCACCCATGTCAGTCTTGATAACTTGACCTGTTACCCCTAAAAAATCTCCTAAATCGCTACGCTTGAAGATATAATACATATCCTCGCCGACTTCATCTTTACGAATATAAAGTTGCATCCGCCCTGTTTTATCTAATAAATCAGCAAAACCAACTTTACCTTTACCACGCTTAGCAACCATTCGCCCTGCAATTGTTGCCATGATTCCTTTATCGTTTAAGTCTTCTTTAGCTACTTGACCATATTTTTCATGTAATTCTTGATTCATTGAATCGCGTTCAAAACGTTGCCCGAATGGATCAATGCCAGCTTCGCGTAATTCTTGCATTTTTTCACGTCTGACACGTAGTTGATCATTCATTGATGGTTGGTTAGACATTTAAAATCCTCACTTTCCAAAATTTGTTCATACTGTTGTTATTATACCACAACTATTCATTCAGTTAATAACGTCTAAAATTTTAAAACGTTATCTTTATTTGGCCTTCAGTTCAGCCAAGAAATCATCAAAAATCTTAACCATTTCTGCTTCTGTCATTGCAGAATTCAAAGCGGCCTTAGTTCTAGCAGACCGCGGAATTCCTTTGAGATAGTAGGCAGCTTGCGAACGGAATTCTTTTGGTGCCATTTTTTCACCTTTTGCCACGACTAAACGATGCAAATGTTGTTTAGCCACATTAATTTTTTCAATTGGATCGGGTTCTGCAATCAATTCTCCCGTTTCTAAATAATGTGTAGTTTGTTTAACAATCCATGGATTGCCTAAAGCAGCACGTCCAATCATGACCGCATCTGCCCCAACTTCATCTAGCATCTTTTTGGCATCTTGTGGTGTCTTAACATCGCCATTGCCAATAAAAGGAATTTCACTTAAAGCATCCGCTACATCTTTTAAAATTCCCCAATCGGCATGTCCTGTATAAAGTTGCTTGCGTGTTCGTCCATGCATCGCTAAGGCTTTAGCGCCGCCTTCTTGCGCAGCTAAGGCATTTTCAACGGCTAAAATATGTTCTTCATCCCAGCCAGTTCTCATTTTAACGGTTACAGGTTTATCAATGGCACTTGTTACTGCTTTAACCATATGGTAAACCTTATCTGGATCTAATAACCAACGCGAACCAGCGTCTGTTTTAGTCACTTTAGGAACTGGGCATCCCATATTAATGTCAACAATATCTGTACTAGTATTTTCAGCCACAAAACAAGCTGCTTCTACTAACGTTTCTTCACTACCACCAAATATTTGAACACTGACCGGATGTTCTTTAGGATCAACAAATAGCATACCTAAAGTTTTTTCATTTCTAAAATGGATTCCTTTATCAGAAATCATTTCACATACAACTAAGCCTGCCCCGAATTCTTTGCAAATCGTTCGAAAGGCGACATTTGTAACACCAGCCATCGGTGCAACTACGACCTGATTAGGAATCGTCACTTCTCCGATTTTCCATTCCATTTTTTTCACCTCATTCAAACGTTAAATCATACTTTTGCATAATACCATATATTTCAAAAACAAACACTAAGAATTTGCTTCTTGCTCAATTTGTCTTAATTCTTGTTCATTGAAGAAGTATTTTTTACCACAAAAATGACAAACTGCTTCACAACCTTGATCTTTAGCAATCATATCTTCAATATCTGTTTTTGGTAGACTCGCCAACACCTCACCAAATCTTTCTTTAGAGCAATCACAATGATAACTGACCGGCATCTTTTCTAAAATTTCAACATTTTCTTCCCCTAAAATGGCAAATAAAATATCTTCTGGTGTCATATCTTGGCGCATCATTTCAGACACAAGTGGCAATTCTTTTAAGCTTTGCTCTAAGCGATCCAAAGTTTCATCAGTTGCACCAGGCATAACTTGAATCATAAAACCACCAGCTGTTTGAATTGTATTATCTTCATTAACAAACACAGACAAGCCTACAGCAGAAGGAATTTGTTCTGACTTTGCCAGGTAGTAAGTAAAATCTTCGCCTAACTCACCTGAAACCAAAGGAACTTGACCAGTAAATGGTTCCTTTAAGCCTAAATCCTTAGTAACAGCTAAAAAGCCTTGACTTCCAACTGCACCTTTAACATCAATCTTATGTTTTTCATTTAAAGGCAAATGAACATGAGGCTGTTGTACATAGCCTTTAACTGTTCCATGAGCATTGCCATCGACTACAATTCCACCTAAAGGTCCATCCCCATTAATTTTGACAGTCATCTTTTCGTCACCCTTCAAAGATGCTGCACCCAATAATAAGGTTGCCACTAAACTGCGTCCCAATGCTGCTGAAGCTGCACTCCAAGTATCATGGGATGTTTGTGCAGTTTGAACTACCTTGGTTGCATCTACTGCATATGCTCGTAATTGACCATTATAGGCCAAAGTCTTTATTAAATAATCACTCATTTTCATTACTTCCTTTTTCAATCATTTTAATAAAACAAAAGCAGGTAAAACGAGCACTCGTAGCACTCATTTTCCCGCTTTTATCATTACTCATCGTCTTTTTTGGTGTGAGACTTTGGATAGAAAGTCACGGTTGCTTGCAAATCAGTAGTTTGTTCACTATCTTCTTGCTTGCTTTCTTGAACTTGTTGACGTGCCGCTTCTTTTCTTTCTAAAGCTTCTTTTACTTCTTCAAAGCTTGCCGCTTTTTCACTTGGAAACTCATCTTCACTCTTCGCAGGCATCTTACCAGTATTAAAGAGGCTCAAGATTTGTTTTTCATCAAGTGTTTCATACTTCAACAATGCTTCTGCAATAATCTTATGTTGTTCACGATGCTGTTCGATGATTTCTCTAGCCGTTTGCATACCTTCTTCTGCCAAACGTTTAACTTCTTCATCGATTAAGTTAGCCGTTTGAGCTGAATATGGTGCTTGACCTGGTAGCATATCACCGGCAAACATTGCGCTTTGACCTTCATATTGAACAGGGCCTAACTTATCACTCATTCCATATTGAGTAACCATTGCACGCGCCATTTGAGTTGCTTGTTGGAAGTCATTTGATGCCCCTGAAGATTTTTGTCCAAAGATAATTTCTTCAGCTGCACGTCCCCCCATCAAACCAGCAATTTGATCTTGCATGTCTTTTTTGGAGAGTAACATTTGATCTTCTTTTGGCAACATAATCGCATAACCGCCTGCACGTCCACGTGGTACGATTGTAACTTTATGAACAACTCGTGCTTCATTTAAGACTAAACCAATAATCGTATGTCCGGCTTCATGATAAGCAACTGTTTCACGTTCCTTCTTGCTGATAACACGATCGCGTTTAGCTGGGCCAGCGATAACACGATCTTCGGCTTCATCAATATCAGATGCATCGATTTCTTTTTTATCGCGTCTAGCAGCTAGTAAGGCAGCTTCATTAAGTAAGTTTTCTAAGTCTGCCCCAACAAAACCAGGTGTTTGTTTAGCTACCATCTTTAAGTCAACATCACTTGCCAATGGTTTGTTTTTAGCGTGAACTTTCAAAATAGCTTCACGTCCCTTAACGTCTGGGCGACCTACTAAAATCTTTCGGTCAAAACGTCCCGGACGAAGTAAAGCTGGATCTAAAACATCTGAACGGTTAGTTGCTGCCATCACAATAACACTTTCATCACCTTCAAAACCATCCATTTCAACCAAAAGTTGGTTTAAAGTTTGTTCACGTTCGTCATGACCGCCACCCATACCGTTTCCACGTTGACGACCAACAGCATCAATTTCATCAATAAAGATAATCGCTGGAGCGCTTTTCTTAGCATTTTCAAATAAATCACGTACACGACTAGCACCGACACCGACGAACATTTCCACAAAATCTGAACCAGAAATTGAAAAGAATGGTACACCGGCTTCACCTGCAACAGCCTTGGCTAGCAAGGTTTTACCTGTCCCAGGAGGTCCTTCTAACAAGACACCAGATGGAATTCTAGCGCCTAATGATAAGAATTTACGTGGATCACGTAAAAATTCAACCACTTCAACTAACTCTTGTTTTTCTTCTTCAGCACCAGCCACATCAGAAAAACGTACTTTGTTGTTCTTCTTATCAATTGGTTTAGCCTTAGACTTACCAAACTTCATGACGTTTCCGCCACCACCGCCTTGTCCTGCTTGACCAATCATCGAATAAAAGAAGAAGAACAAAATTACAACTGGCAAGAAGTAAAGCAGCATTTGAATCCATACACCACTTGATTCCTCTTCTTTGGCACTGTTTTGAATATCATTTTTTTGAGCTAAGCTTAAAATTTGTTTGACTGTTGCGTCATTAGTTAAGACATTAGTCGTAAACATTGTGTATTTTTCTTGACTTGCAGCTGCCAAGCCTGGGAAATTAGTTGCTGAATTTTTTACCTTTTTAGCCTTACGGTAACTCCCCGTAATTTTATAAGTACTACCCGAAGGTTGCATCGTGAAGTCTTTGACATTATTATTACGTAACTCAGTAATAAATTGACTAGATTGGATACTTTGAGTTTGACTACTTGTATTACTTCCAAAGAAATAATACAACATTCCCATTATTCCAAGGAAAATCACAATATAAAACAGACTATTTTTCATCAGTCCATTTTTCTTGTTATTCATAGATTTCCTCCTTAAAATTTTGTATAGGTCCTAAGAATTAATTCCTAGACTATTTGATAATAATCATATCATAATTGACCATTATTGACTATTAATTATTCTTACGCTTAGTAAATCATTAAATTTTTAGTTTACACTGTGTAAACTTCAGGCTTTAAAATTCCAACATATGGTAGATTACGATAAAATCCTTGATAATCCAACCCGTAACCGACCACAAATTCATTAGGTACTGTAAAGCCTATATAATCTGCTTGAACCGCCTTTTCACGTCTTTCTGGTTTATCTAACAATGTACAAACCTTAACTGAAGCAGCTTTACGATGCTTGAATAAATCAATTACACATTCTAAAGTTCTACCAGTATCAACAATATCTTCAACAATTAAAATATGACGACCTTCAACGCTTTTATCTAAATCTTTAAGAATCTTAACATCGCCAGATGATACTGTTTCATTACCATAACTAGAAACAGACATAAAGTCCATTTCACAATAAGTATCCATTTGACGAACAATATCTGTCATAAAAAGGACTGCACCCTTTAAGATGCAAACTACTAAAGGTTTTTTATCTTGATAATCTTTTGTAAGTTGTTCTCCAAGTTTTTTAGTCACTGCTTGAATTTCTTCTTGACTATATAATACTTCTTTAATGTCATTATTCATGAATTAGTCCTCTTTTCTCTTGTCTGTATATACTATTACGTATTGCATTTTAGCATCTCTTGGCGTTTGTGACAAATCTGATTTTTTTAGCCCAATAACCCAATAAATTTTTTGTTGCTCATCACTGACAAGCCAAGCATCTTGCCTTTGCTCATTAGTTAGTTTATGATCGATAAAAATTTTTTTAATTTTTTGATGACCATTTTTCATCAAGAGTCGATCCCCAGCCAATCGATGTCTTACGAATAATCGCTTAGCAGTTGTCGTAATGTTCAAATAATCATTTCCTTTAGGTTGCTTATCTTTTTCAAATAATCCAATACTTTCAAATTGATTTAATCTTATCCACTCTCCAAGAACCAATTCCTTTGCTACAAACTTCGCTTTAGTCTTTACCAAATTTTCTTTGATTGTAAAATAATCATAGCTTTTAACTAACATGTAGTGTGTTGTCAGATTAACTTGGCCTTGCGGTTTTGATTGATTTGATAGCAAACTTAAAACTGCTTGGCTTTGTCCTGTTGTTAGACTTTTTGTAGTTTGCATGATTAGTTCTTCTATGAACAATTTTTGTTGTAATTGACTTAATTTTAACCAAGATGTTAAACAGTACCCTTCTTTTATTTGTAAATCGTTTTGTAGTTGCCGATAAAGTTGCTGTTTTATAGCTAATAAATCATTTAATTGTTCACAATATTCATTAATATGTTTCAAAAAAGCAGGATTTTCTTTTTTTAAAAGTGGCACAACTTGCTGGCGCATACGATTACGTAAATAACATTGATCTTGATTGGTTTCATCTTCAAACCACCTAAGCCCTTTTTGCTTAGCGTACTCTAGCAATTGTTGCTTAGAAAAAGGTAACAATAGTCGCACTAAGCGTTTATTGGCAAAAGCTCGATTAGCTTTTATAGCTTCCAACTGTTCTAGTCGCCCACCTCTAATTAATTTCATTAACCACGTCTCTGCTTGATCGTCTGCATGATGCGCCGTTAAAAGTGCATCGAATCCTTGATTTTCCATGACTTCTGCAAAAAAAGCATACCGCATCTGTCTAGCACATTCCTCAATTCCGCTTACTGGATGTTCTTTTTTAGGCCAACTTTTACAAACAAGGCTTAAGTTATTTTTTTGACAATATTCTTTAATAAATATCGTCTCTTTAGCGCTTTGTTTACGCAATTGATGGTCCACATAAGCAACTGTAATTTGCGGCCGCACCATCATTGGTAAATTTTGTAATAAATTTAATAACACCATCGAGTCTAATCCCGTTGAAACAGCAACCAAAATTTTTTGGCATGCTAAATCGTTAGCTTGAAAATTTTGTAAAAACAATTGCTCTAACTTCACTATTTCACCTACCTAACTCAAATAAAAAGCAAGCGGCCAATCAAACCCCTTGCTTTGTTTGTTATTCATTTATTAACTACGGCGTCCACCACGTCCGCCACGTTTGCCTTCTGTATTTCGTTTCAAAGAAGTTAGACGTTCATCGCTTTCTTTTAAGAAACCGGCCAACAAGGAGTCAAAATCTTTTTTCTTTACCTCTGGTTTTTTAGCTGTCGTCAAACGTGCTTTACCCGGCATTGCAGATACATTTTGGCCACTTTGTCCTTTACGTTCAAACTGCTTGTTTTCACGCTTAGGCTTATCACTAGCTTTTCTAATTGACAACGCAATTTTGCCGTCACCACCAATCGATAAAACTCTGACGGTCACTTCATCACCAACGTTTAAAACCTCATTGATGTCTTTAATGAAACCATCTGAAACTTCACTGATATGAACCAATCCGGTTTTTTTATCCCCTAAATCGACAAATGCACCAAAATCAGTAATTCCAGAAACTTTTCCGACAACCTTAGTTCCTACTTCAAATGACATAAAAAAAATTTATCCTCCTAAAAATTGTATACACCATTAGTATAACACGTAAAAACCTAGATAGGTATACGCTTATTAAAGAAATTTTTAACTATTTTTCATCAAATAGTTTAGTCTGTGCTTCTTGTGGCAAATTATAAAGTTGCTCATTATCTTTAGCATAATAGTACTTTTCTCTAATATATTTTTGTAAATAATCTTTATCTTTTAATTGTTCAATTTGCCTATTTAACTCACGCGCTTGTTTTTTTGAGCTTTGTAAATTTTTCTCGACTACTTGCTTTTGCTGATTGATTTCATTGATTTGCAATTGCATTTTAATCACGCTATGAACCGTTAACACCACAGCCAATGTCATCAAGACAACAACCACTTTTTTTAATAAATTATAGCGTTTTTTTCCTTTGAGAAACTTTCGATGTGCTTGTTGTTGCATAGTCTTTTTTTGAAAATATTCATTATTTAAAATTTTCGTTTTCCCTTGCTGACTATTTTTCACAGGCCGCTACTCCCTTCACTTATAATCGAAAATCTTCTTTGTACTCTTCTTTAAGCACTTCAAACATTTCTGCGGCTTCTTGTTTTTTAGTTGTTTCTTTAATCGCCAAAATCTTAACAGTCAAATCTTTATTACCAAAATTAATCAATAATTCATCACCAACTTTGACATCACTAGAAGATTTAGCAACTTTACCATTGATCGTAATTCGACCCTGATCAGAAATTTCTTTAGCTACTGTTCTTCTCTTTATTATACGAGAAACTTTTAAATATTTGTCTAATCTCATCTTTTTTATCTTACCTCATTTTATTAAATAATCGCAAAAACTTTTTGCCACCCGGAATTGCCACCCATTCACGTAACGTAAACACTTTAAATTTAAAGGTTGCCACCAAAAAGAGCCCTGCTCCAAAACTAATTGTAATCAAACTAATTATTAATGCGTCAAGGCGCTCATCACTTAACACACTCAAACACAACTGCCGGATTGCTAAAACTCCTATTAACATCGCTAAAACACTTGCTCCTAGACGAACACAAAATTTAGGTGTTAAAAAGCCCCGCAAATTTCCTGGCAAAGAACTTAAAACAATCAATAATGTAGCCAATAAGCCAAAAATCGTCGCTAAGCTTGCTCCCATTATACCAAATTTTTCAATTAACCAGCCATTTAGCAACATCTTAATTAAAACTGCCATCATCAAGCCTACAAGTGTACTTTTGAATTGTTCTACACTTTGCAAAATTGATGTATAAGTACTGATTAATCCCATAAGCAAGACACTTAAAACATAAACGCTGATAGTTGCACTTAAGCTATCATCTCCAAATAATAACGTATTGATTTGAGGCATCAATGCGATTAGTCCGGCACAAGCAGCACAAGCCAATGTGGTACTTAATTTAACAATCAAACCAGCTGTGCGTTTAAATTCTAAAACGTTCTTAGCTTGAATTGCGCGACTTAATGCCGGTAATAATGTGGAAGAAAAGCTAATTGCAACAACCATTCCTAATTGAACTAATGGTTGTGCTCTATCATAAGTTCCTTTGAGCTCTTTAGCAAAATTAGCTCCAATCCCACTAGCTTCTAAACTATTTTTGACAGTAAATGAATCAACCAATTGAAGTAAAACCATCATCGATGCAAATAAACAAATAATCAAGCCTTCACTTAGCAAGCCCTTAGTTAATTTTTGATAACTTGGCAAATTGGTTGTAGTTGTTTTTTTAGTGAATTGATTCAAATAAAACTTCCTAAAGCTAAGAGTTGCTACGATTGCTCCAGCCGTGGACCCAAACATCGCCAAAGCACCCATTTGATAATATGACCAAGAATACTTAACAGCTAAAATTGCTGCTAATATGATGATAAAAACCCTAATCAACTGTTCGCTAATTTGTGAAATCGCAGTAGGAACCATGTCAAACGTTCCTTGATAATATCCACGACCAACGGCTAAAAAAGGCATTAATAAAATCATCCAAGATACACTTGTAATCAATACACTTAGATGCTCGTCTCCCATTTTTTTTGCTAAAAAATTAGCACCTAAATTCAAAAAAACAAAAATACTTATTGCTATTATCGCTAAAATAATCCATAACCTTTTAGCCAAGGCTATTTGTTGCTCTTTAGCAGTTTGTGCAATTAACTTAGAGATATAAACAGGAAAGCCACTCAAAGCAAATGTCATCGCAATCCCATACAATGGATAAACTTGTTGATAAACATAAAATCCAGTATTTCCTACTAAATTTTCAAACGGAATACGATAAAAGGCGCTCAAAATTTTGGCAATAAAAGAAGCTAAAGATAAAATCAAGGCTCCTTTCATCACCGTTTTGATTTGCTTATTTTTCATCTGTTTTTTCAGCCTTTCTTTGTTGTGCAATCTGAGTTACTTGTTGAGCTAAAAACTCTACTAAAACTTGTAATTGTTCCAGGCTTTGTTCTAATGTCATCTTAGGTTGAAGTGTTAATTTAATTTGCATTTGATCTTTTTTCATACCTAAAGTAGCTGCAAACTGAACTTTTGCAGTTGCTTCTAACAAATGTTTAGCAGTCAACATTTCTGTAGCTTGCTTAGATAATGTTATTACAACTTGTCGATCATTTTGCTTAATACTTTCAATTAAAGCTAAATCAGCATGTAATTTTAACAAACCTAATTCTAATAACATCGCGACTTCTTTAGGATATTCTCCAAAACGGTCAAGTAAATCTGCTTGAACTTCATAATATTGATCTTTATTTTCAAATTGTCGAATTCGTTTATAAATATCAATTTTTTGGCGTGCGTCTTCAATATAGTTTGCTGGCAAATATGCTTCAATTGGTAAAGCTAATTCAGCATCTGTTTTACTTGGTAATTCCTTGCCTCGTTTACGTGCAACTGCTTGGCTTAACATTTGTGTATATAAATCATATCCCACAGAATCGATAAAGCCATGTTGCTGCTTACCTAAAATGTTTCCAGCACCTCTAATCGACAAATCACGCATAGCAATCTTAAAGCCTGAGCCTAATTCTGTAAAATCTTTGATTGCTTCTAGTCTTTTTTCACTGACTTCAGTTAAAACCTTATCAGGCTGATACATGAAATATGCATATGCGATTCTATTCGAGCGTCCAACTCGTCCGCGCAACTGATATAACTGTGAAAGTCCCATATAATCAGCATTTTCAACAATTAACGTATTGACATTTGGAATATCCACACCAGTTTCAATGATCGTTGTCGTTACCAAGACATCATATTCACGTTCGATAAAATCATACAAGATTCGCTCGAGTTGTGCTTCTGACATCTTTCCATGAATATATGCAATCCGAGCATCTGGAATCAACTGTCCTAAGTGGGCTGTTACCTTTTCGATATCCTCTACACGATTATGCAAATAAAAAACTTGACCCCCGCGAGCTAATTCGCGCTCAATTGCATCACTGATTACACCATAATTTTGTTCCAAAACATAAGTTTGTACCGGATAACGGTTTAACGGTGGCGTTTCAATTACAGATAAATCACGTACGCCTAACATTGACATATTCAATGTTCGCGGAATCGGTGTTGCCGTTAAAGTCAACACATCAACACAAGCCTTCAATTCTTTTAGTCTTTCTTTATGCTTAACACCAAAACGTTGTTCTTCATCAATAATCAATAAACCTAAATCAGAAAATTTAACGTCTTTAGATAATAAACGATGAGTGCCTACAACTATATCACACATTCCATTTTTCAAATCCGCCAGCGTTTCTTTAGATTGTTTAAGACTAGTAAATCGTGATAAAATTCCAACACTTACTGGAAAACCTTCAAAACGATTGATAATCGTTTCATAGTGTTGTTGAGCCAAAACCGTCGTAGGAACTAAAAAGGCAACTTGCTTACCATCTTGAATTGCTTTAAAGGCGGCGCGTAATGCAACCTCTGTTTTCCCATAGCCAACATCACCGACTAATAGCCGATCCATCGGGCGTGCTTTTTGCATATCTTTTTTGATTTCTTGTGCACTTCGTAATTGATCAGGTGTTTCTGAATAAGCAAAAGCATCTTCAAATTCTCGTTGATATGAATTATCAGGAGAAAACGCAAAACCTTTTTCAGCTTCTCGTTTAGCATAAAGTTCTACCAAATCATCTGCTATATCTTCAATTTTTTTAGCAACTTTTTGTTTTGTTTTATTCCAATCATTTGTTCCTAACTTATTAATCTTAGGAACTTTTGATTCAGAAGAAACATACTTTTGGACACGATCAAGCTGACTGACAGGAATAAATAGTTGTGCTTCATTTTGATAAACAACGGTTAAATAATCTTGATGTCTACCTTCAACTTCTAAGGTCTTCATTCCCGTAAACATCCCTATCCCATGGTTAACATGTACAACATAATCGCCTGGTTTTAAATCTGTATAACTTTTGAGACGCTCAGCATTGCTTAAAGTCGTTTTACGTGTTTGTTTACGTGTTACTTTATTAAATAATTCATTTTCTGTCAAAACAATTAAATGGGCACCAACTAATTCAAAGCCACTCGCTAAACTTGCATTTGTTAACTGTAGCATTTCAATTTGCAGTTCATCTGGCTTAACTATTTGATTTTTAATTTCAAAATCAAGCAAAGTCTGCTCAAATTTGTTTAACTTTTGTTCGTCAGACAATAAAATAACAACCGTTTGTTTTTGAACCTGCCATCGTGTTGCTTCTGTTTTTAATAATGGTAATTGACCAAAAAATTGATTCATCGGTCTAGTTTTTAAATCAATTTTTTGCGCAAAACTCATACGTCCCAAACCTTTTTGCAAAGTTGACATGAAAATCTTAGGTTGTTTAAGTTTTTTTTCGAAACTTCGTAGGTCTTTGCCTAAATCAAGTGCTGGATAAATTTCTTGTTCTTCAATCTTATAAGTTAACCATTCTTGATGTAATTGATTTAACTTATCTTCTTGCTCTAACAAACGACTATAATCATCATAAATAACAATGCCATCTTTACCTAAATAATCAAACAAAGTTACATCTCCAAAAAATTCATTAGCAAACAACAAATGTTTAGGCTCTAATTCATTTTTTGAAACTTGTTCGATTAATTGTTCCATATTATTTTTAAAGCTTTGGCGTTTTTCTGCAGATAATTCTTGTTCATATTTTCGAGCATTTTGAGCAATTTGTTTAGCTGCTTTTTGGCATTGACTTGCTTCAACAATAAAATCACTTGCTGGTAAAATATCAATTTGGGTAATGTTTTCAATACTGCGTTGATCTGTTGAATCAAAAAAGCGCATAGAATCAATTTGCGTATCAAACAACTCTATTCTGACTGGTGCTGTTAAATTTAAACCAAAAACGTCTAAAATAGCCCCTCTAAGAGCAAAATCTCCTGGACGTTCAACAATTTTTTGACGTTGATATCCCATTTGCACAAGCATTTGGCTTACTTTTGTCAAATCAATTTCTTCGTCTATTTTTAAATGTAACTGATGATCTTGCCAAAATTGTGGTGTAGGTAAATAACGTTTTTGCCCTGCAACCGAAGTCACAACAATCTTAGGTTTGTCTTGGCACAAAGCATCCAATGCCAATACCCGTTGACTCCTAAACTCAGGAGAACTTGTCGCAAGCTCTGAAGCTAACATTTCTTCTACAGGATAAAGATAAACTTCATCTGTACCCAAAATATTTTCTAAATCATCCGCTAACTTTTGGGCATGATACAAATCATCGCATATAACTAGTAAATTTTTATGCTGTGTATTAAAAATCTCACTAAGGACTAAAGTTTTTGCAGAATTACTAACTCCTGTTAATAAATGCCTTTTGGCAATGCTTAACTGATTTAACCAAGTAGCAAAGCCATCAATTTTATATAAAAAATCACTTAATTTCATTTTTGTTCTAACTAGATTAACACTAGCTACCTTTCTTTATACACTTCAATAGCCAAAAAGACCGTTGAAACAACAGCGGTCTTTTTATCTTATAATTCATTTCTATTATAATACTTTTTTTAGTGAACTTCTAATTTTAGACTATTTTTTGTTAAAACGATTCATGGTTTGCATAAAATTATCGTTTTTAAGCCAATCTAAAATAGCATCTTGCGCATTTTTAATTCCTACATCAAGTTTGGTTTTTTCTTGTACTGTAAAATCAGACAACACCCAATCAACCACTTTCATTTGTTTAGGATGATCAATTCCAACTTTAATTCGCTTAAATTCCTGTGTTTTTAAATGTGCAATGATACTCTTGATACCATTATGCCCGCCGGCAGATCCTTTTTGACGCAAGCGCAACTTGCCTGTTGGCATATCCATATCATCATAAACCACTAAGATATCTTCTAATTTTACATCATAGTAATCCATCAAGGCACGAAGCGCTTTGCCAGATTCATTCATATATGTTGTCGGTTTAACCAATAATACTTTTTGACCTTGGATTAAGACTTGTGTGTAATTAGCATAAAATTTTTCCTTATCAAAATTTACATTCCATTCACTAGCTAAACTATCAACTACCATGAAACCAACATTATGTCTAGTCTTAGCATACTTAGCTCCAATATTTCCAAGTCCAACAATCATTTTCATCTTTTTAACACCTCAAAAACAAAATATTTTCTGTAAGCGAATTCTTTTTTGTGAAATTTTTCTCTTACTTTTCAAAATAAATTTATCTTCTAAAAATCAAAAACCTTATCATATCCAGCTTTTCCAGGGTTTAACTGGCATAAAACAGTATAGCATATTTTTAAAATTACTGAAAAAATTATTTAATTTTGAAATCATCTCACAAATTATCAAAAAACGTGTTATAATTAAGTCAGTACTAAATTAAGCTATTTATGAAAGGATGAAGTACTGTGTCAAAAACACAAAATCATCAAAAAGTTATTTTAGTTGGCGATGGTGCAGTAGGTTCTAGCTATGCATACGCCATGACATTACAAGGGATTGCCGAAGAATTTGGTATCGTTGACGTTGCCAAAGAACGTACACAAGGTGATGCTTTAGACTTAATCGATGCAACAGGTTACGCATATCCAAAGAAAATCTATGCTGCTGAATATTCAGACTGCAAAGATGCCGACTTAGTTGTTATTACTGCTGGTGCTCCACAAAAACCAGGTGAAACTCGTTTAGATCTTGTTAACAAGAACTTGCGTATCTTATCTTCTATCGTTAAACCAGTTGTTGAATCTGGTTTTAAAGGTATTTTCTTAGTTGCTGCTAACCCAGTTGATATCTTGACTTATGCTACATGGAAATTCTCTGGTTTTCCTAAAGAACGTGTCTTAGGTTCTGGTACTTCCCTAGATACAGCTCGTTTGCGTGTTGCAATGGCTGACTTAACAGGTATCAAGGATCCTCGTTCTATGCATGCATACATCATGGGTGAACATGGTGATTCTGAATTTGCTGCTTTCTCATCTGCAACAATCGGTTCTTTACCATTCTTGAAATGGGCAGAAGACAACAATGTTTCTACTGAAACACTTGAAAAGATGGAAGATGAAGTTCGTAACAAAGCTTACGAAATCATCAATAAGAAAGGTGCTACATTCTATGGTGTTGCAGCTGCTCTTGCACGTATTTCCAAGGCTATCTTACGTGACGAAGATACTGTTTTACCAGTTTCTGCATACTTGGATGGTCAATACGGCTTAAACGATGTTTACATTGGTACACCTGCTGTTGTTAATGCTGACGGTATCAAGCAAGTTATTGAAGTTCCATTGAACGAAAAAGAACATGATATGATGGCCAACTCAGCTAAGACTCTTAAAGAAGTTCTTGATGATGCTTTAAAGAACTTTGAAAACTAAAAACTAGTTTTAACCTCCAAATAAAAAATTTGGAGGTTTTTTTTTAATTTTTCCCAAATCATTCTTTAATGTGTTATCATTATTGTAGAACAAATTTCAATGAAAGTGGGGGAAAATTATGCTTCTTAAAAGCTTGATTAAGCCTAAAAAACAATTAACAACCGTCCGTGAAGACGCTACATTAGAAGAAGCCTTAGGAGTCTTAGAAAAATCTGGATATCGTTGTGTTCCTATTCTAGACAAAACTGGTAAATTATTCCGTGGAAACATCTATAAAATGCATATCTATCGTCACAAATCTCGTGGTGGTGATATGAATTTACCTGTTACTCATTTATTAAAGAATGCAACTAAGTTTATTTCACTTGACTCTGCTTTCTTTAATGTTTTCTTTTCAATTAAAGATTTACCATATATTTCAGTTTTAGATGAAAATAATAATTTTTATGGTATTTTAACACACAATCGTTTGCTTGAAATGCTTTCCCAATCTTGGAATGTTAATGTTGGTAGCTATGTCTTAACAGTCATTTCTTCTGGCGAACGTGGTGAATTAGCTGAAATGGCTAAGATCTTTTCTAAATATACATCAATTGCAAGTTGTATCACGCTTGATGTACAAGCTGGTGAACTAGTTCGTCGTACAATGTTCACATTACCAGCAAATGTCACTCATGAAAAACTCGAACGTATCGTTGCAAATCTTGAACGACGTAACTTTAAAGTTGCCGAAATTGAAGACTTGCAAGCATAAAAAAACTCTATAATTTTTAGGACTGCTAGAATTTCTAGCAGTCTATTTTTTATCTAAAAAATATCGATTACCCTAGAAAATTTTTACATAATTTGGGTAAAATAAAAAGCCAGTAAAGAGAGTTCAAAAATCACAGTTAATAATTCTAATCTTTGGCGACTACTTTATCAGTCAGATTTGATAAAGAGCCACAAAAAGAGTCGTACATCAACTAAAATTGTCAGTGTACGACTCTTTTTTAGAGACTTATGTCTAGCCCTTTTGTGCAAAAAGAAATTATTTCTTTTGCTGATCTATTGATTGTTATGTAAGCTTGCTAACCCAACACTAACTTTGAGTGCGTTATCGACCTTTGCCATCACATCATTATCAACACGTGTAATTTTGGTCCGTAATCTTTGCTTATCAATTGTCCGTAACTGTTCTAACAAAATAACTGAGTCTTTTTCTAAACCTCTTTTAGAACCTAATACACCTACATGTGTTGGCATCTTAGGTTTTGCAATCTTAGAAGTAATTGCAGCTACTATAACAGTCGGACTGAATCGATTTCCAATGTTGTTTTGGATAACCAAGACAGGACGCATCCCACCTTGTTCTGAACCTACAACAGGCGACAAATCGGCGTAATAAATATCGCCTCTCTTAACATCTTCTGCTGCCATATTTTCCAGAAGATCTCCCTCCTATATTTATTCGAAACATAAATCTTCGCAATCACAACCTGAAAACTCGCTGCATATCTCTTGATTTAAACGACTCATATCGCAATACCCCCTAATCAAGGAATCCAGCCACTTTTCTTTTTCCAGGATACATTTTACCGCAGACGTATCATCTCGCAACAAATTAATGTCTACTCCATAAAAGTCACAATAAACAGTTAAGTCTTGTTCCCTTAAAGCGGATAATAAATCTTGATTTTCTGCCATGGTAAATTACCCCTTATAGCTTTAGTTATACTAATGATAACATGAAAACGCATATATATGTCAATCTTTTTTCGCTATTATTATTTAGATTTATATAATCTAGTAACACGTGGAGCTAAACCACATGTAATTTCATAATGAATCGTTTGTGCATAATCGGCAACATCTTGTGCTGTCACTTCGTTTCCATGATCTTCTCCGATTAATGTTACGCGCGTTTCTAAATCATATCGCTTAGGCAATCTAATCATCATTTGATCCATACAAACACGTCCAACAATTTCACAATAGTGTCCATCAACAAGTACTTTAAACCCTTGCATTCGACGTAACCAACCATCTGCATAACCGATTGGCACAGTCCCAATCCACTCATCTTCTTTAGCACGATACGTACTACCATAACCAATTGCTTCACCTTTAGTAACTTTTTTAACAGCTGCTAGCTCACTAACGAGACTCAAAGCCGGTTTTAACTCAAATGGTGTATTAATTTTTGAATTAGGATTCAAACCATACATTGCAATTCCAAACCGAATCATGTTTCCACCACATTTGCGATGCCATAAAGATGCTGCAGAATTTGCCACATGAATATACCGAGGCTTTTTAGTTATTACACTTAATAACTCGTTAAACTTAGTTAGCTGTTGTAAATAATAAGTTTCATCTTCAGAATCTGCTGAGGCAAAATGTGTAAAAATACCGTCAAATTCAAATTGCTGTGGATAATTTTGCATAAACATTAGGACTTGTTTTAGTTCTGCTTTAGTTTTAAAACCTATTCGTCCCATTCCGGTATCCAAAGCAATATGCACCAATAATTTTTGTTTTGCTTCTTTTAAAAGTAATTGAGCCTTGATCAAAAAATCATAATCACCGACTGTACAAGTAATCTTATTTTGCGCCATAAGAACTGCTGTGCTCGCAGGATTTACTCCCAACACCAAAATTTCATCATCAAAGCCAGCTTGTCTCAATGCTAAGGCTTCATCTATTACGGCCACGCAAAAGCCTTTAGCTCCTGCTTTTTTTGCCGCTTCAGCCACTGGTAATAAACCATGACCATAGGCATCTGCTTTAACTACTGCAAATAAGCTTTGAGCTTGTTTTAATTGCTTGATTTCATTTTGAATATTTACTTTAATCGCATCTAAATCAATTATAGCTTGTGTATTACGATGTTTTCCAATAATCATGTGCTCACATCTTCTCTTCATTTTTTTCTAAAATAACTTCAGCAATCACTAAATCTGTACTGTGAGATAATGAAACATGGGCCTTTAACGTCTCACTTTGAGGATACTTGGCAAAGTATGGCGCTCCATTTTTTTTATTTAACAATTCTAAGTCCAAAAATCCAACTTGCTTACCGATTCCGCTTCCTAAGGCTTTACTGTATGCCTCTTTTACTGCAAAACGCCCAGTCAAATACTCAGCTTGTCGCTTGGGGGTTAACTTTGTAAAAACCGCTAACTCATTTACAGTTAATACTCTTTGTGCAAACCTTGCGTTTCTTTCTTGCGCCTGCCAAACTCTTGAAATCTCTGCAATATCAATTCCTATCCCATGAATCATAATTTTTCTCCTTATTTGCTTTTCTTAATTGATTTTATCAAAAACTACACGATTACGCACGTTTAAAGCTAAAAAAACTAAGTAAATTAATAACTTACTTAGTTTAATTGCATTATTAATCTTTAGTTCTAATGGTAAAATTGCGCTTAGAAGAATGACGACGACGTTTATTTTGCTCGTCTTTTCCCTTATATTTACGCTCATTACGCTTAAAATCACCGTTTCTACGATATTTACTACTTTGCGTCTTACCACCGAAACGTGTATTTTTACGACGACGAGGCAATGGTCGTTCTGGTGTAATATTTACTGGAACTTGACTAGCATCATCTTTAGTCAATGAATTTAACAAAGCCGCCGTTAAATCTAGAGCACTATATTGTTCCAACAATTCTTCAGCTTGCTTAGCATATTTTTCAGTATCTGTTTTTTCTACTAAATCTTTAATATTATCCAAAGCTGTCGACAATTGTCCGATAAACGCTTCTCTTTGACTTGGTGGCTTTAATGGATCCATTCGTTTTTTGGTTAATTGTTCGATTACCCGCAAATAATCCATCTCATTTGGTGTTACAAACGTCACAGAAATGCCATGCTTTCCAGCACGTCCAGTTCTCCCAATACGATGCACATAGCTTTCAGGATCTTGCGGAATATCATAGTTGTAGACATGCGTCACGCCAGAAATATCCAAGCCTCTAGCAGCGACATCGGTTGCAACTAAAATATCCAATCCACCTGATTTAAATTTATTTAAAATACTCATACGGCGTTGTTGGGTCAAATCACCATGAATACCAGCTGCATTATAGCCGCGTGCTTCTAAACCTTTCGAAAGTTCATCGACACGCCGCTTTGTTCTACCAAAAACAATCGTCAATTCAGGTGCTTGTACATCTAACAAACGTGTCATGATATCAAATTTTTCATTTTCACGTGCTCGTACAAAGAACTGATCGACCAAATCAGTTGTTAATTCCTTAGCCTTAATCTTAACAATTTCTGGCTCAGTCATAAATCTTTCACCGATGCTTAAAATTTGTTTAGGCATTGTCGCTGAAAAAAGTAAGGTTTGGCGTTTGGTTGGCACTGCTTGCATAATTGCTTCAACGTCTTCCAAAAATCCCATATCAAGCATTTCATCGGCTTCGTCTAAAATCATTGTTTGTACATGTTTTAAATCAATTGTCTTACGTTTAATATGATCTAATAAACGTCCTGGTGTCCCTACCAAAATTTGTGGCGCATGCTTTAAGTTTTGGATTTGTCTACGAATATCAGCCCCACCGTAAACTACTTGCACCTTGGCACGCTTATCTTTTCCTAAGCGATATAATTCTTCTTGTGTTTGAATCGCCAATTCTCGTGTAGGCGACACAATCACAGCTTGAATCGTAGCAATCTTTGGATCAACATGATTTAAAACTGGCAACCCAAAGGCCGCTGTCTTTCCGGTCCCAGTTTGTGCTTGACCGATTACATCTTTGCCTGCTAATACCAAAGGGATTGTTGCCGCTTGAATTGGAGTTGCCTCCTCAAAGCCACTACGTTTAATCGCCTTTAATAGATCTTCTTGCAGACCTAATTCATTAAATTTCAAATTCTTTCCTCCTGCACTGCATTTATGTCTCAAATTGATTTGAGACTCCCTACAACACAGCTCGGAAATTTTTCTAATGCGATCTGTCTTGTAAAGGTATTACCTAGACTTTTTAAGTCAGTATTCTTCTTATATTACCACTATCATGACTTTTTAGCAATTTATTTAAACAAGTTGTGCCACAATTTCTTCTAAATGTATACCATGACTTCCTTTTAACATGACAGCATCAGCACTTGTTAAGTTATCCTTTAACTCGCTAGCTAATTGAGCTTTATCTTCTTTTGCGTATTGATGAATGGCTTTTGGTGCAAATTTAGCTTGTAATGCTTGACCTAAGTTTTGCATTAATTCACCACATAAATAAACATCACTAATTTTAGCTGAATCAATTTCATCTGCCAAATCAGCATGCATCTTAGCAGCATCATCACCTAGTTCCAACATATCGCCAAGAACCACTAGTCTTTTACCAGCTACATTAACTTCCTGAAAGGCACGTAAAACTTCTTTACATGCGGTTGGATTTGAATTGTAAACATCACTTAAGATTTTTGCATCATTAAAAGCAGTTAGCCACTGTGTTCTATTCTTAGTCAAAGAAACCTTAGCCAATGCTTGTTGCATTTCTTTTGGCTTGACATGGAATTTACGTCCTACACACAAAGCAGCTAAAGCATTGTTGACATTGTATTGACCAATCATTGGAATCATAAATTCTTCTTCAAACCAACCGGCTGTCTTAAAATGTGTCTGAGTTGCTTGACTTATAATATCTTTAGCCCATAAGGTATTAGTATCACTTAAACCAAATGTTGCTTGTTGATTGTCAAGTTGCTTGCAGCGGCTTGTTAACAACGGTTCATCTCCATTATAAATTAACCAGCCATCTTCTTTTAAGCCATGTATAATTTCCATTTTGGCATCAGCAATTCGAGCACGCGTTTGGAAAAATTCAATATGAGCTTCCCCAATCATTGTAATTACAGCAACGTCTGGTTCGACTAAACGACTTAATTCATCTAACTGTCCAAAATGATCCATTCCCATTTCAACAACTAAAATTTCCGTATTTGGTTCCATAGATAAACATGTTAACGGAACACCTATTTCATTGTTAAAGTTTGCATAGGTCTTTTGAACGTTATATTTTTCCTGTAAAACAGCAGCAATCATATCTTTAGTCGTTGTTTTGCCATTGCTACCAGTAACTGCTACAATTTTTGGATTGATTTTTTGTAAATAATACTTACCTAATCTTTGTAAAGCTTTCAATGTATCATGCACAATCAAAGCAGGTAATTGCGTTGGATAATTTTCATGGTCTGCTTGCCATAAAGTAGCTACTGCACCTTTTTCATACGCATTTGCTAAATAATTATGTCCATCAGTTTCCCCTAGCAATGGAACAAATAAAGCTCCTGGCTTCAATTGACGACTATCAAAACACACACTCGTCACAGTAACTTCTTGCCACTGTTCAGGAACTTGTACTCCTAAAGCACGTGCGATTTCCGTTAATTGCATCTTCATCTTTGGTTCTTCCTTTCAAATACGCAGTTTAAATTAAGTTTAAATTTATCGTTTAACTTTATTATTTCTCAAACATTGTAACACACTAGAGAAATTTAGTACAAAAAGACTTAAATTTTTCTTTTAATAAATGCACTAAAAAGACCGTTTTTCTAACTATTAACTAGTCAAAAAATCGGTCTTCTTTTACATTTTTTGAAGTCTTTCAATTCGTTCTTGAATCGGCGGATGTGTTGCAAACAAATCTTTACCTTTAAGCGGATTAGTAATATATAATGCTGCGCTGCTTTGATCGACATGTTGCATCGGTTCACTATTAGAAATCTTTTGTAATGCACTAATTAAGCCATATGGATTTCTAGTTAGTTCAACAGCTGAAGCATCTGCCAAATATTCCCGATTCCGTGATAAAGCCATTTGCACAAGAGTCGCTGCTATTGGCCCTAAGATAATTGCTAAGATGGCTAAGATACTAAACAATAATTCTAAACCACCAGATTTTTCTTCATCGTCTCGTCTACGACCTCCCCCCCAAAAATATGCACTTTGGCCAATCGAAGCCAACAGTGAAATCGCAGAGGTTAAAGCAATAGCTGTTGTTTGCAAACGAATATCATAATTGCGAATATGGGAAACTTCATGGGCAATCACGCCTTCCAATTCTTCACGATTCAACCGTTGCAACAAGCCTTTTGTCACAGCAACTGCTGAATGTTGTGGATCGTTACCTGTCGCAAAGGCATTGGGGCTTGGATCATCGATGATAAAGACGCGCGGCATCGAAACCTTACCGACTAACGCCATATCTTCAATAATATTCCACAATTCAGGAGCTTGCTGTTTATCAGTAATTTCAGTTGCACGATTCATCTTCATCACAACATCAATCGAGTTTGACATCATCGATAATGCATAAAAAACGCCTAAAATAATTGCCAAAACCAAGCCAAAGAGCCAACTTCTTAAAAAAGTCGCTCCAATCGCCGCACCAATCACTGAGACCAAGGCAAAAAAGCCCGCCATCACCAGGATGGTTTTGCGTTTGTTTTGTGCAATTTGTTGATATAACATGTGATATTCACCTACTCATCATTAATCAAATGAAACTTTAGGTACTTGTTTTTCTTCTTGCGGTGTTTCTAAATAATCAACCTTGAGCATACCATGCATCTTAGCTATCACGTTAGAAGGAAAAACCAGTAACTTTTGATTATATAAAGCAGCCGAACTGTTGAAAAGTTGGCGCGAATAAGAAATCTTGTTTTCTGTATTAGTCAATTCTTCCATCAATAACTTATATTGTTCATTAGCTTTTAGGTCTGGATAATTTTCACTTAAAGCAAAAATAGATTTCAACGAATCACTAATTTGATTAGACAATTCCATTTTTTCTTGCTTAGCATCTGCTGGCAATTGCACGATTTGATTTCTTAAAGCAATCACCTTTTGGAGTGTTTCTTGTTCATATTTAGCGTAGCCTTTAGTCGTTTCAACTAAATTAGGAATCAGATCGTTTCTTCTTTTAAGTTGCACATCGATTTGACTCCATGATTCATCGGTATTAACCTTAGCTTTTTGCAAACCGTTGTAAATGCCGATATAACCTAAAACTAAAACTACCACTACGATGATACAAATAATTGCTATCATTATCTCAATCCCCCCATATTTCTTAAAATAATTTATGAATTCATTTTAACATAACTTTTTTTCAAAACAACTATTCATACTCAAGTTTAAAAATAATTAAAAAAGCAAGTCAGCTTAGTTGCTGACCTGCTTTTCTTGCGGCACCTATTTAATTTAGATGAGTCAAAATACTCCACAATATTTATGACTAGACACGCTACAATCCGGTAGCATCTGTGCCCCGCATTCGATTAGACCGCTTGGTGCCTCAGCACGACAAAAACTTGTCCGGTCTGACTCGACTCATCGCATGACACTATCATATAGTAATTTTTAACTTTTGACAAGTCCTAATCTAGGTGTTTGTCCATACGATGATGTGCAATTCCCGCATCTAAAAAACCTTCTCCAACCACTTGATAACCTAATTTATGATAGAAAGCTTGGGCACTATCTTGGGCCCCTAGCGTTAACGTTTGAATTCCTTCATTTCGCGCAGCTTGTTCGATTGCTTGTAAAAGTTGGCTAGCCAAACCTTTATGTCGATAGTCTTTTAGTACCGCCACGCGTTGAATATGCCAACTTTGCGCAGTTTCTGCAAAAGCACGAGCTGTGGCGACCGGCTTTTCGGCCAGATAACCTACGTAATGAAGTGGTCCTTGCTCGCCGACTAGTTCTAATTCAAGCGGTACACGTTGTTCGTTGACGAACACTTCTTTTCTAATCACAACGGCATCTTTATAAATATCACTAGTTAAATCCGTCGTCTTTTTTATTGTAAACAATTCTGTCACCTCACATTAAAAGGGTCTCGTTTTAATTGTAACACAAAATTCTTAATTAAAGTCTTTTACATCTTGCTTTTTCAAGAGATTGTAACATATAAAAAATCATCACTTTCTAAGTGAATTTCATTAAATTATTTCTTATTTTTTATGAAATCTAAAAGCTTTTTTAATACCATCTTTTAGACGTTCATCTACTCACTTATAAACTTATCGCCAAATAAATAATTTACGAAATAACATTTATATTTATCAATTCTACAGATAATCTAAAAATTTATCTATTCATCTTTTGGAAGTGCTTTATATAAAATATAGGTGTACCAAATCATTTAATCTAGAAAGGATGATTCATCATGAAAAAAATTATCAATGATCCTAGCAATGTAGTGCCTGAAATGTTAGCAGGCCTAGTTAAAGCTTATCCAGATTATGTAACACAATTGCCAGATACAACTATCTTAATCAGAAGCGATCAAGCTTCCATGCAAGGCAAAGTCGGTTTAGTTAGTGGTGGTGGAAGTGGGCATGAATCAAGCCATACTGGCTTTGTGGGCGCAGGGACGTTAAGTGCAGCCGTTGCCTTACTTCACCAACACCAGACCAAGTCTATGAAGCAGTCAAAGCAACAGATCAAGGTTGTGGGGCCTTTTTAATCATCAAAAACTATTCAGATGATATGATGACTTTTGAAATGGCTAAAGATATGGCCGAACTTGATGGCATCAGCGTTGATAATATCGTTGTTGATGATGATATCGCCGTTGAAGATAGTCTTTATACTCAAGGAAAATGTGGAGTAGCCGGTACACTTTTCATGCACAAAATCTTAGGAGCCGCTGCTCAAATCGGTGCTAGTCTCGCCGAAATTTCCGCTTTGGCTCATGAAGTATTGCCTCATATCAATACTTTAGCAGTTGCTTTAAGTGCAGCAACAGTTCCTGAAGTTGGCACCCCTGGCTTTGAATTGGCTGCTGACGAGATTGAATATGGTGTCGGAATCCACAGCGAGCCTGGCTATCGTAAAGAAAAACTCAAACCATCCAAAGAACTCGTTGCAGAATTGATCGCTAAACTCGATGAATGCATGCACTTTGATGCTAATAAAAAATATGCCGTTTTAATCAACGGTATGGGAGCAACATCTTTAATGGAACAATTTGTGTTTAGTAATGATGTCTTCTTGGCTTTAGCTGCTAAAAATATTACTCCGGTCTTTAGCAAAGTCGGTAATTATATGACATCACTTGAAATGGCTGGTATTTCGCTAACCTTATTTGAACTAGTCGATGATAAATGGCTAGAATATCTTCAAGCTCCAGTCAAATTTAGAAATGGCTAAAGCAAGTGCAAACACAACTGACTTAGCTACTCTCTTAGAAGCAGCCTTAGCAGGTATCAAAAAACGCAGGGGGCTCAAAGCAATGATAAGACCATGGTTGATGTTTGGGAGGCCGTTTTACCTAAGATTAAAACTAAGCAACTAACACAAACCGACATTGAACAAGCCGTGCAAGCTACCGAACCAATGATTACCAAAAAAGGACGTGCATCATATCTAGGTGAACGTTCCAAAGGTCATCTCGATCCTGGCGCAGTATCAAGTGGCTATTTATTTACTGCTTTATTACAAACAAAGGAGTTTTTTTAATGACTTTAGGTATCACACTTGTCTCGCATAGTCCGGCAATACCTCAATGTTTAGCCGCATTATTAAAACAAGTCGCTGCAAACGTTGCAGTGACAACTGCTGGTGGAACACAAGAAGATGAATTAGGCACTAGCTTTGATAAAATTTTAGCTGCCTTTGAACAAAATCCTGCCGATGAAATCTTAGCTTTTTACAATTTAGGCAGTGCTAAGATGAATCTTGAATTAGCATGTGAAATGACTACTAAAACAATTCATATTTATGATATTGCTTTTATCGAAGGTGCATACAGTGCTACTGCCTTATTACAAGCCGATGTTTCTCTTGCTGAAATCGAAGAACAACTTGCAGCTTTAAAAATTAAATAATATTTATAAATAAAAATACTCAAGACTAGTAAACACTAATCTTGAGTATTTTTTTATAAGGCTGCTGCCGTCATGAATTGACTGTTGTAAAGATCGGCATAAAAACCTTTCTTTGCCATTAATTGATCATGATTACCGGTTTCGACAATCGATCCGTGATTCATAACGATGATGTTATCAGCATCACGAATTGTTGATAAACGATGCGCTACAACAAAACTTGTTCTATTTGCTAACAAGCGATCCATGGCTTGTTGAATCAAGACTTCTGTTCTAGTATCAACCGAACTAGTTGCTTCATCAAGAATTAAGATTTCTGGTGAAGCTAAAAATGCCCTCGCAATTGTCAACAATTGTCGTTGGCCTTGCGAAATATTAGAAGCATCTTCGTTTAAAATTGTGTCATATCCATTTGGTAATTGACGAACAAATGTATCGACATGCGCTGCTTTAGCGGCAGCATAGACTTCATCAGGCGTTGCATCTTCTCTTCCATACTTGATATTGTCATAAATCGTACCAGTAAACAACCAAGTATCTTGTAACACCATTGCAAAGTTTTTACGTAAATCTTCGCGACTCATATTTCGTGTATCTTGCCCTTTTAGTCTAATTGAACCACCTTTGATGTCATAAAAACGTTCTAACAAGTTAATCAACGTTGTCTTACCTGCACCAGTTGGGCCAACAATCGCCACTTTTTGACCTGACTTGACTTCGAAATTAAAGTCTTTCATCAAGATATTATCATCTGAATAACCAAATTTCACGTGTTCAAATGTAATGATGTTATCATCAGCTGTTTGTACAGCATCTACATTTGTCTCTTTCATCTCTTCTTCGTCTAAAACTTCAAAGATTCGTTCGGCAGAAACGATTGTAGCTTGAATCGTATTAGCCATATTGGCTAATTGCGTGATTGGTTGGCTAAATTGGTTAACATATTGTAAGAAAGCTTGCACGTCACCTAAAGCAATCGTATTTTTAGCAACCGAAATTCCACCGACAACAGCGATAAAGACATAACCGATATTTTTGACAAGGTTCATCAAAGGCATGATACAACTTGAAATAAATTGCGCTTTCCAAGAGTAAGAATAATAATTCTTATTTTCTTCTTCAAAGTTTTGAATGACATCGTCTTCTTTATTGAAAGTCTTAATAACCGTATGCCCAGCATAATTTTCTTCGACTTGATTGTTTAACAGTCCTAAACTTCTTTGTTGGCCTGCAAAAAATCTTTGCGATCTTGGCGCAATAACCATGACAACTAACAAACTAAACGGAAGAGTCAACAATGCAATTAACGTCAATTTAACACTAATCGTTAGCATCATGTACAATACACCAAAAAAGGTTACGATACTTGTAACTAATTGCGCTAAACTTTGTTGCAATGTACCACCGATATTATCCATATCGTTGACTGCACGCGACATCACATCACCATTTGAATGGGTATCATAATAAGCAATAGGCAAGCGTTGCATCTTAGCCTTTAAATCTTGCCGTAACTTATAGACAATGCGTTGTGAAACATTAGCCATGATGAGTTGTTGGACAAATGATAAGATAGCTGAGACACCATACATGCAAGCAACCGTCACTAAGATTTTAGTAATCTTATCATAGTTGATTGGTAAACTTGTGACGTGTTGGCCCATTTTTAATTCGATGTAGCCTTTTTTGACACCATTAAAAATTTCTGTCGTCGCCTCTCCTAAAACCTTAGGACTGACGATTTGAAAAATTACCGAGCCGATTGCAAAAACAAACACTAACAAAAAATACCATTTCCATGGTCCCATGTAGTTAATCAAACGCCGTACTGTTTTCCAAAAATCTTTAGCTTTAGGCTTTGGCCCGCGGTTAAAACCGCCTCCGTGTGGTCCTGGCATTAGATGTCATCTCCTTTCATTTGTGATTGGACAATTTCTTGATACGTTGGATTAGTCTTTTTCAACTCTTCATGTGTACCTTGACCAACGACTTTACCTTCGTCTAAGACCAAGATTTCATCGGCTTGCGTAACCGTTGAAACACGTTGAGCCACGATGACAACCACACTTTGTTGCATCTGTGGATCGTTGCGTAATGCCAAACGTAATTTGGCATCAGTCTTAAAGTCAAGTGCAGAAAATGAATCATCAAAGACATAAACCGAAGCATTTTTGACTAAGGCACGTGCAATCGCTAACCGTTGCTTTTGACCACCAGAAAAATTATCCCCGTTTTGTTCAACAATCGCATCTAATCCATCTGGTAATTCATCAACAAAATCTTTAGCTTGTGCAATCTCTAGTGCTCGCCAAATTTCTTCATCACTAGCATCTGGTTTGCCAAACAACATGTTGCTACGAATTGTCCCTTTAAACAAGACTGCTTTTTGTTGTACAAACGCCACTTTATCATGTAAATCCTTTTGACTAACCGCGCTAACAGATTGACCATCAAGCAATACTGCACCACTTTCGATATCGTATAATCTTGGAATTAGGTTAATCAATGTTGATTTACCCGAACCAGTTCCACCGATAATAGCTACTGTTTGCCCTGCTTTTGCAATAAAGTTGACATTTTCTAACGCTAATTTTTCAGCACTCTTATAGCGGAAATTGACGTTTTTAAATTCCAAGCTACTCTTAACATCGCTAGTATATTCTTGTGTGTTATCTGGATCTGTAATTGAAAATTCTTCATCTAAAACTTGATTAATTCGGCTAGCTGCAGCTTGTGCACGTGGTACAAAAACAAAAATCATTGAAAGCATCATGAAACTAAACAAAATCATTGTGGCATAAGTCATAAATGATACTAAATTGCCGACTTGCATTTGCATATCACCAATCATGTGTGCCCCAAACCAAACAATTCCAATGTTAGTTCCATTTAAGATTAAAGTCATGATTGGAAAGTTCAATGAAACAATACTAAAAACTTTAATCCCAGTTTTAGTATATTCTTTATTGGCATCATCGAAGCGTTCTTGTTCAAATTGATCTTGACGAAAAGCTCGAATTACACGCACCCCCGTCAAGCCTTCACGAAAGACTAAGTTAATATTATCAATCAATTTTTGCAGACGTTTAAATAAAGGAACTGCAAAATACATCACGCATCCAATTGCTATTAAAAGTAATGGGACAGAGACCATAAAAATCCAAGTTAATTTCTTTTCGCTATGATAAGCCATGATAGTTGCCCCAATCAACATCAATGGTGATTGGATCATCATCCGTAGCATCATAACCATCACATTTTGAATCTGTAAAACATCGTTAGTCGTTCTAGTAATCAAGGATGCCGATCCAATATCGTCAAATTCATTATTTGAATAATGAATGACTTTCTTAAAGATTTCATTGCGTAACCGTGAACCAAGCTTTTGTGCTTGTGTCGCTGCAAAATAAACATTGCCCACAGCAGCAATAATCCCAATCAAAGCAATCCCAATCATTTTAAAACCAACTTGCCAGATATAATTAGTATCACCTTTAGCAACCCCGTTATTAATTATATCTGATGTTAAATTTGGCAAATTCAAGTCACAGATAACTTGGACAAACATAAAGGCGGTACCGATGAAAACGGCTAACCATGAGATTCTACTCTTAATTAGTTTAAACATTCATCTTATCCTCCATTCTTAATTCATTAGTTTTTCGCTCCAAATTGAAGCATATCTATCATCCAATAAAATTTTTGTGCAACCAATTGACCATCGATTTTAGTTCCCTTATCCGTCACTGCATAAACAGCCTCAAGTGAGTGTACCAAACATGTCATGACTAGCGACATCAAGGCTCTAAATTCTTCATAAGTCTCGACTTTTAACATTTTTAAATCACAATTTTGATAGACCTGTTGTAAAAAGTCCATCTTATCGGTATCTTTTGATTTATATTTTTCACGCCGCAATTCACGTAGTAATAAACGATAATCCCGACTTTCAATAGCTAATCTAAAAAAGTCCGTATACTCCTTGCTAAGAACATTGACTTTCATCGCATTCGTACCGTCTTTAATCGTTGCAAATAAATCCCCTTGATGATGTTGCAAGCTTGTTAAAAACGAAGCTTGTAACTCATTTTTCATCCCACTTGCAAAATATAAATATAAATCTTGCTTATCTTCAAAATATTGATAAAAACTGCCTCGCGGAATTTGTGCTTCTTTGATGATACGATTAATCGAGGCATCATTAAAACTAACTTGTGAAAATTCCTTGCAAGCAGCCGCCAGCAAACGTTGCTTTTTTTCTGGACTAATATTGAAAAAAGTTTGCTTAGGCATCTTCTTTCCTCCTATTCTTTGCGTAAAGCCTCCACTGGATCGAGCCGTGCTGCACGACTAGCAGGCATAAGACTTGCTAACATACTGATGATGACACTCAACAATATCCCAGCCAAAACATATTGCCAACTAACGGCTACAACGTTAACTTGATAGGCTGTTTGTGTAACATGATTGATTCCAAGGCCTAAAATATAAGTCACAAAAACACCCAAGATTCCAGCACCCAAGCCAATCAAAAAGGCTTCGGCTACAAAGATTCGACTGATATCTTTTTTTCTAGCTCCTAAGGCTTTTAATACTCCAATTTCTTTTGTCCGTTCAACTACCGAGATATTTAAAACTACTAAAATCATAATAGCCGATACAACAAGTGATACAGCCGCAATCGCAGTCAAAACATAAGTTAAGATGTCTAACATTTGTGAAAACATTTCGGTCATCGTCTCTTGCATCGATCCGGTATAACCCATCTTCTTGACTTTTTCTTTGATCTTAGCAGTATTTTCTTTATCCTTAGTGTATAGATAGATTGTATTGGGTTTTAGAGTTTGATTGTACTCTTTAAACAATTGCTTTAAATCTTGATAACGCACAAATAACGTACTCATTGTGGCATTGCCTTCTTGTTCATATAACCCTGAAACCCGATAATTCTTGGTAATATCCGCATCGCCCAGCTTAAGATTAAGTGTAACTGTCTTACCTACAATATTTTTCCCAAGCAAATCAGCTGTTGTCTTATCCAACATAATCTCATTTTTACCAGGAAACTTTCCTTGCTTAACATTTGCTTTAGCAATGCTAGAAGAAATAGTTTGTAGCATCATAATCTTAGCTGAATTTTTCTGATACGAAACGCTATTAGTTCCTAATGAAAAAGCACTGTATCCTAACTCTAATCGATCAACATGTTTGATTTTTGCCAATTTAGCTTGATCTTTAGCACTAAAAGCCATAGCTTGACTAGTCCCTGTTAGAGCAGCCATTTGATTTTGTTGTTGTTTGGCAATGTCTTCTTTTGAGACTTGCATCTGCCCGTTTTGCATCTGTTCTTGTGCACTAGACTTTTTATGAACCTCAGTGATATTAGGGTTGGTATAAGACTTCATTGTCCCTTTGACATAGCTAGTCACACCTTTTCCTAAAGACAACATCAAGACTACCGACATGATTCCAATACTTGAACCAAGTGCTACCAATAAATTACGACTAAGCTTGGCTTTCATATTCAAAAAAGCTAACCGTAGTGCTTTTGTAAAGCTCATATTCTTGCAACTCTTAAAAGTAGTTGACGCTAAAGCTTTAGGCATAGTCGCCTCTTTTTGATATGTATCGCTAATTAGGTTACCATTGTCGATTCGTAAAATTCGACTACAATGACTTGCAACCTTATCTGAGTGCGTCACCATCAAAACTAGCTTACCTGCTTTAGCAATATTTTGTATCATCTTTAAAATAACATCGGTAGTTTGAGCATCAAGCGCCCCAGTTGGTTCATCAGCAATAATTACATCAGGATCATTAACTAAAGCTCTAGCAATTGCTACTCGTTGCTTTTGACCACCAGAAATTTGATCTGGACGCTTATACAAATGATCTCCTAATCCTACTTGCGTTAATAACTCTTTTGCACGCATCTCACGCTTTTTTGTATCCTCATTAGACAAAGTCATTGCAAGTGCAACATTATCTAGCAAATTAAGATGAGGAATCAAATTAAAGTTTTGGAAAATAAACCCTATGCTTTTTTTGTGATAATCTACCAATTCTTGTTGATTATACTCAGCCAAATTACGTTTCTGGTAAAGAATTTGACCACCAAAATCCGAATCTAAGCCACCGATTAAATTCATCAAAGTTGACTTACCGCTGCCTGATTCACCAACAATTGCAACTAATTCACCAGCTTCAAAACTTGCATTAATCCCTTTAAGGGCCTGAAATTCTCCGCCACCTGCAAGCTTATAGTTTTTGGTTACATTATGCAATTCTAATAATCCCATCTAATAAAGCCTCCTCTCACTATATGACAACCTGTCATATGACACCTTGTCATAATATACTATTTATATTAATTTGTCAATATCTTTTCTAGCCAAAAAAGCTTGCCTTAGCAAGGTTTTCACCTTGCTAAAAGCAAGCTTTTATATAATTATTTCGCTGAAGCTCCCGAAACACTATCGAGTTCTTCGGCACTATTAATTTTTTGACCTTCTTCGTAGATTTCAAAATCATCATCAAAAATTTCAAAATCATCTTCGTTCAAAATCCCTTGCTTAACAGCTGCTAGCTGCTTAAGTTCAGGGTTTTCTTTTTGATACCACTCAAATAAAGCTTGGTAATCTAGCGGATAAGTTTCATATCCTGTATAGTTACCATAATCATCACGTAAAGCACGATAAATCTTAGCAAAGTTTTCTTGGCCATCTTTAGTGAATCCATAATCACGCTTACCTTGCTTAAATTCTTCAATAATCTGTGTAATCTTTGAATCTTGTTGCTGTAATTCATCAAATTGAGCAACAACTTTAATAAAGTTAACAAATTTTTCTAAAATCAAGCGCAAGAAAGCTTGCGTTTTTTCATCTTTTAAGTTTCCTTGTTCATCAAAGGCTTGCTTGGCATTTCCTAACAAAAATTCATTTCCTGGCATAACCATTGCATTTACCCCTGGAGCATCCAAGATCTGGCGTAAGTGTAGTTGTGCACGTGAGGTTCCTTGATCATAATAAGAAGCCCCAACAATCATAACTGGTTTGTGCGTTAAAGGATGAATCTTGTATGATAACCACTCAATTACACTCTTTAAGGCTGCTGGTACTGTATGATTATGTTCTGGTGTGGCGATGATTACACCATCAGCTTGTGTAATTTTTTGATTGAGCAATTGAATGATGGTACTTTGCGTTTGATCTTCATCTTGATTAAACAATGGAACATCCTTGATTTCTAGCAATTCTACTTCACAGATGTCACCATAGCTTCGTGCAATGTATTGCATCAATTTGCGGTTATATGAAACTTCTGCATTTGAACCAATAATTCCTACTAATTTCATCTTAATTACCCTCTCTTAGATATTTTCCCATGAAAATTCAGCGGCTGCTTTTTTATCAAGTTCTTTACTGTTTTGCAATTGGCTGATGATTTGAATAAAGATCATGAAATCTGCAAATAAACCATCTATCTTAGCCACCATTTCACTATTGTTCAAGTTTCCATCTTCATCAAAAGCACTTAACGAATGCCCCAATAAAAATTCGGAACTTGGCATGATACGTGCCTTTAATTCTGGTGCATCTAAGATTTGGCGTAAATGCATTTGCGCTCTTGAAGAACCTAATGTTCCATAAGACGCCCCAACAATCATCACCGGTTGATCGACAAATGGAAAATTGCCGTAAGATAACCAATTTAAAGCATTAATCAAAGAAGCTGGTACTGCATGATCGTACTCTGGTGTTGCAATGATGACACCATCACTAGCCGCGATTTTTTCAGATACTACTTTGACACAATCAGGTAATGTTTTATCGGCTGGTTTGTTAAAGAGTGGAAAATCTTTAATTTCAACCAATTCAATTTGTGCTTGGTTGGCAAAATGTTTTTGCATGTATTGTAATAATTTACGGTTGGTAGAAGCTTTTGAGTTAGCTCCAACTAAACCAATCAAATATTTCATTTCTTATTCAAATCCTTTCTAGATACTGTAAAAATATTTAGTTTTGTGTTACTTTTCACATTTTGATACAACGAAATAATACACTCAATCTTCGCGCAATGTCAACGCTTTTACCTAAAAAAACGTATAGATAAACAAAAGACATTTAAATAATTTTTCTATAAATAAGGAAATAAAAAAGTGAGACTTTAGCCTCACTTTTACTTAGACATTTAAAATCCAAAAGAATACGATAAAGACAAAAAACATTGCATACATCAGCGGTGGAACTTCTTTGTGACGCTTAGCAGCAAGCATTGTTATCGGATAAACGATACATCCCAAAGCCAAACCATCTGAGATACTATATGTCAATGGCATTGTTGCAATAATCAAAAAGGCTGGAATAGCAATCTCTAACTTAGACCAGTTAACCTTAGCCATATTTTGTGCCATTAATACTCCCACAATAATTAACGCAGGTGCGGTTACTTCTGAAGTTACCACTGCAAGCAATGGTGAAAAGAACAAACCAAAGATAAATAAAATCCCGGTTGTGACCGCTGTTAAACCAGAACGTCCTCCCACAGCAATTCCCGCTGAGGATTCTACATAAGCACCAACAGGTGAGGTTCCTAATAAAGACCCAACAAGCATCGCAGTCGAATCAGACATCAATGCTTGGCCTACTCGTGGCATCTTGTTATCTTTCATGAAACCAGCTTGATGAGCCAATCCAACCAATGTCCCTGCTGTATCAAAGAAAGTCACCAATAAAAAGGTTAAGACAACGACTACCATTTGTAAGGAATTGATGTCACCAAGATGCTTTAATGCTACTAAAAAAGTTGGTTCAAGACTTGGTACACTTGCCACAATTGTCGTTGGCACAGGAATAAATCCCATTATCATTCCAAAAATAGCAGAAACTACCATGCCAATAAAAATTGCACCAGGAACATTCATCACCATTAAGATAACGACTAATAATAAACCAAAAATCGTCACCCAAGCACTACCGCTAAATGCGCCTAATTTTACCAATGTCGAATCATCAGCAACAATAAGTTTGCCTCCTTGCAAACCAATAAAAGCAATAAACAAGCCAATTCCAGCAGAAATCGCATATTTCAAGTCAGCCGGAATAGAATCAATGATTAATTCACGTAAATTAAAAATTGTAATAATGACAAATAAAATAGCCGCTACAAAAACTCCAGCCAAAGTCGTTTGCCAAGGAATCTTCATTCCGATACAAACTGAATATGCAAAAAAGGCATTAATTCCTAAACTTGGCGCAGTAGCAATTGGATATTTAGCGCGGATCCCCATTAAAACACAGCCTAAAGCACTTGCTAGCGCTGTTGCCGTAAAAACAGCTCCTTTATCCATTCCAGAAGCACCTAAAATACTTGGATTGACAAACAAGATATATGCCATCGAAATAAAGGTCGTAAAACCTGCCAAGATTTCACGTTTAATTGTCGTATTTAATTCATCAAGCTTAAAAAAGTTAGTGATAAATGTTTTCACCTTAAAATCTCCTCGTTTTATAGTTAAAATAAAATACTTATTTACTATACCTTATGTTTTCATAGTATGTAAATAGCTTTTTTTAATCCCAAGATATCTTTTTTTGTTCGGTTTTTATGGATAAAAAACATAAAGCGCTTAGCCTACTTTAGAAATAACAAACATTAAAAAAGCACGGTGAACCGTGCTTTTTTATTAAATATTATTTTTTTCATCCTCAATATTATGTGCAGTTAAATCAATTTCTTCTAATGGAATCAATTTTGTTTTATATCTAATCTTATAGTAAAGATACAAAATTAAAAATAGCGGTACTGACATATAAGTTACAGCGATCGCTTTCCAATCGAAGTTAGTAAACGACTTAACATCTTGGCCAATAATGACTAAAATACATAAGAATAATGCTAAGAGTGGTCCGATTGGGAACCATTTAGCTTTATAGCGTAATTCGCTTAAGTCGTGGCCTTGTGCTTTAAATGCACGTCTGAAACGATAGTGTGCCAAAGCAATACCAACCCAAGCAATAAAGCCCGTCAACCCACTTGCACTTACTAAAAAGCTATATACACGTGTGCCAAAAATACTTGCCAAGAAAGTAAATAAGCCAATTACCGTTGTTCCAAGTAAAGCAAAAATTGGAATACCATGATTATTAACACGACTAAAGATCTTTGGTGCATCACCTGTAACACTCAAGGCAAACAACATTCGCGTTGAAGCATACATTCCTGAATTTGCAGCAGATAAAACAGAAGTTAAAATAACTGCATTCATCACGGCTGCTGCCGAAGCCAAACCAGCACGCTTAAAGACTAAGGTAAACGGACTAATTGCAATATCTGAAGCATCCGAACCTAATAAATTAGGACTTGTATATGGCAACAAGGCTGCAATTACAAAAATTGATAAAATGTAGAAAAGTAAGATTCTCCAAAAGACTTGTTTAATTGCCTTAGGAATACTCTTTTCTGGCGTTTTAGATTCACCTGCCGTAATTCCAATCAATTCAGTTCCTTGAAACGAAAAACCAGCCACAACAAAAACACTCAAGATCGCCGGTACTCCACCGACAAATGGTGCATCCTTATAGACAAAGTTTTCTAGATATGTCGCATGACCACCCATAATTCCAAAAATTGTTAAGAAACCTACCACTAAAAAGATAATAACTGTCACAACTTTAATCAATGACATCCAATATTCCATTTCGCCAAAAGAACGCACAGATAAAGCATTGATTAAAAAAACGATTGTTAAAGCCCCTAAACTAAAAATCCACCCTGGTACGTGAGGAAACCAAAAGCCAAGCACCAACGCCACCGTTGATACATCAACGGCTAGCGTAATCGCCCAGTTAAACCAATAATTCCAGCCCATCGCAAAGCCAAACGCAGGATCAACAAAACGCCGTGCATAAGTCGCAAACGATCCGGTAACCGGAAGATAAGTAGCCATCTCACCTAGAGATGTCATCAAAAAATACACCATTAACCCGATTCCAATATATGCAACCAAAGCTCCTCCTGGTCCAGCAGTTGAAATGGCCGATCCACTTGCAACAAATAACCCTGTCCCAATACTTCCGCCTAATGCAATCATCGATAAATGACGTGTCTTAAGTGTTCTTTTAACATTATTTTCTTTTGCCATGAGGCAAACCTCCTAAATTTTATTGAGGTCTAAAAAACAACAACCAGCTATGACAAACGTGCGGTAATAAAAAGAGCGTGCCTTCGTAAAAAGGTCACGCTCGCGTTTTTCTATCGTTATCTTCTAAATAGCATAAAAAGCCTCATAAATCTCGACAGCGCTCCGTAGTCTGATGTGACTGCGACAGTGTTTAGTCTCTTAAACTAAACCCCAGCAAACCAAGCGTAAAGTCTTGGCTTACTTCGGCACTTACCCCTTTCACCTCTAGTCATGACCTCTTTACAGGCTCTTAAAGGCTACTCTTGGTTTGTGCGACCTCTTTTCGATATCTTTTATTATAACTAAGTTTTCTGAAAAAACAAGTCTTTTTTACTTAATTTTCATTCCAATTAACTTTCAGCTTGGCGAATTTGCTTAGATAGTCCATCTAATTCAAAATCTGTTTGCATAAAAGTCGGATCTTCGATTGGAAAATGTTGTTCAACACTTGAAAATGGCTGCAAACTTAACTTTGCTTCTTGAATCGTAAAGTCTAAGATATGACCACCCATCTCATGTTTATCATCCAAATAATGCAAATGAAAACCAGCAACAGCCATGCCTTCAAACAACTGTGGTGCATAATATCCCACAACTGTACCAGTAGTTTCATTTGCTTCAAAGACACTTTGTTTATCAGCAACTGCAACTAATGGTGGATATGGTTTAGCTTGTTTAGCCACAGCTCTAGTTTTCATATACTTAAATTTTCCACGTAATGTTACGGCAAAAAAGATGTTTTGATAGGCGTGTTGTGCCAAAATTTTTTGCGTTAGTTGTTTAAAATCAAGTTCACTCACTGTTTGAGTAGCTGAATTTTCGTCATTAAAATGAACTGTTGCAAAAGGTGTCAACACATCGTCAGTTAAAACTTGAACTTCACCAGTGTTTAACACTAAATAAGCCACACCATCAAATACAATCATCTCTCCCCCTAAACCTTGGGCAGTTCCGATTCCATAATCACCGTGTTTTAAAAGTTCACCTATGCTTTGTGTACCATCATATAAGCCAGGCACAAGTAAAGCCAAGGTGCCATGTTGATACATTTTTTTCGTGTCTTTTTGCATGTTTTCACCTGCTTATTAGTGTAATTGATCTTCTAAGATTTGCTTACCTAATTCTTGATTGTAGCTGTAGTCAACTGGAATATCAACGATCACAGGACCTTTAGTTGCAAAAGCTTGATCTAAAACTTTCTCTAAATCTTTGCTCTTTTCAACACGTAAACCAGTCGCACCAAAGCTTTCAGCATACTTCACAAAATCAACCGAGCCAAATTTAACAGCAGCGGATTTGCCATATTTCATTTCTTCTTGGAACTTAACCATATCATAGTTACCATCGTTCCAAATAATATGCACAATATCAAGGTTCAAGCGTACCGCTGTTTCTAAATCTTGGGCAGAAAAGAGGAAGCCACCATCGCCAGAAACTGAGACAATCTTTGTGTTTGGACGAACTAACGCAGCTGAAATAGCCCAAGGCAACGCTACCCCTAAAGTTTGCATCCCATTACTAAAGAGTAAATGACGTGGTTGGTATGAACGAAAATGACGTGCCATCCAAATATAAAAACTACCAACGTCAACTGTTACAGTCATTTCATCTGTCACACGATCTTGTAAAGCTTGAATGATGCTTAATGGATGAGTGTACACTTGATCATCTTTGATTGCAGGTGGTTCATCACGCAACATCAATTGTTCACGCAACATATCCAAGTATTTTTTAGAATCATCAGATAAACTATAACCTTTCATGTAAGGCAATAAGAAATCAAGTGTTTGAGAAATGTCACCAACTAATTCACGTTCTGGTTGGAAGTTCTTATCGATTTCTGCACGCATTGAATCAATTACTACAATATGTGCATCGCGACCTGCATTCCAGTTACGTGGTTCATATTCGATTGGATCATAGCCAATAGCGATTACTAAGTCACTCTTCTTAAGTAATTTATCCCCTGGTTGGTTTCTAAATAAACCTACACGTCCAAAGAAATCAGCTTCTAATTCACGTGGAATGATACCTGCTCCTTGAAATGTTTCTACGACTGGTAAATGTGTTTCAGCAATCAAGTTGCGAATTGCTTTTGTCGTTTCTGGATCTGAAGCTCGCATACCTAAAAGTAAAACAGGCAATTTAGCTTCTTTAATACGTTGTGCCAATAAAGTCGATTCAACCGGACTAGCTGGTCCTAATTTAGGATCAACTAACGGTGCGATTACTTCTGTCTTAACTTCTGAGTCAGTCACGTCTTGTGGCACGGACACAAAACTTGCTCCTTGCTTGGATGCTTGAGCTTCTTGGAAAGCATTAGCGATTACTTCAGAAATGTTTTCTGGTTCTTGAACTTCAGCACTGTATTTAGTAATAGGAGCAAACAACGATGCATTATCCATACTTTGGTGTGTCAAACGCAACAAGTCTGTTCGTTGAACTTGACCTGCAATTGCCAAAACAGGATCGCCTTCAGCAGTAGCCGTTACTAAACCTGTTGCTAAGTTAGAAGCTCCCGGACCAGAAGTTGCAATTACAACCCCAGGTTTGCCTGTGATACGTCCAATCCCAGCAGCCATAAAAGCAGCATTTTGTTCATGGCGTGTCAAAATAAACTTAGGTGCTTTAGGATTATTAGGATATTCTAAACGTTCGAAAACACGATCAATCTTAGCACCTGGAATACCGAAAACATATTTAACATCATGATTAATCAAACTATCGACAATGGCATCTGCGCCATAGTACTTTTCTTTATCATCTTTAGTCATTTTATTTCTCCTTATGTTCCTTTTTTGAAAAACATTGCAAAAAACTTACTTTTTCATGTTAGCACGCATAAAATCAAAAAACTAGTATTATTTTCTTTTGTGAAAAACTTAATATTTTTAAAGTAAAAAAAGTCGTAATTTTAAGGATTATCGTTTTAAAACTTTGTGAATTTGTGCAACGAATAACGACTAATTTGAAACGTTTTCATTATTTTATCATAAAAAAAGCGAAAGCTTACTTCCGCTTTTTTCACTATTTATTTTCATTTTGGTCAATCTCAAATGTTATTCCTTTAAACTTGGCTAACAAATATTGATCAATCTTTAAGTTTGGATCATTCCAGTTAACACGTGGAAAATCTTTAACCTCAAATACTTCCCACAATAACTGTGCTACCGTCACATCATCTAAATACTGTGCCCAACGCTGATCAGCTTGTGCAAAAGCTGTATTTAAAACAACTTCAGCTTTAGAAGCAATCGGTTCGAAATCTTGAAAAACCTTATTAATAAAACCTAAATTAGGAAATGTACTAACATCTCCTTCAGTTGCTTGAACCACTTGCAGTAAGGTGATTTCTTTTGGATCAACCGCTAAACTAAAGCCCCCGTTATTTCCAGACACAGATTTGACCAAGCCACTAACAACTAACTTCCGCATAATCTTACGCAAATATGTTTGTGAACCGCTTAAACGATCATGAATAACATGCGATGAGATGGGCACGTTTTGTTCTTGTGTTGCTAGTAACGCCATAATGCAAGCTGCTTGCTCTAAACCTTTTGTCAGTTGCATGACATTGCCACATCCTTTCACAAAAAATAATACTCAAACACCTTTATGGACATTTAATATCTACATTAGATATTATACATTAAATTTTAAATAAATGCTATCTTTAAATTGGTTAAATTAGCTAAATTTAGCCTAAAAAAATAAGCAAGACATAACATCTTACTTATTTTAGCGCCGTCTTTTAAATGGATCTTCAAAACTATACCAGCCGAATTCATTTTTTTGTGGTCGCATTGCCAACAATAACGATACTAATTCACCTAAAAACGGTACAAACATTAACACACATAAAATTGCAGGTAATTCTGCATCATGATAACGTCGAATCAATGCGGTAAAATTGATGAAATAAAATAATAACGCCCAACACATTCCCAAAAAAACAACTACTCGTAATACCAAATCTTGATTAATATTACTTGGCAATAAATAAACAATAGCCCCTAAACAAACACTAAATAGGATGGTTAAACACCATAATCCTGCATATCCCCACCAAAAATCGCCAAGTCCCATGCGCTTATTGATGGTCAACCAATCGCGCAACATCAATTTAGTCGATGTGATTAAGCCAGGTTTGCGTGATTCGTTTTTGGGCAAATTTTCTATACTTTTTGGTTTATATTGCGTAAATAACTGTTTTAGCTCTTCTTGCTCATCTTGAAAATTACTAAACCAATCTTGCGTAGTATTTGTTTGCATTTGTTGTTTATCTTCAATGTCTTGTTGTGGCTTTGATTGCCATTTTAACTGAGCTTGATCATGGCCACAATAAATACAGTAGTTAGCATTGACTGGAATTTGTTTTTGACATTGCTTACATTCTTTAGTTTCTGTGTTCATTAAACTAGCTAAAGTCCCACAAAAAGCACAACTTGTGTCTGTTAGCTTAACTTCGTGTCCACATTTTTGGCAATACATCTTACACCATCCTCCTATGTTTTCCACATAATTATAACATGAACTTCATTTAATAAGTATTAGATTGTAAAGCTCACTACATTTTTATTATCCAATCTATCCTTTATTTGAGACTAACTCAAGTGTATAATTTATAACATTAACCACTATTTCGTTAAAAAAATCTTATTTTCATTTTGTTAACGTTGCATCTTTTAGTCGTTAAGTTTATCATAACCAATGATACTAATTAATTGCGAAAGGATAACTATTCTATGAATAATTTACCAGATGAACAACATAAACGTTCTAATAGAGCTCAATCTTCTTGCAAAAAAAATAAAATCAAACGTACTTGTTTTTTTTGGGGATTATTATTTTGTGTTTGTCTAATTGGCTTTGGCATTCATTATGGTTTTAAACGTTATCGTGCAGCTCATAAGGCAGCTGATTCAATCTATAATTCTAGCAATATTCAAAAAGCACGTGATGTTAGTGCAACTTTAAAAAAAGGTAAACCAGTCTGCTTATTGTTAATGGGAACAGATACAGGTGCATTAGGACGAACATTTAAAGGGCGGACAGATACTATGATCGTAGCTGTTCTTAATCCACAAAAAAAGATGATGACTGTCGTCAGTTTACCACGTGATGCCGAAGTTGCTGTTTATGGTCATGAAGACTATTTCCCAAGTAAAATCAACTCGGCATATGAATATGGTGGTTCAGCAGCTGCTGTTAAAACAGTCCAAAAATATTTGAACGTACCAATCGACTTTTACGCAACTATCAACATGGGAGGCTTAGAAAGTCTAATCAATGCAGTTGGCGGTGTTGATATTGAACCAACTTTAACATTTTCTTATGATGGACAAAGTTTTACTAAAGGTGAAAAAACGCATATGAATGGTAAACGCGCCTTAGCTTATGTACGGATGCGTTATGATGATCCTTTAGGCGATTATGGTCGTCAAGAACGCCAACGCCAAGTCTTAATTCAGTTGGCTTTCAAATCAACCAAGCTTACTAGTTTATTAAGCGATAATTTCTTAGATACAATTTCTAAACAAATGACGACTGACTTAACCTTTAACGAATTAGTTGCATTAGGAACAAAATATCGTGTAGCCACTCATGGTATGACTTCTGATCATTTACAAGGCGAAACTAAAACTGTTGCTGGACAATCATTTGAAATTCCTACAACGGAAGAAAAACAACGTATTACAGATTTATTACGTAAAGCCCTCGAGCTTAGTCCTGCCCAAACTGGAAGTACGTTATCTTCTTCAAATCACATTGATTCTAAATAATAATTAAAAGGCCATGAAACAACCTAAATTGAAGTTGTTTCATGGCCTTTTTAGTTGTCAAATTTTCAATTATCGCGGTGCAAACTTTTATGTTTAAGTACCAAGCGGCTAAACAAAATAACGATACATGCTAAAAATAAACTTAAAAAAACTAACAATGTTAAGTCTTTTAACTGTGAAATATCATTTATAACCATTAAATGATTTATTTCTAAAGGAAAATTTTGTTTGTCTAAGAATAATAAGCGTTGATTATCTAAGAAATGATATATTTTACTACTTAAGTTTAACAAAGTTTCGCAAATTAAAGTACCGACTAAAAAATCACCGATTCCTGCCATGATTGCCGCTAAAAATAATAACAGTCCATTCTTTTTCCAAAAACATCTAAAACTAGCCTTAGGTGTTGCTAAAAAAACGCCTCTTGTAGCAAATGATACCAATCCAACTACAAGTAATATGAGTGAAAAAACAACAATTATTACAGCTAATATTTTGATGTTGCTAAATTTTTGAATAACTGCTTGATACAATGCATCGTTTGTTTGAAGTAAATAGTTGGTATCTGCGATGACTTTTTTAGCTTGTTTGATAAAGCTTAATCTAGAGGAAAAATCTTTCAACTCAAAAGTTGCTAAATCAGCCGATTGGTTATTGCCTTTTAATTGATTAGCTAGATTATATGAAACATAAATTGTATTAGCCGGTTCTTGTTTTACACCGTTTAGACTAACACCAAAACCATAAAATCCCTCTTGTGCTTGATAAATTCCAATAATCTTTAATTTATACGTTTTTTGCTGTTTGGAAATCTTTAGACTATCTCCCACATGTAAATTATTTTTATGGGCTAAATTACGTTCGATAACTGCATTTTGTTTTAAATTATCACTGGGCTTAAGACCACGACCTTCGATAATTTTATAATTTCGTGTCACAAATTGATTGATCTGACTAGTATGTAACACTCCGGTCAACGTGATATCTGGATTATCTAACATAAAATCCAATTCGTCATCTGGTGCAGAAGCAATTGTAAAATTAAGGCCTTGAGCGGTAGTCGAGCTGTATTTATTATAACTTTTCACTTGCTTAAGCTGAGCTAATTGAGTAATAACCTTACCAGAGATTCCACTAAAATCAAGCTTAGTATCATTTTTTTGTTGCAAAGACTTAATTGCTGGTGTCGTTAGGATCACACTTGTTTTAGCTTTTTGCTTAACTGTTTTTTCCAGTAAATTTGCTGTTTGATAAATACTTAGACCAGCCATTCCCACTAAAAACGCAACTAAGAAGAATACTAGTTTTGCTGTTGGCTTGAGTAACTTTTTCATCCGCACCCTCCTTTTTTGCCAATAACCGCTAGGATAATTTTAACTAAAAAGTATGAATTATATTTGACCAAAGTTAGGATAAACATCAAAAAACGACCAGCCTTAAGCTAGTCGTTATCTTACTCAGTTTTATTTCTAAATTTAAAATATACGCGTGAAACCAGTTCTGCTAAGAAAAAGCCCATCGCAATGGAACCTGCAATCAACACTACTTGTACTAAATAAACGATGGCTTCACTGTTATTACCAAAAGCAAAATTACGTACAGCCCGATACGCTTGTCCTCCTGGAACCAATGGAACCAAGCTAGGAATATTAAATAAAATCATGGGCATTTTCTTAAATCGGGCAATAAACATCGAACTTAAACCAATTGCTAAGGCTGCCGTCAAATTGCTTAACACCATTCCTGCGTGTTGATTCATCATAAACTTATAAATCAGCCAACCTAATACTCCCACGCAACCACAGCCATTTAACGCCTTACGTGGGACATTTAAAATCACCCCAAAGCCCACGGCAGATAGATAACTAAAAACTATGTTAATCAAAATTTGCATCGTTTATCCTCCATCACCAAAAGCGCAAGATAATTCCAACACCCATACTAATCGCACAAGCCGATAAAAAGGCCTCGGTTGCACGCGCAATCCCACTCAAAATATGTCCGGCTAAAATATCTCGTACTGCATTTGTCAAAGGTACTCCCGGAACAAGGGGCATAATGGCTCCAATCACAATCATATCTGCATTTATCCCTAAATGATACTTAACAGCTAACAAAGCCATAAATGCCAAGACTACTGAACCTAAAAATTCACTAACAAACTTTAATTTAAGCTTGATATTAACCCAATAATAAACTGCATAGCCTACCGCTCCAATTACAAAAGTTGGTAAAAAATCAAACCAACTACCCCCATATAAAACTTGCAAAGTGCTACTAACTAAAGCAGCCCCTAAAACTTGCCATCTAAAAGCAAAAAAAGGAACTTTTTCATCGATAGCTTGTAATCTACTATAAAGTTCAGCCAAAGTAATTTTTTGAGCTTGAAAAGCACGCGAAGCATCATTAACACGAGCAATCTTTTCTAAATCAATTCCAAAACGGCGCTGAATAGGCTGAACCTGTGCATTATGCGAAGAAGGAATCGACATCATGATTCCCGTAGTTGTTTCAAAAATTTTAGGGTCACTGATGCCAGCGTTTCTAGCAATCCGATACAAAGCATCATCAACCCGTGCCATATCTGCTCCATTTTCTATCATCAGCTTTCCAGCCAGCATCACAGCGGCAATTGCTAAATCTTCTTTTGTTTGTTCCATTCCCTAAACTATTTCCTTTCATTAAAAATTTAGCTGCGCAAATTAGTTTTAACTGCAACTAAGATACCTATGACCGTTAAAAATATAAAACTTGCCATCACCATAAACAACACTGTATAAGAAAAACTATCAATAATCAAGCCCCCAATTAAAGGTCCTACTGCACTACCACAAGAAGATGCTATCCTGACAAAGCCTTGATAGCGCCCTTTTTCACCGACACTGCTCAAATCATCAACAATTGCTGGAATCGTTGGGAAAGTAAAGACTTCAGCTAAGGTCACTAAACACATTGATAAAACAAAATGTGGATAATCTTTGGCAATTATTAAAGAAGCAAATGCAACAGCAAACATTCCACCACCAAAATATAATTTATGCCAAATATTGACATTAAAATGATCATCACACCAACTGATGATAGGCTGTGCTGTGACAATGATAATTCCATTGATTGTCCATAAGAAACTGTATTTATGCAATGCTATCCCTAACTCACGCATATAAACAGAAAGATTTGATTGCCATTGTGAATAACCCAAACCAACAGCTACATAAAGTGCTAAAATCGTGAAAATTACGATAATATGCTTTTTAGAAGTCTTTAGCCCTTCTTTAGCAGTTGGATTTTTGCGACCTTCAAAGACATGTTGTGGCACAAAATAATGATAAAAAGCTAAAATTAAAAAGACTACATACAATGAAAAATTAATAATAAAAATTAGTTCAATATTGATATCTACTACATAGCCTACCAAAAGAGTGCCAATCACCACACCAATGTTAGCCATAAAATACATCATATTAAAAATGTATCTAGCATCTTTGCCTTTAACTGCAGTAGCAAGTGAATTGACAATCGTGCTAGCAATTCCGCCACCAAAATTATCAAGAATTAAAAATATCGGATAAGCTGGCCATCCATTGAAAAAAATCAACATAAAAACTGACAAGCTCGCAAGTGCTAACGATGCCAATAAGAATTTGCGTGCATCATAATGATCATAAATATACCCACCAATATAACTTCCAATAATTAAAGATAATGAATTAAAAAACAGCACTATCCCTGCAGTTGTCAAGCTTTTTCCTAGATAATCATGCATATATACAGTCGTCAGCGGCCACATAAAACTGGTCCCGACCGATACAATAAAGTTTCCTAACAAAAGCCACTTTAATTGAAGCTCTTTTGTTTTTGCCATTTTAAATTCCACCCTCTTTAACCATATTTAGCTATGCTAATTATACTATTACAATTAACTAAAACAAAGTATTCATTTTAATAAAAATAAAAGACCGCTAACTGCTACCAGTTGCGGTCTTTTATTACTTAATTAACAGACGCTTAAGCTTTGTTAACGTTAGATGCTTGAGGTCCACGATCTGTTTCTTCAATGTCAAACGTTACGCTTTGACCTTCTTCTAAAGTCTTGTAACCTTCACCTTGAATAGCAGAGAAGTGCACGAATACATCACTACCGTCTTCACGTGTAATAAAGCCAAAACCTTTGTCTGCGTTAAACCATTTTACTGTTCCTTGTTCCATAATTGGAATCCTCCTTGATACGCCTTTGTGGCAAATAAAAATTGTTGTAGTTCTGAATGGCGCATTCTGGGGAAAGTTAAGAAACGTTCTGTCCACAATAACCGAAACAAAAATACACTTATGATTATAGCATAGCCTTATTTTGTTTAACAGTAATATGCCTTATCGTAACTATTCCTTAACAAAAACATAATGTGCAGCTTTATAACCAATGCTTGATCGACTACCATCTTTGTTTAATTTAAACGAAATTGGACCTTCAAATGGCGCATGTTTTAAAACCGTTAATTCATCACCGATATTTAATTGAATATCATCTAAGTAGGTCAATAAATCATGATTGTCGATGAAACGATCAACAATTACAACGCTACCTTCTTTAGCATCCGCCAAGACTTGATAACTATCTTCTTGATAATTACCTGCCTTATCTGGGATTACTCCACCATGTGGACAATGTGTTGGATGGCCTAAAAATTCTTCTAAATGATCCATCAAAGTATCACTAGTCACATGTTCTAAGACTTCTGCGTCATCATGAACATCTTGTAATTTATAATTGAGCTTAGAAACAAGGAAGGTTTCCCACAAGCGATGGCGTCTAACTAATTCTTCAGCCACTTTGACCCCTTGTTTAGTCAATGAGATACCTGCATAAGGCGTATGCTCGACTAGCTTTTCTTTAACCAACTTGCTAACCATTTCAGTTACCGAACCAGCCGCAACATTTAGACTCAAAGCTATTTGTTTATTTGAAACTTTCCGTTTTCTACCACCTAATTCAAAAATAATCTTGAGATAATCTTCTTTTTTTGGTGTCACTTTTTTCACCTCGTTTGTCTCTTTGCTCTCTAAAAAAACAATTAATCTTTTTGTTAGGCATCCCTAAAATAATTTAATTATAATTCCAAAATTTCAAAAATGCAAGCACAGTAAAATCGCTTACGTTCTAAAAATTTATTGTAAAAATAATTGCATATCATCTGGCAACGGACTTATAAAAACATGTTTTTGACCTGTTAATGGATCTTTAAAGGTCAATTGATAAGCATGCAAGGCCTGTCGCTTTAACATCAAAGACCCACCATAAAGCTCATCGCCTAATAGCGGATGACCTAAATGACTAAAATGTGCACGAATTTGATGGGTACGTCCGGTATGCAACTTAATTTCTAAAAGCGCACCATCTTTAAGATGCTGTTTGCACCAATACTCGGTTTTAGCATCTTGTCCAGCTCGCATGACTTGGCGCTTAATTTCGCCTTCTTTTTTTCCTAAAGGTAACTCAATTATACCATGTGTTTGCTTGATTTGACCGCTAACCAAAGCTAAATACCGTTTATCTAGGCATTGCCATCCATCTTTTTGATTAATCAAACTTTGGGCAAAAGTATTTTTAGCAAATAACACCAATCCACTCGTATAACGATCTAGTCGGGTGATAATATGTGGATTAATATTTTCAGCTTTTTGTCTAAGTAAGTAGCCTTTGACGCGATTAACCAAGGTATCTGCTTGATTGCTTGGGCCAGGTACACTCGTCAATCCTGCTGGTTTATCAACTACTAACCAATTTTGATCTTCGTAAACAATTTTGACTGGTTCGTGACTGACTAACACTTCTGGTTTATCAGGTTCTGCTGGTAATTGCAAAGTTACCTTTTGTCTGGCTAAAACTTTAGCATTTAAAGTTACCTTTTGGTCATCAAGCAAAAGCGCCCCTTGACCATTGCGTAATTTGCTCAACAAGCGTCCACTGACCCCGTGTTGTTTTAAAAAATTTTTTAAATTTAGCGTTTGTTCGCTATCATTTTGCCACACAAATTTCATTCATTAATCCTTTCAAGTTTCCTTGCTAAAAAAGTCTTGCCTAAAAGCAAGACTTAAAAACTACTCTTTACAGTTATCTAAGTTATTTTTCACGCCAATAAATCATGGCCAAGATGTCCCCCAACATCACAAAGATCAATAAAAACAATAAGATCTTTAAACCCACATAACCTTCCTTGATTAATTGCTCGATCACATCAGGACCAAAACAATACAAAATAATCCCTGCTAGCAAGGCAAGCATCTCGGCATAATTTCTTTTCGGTAACCTATCCATGCCTTCTTCACCTCACATACTCTTAAACTTAATTATGTGTTGCGAATTTGCAAGCGCAAAAACGCAAAATAACTAAGTCCTATACTAATTATACTTAAAAGAATTAAAATAATAAAGAGCATTGTTGGATTATAATGTCCCAAAGCAACATTTGGACTATAACCAAAGACAAAACTATAGGCATTTTGTAAAACTCTTAGCGATGCTACTAAAGTCTCTTGTTTAATAGCGGACGTCATTAAATTAATGCCTAAGAGTCCCCAAGAAAAAGGTCCGCTGATCACTAAAATGACTAATATAATCTTAACTGTGCGACTGCATAATGCAAAACAAACTGCTAACATCATCACTACCGCACCTAAACTAAGCAAATCCAAAAAATCAAGCCCTACGCTTAAAAGCTGATTTTGCCAAGCATGGACAAATAAATGACCATAAAAATCGTCGTAATTATCGACCATGATAATTCCTAAAGGCTTTTGAATCAAATTGTAAATCAACGTATTAAAAACGGCTATCAAAAGGCTAACAAGAATTAAGGTTATACTTTTAGCTTGCCAAAAAGTCTTGCGCGAAATTGAATTTTGTATCAAATAAGTAAACTTTCGTTGATTACCGACACTAATAATAATGATAGTAAGAGTTCCGATAAACTTAAATGAAATATCAAATAAATGAAAAGCAAAATTGTGTAAATTAGTGAGATCGTTCAAATTCCAAACAATATTCATCACCATAGGTACCAAAGCCAATATACCATAAAATAACATCCACACACTGAATAGATGTTTTATGACAACATTTCTTTTATTTTTCATTTGCTTGCACCTCTTATAAAACATTTGGATTACTTGGACTAGTTAAATATATAAATAGTCTTTGCAAATCAACGTGCTCAATATTGACTAAATCAGGTAAGATGCGTTGCTCATCTAAGGCACCATAAACATAGCTTTCTTGTAAATTACCTAAATTCTCTTTTCCAATTACATTTAAACCTTGCGTATAGGCATCTACTTCGTCTTTAGGTCCAGTAATCAGATAAGCTTGTTTTAAAACATCTTCAACATCTTCATCAAGTAAAATTTTTGAATTATCTAAACTCTAAGCTAGCAGCAATTTCTTCAATTAAGTGCGTTGAAATCACAAATGTCCGTGGCTTGTTTATATAGCTTTCCAACAATTCTTTATAAAACAGTTCCCGATGACTCGCATCTAAGCCTAAGACTGGCTCGTCTAAAAAGATAAATTTGGCCGGTACACACAATGCAATGATTAACTTAAAAATCGAACGATAACCGGTTAATAGCTTACCATACATTTGTTTTAAATCGACTTTAAAAGCTCGAGCTAATTTAGCTGCATATTCAAAATCAAAATCACCATAAAATAAGGCAGTATCCCGCAAAATTTTGCTTAATTTTTGGCTTTTTGCATAAAAATCTCGTTCACTCATCAAATAAATCTGCCCTAATAGTTCATCATTATTCATGATGGGTTGTCCATCTAATAAAATTTCTCCTTCTTTAAGCAATAAACGCGTGCTAAGCAAATTTAATAATGTGCTTTTTCCTGCGCCATTGTTTCCTAACAATCCATAGATTTTTCCTTCGGTTATTGTTAAATTAATTTGATTTAACACTGTTTTCTTTCCAAAATTTTGACTAAGATTTTTTACTACTATTTCACTCATCTTCTTTTATCCCCCTAACAATCAAAGCACTAATCTCTTCTGGTTTCATATTTAATTTCTTAGCTTCTTTAATAAGTTTGACAACATATTCTTGATAAAAGGCTTCTTGTCTTTTGTGCAACAAAAGTTCATATGCGCCGGGTTTAACAAACATCCCTAAGCCACGCCGTTTTTCAAGTAGATTGGCATCTACCAATATATTCATTCCCTTTAAAATGGTTGCTGGATTGATATGAAAGTTTTGTGAAATTTCTGTTGTCGAAGGAATTTGCTCATTTTCACGAAACACTTGCGTAAAGATCGCCTCTTCTATTTGATTTGCCACTTGTAAATATAATGGCTCTGTGCTATTAAAATTAAAGCGCATCTCTTTTTCCTCCCTCAGTTAGCTATCTGGTACAATAATCTTGAGGTGATTTAATGTCTAAATACATTCGTAATGCATTACTATTTTTAATTTTCTTTTTAATATTACTTTATCTAGTTAAAAGCGCCAATCCTTGGCTATTAGTTTGTGATCAGTTAGCACAAAAACTAACTGGTTTACTCTTAAATCCGACTAGTTTTGCGCTTATTAAGGTCTTAACTAACCTAGCTAGTTATCAAGCCACCAGTGTTTTAGGTTTTGTTTTAGCAGGCGTCATCTGGTTTAAAACGGGCTTTGTTAACGCTAGCACTTGTATAGTGTTACTAGGCATCTTAAACTTTATCTGTGGCCAAAGTAAGCCTTTAATTCAGCGTGCGCGTCCGGCTAATAAACTTGTAGAAATCGGCGGTTTTAGTTTTCCTAGTGGACACACCTTTGCAGCTGTTAGCTTAGCGGTTTTGGCCTGTTATTTCTTGTTTAGCCATTTCAAACATCGTTACTTAAAACAAACCTGCTATCTCTTAGCAGGTGGCTTTGTCTTGTTTATTGCTTTTAGCCGTGTCTTTTTACGTGTTCATTATTTTAGCGACACCTTAGCAAGTGTCTTATTGTTTGGTTTTTTATGGAATCTCTTTTTGGCTATTCGCTTATTCATAGCGCAAAGCTGCAATCGGGTTTAATTTAGCTGCGCGCAAAGCTGGCAACGTTCCTGCTAAAAAGGCTATCATCATGATAATCAAAATGATAAGCAAACTATCCTTTAACGTAATTTGTATTAAAGTAAAACCATCTAACCCAGTTAGAAAAGATTTAACCGCTACATTATTAATTACAAAACTGCTTATAAATGCTCCCATAACGCCCAAAAATGAGCCCCAAAAGCCTAATAGCAATGCTTCTGTACTAAAACTTAAGAATAATTTAGAACTACTCATCCCCATGGCTTTCATCAAACCAATTTCTCGGGTGCGTTCCTTAACTGCCATGTAAAGCGTATTGATAATTCCAAAGCTTGCTGCTAGTAAAGCAATCGCTCCAAACAACGTTAAAACTCCAGTAGTTGCACTGACAAGCTCTTTGACAGAATTAATCTGATCTTCAATTGTCGTTAAATCATATCCCTTAGCACTTAATTTTTGCTTTAAGTCTGTAACATCAACATGTTTATTTCGCAAGCGTGCAGTTACAATATAGTAATTTGCTTTAAGATTATCCGGTAAATTAGTTTCATTAATCGCTTTAATAGCTTTAACCGTTCCAACACTAACAATAGCTACGTTTGATTGAATCAAACTCTTATTACGAATACCGACAATTTTAACTGGTATCGTTTGAATTTCACCACTAACTTGTTGTTTAGCAGCTAAATCAACTTGCTTATTTAAAGCAGCTTGCGCATTTTTAAATCCTAAAGCTTTAACATAATCTTTAGGCAACACGATTTCTAAGGCATCCGTCGTTTTCTTAGGTTGTCGCCCTAACATTAAATCCACTTGCGAACTACTCAACACATTTTGCGCGTCAAGGGTAAATCTTTTAGCACCTTTCGTTGTGATATATTCGATACTAAAACTTTCTAGCGGTTGGACATCCTTTAAAGCGGATGTCTTTTTTAATTACTCAACATCTTTAGCCGTTATTTTACCGAGTGTTGCACTACTTTGATTTTCATCATATTCAGGAACTCCTGCAACCTTTTTTGTATTAGCTTGTAATATCTTACTAATGGTTACCGTATCTTTTCCGCCTGCATTAACCAATTGTTTTTCTACATAATCATTGACACTGCTTTAACTCCTAATGTTAATGAAATTGTCACAGAGCCAACGAAAATCGCAATAATCGTCAAAATGCTTCGGCCTTTATTACGCCATAAATTGGTACTAGCTGTTGCTAAAATATCCGTAATTTTCATCTAGTTTTCCTCCTCAACTACCAAGCCATCTTTAATTTGAATTTGGCGTTGACATTTCTGTGCCAGCTCAGAATCATGTGTCACGATTATTAAAGTGATATTTTTTTGGCGATTAAGTTTAAACAATAGTTCTTCTACTTTTTGGCCCGTTTTAGAATCAAGATTTCCTGTGGGCTCATCAGCAAAAATAATTTCTGGTTGGTTAACTAGCGCACGCGCGATGCAAACTTTTTGCTTTTGTCCCCTCGATAAATCGCTGGCTTTATTTTTAGCCTTATCCTCCATTTCAACATCTCTTAATGCTTCTAGTGCCATTTGCTTTCGTTTTTTACCTGTAATTTTAGCTATTTTCAACGGTAACATCACGTTCTCTAAAACCGTTTCTTTTGGATTTAAGAAAAATTATTGAAAAACAAAGCCAAAGGTTTTATTACGCAATGAATTCAATTCTTTATTGGTTAACTTAGCAGTATCTTGTTGTGCTAATAAAACTTGTCCGCTTGTTGGTCGATCAAGTAACGCTAAAATATGCATCAAAGTTGATTTACTTGAACCACTCTTACCTATGATTGTTACGCTTTGGCCCTTATCAATGGTTAAATCAATTCCTTTTAAAACGGTAAACAATGTATTTCCTGCACCATATGTGCGTGTTACTTGCTTGGCTTTTAAAACTTCCATTCTTCATCCCCCTTAATCAGTTAGTTACTTATGTAATTAACTACATCACCAACGCATTTTTCGTGCGACCTTTAAGCATAAAAAAAGCCTTCACTTGGAAGACTCTTCTTTATCGTGATAACTTTCATAGGCTTCTTTTAACGACAATTTCTTTTATTTGGCTAATTTTAACACCGCTTGTCAATCTTTAGTCGTCAACTTCGTTACATCTACACCTTGTTTGGTTAATTGTTGTTTAGCCGCTTTTATTTCATCATCTGTCGGTTTATTTTCTTCATCGACAGTATAACCTAAACTCTTTAAAATCTTATTATTTTTAGCTTGAAGTTTTTTAGCCTTAATACGAATTTCATCATAATAAGACTTATTGATGCTTCCATAATCCAAAATAACTGCAAGTTTGGTATTAGAAGCAGTATATTGCGAAGATTTAGTTAACTGCTTAGCTTTAGTATAGGCCTTATTAAAAATCGCAAGTTCCTTGATAACTTCTTTTAATTCGGCTTGTTGCTGTGAAGCACGTCGAATCAAAACCAAGAAGCCTTCATCAAATTGTGCCACTTGACTCATCTGTTCTTTAGCTTGCTGGTAGTTTTTTTGCGCAATATTATCTAAGGCACTACGATAAAGCTGAACTTGTTGTAGATATTCATTTCCTTGTGGATTGTTTTGGTTTCTACGCAAAGCATCTTCTAAAATTGCCTGAGCTTGTGCGTATTTTTCTTTTTTAACTTCTTTTTTAGTTTGTTGTAGCGCACTGTTAAATTCTCGTTTAGTTTCAATTGACTTAGTCACACCAAAACCAACAAAAACTATCGCAATCACACAAGTTATTATGACCCATCCTAGCCAACGTTTCATCTTCTCACCACTCAGTTTTTCTTACTTTCTTGTAATTATAACATTAATCTATAAAAGATTGTTTACTTTCAAAAAAATTTTACATACTAAAAAAGATGGCATACACCATCTTTTACTTATAAAATTACAAACATTGATAAAATCGCTACAGCCACTAGACCAATCACAACTGACAAGCCCATCGAACGTGAACGATAAGCTACAACAATTACGATTAACGAAGCTAAAATCTTAGCTACATGATCTAGTCCTACAAAAGTATAGTTTGTTGTATCCATAAAAACATCTTTAACAACTAGGGCTGTAAAAAGCGAAACTGGCACATATTTCATCCATTCATTGAACCATTCAGGAATCTTACGTGTCGAAAAAATCCGTAACGGGATGAAACGTGGAATATAGGCCACGCACATCGATAAAATAATTAAAATGAAGTGATTAAAAGAAGTCATCTGCATCGTCTTTATTCCTCTGATTTTCTACTAATTACTTTACGACTAGCTGCCGGTTTAATGCGCCGGAGCCAAAAACTGTTTGTCTTTCCATGTCTTACAAGATAATCTTCAATCGCAAAACCAACTAAAGATGCCAACAACGTAGCCACAACCAAGCCCATAGTGCCTTTTAAAACAACCATGAAAAAGGCTGCCAAACAGCCTGCAATAAGACTGATAACAATCGTTAACTTGTTTTTGACTTGCATAATAACCATATATAAGAATAGGGCCGTCAAAGCATAATCTACAATCGCTAAATTAATTGAAATCAAACCGCCAATTAAACTACCAATCAAATTAGCTCCGGTCCAAAAAAGCAATGACCAATGCTCAACTTGTAATGCATCTTTAGGTGTCCATGTTTTATCCGTAGCAAATTTTAAATAGTTAACGGCATAATTTTCATCGTTTAAAGACGCAGCAAAGAAGTACAAAAATTTCTTGCTTGTCCCTCGCATATATTGAGACAAACTAGATCCTAAAAGTGCATAACGCAATTCTAGGAAAAATAGCATTAATAAAATTGTATGCATCGGTGCATTAGTTGCCAACATCGATGCAATCATAAATTGTGCACCACCTGAAAACACCAACAACGATACTAAAGTGGTTAATAAAGCGTTAAAACCAGCTGCATGTAGTAAAATTCCACATGCTAAACCAATCGGTACATAGCTCAAGCACAGTGGTAAGGCAATCTGGAACACCATTACCCAACGTGACTTATTTTCTTCCACGACATGTTTCCCCCACTATCAATTAATCTCTAAAACGTCTCCATTTTCGATTATAGCATAGCTCTTAAACAATTGTTCATCTTTTTTTAGCCGATGATAATTTTTTCTGTAAGATATCGCTAACTATCTGCCTTATTTTATCAAAGTTGCTCAACTAAATTGCTTATTTTAAAACAAAAATACCCTCCTTACTGAAATTATCCAGTAAAGAGGGTACTTAGTAATTCTTAGCTTGTAAATCTATTATTTTTATTGATCTGCTTCAACATTTTCTAAAGATTCTACATAAGTCATCTTGCTTCTTAAAGCACTCATTACAATCCATAAGAGTACCAAACAAATTACAATATAAACAACTTGTACCAAGACAGAAGTTGTAATTTGACTTGCTCCTAAGCCTGAGTTTAAAGCTTGACGGAAGCCATAAACCGAGTAAGTCATTGGCAAGTATGGATTGATTGCTTGGAAGAACCCATCCATTCCTTTGGTGATTTCAATTGGGAACGAACCACCACAAGAACCTAATTGGATTACCAAGAAAATCATACCTAAGAAACGACCTGGGTTGCCTAATGCCATTGATAAGAACATAATCAAATACATTGCTGTTAATGAGAAGCTAATTCCATTGATTAAGAAGCTACCTAAATGTTGTGGATGTAAACCAACTGCCATCATCAATAACATTTCAACTAATGCATTACCAATAGCAACTAAACCACCGATCGCAATCTTACTTGCAAACCATTGTGTAGCTGTACCATCTGGTGTAGACAAGCGACGTAATGGGTAAACCAAGTTAAAGACTAATGCCCCAACATATAAAGCAACAGAAAGCATGTATGGTGCTAAAGCATAACCATAGTTTTGTACTTTACTGTAGTTTTTGTGTTTTAAGTTAGTTGGTGCGGCAAACATTTCCGCATTCTTGTTAGTTAACTTAATGCCATTAACTGTCTTAGCCCCATCTTTAAGGCTGTCGGCTAATGTCTTGTTACCATCTTTAAGTTGCAAAGCACCATCGACAAGTTTACCTGAGTTATCTACTAATTGTTGTGTACCATCAGCTAATTGAGTAATACCACTAGTTAAAGTTGGTACTTGTGCATTTAAAGTATTCAAACCACTAGCTAATTGTGTTGAACCATTGTATGCACTACCCACACCTGCTGTATAAGTGTTAAGTCCACTGCTTAATTGACTTGAACCAGCAAACAATTGTTGCACTCCATTTGGTAATTGTTGAATTTGTTGAGCTTGAGCCTTAATTTGTGGCAACATTTGGCTGTATTTAACAATCTGAGATTGAATGTTTTGTAGATTGCCCATTTGACTTTGCAATTGCTTAATTTGTGCTTGCATTTCTGGGCTTGCAACTACTTTTTGAGCTGTTAATAATGTTTGTAAATCTTGTTGACTCAAGTTAAAGCCTTTAATCGTATTTAAGATATTCAATAAATCTTGTTTCTTAGATAAAACAGCTTGTAAAAGCTTGATTTGTGCTTGTAATTTTTGTAAATCTTCTGGTTTAAAGTTACTTTGCAATGTTGCCAAAATTGGATCAATTGTTTGTTTTACACCGGTATAAAGCATTAATTGTTTTTGTAAAACTTGAGCTTGTCCATTCATAACATCGGCAATCACAGTTGGAAACTTATCTTGCGCAATATTTCCTTCTTTGACTTGGCGTAAAACAGAATTAATAGAAGCCCCAAAAGCACTATCTGAAGTAACTGTAATTTGGCCAGAAGCTAAGCCCATCACAAATTTTTGTGCCTGAGTTGGATCGTTTAAGCCTTGTAATAAGGTCACTACTTGTTCTTGTGTTAAAGTTTGCCCGTTTTGGATAATCGTTGGAATAATCGTTGCTTTAAATGCATTTAAAGCTTGGGTTAAACTATTTTGCAAGCCTGAAACTTGTTCTAATAAGCTAGCAATAACTGTTACTTTATTTTGTAAATCATTAAGTTGAGCTTCATCGATTTGAAGTAATTGTTGGATAGCTGGATCTTGTTTAAGTGTTTCTAAAGCTTGTAAAGTTGATTGTAATTGATTAGCATCAACTTTACCTAAAACTTGGCCTGCATTTAACAATATTTGTAGACTTTGAATGTTTTGTGGTGTCAAATATTGTTGGGCTGTTTGACTTAAATTACCGGCTTTATCCAATAAACCTGGCAATTGTGCTAACATATCTTTAACTTGTTGGCTAGTTGCGACTTGGTTTAATTGATCAATACCTGCTTGTAATTGACTTGCGCCAGAAGTTAATTTTTGTGAATTAGCATTTAATTGCCCTAACCCACTGGCTAAGGCATCTGAACCATTAGTTAGTTGTAAAACGCCACTTGCTAACGGGGTTACGCCTGTCTTAAGTTTAACCACCCCGTCGTTAACCGCGCTAACACCTGCTGTATAAACATTTAAACCATCACTTAACGTTACTGTACCATCACTTAATTGTTTAGCACCATCTGCAGCTTGATTAAAGCCTTTGCCCACTTTTTTGATAGTTGCAAACATCGTATTTGCATAGGCTGTCGTTACATTTTCACGTACTTGAGCCTTGATTTGCTTGGCACCTTCTTGACTGATAACTTGTCCAATATAGTTTAACGAGTCATTTGTGTTATAGGTCAATTCCATTTTCTTAGGATTTTTTTCTAAAACGGTTGTTGCGTTTTTAGAGAAATCTTTTGGAATAGTTAATACCATGTAATATTTTTTGTGACTCAAACCATATTGTGCTTTTTTAGCTGACACAAAATTCCAATCTAAGTCGTTATTTTTCTTTAATTCTTTAACCAATTCAGCCCCAACGGCAAATTTCTTACCTTGATAGTATACGCTCTTATCTTTATTGACAACTGCAACAGGTAAATATTGTGTATTTCCGTATGGATCCCAAACTGACTTCAAGAAGAAGACGGAATAAAGAAATGGAATAAACATGATTCCGATGATTGTTGCAATCAGAATCTTATGATTTTTAATATTTCTAAATTCTTCCTTAATCATATTCAAGACTATTTCCTCCCTATCTTCAATAGCCATTGTCTACTTTTATAATCTATAATATACACTCAATATCCACAAATAACAACTCATAAAACGCGACAATTTTTAAAATATGTCGCGCAATTTCATTTGATTTCATAAGCTATGATTGACCTTTCAAACAAGAAATCGCTTACTTGAAAAATAAATTTTTCCAAAACATTAAGTAACTTTGATAGTGTTAAACTTAGATGTTCTTACTTAACAATAAGACTTTTAATTTAATATGCTAAATCCTTCAAACAAAAAGATCTCCTTACTGGCAAATCCCAGTAAAGAGGTCTTTATTAATTGTAGTTTTTTAACTCTTATTTATTAAACAAGCCTTTAACAGCTCGCCAACCAATTACAAAAATGTTAGCTTTCTTAACTTCGCTTGTCGTCTTAGCTTTGACATTTAAACTTGTCGCCCCATCGAGGTAAGCTAAATCTTGGCCTTTGATGCTTAATGCCAAGGTCCCTACGCTTTGCCCTTTGCTTAATGGTGCTTGTAAACCATCTTTTTCGTAAAGCTTCTTATCAGCTTTTACACTTGCTTTGATTGCTGTTGTTTGTACACCATTTTTCAACCAAACATCTTGGTTATCTTTCAAGGCTACTTTAGTCGTTAATTCTTTACCGTCGTGAACAGGTAAACTGTCTGCTCCTTTAAATGTCATCCCGGCTTTAAGTGTTGTGTAATTGTAATTGTTAAAGACATAAGACATTAATTTTTGGGTTTCTTCAAAACGTGATAAATCTTCTTGACTAGTATGCTTTGCACCTAAAACAACTGTGATGATTCGATGCCCATCTTTTTTAACAGTCGCCACAAAACATGCACCTGCAGAATCAGAAGTACCCGTCTTCAAACCGTCAACAGGAAGTTCCGTATATGACTTAGCCAAGCCTTTCAACATCCAATTCCAATTTTCCATCTCGGTTTGATCAGTACCATTATCAAATTTCATGCGCGTAATCTTAGTTGTATCTAAGACTTCTGGATAATCTTTTAGTAATCGTTGCGCAATGATTGCCATATCTTTAGCAGAAAATTCATTTTCAGCATTATCTGGTGCACCAGGATACTTGGCATCGCCGACTTCACTACTGGATAAACCATTAGCTGTATAAATCTTAGCATCGTTGATTCCAAATTTTTGGGCTTGTTTTCTCATCATGTCGATAAAGCCTTTGTGACTACCTGCCACAGCATTACCTAAAGCCATTGCTGCACCATTAGCAGAATAAATCAAGGTCGCTTGGTATAAAGCTTTAACAGTATACGCATGCCCTTCTTTTAAAGGAACATTTGATAAATTAGTATCTTGGCTGACCTTTTGTGAAGCTTCATCTGGTACAATTTTTTGATTCCATGAAAGTTTTCCTTCATGAATGGCTTGTAAAACTAAATAAACCGTCAAAAGTTTTGACAAAGATGCAATTGGTAAAACTTGTTCGGCATTTTTAGAATATAAAATTTGCCCACTTTTAGCATCAACTGCTAAACCAGCCTTAACATCTAAGTTAAGCTCACTTGTCCCCATATCTTTAATTTCTGCGGCTGCCACACTAGTTGTGTTAAACGCACCGATTCCTGCAGCAAATGTTCCCGCAAACGCTAGTGCTACTCCAAATGCAGCCGTGGTCTTTTTCATTTTTTTGAAAAATTTCATCACGCTGATTTCCCTTCCATATCAATAAAATATTCTTAATCTAGCATACCCAAAACAACTAAATGTTTCAAGCCTTTTCAACAAGTAAATTACGGATTTTGCGGTTTAACAAAATCGGCATGTTTAACTGGTAAACGCAGTGTAAAACTTGTTAAATACTCATCTGATTCTACATAAATATAACCGTGATGTAGTTCAACAATGCTTTGGGCGATTGCTAAGCCTAAGCCCGTTCCACCCGTTTCTTTAGAACGTGAACTCTCCACTCGATAAAAGCGATCAAAAACTTGGGCTAACGCTTTTTTAGGAATTGGTTCGCCATCATTTGCCACGACTAATTCGACTTCTTTTTCTCCAAGAGAATGTGCTTTTAGATAAATATGTTTTCCGCCCTTACCATATTTTAGGCCATTTGAGATTAAATTATTAAAGACCCGCGCTAATTTTTCTGGATCTGCCTCAATTAACAAAGGCTCTTTAGGAGTAGTTACTTCGATTTGCATCTGTTTTTTGCTAGCTTCTAATTCAAAACTAGCTCCTAACTGTTCAAGCATCGCTCCAATATCAATCGTTGAAATATTAACAGGTGCATCTGTTTGTCTGACCTTGGTGTACTCAAACAAATCATCTACTAAAGATTTCATCTGTTTAGATTTCAAATATGCAGTGTGCGTGTATTTGAGCAAATCTTCTTCGCTTTGATATTGTTTGTCTTCAATTAAACCTAAATAACCAATAATAGAAGTTAACGGTGTTCTAATGTCGTGACTGACATTGGTGATTAATTCATCCTTTGAACGCTCAATTTTTCTTTCTTCTTCCATTGCATTAATTGTACTGTCAACTAAAGCATTAACACTTTCAACTACACGTTGCATTTGTCCAGAAAGTGTAAATGGAATCCGATGACTGAAGTGTCCGGATGCAATGTAATGTAACTCTGCGATAACATGACGCAATTGCATTTGTCGATAACGTCGTATTAAGCGCCAATACACAATAAAAATATCAACAACTAACATAAAAACAATAAACAACCAGCCCCAACTCCATAATTGCAAGTTATGCGGCCCAAATGTTAGTGACATCTTTATTTGAAAAATTTCACTCGATAAATAAGGGTTAATATCAATGATTTGTTTTAAAATCACATAAATCGACATGTTTAAAAGTAATAGTAAAATGACGGTTACTACACCTTCACCAAATAATTCACTTTTTTCACGTCCAGTTAACTGAAATTTCAAATTAATTGATCCCCTTTGACTTAATTTTAGCGTGATTCAATCTTGTAGCCTACGCCCCATACAGTTTGAATAACCTTTTCGCCTTTAGTAGCTTCTTCAATCTTATCGCGTAAGTGACTAACGTGTACCATCACGGTTTTAGCAGAAACAACTGATTCTTGTTGCCAAACACGTTCAAAGATTTCATCGGCAGAAAAAACTCTATTAGGGTGACTAGCCAACAAATATAAAATTCCAAATTCTAAAGCTGTTAATTGGATTGCGACACCTTCACTGGTCTCAACTTCATGAGAATCTTTTTTAATTACAAGTGGCCCAATTTCAATACGATCAGGTTCTTCATTTTTAACTTCATGTTGTGAACGACGCAACAATGAACGTACCCGTGCCATGACTTCTAATGGATTAAACGGCTTAGTCACATAATCATCAGCCCCTTGAATCAATCCTTGAATCTTGTCTAAATCATCGGCCTTAGCAGACAACATCAAGACTGGAATCTGTGAGTCTTTACGAATTTCACGAACAACTTGTAAACCATCCATTTGTGGCATCATAATATCTAAAATCATCAATGCAATTTCTGGATTAGTGTTTAACTTAGTCAAGGCTTCCTTACCATTATAAGCTTTTTCAACTTCGTAACCTTCATTTTTAATATAAATACTTAATAATTCAACAATATCTTTGTCATCATCAACAACTAAAATCTTCATATTAATATCCTCCAAAACTATACATTTTAATCTTTTTACACAATTTTGTTTTACTCTTCAATCATAACTAAAGCTTATGTTTTATTCAATCAATAAGGTTATAACATAAGTTTTTTTTAAATCTTAAGCTACAAAAAAACGACGCCTTATCGACGTCGCCTTTTTAATAGCTATTTATATTGAGTATTTTTGACTCAAATATTTGGTCGGATACCTGAAATCAAAATCATTTTACAACTACTTTGCTTGCTGTTTAATTTAGGGTCGTGAAAATGTAGAGGAATAGGAGTTGCCTAAATCAAAACGTATTGGAAAGTAGCCTTTAAATGATGCTTACTTCAGCTGCGAAGTCAAGCATGACGACCAAATCATTTACTTTTATTGGTTAACTGTTACATTACCTTTATCATCTTTTGTCACGTTCATATCATTGATACTGATATAACCAAGTTTTTTAACTAATGAACGTTGTACAGCTGGTGATTGCATATACTTCAAGAATTTCTTAGCAACGCCTGTTGGTTTGCCGTTTGTATACATATGTTCATATGACCAAATCTTCCAAGCGTTTGAAGCTACATTTTCATCAGTTGGTTTAACACCATCAATTGACAATGCTTGTAAGGAATCATCAACATAAGAAAATGCCAAATAACTGATTGCACCTGGTGTTTGTGCAACGATCTTTTGCACTGTTCCGTTTGAATCTTGTTCTTGCGATTTAACTGCTTCTTGACCATTTAATACGGCACTTTCAAAGGTTGCACGTGTACCAGATCCTTTAGCACGGTTAACAACAGAGATTGCTTCATCTTTACCGCCTAATTCCTTCCAGTTGGTAATTTCGCCAGTAAAAATCTTTCTTAATTGTTCCATTGTCACATTCTTGACACCACAGTCTTTGTTAACAACTGGTGTCATCCCAACAACAGCCACTTTATGATCAACTAACTTGTCTGCATCAATTCCAGATTGAGCTTCAGCAAAGATATCAGAATTACCAATTGCAACTGCACCTGATTGAACTTGGCTTAATCCTGTACCAGAACCGCCACCTTGCACAGTGATATCTGCACCTGCGTTACTTTCTTGATATTTTTTAGCAGCTTGTTCAACTAATGGTTGTAAAGCAGTTGAACCAACAATAGTAATCTTTTCTGAATCACTTTTAGCTGCATCTGCTGATTTGCTATTATCTGAACTGCACCCTGTTAACACTGTGCCAAAAACACCCAATGCTACAAGTGCTGAAACGAACAATTTATTTTTTTTCATAATTTGGTTGCCCCTTAACTATAATTATCGTTACTCTCCTGAGCACATTAGTAAGTATAGTCTTTTAATGTAAAAGCAAAATATCGAAAGCGTAAAGGAATTGTAATGATAAAATATTTAAATGTAAAGAAAAAGTAACGTTTCTTCATGTGACAACTTTTTTGTATGCGTAGCTTATGCTAAAATGACTAAGTATCTTTGTAAATGGAGGAAACTATATGTTAAAAAAAAGCTTGCATGCTTTAACTTGGATAGTAGCGGTACTCATAATTGCTTTAGTTGGATACTTTTGCTACTTACAAATCCATTACTACAGGATTGCCGATAAACAAACTTTATCCATTAAAAATCCACAAAAACAACAGCTACAAACCAACAAAACCTACACTTTAAGTACTTACAACATCGGCTTTGGTGCTTATAGTCCAGACTTTACCTTCTTTATGGATAAAAACCAGATGAAAGATGGCCCAGAAACACAAGGTAAAAACGGTAAAGCTAAAGACAAAGAAACGGTATTACATAATACCACAGGTGTGATTAACACCGTCAAAAAACTCAATAGTGACTTTATGTTTTTCCAAGAAGTCGATACAAATTCTAGTCGTAGCTATCATGTTAACCAAGTAAAACAAATCACACATACCTTTAATAATTATGCTAATGTGTTTGCTAATAACTTTCATTCAGTCTTTTTGGCTTATCCTTTAACAGATCCACATGGCGCCGTACAATCAGGCCTTTTAAGTTTGAGCCGTTACCGAATCGATTCTGCGACTCGTCGCAAATATCCAATTAGCCAAGCACTAATCAGTAAGTTTTTCGACTTAGATCGTTGTTTTGTTGTGTTGCGCTTGCCTGTTTCTAACAATAAACAACTTGTCTTAATCAACAGTCATATGTCTGCTTACGATAAAGGTGGCAAAATGCGCGCTAAGCAGCTTGCCTTATTAAACTCCGTCATGCGTCAAGAAGTTAAAGCCGGCAATTACGTTATTGTTGGTGGTGATTTTAATCATGCTTTGGGACAAGATATGCTAACTCATTTTGCTAATCAACAAGAAGTACCTGATTGGGTGTCTGTTTTAACTAATCATGACTTAACTAACGGTATTCATTTTGTGCGCGCGCAAAACACCAATCAAGTTCCAACTTGTCGTGGAACAGACATTGCTTATACTCCAAATAAAACTTATCAAACCGTTGTCGATGGCTTTTTAGTCTCTGATAATGTCGCTGCAACAGCTACTAATATCCAAACTAATTATGCTTATTCCGATCATAATCCGGTACAATTAAAATTCACCTTAAAATAAAAAAGCAAGGTTAGATACAAAAATGTGTCTAATCTTGCTTTTTTACTTAATTAAGCTCAGACTTATTGGTTAGCATCCACATGCTAATTACTAGTCGTTTTCTTTTGGCTGTTTAATTTTAACTTGCATCCACTCGATGTAATTACGATTAAATTCGGTAATCGTAATTTCAAGATCACCCATAGTAATCACTTTACCTAATTTAATCTTATGTTTTTCAAGTAAGTATCCAGCAATTGTTACACTGTCTGATTCTTCAAAATCCTTAGCCTTAAATTTAAAGTAACGCTCAAAATCATATAGTGTAGTTTTTCCTGATACTAAGAAGGTGCCGTCTTCATTTTTGATGATATCATCAGGAGACACATCATCGGCTTCATCTTTAACCGTTCCAAACAATTCTTCATAAATATCACGGTCAGTCACAATCCCACTAGTCCCACCATATTCATCTAAAACTACAACCATTGGGACATGACTTTGAATCATTTGTTGCAATAAATTATGAATAGGTGTTACCTCGGGTGCAGTGATGATTGTACGCATTACCTTAGCAACACGCACATTGGGATCTTCTTTAGCTTGTTTAATCATGTCATAAATGTAAACATACCCCAAAATCTTATCTTTATCATTGTTAGCTACTACTGGATAACGTGTAAATTTTTGGTGTAAATAGCGTTCAATAACGTCTTTGACAGTATCTGTAACATCCACAACTTCTAAGCTTGTACGATCGACCATAATGTCTTTAGCAACCTTATCATTAAATTCAAAAGCCCGTTGCATATAGACATAATCATCTTTATCGATTGCTCCGCCAATAGCAGCATTTTTGGAAATATTTAAAATTTCACTTTGCGATAAAACATCTTCACCTTCGCCAGCAGGCTTTAACCCGATCAAACGAACCAAGCCCGAAGCCGAAACATTTAATAACCATACGAATGGATAAAATGCCACATGAAAATAATGCAACGGTGTTACAACAAACATCATTACTTTTAACGGCATATCAATACTAATATTTTTAGGAACGATTTCTGTCACAACAACTTCAAGATAGGTTAACAACGCCACGCCTAAAAACGCACTAAGCGCAATCACGGTTGCTTTGTTGAGGGGCAAAAAGCCAAACAATTCGGTAAAAAGAGTGGTCAATGAATCTGCTCCAATCCACCCTAAAATAATTCCTGTCAGCGAAATACCTACTTGAGTAGTTGAAAGATACTCATTCATATTAGAGACCATCTTTAATGCTAACCGTAATTTACGTTCATTACCATTGCCATTTTCTAATTCACTTTCAAGCGCACTCTTACGCACGGTCACAATTGCAAATTCTGAGGCAACAAAAAACGAAGCAAAATAAAAGACAATTAGCATTACCAACAAATTAGTGGCTATCTGGCCATTTGACATAAATTAAATCCTCATTTCTATATATTCATACTAATACAATTATAATATCATTTTTGCACTATACAAAACAAATTCAATTTAAAATAATGAACTGATAACAGGTAAAACAATCATTAAAAATAAGATACTGCTCAAAATTCCATTGGCCTTTGGTGTTAATTTTTCTTCTGCAGTGTTTAGACGATAAAAATAAAGTAACGCCCCAACTTCACCCAATAAGATTAAAATATTACCAATATAGATGCTTTTAGCAGGCAATAAGAAAATAATCAACACGATTAAAACTAAGCGACAAAAGACATCTGGTAAGCGACTAATCATATAAATACGAAACATTTCTCCAAAGCTCATATCTTGTTTTAGCCAACGACTCACCCCAAATAAAATTGCTACTAAAATAACAATTCCTAAAGCAGTCCCTATCAAACCTGAAATACTGCCAATTGCTGCAACCAAATATTGAACTGCTTGTTGCTCTAATGTTTTATCCGGTGATAAACGTACTGTGATTAATGCAGTCACCAAGGCCATTACGATCAAATAAGCTGCAAATGTTAGCCACGCCAACATATTAGAGTGCCAAAAATTTTGTTTTTCTTTCATATTAATTCTATCCTCATTTTTAAATATTTATCTCTATCAAAACATGCTTACTAAAATTTTTCAAGTAAAAAGGGGGATTTTCCTTACTAGCTTTTTGAAACAAAAAAAGATTACGGATTAGTAGCAAAAATAAAAAAGAATTGGATGTGTCTTCCACAAACAATTCTTTTTTACTATATTATTTAACTGGCAAAACTGCACCTTTATATTCTTTTTTGATCCATGCTTGTGTTGACTTGGAACGTAGAGCTTTCATCAACTTTTTAATAGCTGGGTTCTTCTCATCGCCCTTACGTACAGCAACAATGTTAGCATACGGAGAAGTATCTTTTTCTAATGCAATTGCATCTTTAGTAGGATTTAACCCTGCTTGTACAGCATAATTAGCGTTAATAACTGTTGCATCACCTTCATTTGCTTCATAAAGTTTAGGCATCAACTTAGCTTCATAAGTATGTTTGAACTTAAGATGTTTTTTATTGGTCTTAATATCATCAAAATTAGCAGTTTCAATGTTAGTGCCTTTCTTTAATGTAATCAAACCTGCATCTTTGAAAATTTGTAAAACGCGGCCGTAATCAGAAACACTGTTAGACACTAAGATTGTCGCATTTTTTGGTAGCTTCTTTAGACTCTTATAATCTTTAGAATAAACACCGATTGGTTCCAGATGAACTGCACCAGCACTTACCAGGTTGCCATCATTTTTCTTATTCCATTCTTCTAAAAATGGTGTGTGTTGGAAGTAGTTAGCATCTAATTCTTTGTTAGCTAAAGCCTTGTTTGGCAAGATATAATCATCGAAAACCTTGATTTTAAGGTTGATTCCTTGTTTTTTTAGTTTAGGCTTGATGTGTTCTAAAATTTTTGCGTGTGGTGTTGATGAAGCACCAACAGTCAGCGTCGTATCAGCGTTAGCTTTTGGAGCTGTAAAGAATAAACAAGCGGCCGTTGCTAAAGTTGTAATTGCTACAAAATGTAATTTTTTCATAACTTTCACCTCATATATATTTTTAACGTTTATCGATTTTTTTAACGACTGTATCCCCAATAAATTGAAATAAAAAGACAATTAAAACAATAATCACCGTTGCACAAAGAGTAATTGCATTATTGTAAGACAAAAATCCATCGGTATAAGCTAATTGACCTAAACCACCAGCTCCAATTGCCCCAGCCATCGCTGTATAGCCAATCAACGAAATGGCCGTTACGGTTATTCCAGAAACCAATGCAGGTAAACTTTCTGGAATCAAAACTTTAAAGACTAATTGCCAACGTGAAGCACCCATGGCTTGAGCTGCTTCTAATACCCCACCATCAACTTCATTAAAAGCAATTTGAACCAAGCGAGCATAAAATGGTGCAGCTGAGATTACAAGTGATGGAATAGCTGCCTTTGCTCCTGTAATTGCCCCAACTAAAACTTGTGTCACGGGTAAAAGTAAAACAATCAAAATGATAAAAGGAATCGAACGAAAGACATTAACGAATAATGTAACTATGATATTTAACAAACGAACTGACCATTTTTTGCTGCCATTTGTTTGATAAAGTATCAATCCTAATAATAGTCCTAAAATCGTTACAATCACTACCGATAAAACGGTCATCCAAATTGTTTCCCAAGTTGCTGCTAAAATATTTGACCAGTTAACTTCTTGAAATTGAAAATATGATGCAAATCCTGTGCTATTCATGAGTAATCACCTTCGTTTCTACACGCATGTTAGCGAAAAATTCTAACGCCGCGTCAATTTGTTTTTTAGGACCCAATAATTGGACAAATAACGTTCCAATCGTGGCCTTTTTATCAGCTAATTGATGAATCGATCCTTCTAAAATACTCAATTGTACTTCTGGAAATTCGCGAATAACTTCTGTCACAACTGGCATTTGAACTTGATCGCCATGAAAACGCAACTGCACCAAAATACCATCAGGATATTTGTTTAACAATTGTGTAGCCACTTCTTTTATATCTGCACTTTGATTAGTGTCTACTTCGGCATTAACAAAACGCTTGGTTAATTCTTGTTGTGGATGATTGAAAACTTCAATAACAGGTCCTTGTTCAATAACTTGACCAGCTTCCATCACTGCTACTTTATCTGCCAAACGGCGAATAACATGCATCTCATGCGTAATGATGACAATAGTCAAACCTAACTTGCGATTAATATCTTCTAGTAAATCTAACACTTCATCGGTTGTTTGTGGATCTAAAGCACTAGTAGCCTCATCTGAAATTAAGATATCTGGATCATTGGCCAAGGCTCTTGCAATCCCTACCCTTTGCTTTTGTCCGCCTGATAATTGTGCCGGATAAGCGTGCATACGTTCACCCAAACCGACTAATTGTGCTAATTCTTTTGCTTTTTTGGTTCGTTGCTCTTTAGCCACGCCGTTTAGTTCTAACGGAAACATGATGTTTTCTAAAACGGTTCGTGACCATAACAAGTTAAAATGTTGGAAAATCATTCCGATTTTTTTACGCTTTTCTCTTAGTTGCGCTCCTTTAAGTGTGTCGATTCGTTGTCCATCGATTAAAATTTCTCCACTTGTCGGCGTTTCTAAACCATTTAGCATGCGAACCAACGTACTTTTCCCAGCCCCAGAAAAGCCGACAATTCCATAAACTTCACCTGTTTGAATCGTCAAATTAACATTTTTAACAGCCTCTAGCGTGCCATCTTTAGTTTCGAATCTTTTAATAATATTTTTTAACTCAATCATCGCTACCCTACTTTCTTTCTAGCCCATTTTTTTGCAAAAAAAAAGTTTCCATCCAAGTAAAGGACGAAAACTCGCGGTACCACCTTATTTTGCCAATGATTCACACCATCAGCCTCTACAACTTCAAACAAAGTCGTTAATTATATCGTATTAACTACGGACCGCCAGCTTTCACCGTCGATCAAACTCAGAGCTCATCTTCATTCGTTTGTTCCATCCTTCTTTTCAGCAACTGAAGGTCTCTGTCAATGGACTGCCCGAACTACTCTTCTCTTCAACGTTTAAAATATTAACTTGTTAATGATTCGATATTAACTTTAAATTTTTCATTTGTCAACTACTATTTTAATTTTTTTCTCACAACTTGGTTTACTATCTACAAATCATGTTTCTAGCCTTGCTTCATACATTTTAGCTTTTCATGTTTAACTTTATCTTTAATAGTTTTAATCAATATTTAATGATTTTAAAATTCTTTGTTAGTTATGCTATAATAAATGAAATTTAACCTAAAGGAGGCTTACTCATGGGATTACCAGCTAGAAAAGATATTCCTAAAGAATTGACTTGGGATGTCAGTGCTCTTTATAAAAGCCAAGAAGAGTGGCAAGAAGACATCGTTTTAGTCAAAAAACTCGTAGCTAATTTAAAAAAGGATTTTACAGGCAAATTAAATAATGCTTTTACCATTCAAAGTGCTTTACATGCCCTTGAAACAATCACACAAAAACTTTCATGGATCGAGCATTTTGCTTTCTTACAACAAGCTGTCGACATGACCGATCCAAACGCTAACCAACTCTTACGAACTTATAGTCAACTCGATGCAACGCTTAGCTCTGAATTAACCTTTGTAGAAACCGAAATTTTGGCTAATTCAGACCAAGTTTTAGATGAAGTCAGCTCTGCTCAACCACGCTTTGCTAGCGTTATTCGTCACTTCAAACAAGCTAAAAAGCATCGCCTTAGTCCTGAAGTTGAAAAAACCTTAGCAATGCTTAATCCAACGCTTAACGGCCCAGAAAATTTATATACGACTTGCCGTGCTGCCGATATGGATTTTGAACCAATCACATTGGATAAGCAAACTTATCCATTATCCTTTGTCTTATACGAAAACACTTATCAATACAGCCCTGATCATAAATTGCGTCGTGCTGCGTTTAAAGAATTTTCTAAAACCTTACGCCGTTATCAAAATACGATAGCAGCCAACTACTACAATCACGTCAGCACCGAAAAAACAATCGCTACTTTGCGCGGCTATGATTCGGTCTTTGATTATTTGTTAGATAAACAAGAAGTATCACGTGAAATGTTTACACGTCAAATCGACATGATCATGGATGGTTTAGGACCCGTCATGCAAAAATACGTCAAGTTAATCGCTAAAAAGCGTGGCTTAAAAGAGATTACCTTTGCCGATTTACAAATCGATTTAGATCCTGATTTTGCACCTAAAGTTGCGCTCAAAGAGGCTCCAGCTTATACATCTAAGGCCTTAGCACCTTTAGGCTTAGATTATCATGACATGATCATGCAATCTTTTAAAGAACGCTGGGTTGATTTTGCATGCAATGCTGGTAAAGAAACCGGTGGCTTTGAAACAGATCCTTATGGCACACATCCTTATATTTTAATGTCTTGGACCGATGAAATGGCTGATGTTTACACCTTATTACACGAATTAGGTCATGCTGGGCAAGCCTTGTTGACGGCGGCTAATAATTCAATTTTAGCCTGCAATCCATCGACTTATCTAGTTGAAGCACCATCAACCTTTAACGAATTATTGTTAACCGATTCCTTAGCCAAAGATACTACCGACTTACGCATGCAACGCTATGCTTATTGCAAGACGTTGACAAATACCTATTACCATAACTTTGTCACTCATTTACTCGAAGCCGCCTTTCAACGTGAAGTTTATAACCTAATCGATCAAGGGCAAGGCTTTGATGGTCCAAAACTTTGCGAGCTTAAAAAAGCTGTGCTCAAGCGTTTCTGGGGAGATACCGTCAAAATCGATGACGATGCTTCTTTGACTTGGATGCGACAATCACATTATTATATGGGACTTTATTCTTACACCTATTCAGCAGGTTTAACCATCGCAACTCAAGCATTCTTAAGTTATCAAGCTAATGGTTCTAAACAAATCGCTCGTTGGTTAGATTTCTTGAAACTAGGTGACCAACAACCACCACTACAAGCTGCTTTAGTAGCTGGTGTTGATATCTCAACTAGCGAACCACTCGCTAACACGATTGCCTTTTTAGATCAGACTGTCGATAAAATCATTGATTTAACAGCTCAAATCGACGCTAAATGATTTTTTAATTTGACTTTTATAAACTTTAGGACCGCTAGTATTTTGGGCGGTCCTATTTTTTGTAAACATTTTTAGCTCTTTTTTGATTTAAAAGTCCAATCAAAAACCCCCATCACTGGAAAAATCCAGTAAAGAGGGCTTTAATCTTTGCGCTACATCAACGTATCACTCATTTTTTTAATTTAACACATATTTTTCTATGGCCATAGCTACACCATCATGATTATTATCACTAGTAATCGCATCGGCAGCTTTTTTAACCGTTTCGTTTGCATTGCCCATCGCAACTCCTAAACCGGCTAATTCAATCATCGTCAAATCATTGTTTTGATCGCCTAAAGCTAGTATTTGCGAATCTTTGATGCCTAATTTGTGGGCTAATTCAAGCACTGCTTGACCCTTATTGGCCTTTTTGTGCATAAATTCAAAGAACCATTCCTCACTTCTAACCGTATAATACTTTTGACAAAGTTCAGCATCAAAATATTTCATGGCTTCATCTAACACAGCTGGTTCATCAACTAACATAAACTTAGCTGCGTTCGTACAGGTAAGTTCCTCACTTGAGCGATAATAAAGGGGCATCTTCGTATAAAATGCATCCATCACGGTATATGGACTAATATTTGCATCGATTGTGTATAACTTAGAATCAGCAGTTACAATTTGGGAGCGCACATGCGCTTGCTTACTGATTTGTAAAAGTTCTTGATAATCGCTTTGACTCAAAAGGTTCGCAAAGACAATCTTTTTTTGTCCAATATTTTCACCTTGAGCCCCATTATATGTAATCGCATAATCATCATCACTTAATAACTCGAGTTCATTTAGATAATCTTGAATCCCAGAAACCGGACGTCCTGTACACAAGACAATATAAACGCCTTTTTGTTTAGCTTTTTTGATTGCTTCTTTAGTTTTGAGCGAAATTCGCTTATGATCATCGACTAACGTACCATCGATATCGATGGCAACTAGTTTAATTGCCATGACAAATTTACCTCACTTATTTTTCAATTATTTTCCCTTATATTATTATAAAAAAAAATCAAGTTTAAGCCAAGAGACTAAAACTTGATTTTAAAAGTTAATTTGGCTTGGTTAAACCTTGAGAAATCCGTGTAATATTAGTTTGCATCATCTTGTAATACGTATCTGCTTTCGAGCCTTTAGCCCCCAACGAATCGGTATAAATTTTAGCATAGATTTTAACACCTGTTTCGTTTGAAACTTTTTGCATGGCCTTAGGCGACACTGAACTTTCAACAAACAAACTTGCCGGTTTATTTTGCTTGATTTTAGCCAAAACTATCTTAAGCTGTTCGGGTGTACCTTGTGCTTCGGTATTTAATGCCCAAATATATGCGGTTTGTAAACCGTATGCTTGGGCAAAATATTCCATCGCACCTTCAGACGTCACTAACAAACGCTGCTGTGGTGCAATCTGAGCAAAGGCTTCTTTAGCATAGGCATCTAAATCGGTAAGTTTAGCTTGATATTTTTGAGCATTTTGACGGTAAAATTTAGCATTTACAGGATCTTTTTTTGCTAATATCTCACTTATATATGCAACATAACGCTTGCCGTTAGCTAAACTTAACCATGCATGCGGATCTGGCTGGTCAGCATGCAAATAACGCACCTTAGCTTGTGTACTTGCGGCAAAAACATCTTGACCAAAGCGTTTATGACTGGCTTGAACCATTTTTTTAAACCAACCATTACCGCCTGTTTCAAGTTTTAATCCGTTGTAAAAAATCACATCTGCCCCAGCAACTTTAGCAATATCTTGGGGCTTTGGCTCGTATTCATGTGGATCTACACCTGGCTTGACGATACTGTAAACATCAGTTTTCTCTTGCCCGACATTTTTGACTAAATCAGCTAAAATTGAGTTAGTCACGACTACTTGTAATTTACCGTCATCTTTTTTTAATGTTGTCGTCTTTTCTTTTTGCTCACTAAACCAAAACACTCCACCAATCAAAAATGCCAAAGCCACTAAACAAATGGTTAATTTCTTAATCATCTTTTATGCCCCTTTTACTTGAACTTTAATAAGCCTTGCTTAGGCGCGATCCAAAAAGTCACCAAAAAGATTGCTGCTGCAACCAAAACAATCGCTGGACCAGAAGCCCAATTAAAAGTATAGCTGAAAAACAAGCCTAAAAAGGCTGCACTAGCACCAAATGTTGCTGCTAATATTAACATTTTTACCAGATTGTTTGTCCACAAAAAGGCCGTAGCAGCTGGTGTAATCAACATTGCCACAACTAAAATGATTCCGACTGTCTGCAAAGCCGACACGGTCACCAAAGTCAATAACAGCATCAATGCATAATGTAATACACGTGTATTTAAGCCATAGGTCTTTGCGTAAATAGGATCAAATGAACTAATTAACAGTTCCTTATAAAACAAGACAATAAACAAGATAACTACGGCTAAAACAAGCACGGTACTCCTCAAATCACTACCGCTAACCGCTAGCACATTGCCAAACAAAATATGATGTAAATTAGCGGTACTTTCAGCTTGAGCAATTAAAATAAAGCCTAATGCATAAAATGCACTAAAAACAATACCGATAGAAGTATCGGTTTTAAGCTTGCTTTTTTCGGCGATAAAGCCAATAACTAAAGAAGCTAAGATACCAAAAAGAGAGGCACCCAATAAAAGATTAATGCCAAAAATATGGGCTAAAGCAACTCCGGGCAAAACAGAATGTGAGATTGCATCTCCCATCAAAGCCATTCCTCGCAAAATAATGAAACAGCCGACTAAGCCAGCCATCACCCCAACTAATAAAGATGCTATTAAAGCACTTTGTAAAAAGCCATAGTGTTGTAGGCCATCCAAAAATTCACCGATTACTTTCATCATTGCTCTTCCTTTCTTGTAAACAAAGTCTGGGCCAAATCCATATTAAATGCTTGGGCAATATTTTCCTTGGTATAAACCTCTTTAACTACGCCTTTAGCCAAAATCCCTTGCTTTACAATCACTAACTCATCAAAGTAATCATAAACTTTACTCAAATCATGATGAACAATGATAATAGTCTTATTTTCTTTTTGCCAAGCCTTTAATATTTTAATGATTTCTTGTTCGCTTTTTAAATCTATTCCGACAAAAGGCTCATCCAAAATGATGACTTGTGCATCTTGCACAATTGCACGGGCAACAAATACTCGTTGTAATTGTCCGCCAGAAAGCTCGCCAATTTGACGTTTAGCTAAATTCGTTAAACCAACCGCTTCTAGTGCTTGCCATACTCTTTTTTTATCTTGTTTTTTAGGATCTTTAAACAAACCCAAGCGACCATAACAACCGCTTAAAACAACTTCAAAGACGTTGATTGGAAAACTTAAATCTAATTCTTTACGTTGTTCGACATAAGCAATTTGTTTACGAACCTTTTTTAACGGTTTTCCTTGATAAGTGATAACTCCACTTTTTGAACTAATCAATCCTAGTGCAGCCTTTAACATAGTCGATTTACCAGCACCGTTTGCTCCGATAATTCCAGTAATTTTACCGGGGGTAAAGCTAACTGACAAATTTTCAAATACCGGTGTATCATCGTATGTAACGGTTAAATTTTCTATATTTAACAAGCTTTTTCCTCCTAGTTTTCGGGTAACCTAAATTTCTTTTTAATAATACCATATAAAGTTGTTTTTTTAAACAAACTTTTTCTCTTAATAAAAACTTAAAATAAATATTGAGCAAATGTATTTTGAACAATATAACTTTATATTATACTGTAATCGTATTCTTAATTATAAAAATTTTTGGAGGTTTTCTAAATGGAAAAAGTTGTTATCGTTGGTTCAAATCATGCTGGTATCGCTGCGGCTAATACCTTATTAGATAACTACGCTGATAAACAAGTAGTCTTAGTTGATCGCAACACCAACCTTAGCTATTTAGGTTGTGGTACTGCTTTATGGGTAGGACGTCAAATCGATTCTTACCGTGATTTATTTTATACTTCAAAAGAACAATTAGAACAAAAAGGTGCACAAGTTCACTTACAAACAGAAGTGCAAGCGATTGATTTCACTAACAAAATTATTAAATGCTTATCTTTAAAAGATAATACTAGCTTTGAATTAGACTACGATAAACTAATTCTTGCGACTGGCTCTCGTCCTATCACACCAAAGATTGATAATAGTGATTTAGCCGGCATTCATTTCTTAAAGCTTTTCCAAGAAGGTCAAGCAGTCGATGCCGCCTTGGATTTAGAACACGTTAAACGTGTGGCTGTTATCGGAGCAGGTTATATTGGTGTTGAAATTGCTGAAGCGATTAAACGCCGCCAAAAAGAAGTCCTCTTGTTTGATGCAGCGCCACACTCACTTTCTAGTTACTATGATCCCGAATTTGCTAACTTGATGGACCAAAACTTGACCCAACACGGTATCGAATGTCACTTCGATGAAATCGTGACAGCTTATCACGGTCAAGATCACATCTCACAAATCAGCACGACTAAATGTCAATATCAAGTCGATTTAGTCATCAATGCGATTGGCTTTTTACCAAATGCACCTTTTGGAAAAGACCATCTCAAGCTCTTTAGTAACGGCGCTTATTTAGTCGATGAACATCAACAAACAAGCGATCCTAATGTCTATGCAATTGGAGATTGTGCCACAATTTATTCAAATGCCTTGCAACAAACCAGCTATATTGCATTAGCTTCAAACGCTGTACGCTCAGGAATCGTAGCCGCCCATAACATTGGACAATTTGGTAGCGTAAGTGCTCCTGGGGTTCAAGGTTCTAACGCTATTTCTATCTTTGATTTAAAGCTTGTCTCAACTGGTTTATCCTTGGCTGCAGCGCAAAAATTTGGTATTGAAGCTCAAGTTAGTGACTTTGAAGACTTACAAAAGCCAGTCTTTATCAAAGACAACTATCAAGTCAAAATTCGCATTGTATTTGCAAAAGATTCACGTCGAATTTTAGGTGCACAATTAGCTTCTAATGAAGACGTTTCTGGTGTTATTCACATGTTTTCTTTAGCAATCCAACAACAATTAACAATTGATCAGCTCAAATTGTTGGATATTTTCTTTTTACCACATTTCAATCAACCATATAACTATATTACGCAAGCTGCATTACATGCTAAATAGCAAAAAAGTCGTCTGGTATTTGCCAGACGACTTTTATGCTTCTTGTTTTTCCAATGCTTCTGCTTGATTTTTTTGACTAAGAGCAATCAATTCAGCTACTTTAATAACGGTCTTAGTCAAGGCTGTTTTAGTTTGTAAAAATTCAGCCACACTACAAATTTCTTCGATGCGTAAACCAGAAGAATTTACGGTTGGTGATTGGACCACTAGGTAGGCGTTGAGTTGGACTTCTTGTTGTAAATCATCAAAGAAGTTATCCACACGTTTAATATTTTCAAACGGCAAATTGATAATCCCACTTTCGATTTGTACAAGAATAGTTTGCTTAGAGTAATTCAAGGAAGCCTCTACGCGTGCTAATTTATCCTTAGCAACCATTGTTTGAAATTGCGTCCATAAACGGTTACAAATTTCTTCAATGCCCAATTGTTCAATTTCTTGTGCACTGAATGCAAGCTTTGTTTGTTGATAATCAGCTGCACTAACTTTTTCAATAAAATCCTTAACTACTATTTGCATCAAAAAAACCACTTTCTAAAAAATTATGTATAATTCCGTTTAAAAAACTGCTAATATACTTTATACCATAGTTTAAAGTAAAAACCAAGTTTCTTTACTTTATCTCTTTTAAAATTGTTTTTGACAATTTCCAAAAAAACTGCTAGTGTCAAAGTATACAGCAATCTTGGAGGAGCTTTATTTGAAAAAACATAGTAAGCCTAAACATGCTAAAACTAAATCAATATTTAGTAATTTAATATTATTAGGTTTGATCTGTTGTCTAATTGCAATTTGTTGTTTACGTTTGTTCAATCAAAAACCAACGTCTACTTCATCTTCAACATTAAAAACAACTACACTTAAAACAAAGAAGACAACATCTAATCAAAAACAACAAGAAAATACCGTGATGCGCACTCCAATCGATTGGCAACAATCTTCACAAACGACACCTTATCCAGACTTAAATCAAGTCAGCAATTTTTGGGTTAAGGTCAGCATCAAGAAAAATCGCACCTACCTGATGTCTGGTAACGATGTTATCTATACGATGTATTCGACAGCTGGTGCTTATTATACAGATGAAACTACAGGCAAAAAAGTCAGCTATACTCCTACTGGAACTTTTTATATTCAAGCCGAACGTGGTGATTCTTTTTTCAATAACGCCCTAAACGAAGGCGCCAATAACTGGGTTTCTTGGCTGAACCATGGTGAATATCTTTTCCATTCGGTGCCAACCTTACCAGATGGCAGCTACAACTTGACAGCAGCCGCCAAACTTGGCAAAACACCTGATTCTCACGGCTGTATTCGGTTAAGTGTTCTTGATTCAGATTGGATGTGTCACAATTTAAAAGTCGGCACTAAAGTCGTCATCGTAAATAACTAAAAAATCTGCAGTAACGTCTAGTTATTGCTCTTTTACAATTTTTAGGACTGCTAGAATTTCTCTAGCGGTCCTAATTTGTTTGCGTTTAAAAAACAGTAAATAAAGCTCAAAAATCAAAATTGATAAGTTTAATTTTTAGTGACTACGCAAAGCTTTGATCAAGAACCAATAAAAAATAGCCCTGAAATAACGAGGATTCATTATTTCAAGGCTATTTTTGAAGTGACTTATCTCACTTCTTGCTTAGTCTTCTAAAAATTCTAAGAAGTTATCATCATCGGAATCTTTACCATGAACCACGACATAAGTCTTTGGCTTGATATTTTCCATGATCCATTTGGCATCAGGTTCACTCAAACGAATGCAACCGTATGCTTCAATATTGTTTTTGCGTGTTACCTTGGTACTTCCCAATCGCTTGGCTTGGGCTTTAATAAAGTTACCGTTTTGATCGACTGGTACGGATTCAAAACGATACATCCCATGACCATCAAAGGAGGTCCAATACTTTGCTCCGTAGCCTAAGGCCGCATTATAATAGCTTTGACCGCGTTGCTTTTGAATCTTAAAGGTTCCAGTTGGCGTTTTTTGGTAAGATTCTGTTGGTTTTTTACCATCGTCATAGTTTTTACCAATCGAAGCATACATCGTATAAAGCGTGTATGGTCCTTGCTTGACATAGACACGTTGTTTTTTAGGTGAAACTTCTAACCAAATGCGTTGACTCTTTTTCTTTAAATGCTTGTATTGGCTCAAATCTGGATAATTTCCACTCAATGAAGGTTTTGTCCAATCGATTGGCGTTACTAGTCGTTGCTTTTGTTGCTTATTGAGACGCTTGATTTTTTTCTCTTTAGCCTTATCAATTTTTTGTTGTTTAGCAATCTTAATTGCATTTTGTTTTTCAGCATTATGGACATGGATATAACTTCCAATCATCAAGCCAACCATCACCACGGCCACTATCCAATAAATAATCTTTATTTTTTTCACGAAATTAGTGCTCCTTATATTTAATCTTTCATTTAAAATCTTAAGCTACATCAAGTTTGACGTCAAATCAAAAAATCAATTAAAACCATACATTTTTTGTGCTAAAAAATAAACGGCTAAGGCTAATTTGCGTCCGGCTTTTCCTGGCATATTCAATCCCTTGCCTACTAAACTTAAACGTAATTTTTGATACAATTTTTGGTCTTTAGTTTCAATGAAATGCCATAGTTGTTCTTTTTTACGTAGGCTTTCATTTGAACCATCTTTTAACAATAGAATCGAAGAAATTGCTGTGATAATTTCAAGATAATTAAACAAATACTTACCAACAAAACTATCAGGTACTACATTTTGGGCATAAAACTCTATCATACGTCGATTGACAAATAATTGCTGATCTATGCGACTAATCATTACTTTTTCATTGACTGATTGATCGCTACGTCCAATAAAATAATGATATAAATCAACGTCTAAATAGTAAAGTTTTTTAGCATAAAATAAGGGCTCAAAAGCATACAAATTATCAACATAAAAAGTATGTGCTGGTAATTGGAATGCCATTTTTTGTAACAATTCTTTACGATAAATAATCGCATGCATTAAAAAATATTTCCCCAGTCTCACTTTGACTCTTGACCAGTCAAAAACTTCTTCTTGGGGTAGCATTTTTGAATATTCCATCGTTTTTTTGTATTTGACGCCTTGCTTATCATAAATATAATTCGTCAACAAAACATCTGGCTTACACTCATCTTTTTGCCAGCTTTCGATAGTGGCAAGGGCTTTTTGATATGCCACTTGGTCTAACCAATCATCGCCATCAACAATCTTGATATAAATTCTTTGAGCATGTTGCAAACCTGTATTAACAGCCTGGCCATGCCCTTCATTTGCTTGATGGATTGTCTTAACAAGACTAGGATAATTAGTTGCATATTCATCAATCATAGTCGCAGTCTTATCAGTTGAACCATCATCTACTAAAATAATTTCAACTTTTTGTCCCCCAACTAATAATGAATCCACACATTTTTTAAATAAGCTTGTGCATTATAACAAGGAACAATAATACTCAATAACTTCACAAAAATCTTATTTCATCTTTGAAAAGATGCCTTTCTTTCCTTAGATCGTGTTATAGCAGACAACACCTTATTATTATACCGCAAAAAAGAACTTGAAAACACAAAAAATCCACATGTGCGCACTATTCAAGCGGCCCATGTGGAGCTATTTTGGTTCAATTAATTGAAACTACTGACAAATTTTACCAATCAAATCACTCGAGTAAAAAAGATTGCACTTAACGATATGCCAGCGAGCTCCACGCGGCTACACGCCTAGTTTTGCTCTTACATTATTTAGCAGCTTTTTCAGCTTCTTCGCGTTCCTTTAAGAAGTTTAAAACAGCTTCGTGTTGAGCGCGACGCTTCTTGACGTTTTTGGAGTTCACTGGACGACGATCGCTAGCTACCCCAACGTGTGTATTTTGTGACATCGAATAAACCCTCCCTTCGACATTCATGCATCTATTCATTTTACAGAAAAATCAAGTTTATTTCAAGTACTTTTCAGTTTTTGACTTATAAAAGACCTGTAAATAAGATTAATACAGGAATTGTAACTACCGATAATAAAGTTGACAGACACATTATCTTGGTTGGAAATTCTAATTCTAAATCATTTAATAAACTAAACAAGACTACTAAACTAGCAATCGGACAACTTACCATAATGATAGTAGCCATCAACGCTTCATGGTTAAGCTCAAACAATTGTAAAAATAAAATGACGACAATCGGAAAAAGTAAGTTTCTAACTAGTACGGCTACCCACGCAAGCATATCTTGCCAACTGTTTTTTAAATCTAATTGACTCAGATTAGTCCCAATAATAATCATGCTCAAAGGCATATTTAAAGCTGTAATATAATCAAAAGTCGTTGTTAAAACTTCAGGAAACGGAATTTGTGCGATAAAAATGATTAAACCAACAATTGAAGCAATGATATTAGGATTGAGTAACGCGCTTTTTAACATTTGTGTTTGCGATTTTTTAACCTTGCCTTGATACATTGCAGCTCCATGCGTCCAGATAAAAATATTTTGTAAAATCAAGTACGGTACCGAATAAAAGACCCCACCGTTACCGACAATTGCTTGAATCAAAGGAATACCTACAAAACCACAGTTTGAATAGACTAGGCTAAAACGCAAAGCATTGCGTTTGACCGGTTGTTTGATCAATTTGGAGCTAAAAATAAGGTTGGCAATTATGATACCTAAGATAAAAACGAGTAAGACACAAAAAAATTCAAGTCCAAACATCGTTAACCTTGCCCAACTAAACTTACGCAAAAACGAATTGATGATCAAAACGGGTGAAACAATATACAACAACAAATTCGTCATGTCTTTAGCCGTTTGTTTATGAATAAAACCAATTTGACTACAAAGCAAACCTAAAATCATCAATAAAAACATAATAACGACTTGCTCGACAGAAACAAAAAACACGCTTAATCCTTCTTTCACTAAAAATCAAAATCTTTCTTATTATATACCTATTTTTAATCAGAAACTATCTATTTTAGTAACAAAAATTGGCTTTTTAAATTCTTAAGATTTTCTAAACAATACCTCAACTTTTTTATAAATAATTCTTTTTTATCCCGTCTTGGTCTTTTTTGTGATAATATTAACTTGTAATAAAATTCAATCATTTTTAAATATCAAAGGAGGAGTTATTACGATTGAAAACGAATTACTACAAGCTTTCTGGTGAAGAAACACTCACCAAATTGGGTAGTTCCCTAGATGGTTTATCACAAAAGGAGGTCGCAAAACGGCAACAAGAATATGGGGCTAACGTCTTAGCTGCCAAGAAAAAAACAACGCTTTTACAAAAGTTCATTGCTCAGTTTAAAGACTTAATGATCGTCATTTTAATGGCGGCAGCTTTGGTTGCAATGATTGCTGGTGAAGTTTCAGATTCGTTGATTATCTTTTTAGTTGTTATTTTAAATGCCGTTTTTGGAGTCTTTCAAGAAGCTAAGGCTGAAAATGCAATCGATGCCTTGCAAGAAATGACCACTCCTTATTCGCGCGTTCGCCGTGATGGTGTAGTTCAACAAGTCAAAAGTGCCGATTTGGTACCTGGAGATATCGTCTTACTTGAAGCTGGTGATATTGTTCCAGCCGACGTTCGCTTATTGAGTGCTAATTCTTTAAAGATTGAAGAAGCAGCTTTAACAGGTGAATCTGTGCCGGTTGAAAAAGATATTGCTACTTTAAGTGAAGAAAATCCCCCACTTGGTGAGCAACACAATCTTGGTTTTATGAACACTAACGTAACTTATGGGACCGCTGAGGCTGTAGTAACCTCAATCGGAATGAACACCCAAGTTGGCCACATTGCCACCATGCTTGAAAATGTTGACAAAGCAGCCACACCTTTGCAAAAAAACATTACTCATTTAAGCAAGGTCTTAACAATCTTAATTTTGGTTATTGCTACAGTCATCTTTGTCTTTGGGGTAATGACACAACGTGAAAGTGTCTTAGATATGTTATTAACATCTATTTCCCTAGCCGTAGCTGCTATTCCCGAAGGTTTACCAGCAATCGTGACGATTACGCTTGCACTTGGTACACAAACAATGGCTAAACGTAACGCCTTAGTGCGTAAGCTGCCAGCCGTTGAAACTTTGGGAACAACAGAAATCATTGCTTCTGATAAAACAGGGACTTTGACACAAAACAAGATGACCGTTGAAAAACTTTACCAAGACGGTCAACTTCAAAGCGCAGCGCAATTTAGTGCTTCACCTGCTAATCGCCTCACACAAATCATGATTTTGGCTAATGATAGTCAAGAAACACCTGATGGTTTGGTGGGCGATCCAACAGAAACAGCTTTGATTCAATATTATTTAGACAATAAATTTGATGTTAAGGCTATTCAAGATTTCTTCCCACGTCAAGCATCATTACCATTTGATTCCGAGCGTAAATTGATGTCTGCTATCGTTAAAGATGACAAAGGTCAACTTTACTTGTTGACTAAAGGTGCGGTTGATGAATTATTACGGCGTGTAACTCAAATTGACGAAAATGGTCAAGTTCGTGCAATCACAACTAAAGATCATGACCAAATTTTGGCTACTAACCAACAATTAGCTCATGAAGCATTACGTGTTTTAGGTTATGCCTATCGTCCATTGACAAGTATGAGTGAGGCATTGACTTCTGAAAATTATGAAAAAGATTTAATCTTCGTTGGTTTAACTGGGATGATTGATCCACAACGTCCAGAGGTTAAAGACGCTGTTAGTGAAGCTAAATCAGCTGGTATTCGTCCATTGATGATTACCGGAGACCATAAGGATACGGCTAAAGCAATTGCTGTGCGTTTAGGAATCATCGAAGCTAATGATGATGAAGGTGTAATTACCGGACGTCAATTAGATGAGTTAAGTGATGAACAACTTAAAAAAGACGTTGCAAAATACTCTGTTTACGCACGTGTGGCTCCCGAACATAAGGTACGAATCGTCAAAGCTTGGCAATCACATGGCAAGATCGTGGCAATGACTGGTGATGGGGTTAACGATGCTCCTGCCTTAAAGACAGCCGACATTGGTGTTGGTATGGGGATTACCGGGACAGAAGTTTCTAAGAATGCTGCTGATATTGTTTTAGCCGATGATAACTTTGCAACAATTATTTTAGCAGTTAAAGAAGGCCGCAAAGTCTTTGCAAACATTCAAAAAGCTATCCAATACTTGTTATCCGCTAACTTAGGTGAAGTGTTGACCTTATTTATGATGACTGTGATGAACTGGTCAATTTTTGCACCTGTGCAAATCTTGTGGATTAACTTAGTTACAGATACATTCCCTGCGATTGCTTTAGGTGTTGAAAAAGAAGAACGCAATATCATGCAAAAGAAGCCACGTGGTAGTCAATCAAACTTCTTATCAAACGGTGTTGGTTCAAGTATTATCTATCAAGGGATCTTAGAAGGTTTATTAACCTTAGGCGTTTACTTGTTTGCCTTGAAATTCCCATTCCACCACTCCGATGCTTTAATTCATGCTGATGCTTTAACCATGGCTTATGCAACCTTAGGTGTTTTACAGTTATGCCACGCATTTAACTGTAAATCAATTCACGGTACGATCTTTACTAAAGAAATCTTTAACAACAAGTTCTTTAACTTAGCTGTTTTAATTTCTGGTATCTTACTTGCGATGACAATCTTTGTTCCTAGCTTCAATGGTATCTTCCATGTTTCTCATTTAGCATGGCAACAATGGATGATTGTTTTAGCTGCTGGTGCATTGCTAATCGTAATCGTTGAAATTGTTAAATTCTTCCAAAGAAGATATTTATATAAAGACTAAAATAAGCAACTAAAAGGATTGATGTGTTAAACTAAGTAGTTCAGTTTTGGAGTACAAAAAGTGAAAATGTAAACCTAAATGAGTATCAAATTGCAACTGAGTTTGATACTCGTTTTTTATTGTTAAATCAACGTTTGTTGTTAATTTACACCACAAAATGTAAGTTAAAATGTATATAAAAATGCGAACGTGAAATAATTATTGTAGGAATGCAAATTGGTGTGTTAAAATGGTTACAATTTACTAAGCAAAAAGGGGTGCATTTTCCTATGCAATTTCTTGAGCCAAAAAATAAGAACGCTAAGTCTGTGGATTGGGAAATATCAGAGCAAGTAAGGGTGATAGTTAAGCAATACGCTGAATATGCAGAGCGTACTGAAAGCGAAGCAGTGGATGAATTCTTATTGAACATTTTAGACGATAAGAAGTTTATTGAATGGATTGCCAACAAGCGAAGTAATAAGCGGATTGTTGAAAAAATGGGTATCAAAGATAGAGTGGGTTGATAGACAATGACCAAGCTTAAAAGATTAGCCACGAAGGAAGATGAAATTGTAGATGTTAAAATTCCGATTTCAAACGAAGAATTAAAAGATAGGGCTAAACAATATGATTTATTAACTCCAAAACGATTTGCAACAAGGTATAACAAAATGTTGTTCTTGCCAACGTCTTTTAAATGGAACGGTTCTGAATATCCCATTCAATATAATTACTGCATCAATCCGTTTTGTTGTAATTTTGGGAAAGAACAGCACAAATTCAAAGATGTAAAAGGGAAACCAAGTCGATATAAAATGACTGGTAGTTCCAAAGATAAAGGTCATAAAGGTATGTACTGCAATGACAATCCTATTGGCAGAGGTGTATCGCAAAACTGTACAGTAACCCCTTTATCTAATTGGTCTGTTGTTGAAGAAATTAAACGCCTTATAGAAATCAATAGCATCCAAGATGTTGAGCCAGATTATCAATTTCATAAAGAAGGCTGCTCGGAAGAAGAATCAACCCCATTCAATGAGCCGAAGCAATTTTACAAAAGGGGGAAAAGTAGGGGCAAATCTCAACGCTATCAATGTAAGGCGTGTAAGAAGTTCACTAATGTTCTACCAAAAAGAGAAGAAACCACTACTTATCACCAACAAAAGAACACCATTCTTCCAATGTTCGCTAAGATGGTTGTTGGAAGGGTTTCAGTCAGTCGTACTTGTGATATTTTAGGAATTGGAGTTGGAACCTACTATCATAAGCTGGAGTGGCTGTATAGGCGTTGTTTGGAGTTTTTAGAACGATATGAGACACAACCCCTTCAAACAAAGAAATTTAACGAGATGTGGCTTAATACGGACAAGATGCACTACTACCTAAATAACGTCCGTAAGAAAGGACAAGGTTCAAAGAAATATACGGGGTTTGAAGACCTTAATATGCAAACGTATATAGTTGTATCTGCTGAGGTCTTATCAAGATATGTGTTCCGTTCTGATGTTGCCTATGATTGGAATATTTCAATGGATGAATTAAATGAAGATACAAGAAAATTCAAAGAAGACCATCTCAATACTTTTAGTCGTAAAAATGATAGGTTAGATTGGTCTTATTATCCACAAGAACCATCCGCTAACGATAGCGAAAATAGGAATGCTTATCTTCACGAATTAGGGAAAATTACTAATAGGAGTAGATTTGTCGATGGTTTAAATGTTGATGCTCCTTATACTACAACTGCTCACTATTGGTTAATTAAACAAATGGTTAATGCCGACGAATGGCGAATGATTAGTGATGATGACTTCTCTATTAGAAACGCCTTTTATAGAGTATTCACGAAAGAATTAAGGTTGAGCGATGCACATCATTTTATTTGCCAAGTTAACAAGACGAAAAGCAGAAAACAATGCTTAAAAGAATTCGGACAAGCAAAAGCAGAACTGCTCGATTGGGGAGATATCAGAGGATTCAAAACAAAGTTTCTACGGACTTTGGCATCTCATTATCTAACTGAATTACTAACAAGTCATCAATTCCACGAAGAGGCTATTAGTAAAGATGGAGAAAGATATCGCAAATATGCCGATAACCCTATCAAACATCCATTAGCCACTAAGGATAAAGGATTTTATTCAGTTGATTGTAGAACGGATTTATCTGCTCTGGAACCAAACGAAATCGCAAAGATGCTATTAAATGTTAATGACCATTCGACCAATAGCTTTATTCAACAGATAAGACGTTATATATCATCTCTTGAAAGACCATTAACAACAGCTCGTGGTGATAAGAAGAGCTATATTTACGCTAACTTCAATCCGAAGTATGCTCAATTTGCGATTACAATTCTAAGAACTTACTACAACTTTTGTCGCCCTTTTAAATCAGCGGATAAAAAGGTTTTGACACCTGCTCAAAGATTAGGGATTACAGATAAACAATTTGATTGGAAAGATATAATTTATTTCAAATGACAAAAAGAGCTTGGAGTAATCCCAAGCTCTTGTGCTTTATCTTTACTGTTCTTCTTCAATTAACGCACCCGTTAACTCAATAAGTTTTTTCTTTCATATACATGAAAATAGTAGTTATACGGATTTTTATCATTCTTTATCCCTTTTTGGGCAAATACCTCATTCCATTCCTCATAATTCACTTCTGGAAAAAAAGTATCTCCTTCGAATTCATGATGTATTTTTGTGATGTACATTTTCTCAACATAAGGGAAAAACAAATTATAAATCTGTTCTCCTCCGAAAATAAAAATTTCTTCTTCGTTTTTACATAACTCAAAAACATCTTCTATTGAATGAACAATTTCACAACCATTAAAGGTAAACCCCTTATCTCTCGTCAGAATAATATTTCTTCTGTCAGGTAAGGCTCTTCCGATTGATTCAAGGTTCTTCCTACCTAATATTATCGGATGTCCCTTTGTAGTATTTTTAACATATTCCCAGTCCTTGGGAATCCTCCAAGGAATGTCATTCTCTTTGCCAATCACTCTATTCTTATCCATCGCAGCAATCAAAGAAACTTTCATTTATAACACATCCTTTTTAACTAATTTACCATCTAATTTCTTATTTCTATCAAAAAACCTTTTCTCATTATCCTGCCCGTTAGTTGAATAAGCAATTTTTTCTATAAGTTATATTATCATAATACCACAAAATCACAAATTTTCATTCAATTATCATTTTCAATTGCATTTTATAAATCATTTTGTATGTAATTTGGTATGTAAGTTAAAATGAAAAAAGTAGTCCATTTTGAAGTACATTTTGTCATTTTGTACTCCAAAACTGAACTACTTAGTGTTAAACGTCAATCCTTTTTTTGATGTTTTAAGCACACTAAAAAAGTGAATCCGTTTTGGATTCACTTTTTTTAAACAAAATATTGCGATGTTTTCTTGGTTAATTTCTCTGCACTAACCAATTCACCTTGGAAAATCAAACGCATTTTTACACCTGGTTGTGAACTCGAGCAAGTCACTAATGTGAGTAACTTTTTAGCGGGCACATCATCAATCCATTGAATCTGATCTTCATTTACGACTACACGCTTAGTCAATTTATACTTGTAAATTTTTTTACCATCAGTTAAATAAGCAATTTGTCCAACCTTAGCCTTGGCTAGCGGTGAAAATAAAATATTTTCGTTTGCCATATGATGCCCAGCCAATGCATAATTTCCTTGTCCCATCTGTTGATTAGGTTTCATCGTCCCTGCACCATGCGCCAAGTTTATATTAGCTACCCCTTCGTAAATAGCTAACTTCATTCCTACGCTAGGAATAGCGATTTTACCGATTGGAGCATCTACACCTTTTAACGCAGCCTTTAATGCTGTTTGGGCATCTAGGGCTGCAACATTTTCTAAATTATAACTAGCCTTTTTTTTAGGCTTAGCAATTTCTTGTTTTAGCGAAGATTGTTCCAAATGTTCAACGACAAATTCTTTGATTTGATTATTAAAAATCAATGCCAATCCCACTAAAAAAACCAATAATAACCCAATATTTATTGCAACTTTTTTCTTCATTTACCCACTTCCTATCACAAAACCTTTGTTAAATTATAGCACAAAAAAAGTCGCCACTAAATGACGACTTAAAAACTTAAATGTTATCTTTTTGATTGAATAAAGAATCCACAGATTGATTGTTGTAAATCAATGAAATTGCTTTAGCAAAAATTGGCGCTACTGACAAAACTTTTAATTGTTCAAATTGTTTTTCAGCTGGAATTGCAATCGTATCCGTCACAACTACTTGTGTAAATTGTGCACTCTTCAATTCTTCAACCGCATTCCCAGATAAAACAGCATGTGTTGCACAAGCATAAATTTCAGTTGCACCAGCTGCTTTTAAAGCTAAAGCCGCATCTGCCATTTTAGCTGCAGTATCAACCATGTCATCGACTACGATACATTTATGACCTTTAACATCACCAATAACATGTGTATTTTCAGGATCTAAACGGTCCGTATCACGCTTGTCAACGATTGCGATTGGCGCTTTTAATAATTCTGCCATATTGCGTGCGGCTTTAACCCCATTATGATCAGGTGCGACAACCACGACATCTTTGCATACGCCGATTTCTTTGAAATAGTTAGCTTGCGTATAAATTGCTAATAAATGGTCAACTGGGATATTAAAGAAACCTTGTAATTGACCAGCATGCAAATCAAGGGTAACTACTCTGTTAGCACCGGCTAATTGAATGAAGTTAGCAATCATTTTAGCCGTAATTGGTTCACGTGAGCGTGCTTTGCGATCGGCTCTTGCATAACCATAATATGGGATAACTGCATTAATTGAACCAGCACTCGAACGACGCAACGCATCCATCATTACCATCAATTCCATGAAGTTTTCATTAACTGGATCAGCAATCGATTGAATGATAAAGACATCGTCACCACGCACACTTTCGTCGATGTTGATTTGAATTTCACCATCGCTAAAATGTTTAACCGAAGCATCGCATAGTTTAGCGCCCATTTCATCCGCAATTTTTTGTGCTAATTCTGGATTAGAATTAAGCGCAAAAAGCTTGATACTAGAATTTTCTTGCATTATTTTTTTCATCCTCCGCACTGTGTTTTGGCCTAACAGTTTTTTATGGGAAAATTGCCCATACACACTTTTATTTTAGCTCAAATTACTAAGAGGGTAAAGATTTTTTCAAAAAGATTTCAACCAACTTGTCTTATTTACGAATCTGACCATCGCCTAAAATCGTGTATTTAGTCGTAGTCAATTCCTTAAGCCCTAATGGCCCTCGAGCATGTAGTTTTTGGGTAGAAATTCCAATTTCTGCACCAAACCCAAATTCAAAGCCATCGGTAAAACGCGTCGAAGCATTAACATAAACACACGCTGAATCGACACGATCTAAGAAATATTGGCTGCGTTGATAATCGTTAGTGATTATTGCTTCTGAATGTTTTGTGCTGTAACGATTGATATGTGCAATTGCCTCATCTAAACTTTCCACTAGCTTAACTGCGATAGTATAGTCATTATATTCAGTTTCCCAATCTTTTTTAGTTGCTAATTTGACGTTTTTATCTAACTGACAAATAGCTTCATCGCCTAAAATCTCAACATTTTCAGCACGCAAGGCTGCTAAAATTTCGCCTACAAAAGCCTTGGCATCTTGATGAATCAATAATTTTTCTGCAGCATTACATACCGAAGGACGTTGTGTCTTAGCATTGACTACGATTTGTTTAGCCATCTCAAGATCAAAAGTACGATCGATATATAAATGACAATTTCCTGCACCAGTTTCAATCACTGGAACCTTGGCATTAGCAACTACGGCTCGAATTAAACGCGCCGATCCTCGTGGAATTAATACGTCTAAATCTTTAAGTTGCATAAATTCATTTGCTAATTGGTGGCTAGGATCACAAATTAATTGTATCGCATCTGGATTATAGCCTTTAGCAACTAAAGAAGCACGTAAAATTTCACTCAAGCAAATATTAGTTTGCATTGCTTCTTTACCACCACGCAAAATAACTGCGTTTCCTGTTTTAAAACACAAACCAAAAGCATCTACAGTTACATTGGGGCGTGCTTCATAAATCATTCCCACTACGCCTAAAGGCACCCGAACTTGATTAATCTTTAAACCAGCATGGTTAACCCAGCCGTTCATCTGCCCTAAAGGATCGGGTAATAAGGCTATTTGTTGTAAACCCGTAGCCATCGCATTGATTTTTTGTTCATCTAACAACAAACGATCTAAAAAGCGTTGATCTGCATTTTCTTTTTGATAGGCCTGCACGTCTAAAGTGTTGGCAGCCAATAATGCTTCTTTTTGCGCTAACAACTGTTTAGCGCTAAACTCTAGGACTTCTTGGCGTGCATTAGCTGCTAGATGTGCTAATTCAAATGCAGCAGTTTTAGCCTTTTGGCCCATTTCTAACAAATTAATCGACATAAGCTTATCCTTTCTTAATTTGGATCAAACAATGTTCCTACTTGCTTACCTGCTAAAATATCTAAAATAATCTTAGGATCTGACCCATTTGCCAAAACGGCTTTTTTACCATGTTTCATCATACGTTGAGCAGCTTTTAACTTTGTATACATGCCACCCGTACCAAAATCAGAACCTGAGCCACCCGCAATTTGATAAACAGCATCATCGATGTGATTTACTGTTTGAATCAAGCTTGCATCAGGATATTTTTGGGGGTTCTTATCAAAAAAGCCATCGATATCAGATAAAATAATCAACAAATCAGCATCCACAATAGCCGCAACTAAAGCCGAAAGCTGATCGTTGTCGCCAAATTTAGTCGTATGTCCCAATTCATCGATGGCTACGGTATCATTTTCATTAACAATTGGAATCACTTTCCAATTAAGCAATGTTTGAAACGTATTAAGTGTATTTTTTAAACTTCCGGTATACTCAAAGACATCATAAGTCAACAAAACTTGACTGATCTTAGTTCCATAAGTCGCAAATCTTTGTTGATAAACCGTCATTAACTGTGATTGTCCCACAGAAGCTAAGGCTTGTTGTTCAGGAATCGCGGTGGGTCGGTGCGTCAAGCCGAATTGTCCCATTCCTACTCCGATAGCTCCAGAAGAAACTAAAATAACTTCTTTATCGGTATTATTTAAACTACTCAAGGTGTAGCTAAGTTGATCGATGGCTGCTAAATTTAATTTCCCGTTTGGATGAAGCAATGAACTTGTTCCAATCTTAACGACAATTCGTTTAACATCATCAAAGTGACGCGTTTGTGTCATAACAAAATTCCTGGCTGTATCAAATATGGTTACCTAGCAAAATACAGCATTACCTTTCAATTTAATTGAAACTTTCTTTTTTCACCATATTATTTTTTGCTATGTGAAAGTTTCTGCAATCCATTTATTATTTTACTATAACAAATTTTAAAAAACTATTATTTTAAGACTCAGCGATTACCGTTAGGATCTGGACGTTGATTCTTATCTAAGATATAGCGTTCGATTAAATCGATGATTTGTTGATTTTGGGGTAAATCAGAGTGTTGTGCTTCTTGTCCTGTTACTGTAATTTCTGTAAATGACTTGACTTGGCCTTGATAAATATATTTCCCCGCTTCAACACTTCTAGCCGGTACTAAGCCGTCTGAATCATAATTTTCAGTCCCGGCAATCGAATAGACACTCAAATCCTTAGGCAATTTGTCTTTAGCCTTGATAAAATCTGCTAACATCTGTGTTTTATGCTGCAACGACGCCTCGTTAAAATTATAAGGCGTGCCAATTGTCATTAATTTTTTGATGCTGACATTGGTTTTAGCATAATATTTCTCTAAAAAAGCGGTATAAATCAAGCCACCATTCGAATGGCCGATGCCTTTAAAATTGTTAAAATTATAATCTTCGGTCAATTTATTAAAAGCCTTTGAAAACATCTTGGCTTGTTGCAAGATATTACTATAGCCATCATGATTATTTTCAAATCCCACCACGATAAAGGGCTCATTATCCTTAGCGGCTATCTTGCCTTTAAAAACCATCTTGCCACTGTTGTAGACTTTAACTTTTAACAGGCTGTGCTTTTTTAGGCTAGTCTCGTTAATCTTTGCAATCAGCTCATCAAAGCGATTTTCCGTTGCAGAACTTCCTGGAATCATGATGATTGGAGAAAGCTTTGAATTATGAAAAGACTGCAGTGTTGTAACATTTGCTTTGGTCCATTTTCCTGCAGGCAAAGCTAGTAAAACTAAGCTTCCTAGCAATAAAAGGACCCAAAATATTCTTTTTTTAACCATCGCTATTCCCTCCGCTCGCTTTGTTTAAGTCTATGGCTTACTTTTTGCGCCAACAAGACAAAAGGTTTATAACACCATATATCTAGCACCAATAATAACAAGCTAAAGACTAAATTTTGCCAATCAGCTCCACTACCAATAAAGGCAATCAATGGTCCTGGTGTCCCGGTTGGCACGGGATAAACAGAATAGCTAAGCCAACCCCATTTTAAAAATAATGCGGCCACTAACATATTTAGCACTGGAATCATTACAAATCCTAGTAAATAAAGTGGATTAAATAAGACCGGCAAGCCAACCAATAAAGCTGCATTGCTATTGAAAAAGACAGGAAAAAGCGTGGCCTTGGCTATGTTGTGTTCATTTTTGTTTTGCGTAAACAATAACAATGCTATGACTAAAGCTAAGCTGCATCCCGCCCCGCCTAAAACACCATAAGCTTGATACAAAGTGTTGCCATTGTATTGATACGGCAAGCTATGTTTGGCAAATGTCGCATTCAAATTAGCAGCAACTAAGCGGCTATCATAATATAAGTTAGGCGTATATGGTCCACTAATTCCAATAAATGCACACAAGTTAGTCAATATTCCAACTAAAAGCGTCAAACCTAAGCCATGACTAAGCAAGCTTAACGCTTGAAAAAAATCGTTGTTTTGATTCAAGTAACGATAAATGAAGGTACTTAAAAAATGATTAATCAACGCACAACTTAGCAATGATACACTTAACGGTTTTAAGGCCATAAAAGCCCGCGCTAAAATATCTGCACTATGCATTGAAGAAACATCAGCAACTTCTTTGGTTAAGATTTTAAACAAATAACCGCTAAAAAAGCCGATAAGAAGGCCTAAAAACAAACTAGCAAAGCCCAACAAACGCCAATTGATAGTTAACACCATGTTTTTATCTGCTGCATAAATCAACAATAAAAAGCTAACCAATCCCCCTAGCCCAGCCATTTGTCCATCACGTTGGTAAAATTTTGCCGTATAACGTGCAACTTGATAAGTAGCTAACACTGCGACCAATCCAAGTGTCATCTTACTTATGTTTTCAAAAACCAAGCGTACTCCTGCATAATGAGGTAACCAATCATCAACATAAAAAATGCTTCCGATAAAGCCATTAACCGATAGAAATGAGGCTAATACTTGGGCTAAATTTCCAATTAAAATCAACGGAAAAAGTACAGCCAAGGTTCTTTGGGTCACACGCAAAAAAACATTTTGTCTAAGTTTAACCAATAACAAAACAAACTTTTCAAACACAACGCCACCTACTTTATCATTTTAGTATCCTTGATTATACTAGAAAAAACTTCCAAAATCATCTTTAGAAGCTTATGCATAATCTATAACAAATTTCGTAAATTAATACATTTTCTTGAAAATGTTACTTGTTTTGTTTGTTTTTTCATGTAAAATAGTCTATTGGAACAAAATAATTGACGACAGAGATCGTCATTTTGGGAGGAATTTTTTATGGAACAGACAACGACTAATAAGATGTCTAAACAACAAAAATGGGTAACAGCTTCGACTGCGGCTGGATTTTCCCTAGAAAATATGGACATCATGTTCCTATCATTTTCATTGGCGTCAATTATTGCTGATTTGCATATTTCAAGTGGAGAAGCTGGGATGATTGGTTCGATTACCAACATCGGAATGCTTGTCGGTGGAGCAATTTTTGGTATTATTGGGGACCGTCATGGACGGGTTAAGACTTTTTCTTATACTATTTTTATTTTTGCCTTTGCCACTGCTGCTATGTATTTTGCACATGACTTGACGACTATTTATATTCTGCGCTTTTTAGCCGGAATCGGGGCTGGTGGTGAATACGGTGTAGGTATGGCAATGATTGCTGAAAACTTCCACTACAACCATGTTGGGCGTATCACTTCAATTGCTGCAATCGGTGGCCAAATCGGTGCGATCTTTGCCGCTTTACTAGCAACCTTTATCATCCCAGATTTTGGTTGGAACGCTCTTTTCTTAGTCGGTATTATTCCTGTTATCTTGACTTATTTCATCAGACAACACGTCAAAGAAAGTGACACTTTCTTGCAAGCTCAAGCTAAAGCACGTGAAAAACAAGAAAAGCCTTCATTTAAAGAACTTTTCAAAACACCTAAGATCGCTTATCAAACAATTGGTTTGATGATCATGGCTATCGTGCAAATCGCTGGCTACTTTGGTTTGATGAACTGGTTACCAACTATCGTGCAACAACAACAAGGTTTATCTGTTTCAGGTTCATCTTTATGGATGATTGCAACAATTATCGGTATGAGTCTTGGGATGGTGGCCTTTGGTTATATCATGGATAACTTTGGTCCACGCATTTCTTTTGGTATCTTCTTACTTGGCTCAGCTGCTATTTTATTTACGATTTTAATGGCTAAAAGTGCTTTAGCTTTAGTCTTAATCGGGGCTGTTATCGGCTTTTTTTCAAACGGTATGTTTGGTGGTTATGGTGCTGTTATCAGTCGTTTATATCCAGTTGAAATTCGTTCGACCGCTAATAACTTAATCATGAATGTTGGTCGTGCAATCGGTGGTTTTTCTTCTGTAGCTATCGGAATTTTAATGGATCACTATACTCTAGGTGTAACCATGGGTTGCTTATCTGCCCTTTATATCATCAGTTTCTTGGTGATGATTACCTTACCTGGAATTCGTCAATTAAGCAAATAATCAAAAAAACAAGCATCTTTACGGGTGCTTGTTTTTTTTATAAAATCATTATCAAAGGAAGTGATTTCATGTACCTGACAAATGGACAAATAACACTGCGCCCCGTCACCTTAAACGATGCTTATGAGTTGTTTAACCTCATTGATGCTAGTCGTCAAAATCTTAGACGCTACTTACCATGGGTTGATGATATTTATCAACCAGAAGACGAACAAACTAGTCTTGCAAAAAGCTTGCCTAAACAAACGATTCTAATGCTAGCTATTGAAATTGATCAAACTATCGTAGGCCTAATCGATCTTCATGATATTTCAAAAGATCATCACAAGGCTCAAATTGGCTATTTTTTAGGCGATGCTTATGTCGGCTTGGGCTATATGAATCAGGCACTAAATTTACTGCAAAAATATGCTTTTGAAGAAATGAACTTGCATCGATTAGAAATTTTAATTGATATAACTAACCATAAGAGCCAAGCAGTCGCACAACGTCTAGGTTATCAAAAAGAAGCTACCCTGCGTGATTATTTATATTATAACAAGCAATTTAGAACTTTTTATTTATATGCTTTACTCAAATCTGAATGGCAGATGAAAAATAAATTTAAGGGAGAAAAAAATGAAATTTAATATTGATGATTTAACATGGACAAGAGCTCCTAAAAGCTACAGTATCACTCAAGATAAAATTGAAATCATTACACAACCTCACACAGATTTATGGCAAAGAACATATTACAAATTTAGAAACGATAACGCCCCACTCTTACAACTGCAAAGTGCTGAAAAATATTTTTCTTTTGTAGTTAAAACAAACTTTGCAAGCAAACATCGCTTTGATCAATGTGGTGTTGCCATGTATTTAGACAGCGATAATTGGTTTAAATGTTCCAGTGAATATGAAAATGAAGAATTTCAGCATCTAGGTAGCGTTGTTACCAACAATGGTTATTCAGATTGGGCAACAACAGTCATCGATGCATCTATCAAAACTATCTGGTATCGATTCAGTCGCAGAGAAGATGATTTTTGTGTTGAAGCATCTTTTGATGGTATTAATTATAATCAGATGCGTATCTTCCATTTTTGGAAAGGTGCTGATACGATCAATTTCGGCATTTATGCTTGCAGTCCTGAAGATTCATCTTTTAAAGCAACTTTTAGTGACATGGAAATTACCGAATGCAAATGGCTAGCCCACACAGGCCAAGCTCCTGATAAAGATATATAGCAAAAAAAGTCAGCAAATACTTGCTGACTTTTTAATTTGTTGCTGATATTTTAATCTAACTTAGCACCATTTGATGCGATGACGTCTTTATACCAGTAAAATGAATCCTTACGGTAACGTTCTAAACTACCGGTACCATCATCGTTTTTATCGACATAAATAAAACCATAGCGTTTAGACATTTGCCCGGTACCAGCCGAAACTAAATCGATGCAACCCCAGCTAGTATAACCACGCAAATCAACACCATTTTCGATAGCCTTATCCATGGCTTTGATGTGTTCTTTCATGTATTCAATCCGGTATGGATCGTGAACTTTGCCATCTTCAAGCTTATCAACCGCACCCAAGCCGTTTTCAACAACCATCAGTGGTAATTCGTAACGATCATAAATCATTTCAAGGTAATATTGTAAGCCCATTGGATCATCGGCCCATTCCCATTCGGAATATTTCAAGTATGGATTACGTGCTCCAGTTGAGAAGTTACCACCAACTTTATCTTCTTGTTGATGTGTAGTAATCGCAGTTGACATGTAATATGAGAAGGTATATAAATCAACGGTACCTTCCTTTAAATCTTCTAAATCTTGCGCGGTGATGTCTAAGTTGACATTGTGTTTAGCCCACAAGCGTTTCGCAAATGTTGGATATTTACCTTTGCATTGTACATCGCCACTATAAAAGATATTTTGTTCCCAAGCATAGCGATTAGCTAAGATATCTTTAGGATCACAGGTTAATGGATAATTGCAAATACCACAAATCATGCAGCCGACTTGATAGTTTGGATCGATTTGGTGTGCTTGTTTAACAGCCTTAGCACTGGCAACATATTGATAGTGCAATTGTTGATAGGCACTTTGATAAGCTTGATCACTTGGATTTTTTTGGACAAATTCCAAAAACATAATTGTATTATTGATTTCATTAAATGTTAGCCAATACTTAACAAGGCCTTTATATTCGTTAAAGATAGTTTCTGTAAAATGTGTGAAAAAATCGATTAATTTACGGTTATTCCATCCACCATAATGTTCTTCTAAGTATAATGGTGTATCAAAATGCGAAATGGTTACGAGTGGTTCAATATCATATTTACGCAATTCTTCAAAGACACTGCGATAAAAATCTAAACCTGCTTGATTTGGTTCTTGTTCATCACCATTTGGGAAAATTCGCGACCATGAAATTGACATTCGAAACATCTTAAAGCCCATTTCAGCAAAAAGTTTGATATCTTCTTTATAACGATGATAAAAGTCGATTCCTTCATGGTTAGGATAGTATTCATCAGCTAAAATTTTGCCGTGTGCTCCTTGAGGTACAAAATCACCTTTACCTGTTGTACCATCGGCAAATTCATAGGTTACTTGTCTTCTAGCATGTAGCGAACCACCAGTTGTAATATCAGTGCGTGCTAAGCCACGTCCTGCTTCATTATAAGCACCTTCTGCTTGATTAGCTGCGATTGCTCCACCCCAGTAAAAATCTTTAGGAAAACTCATAAATTTCACCTCATTTTAAAATTGTACCCGACTAATATTTTTTTAGCCTACAAATATATTTTACACTTTAAAACGATTTTATGTAAGGGGTTTACATTTTTTTTACAAAAAAAGCCTTCTTGAAAAATTCAAGAAAGCTTTTGGCCTTTATTTTAGAAGGCTTGAATGATTTTACCAATACCAATAAAGATTAGATAAAAAGCAATCAACCAAACTAAAGTTGCACTAGCTAGCAATGGGTTAAACAACAAGATGATGCCTAAAATTAACCCTAAGACACTCAAGATAATTAATAACCAATAATAGCCTTTATCAGCTTTGAATACACGGGCTGTCATAATTTCAAAAATAGCATCAAAAATAAACCAGACCGCGAAAATAAAAACAATTACATCAAGTGCCAAGCCCATTCTGATAATGAACAACAAGCCAATCACGATGTCGATGATTCCTAGCCACAATAGCCAACTTGATTTTTGAACCAAGATTTTATTGACTTGATGACGCAACCAAAGAGTTTGTACACCTTTGGCAATCGCTAAAATTCCCAAAACTAAAGGCAAGCTCAATAAAACGCTTAATGGGGCAAATAAAGTATACCCCCCTGCTAGTAACATCAAGATTCCGACTAATAAGCTTAGCCAATCAAATCTTTTTTCCATAATACTCCAACTCCCTTAATAAAATAAAAATTTTTTGTAAACTAAGCTTACCACGACTTAAAAAAAATAGCTTTTATTTTGCTCATGACCGTATTTTATGAAATCTTAATAAAATATTAGAGTCAGATTAAAATATCAACCGCTAAACTATGGTATACTGTTATGTAACACTTAGATAGAAAGTTAGAGGAGAGTATATGCTTAGACACGTCACCAAGATTTTGTGGTTTTTATTAGCCGCTGTCAGTTTAGTCTGTGGAATCGTTGGCTTATTGTTACCCGTTATTCCGCAAGTTCCGTTTTTCTTACTCTTTTTTTACAGTCTCTCGAAGTTTTCTCCTCGCTTCCATGCGTGGTTGACAAACACTAGATTGTATCAAAAGTATGTTAATGGCTTGATTGAATTTATTCAAAAAAAGCAAGACGAAATGGAAAATACCACCAAAAAAGTTTGGTATAAAGTTTTATGGACTAAATTAATGTTATTATCTAAAAAAGTAAAAGATTAATAAAAAAGTGAAGCTTCCTTGTTTGGACAATCCAACAAAGAAGCTTCACTTTTTTTAGTGTTTAGTGATTAATTTCCATAAATTCCCCAAGCGACTTTGCTTGACTAAATGGCTGACATCTTGTGTAACTTCAATACAGCCACGGTATGTGCCTGCATGATCATAAACCGCATAAAAACAGATCTGAATCTGTTTTCCTTTGGCAGGGATGACCATTTCAACTTTAGTTTTATTCCCCGAGTGCATATCTGCTAACAGCTTTTTGATGCGATTGGCACTGTGTTTAGGATGAACATCTAAAACATGTTGGTTTAATGATGACTCTTCTCTACCAAAGATTCGGTGATTATTATTCGAATACCAACGTACAATATCATTTTCATCGATAAAGTCAAATTCTTGAGGAATCACCCGAAAAATACCGGTTAATTGTTCAAGATCGACTTGCCCTGTTTCTAAATCAACAATTTGCATCTTGTGAACTCCTTTTTAATTTATGCTCGCTAATATCATAACATACATCTGCGTTTTGTAGCGTTGTCTGCCGGTGTGAAATAACTAAAACTGCTTTATCTTGGGTGTTTTGGCGGACATTTTGCATGATTTCTCGTTCATTTAAATAATCCAAGCGACTGGTTGGCTCATCTAAAATCCAAAACGGAGCATCCTTTAAAAACAACCGTGCCAGGCCTAAACGTTGCTTTTCACCATCGGAAAGTTGATGCGTTTTTGGTGTGCCAATCTGCGTTTGATATTTGTCCGGTAAAGATTCGATTAAAGGGGCTAAATTAGCTTTTGTAGCGGCTAATTTAATCTGCTCTAAAGAAGCATCTGGCCTTGCTAAGGCGATATTTTGAGCGATTGTCCCCGCAAAAATAAAGGTTTGTTGTTCCATAATCCCTTGGTACTTGCGCAGATTATGTTCGCTTAAATCTTTTATGTCAGTTTGCTCAAAACAAATTGAGCCACTCCAAGGATCATAGACACGTTTCAAAAGATTAACTAGGGTACTTTTACCACTACCGCTTTTACCACCAATTCCAATCATCTTAGCTTTAGTAAGCGTCAAGTCAATATCGCTTAAAACCGCTGCTTTTTCATGATAGCCAAATGTTACTTGCTTAGCTTGCAAGTTTTGCGGTTCAGTAGCTAAAGCGCCTGTTTGCTTAAACTTAACTGCTTCGTCTTGACAGCTCAATTGATATAATCGTTTGGCACTGCCAAGCGGGGCTAATAAGGCTGAACCTAGATTATTTAACGCCAAAGCAGGCCCAAAGCAACTCAAACTTAAAATCGTGCTCAACAATACGACTGCTGGGTCTAATTGTTGATAGACTCCAAGGCCTAAGATGCTTGTTGCTGTCAATATCAAAATGATTTCGCCACGCAAGACCAATAAACTTTCTTGCTTTAATTGTTGTTTTTGTGCAACATCTAAAGCTTGGCCTTTTTTATGTAGCGTAGTTAGCATTTGTTTTTGTAAGCCATATTGTTTAATGTCTGCTAAGGCTTGGACTTGTTGCATCACCACTTGATTTAATTGCGCCAGATTTTCTTGTAAACTTTGGCCGATTTGTTGGTGTTTGTGCCAGCTAAAATACGGTAAGACGATTCCAACTAAAAGTTGACCTAACAACAAAATGATTGCACCTAATCCCCAAAGACGACTCATCCAGATTGTCGTAATAACCGTTGAAACTAGATAAATTGCCACTGGCGAAACCGTATGTGCAAAAAAGACTTCTAAGGCTTCAACATCACTTGTTAAACTTGTAATCAAATCGCCAGAGTCTTTAGTCTTTAAAAAGCTGCTTTGTAAACGCCGGACTTTGGCAAAAAGTTTTGCGCGTAGACTGGCTAACAAACTAAATGCAATGTCATGATTTAAATATTGTTCGCTGTATCTAGCAAAACCGCGCACTACCCCACAACCTAAGATTAAACAAATTAAGCGCGTTAAATTTGTCGTATCTCCTAATGCTAGTTGCCACACACAAAGCGCGCTTAAAAAAGGAATCAACACAACCGCTAGATTGCTGATGACACCAAAGCAAACGGCTAATAAAACTTTATAGCGGCTAGGCCAGATGAATTGTAATAACCATCTAAACATTTTTTCCCTCCTCAAGCAAAGTCTGCTCTTTAGCGAAGTATTCCTTAAAATAGCGTGAATCTTTTAAGAGGCTTTGACTTGTACCACTTGCGGTGATTTGTCCATTTTCAAAAACATAGATTGTTTTAGCATCTAATACGTTATATAACCGGTGCGAAATAAAGATGACAAGCTTTTCTTTTGCCAAGTCATGTAAGTTTTGCATGATGATATCTTCGCTAGGTTTATCAACTCCAGCCGTAATTTCATCACACACCACCAATTGTGCTTGACTCAGCAAACACCGTGCCAACAAGACACGTTGGCGCTGACCACCTGATAGATTAGCACCATTTTCAGCTAACTGATAATCCAATCCTAAGGCTGTTAAATCGACCTTAGCTAAAGCACTTAAGAGTTGTTGTTTACTTGCATTTGGATTAGCTAACAATAGATTTTCGCAAAGACTACCTTTAAACAAATAACCTTGCTCACTGATGTAAAGAGCATTTTCTTGTAGACTTTGTTGGCTCAAAGACGTTAAGTTAGTTTGATTCCAACTGACATTTCCTTGATAATCCAGCTTTTTAGCACTCAAAATCTGCGCAAAAGTACTCTTTCCAGAACCAGACGGCCCTACAAAAGCTATCAGACCGCCTTGTTTTTCGCTAAAATCGTTGACTTGCAGCTTAAAGCTACCTGCATATTCTAAAGCAAGTGTTGCTTTGATTTGCTTTAATGGTTGGACTAAAGTTTGCGTGCCACTAACCGGATTTTCTTGCTCTAAAAAACTAAACAAACGTTTCATCGCACTAACACCATTTAAAGCCACATGGAAAAAAGAGCCTAACTGCCGAAGTGGCAAGAAAAACTCGGCACTCAACAAGATAAACAACAACACACCTAACAAATCAAGGCTCCCTTTACTAAAAGCGACTAAGGCTAAAGAAATGCTCAAGCCTGCCCCACAATATGAGATGAGATCCATGATTGTAATCGAATTAAGTTGCATCGCCAAAAGACTCATCGTAGCCTTACGAAAAGATTCAGCATTTTGTTTTAATTCTTGTTGTTTTGCTTCATCTTGTGCAAAATCCTTTAAAGTTGATAAGCCACGCAAATCTTCTTCAAATACTCGTCCTAAATCTGTGTAGCTATGCCAATATTTGCCTAGAATTTTCTTGGCGCTCTTCATCACTAACACGATAACCAATGGAATTAAAGGCATACAAATCAACAATAATACTGCAGGTTGCCAAGCATAACCTACTAAAACACCAAAGATTAACACGACACTACCAAGACAATAAAAAAGTTGCGGTAAGAAACGTGCGTAATACAGTTCTAATTGATTGATGCCTTCAACTGCATATTGTGCTAAAACACTGGGCGCAAGTTGTTGATTAGCTTGTAATTCTAAGGCTTTTTGTAAAACATTTTGGCGTAGTGTCAAGCGCATCTGGCTTGCACAATACCAGGTTAAATATCCACTAATATAATGCAAAAGCGCCTTTAAAATTAAGGCAAAAGCTCCCAACCATAAGAAATAAAGCGAAAAAAAGCTACCCATTTCAAAATACTCGCTGACTAAACTAGCAAAACCATACCAAATAAAAATAGACAAAGCCAAATTTAGCCAACGAACCGCCACCAATAAAAATATCGGGCGCTTAGCAACTAGTTTAAATAAACGCCGATCAATCATCTAAAGACTCCTCTACTTTATTTTTGCCAAACAATGTGTCCCATTTAAAATACAGACTCAATCCGATAACATGAGCTAAATAAATGCTTGCTACAATGACACGTACCCAAAAATTAGGCACTAAGATAAAGGGCACGGCAAAAACGACCAACATGGAAGCAAACATTTTTAGCATCCCTTTGGTCGTAATTTCACGTTTAAACAATACACGCTCGATATTTTGTTGATAAAAAGTTGAGTTAATGAACTTTTGATAGAGCCTATCGGAACTACGCATCCATAAAAAAGCCGTTGCCAAATAAAAGCCTGTTGTCGGCATAAACGGCACAAAGATTCCGATTGTTCCAAGTGTAAAAGTTATACACCCTAGACTAATAAATAATATTTTTTTCACGTGGTCTCTCCTACTTTGATAATGAATTTACTTTAAGTATACTATAACTTTACCTAATTGAGAAACATTATCAGTTAGAAAATAAGACTAGTGATATACTGGTGGCAAAATAAATTGCTGTGCGTCTTCAAATAAACTTGCCACGCTAAACAATAAATCTTCTCGGCCTTTGGCAGCCATGGCTTGCACACCTAAAGGTAAACCAGACTTAGACGCATATACTGGCAAACTTATTGCTGGTTGACCCGTTAGATTAGCTAACTGTGTGTATGGTGTTTGGGCTAAGCTATCATAAAAGGCTGTATATAAAGCCTCAGCTAACTCTTGTTCACCAGCAGTAGTCACGTTGGTGGTATCTAAAGGTCTTTTTTCAATATCTGGAGCACAAACAGCCGTTGTTGGACTTAAAAACAAGTCATATTTTGTAAAGAGTTCTTCCATTTGTGCGCTTGCTTGATCCCATTCTTGTAAAATCTGCGTATAAGTTGCGGCTGAAATGTGTTTGCCGTAATTATAAATCAACCAACTCAACGGTTCGATGTTTTCTTGTAACTGTGCTTGACTAAAACCTAAATTAGCTAGCATCGCGGTCGTTTCAGCACCATTCATCGCATAATAACCACGGATTAGTTTTTCTCCATCTAAAGGATAAGCAATCTCGGTGATTTGATGGCCTTGTGCACTTAAAAAATCAATCGCCTTTTTTAAGGCTGCTTTAGCATCGGCGCTAACGGGTGTGTTAACCGGAGAATCTTGGCAAAAAGCAATCTTTAAAGGGCGTGTTACCTTAGTATTTTCATCATGCTGCCATTCACAAGGTGGAGCTTGATAGGGAGCAGCTGGATTAACGCCTTGACGTAACCCATAAAACAAAGTCTTGATGTCTCGCACCGAAATGCCCAAGGCAAAATTAATCGAAGCACCTTGCCATCCCCGCAAACCACCTGGTCCAACCGGCATCGTACCTCTAGTTGGTTTTAAGCCCAACAAGCCACAATAAGAAGCTGGGATACGAATCGAGCCTCCACCATCGCTTGCTAGAGCCAAAGGAAAAATTCCACTGGCAACACAAGCGGCCGCTCCTCCACTCGAACCCCCTGGCGTTTTGCTGACATCAAATGGATTTTTGGCGATTCCATGCAATTTAGAATCAGTAACATTTTTAAAACCAAATTCAGGAACATTTGTCTTAGCCAAAGGAACTAGCCCACATCGTTGCACTTGAGCAACAAAATTGTCAGTCTTAGTCGCTTGATACCCATTAAATAATCTTGAACCGGCTTGAGCTAAAAAGCCCGCCTTATCTTGTCCTAAGTCTTTTAATGCGATTGGTAAACCGCCAAACAAGGTAGCTTTAGGATCTTTTATTTTAGCATAACTTGTTGTTGCGATATCTGGGCGCCATTGCGTTATCGCATTTAACGCGGCATTTTTTTCTTGATAAATTTTCCCCCACGAATCAACCAATTCCGTAAAACTGATCTGATTTGTCTTCAACTGGTTGGCCCAGTAAGTTGCATCCTTCATTTTTTCAAACAACCTTTCATTTTTTCTTAATCATACCTAAAGTTACGCCGAAAAAAAAGCTAAGAAAAAGTAATTTAAACTTCTCTTAGCTTATTTTATTAATCAGTTAATATATTTGTGTCGCTGAGTTGTTTGAACCAATGCGCAGATTTTTTCAAAGTCTTAGTTTGTGTATGAATATCATTACGAATTAAACCATAACGATTACGATAGGCATTTTTCCATGACCAACAATCAATGCCAGTCCATACGAAATAACCATGGCAATTAGAACCTTCACTAATTCCTTGATGTAAATAACGCAAATGTTTAGTAATGAAATTAATACGGTAATCATCACATACCATACCTGTATCATCCATGAAACGTTCTTCACGCGAAACACCCATTCCATTTTCAGAAACAAACCACTCGATATTACCATAATTATCGCGAATATTAATAGCAATGTCATATAAAGCTTTAGGATAAATTTCCCATCCTTTATCAACATTCATCACACGTCCAGGCATTTCGTATGCATCAAAATAAATATCTGGCATCCAATCTTGTAAACTATCTGGTGAAATAGCCGGACGTTTAACGCGTTCTGGATGATAGAAATTCACGCCTAAAACATCAATGGTATTTTCCTTAATGATATCAAGTTCTTCTGTACTTGCTTGCCATAAGACGCCATCTTTTTTTAGAATTTCTTCTAATTTAGCTGGAAAATGACCTAAGATTGCTGGATCTAAAAATAAATTGTTTGCCCATAATTCTGCAAATTCTGCAGCTTGTTTATCCTGTTTTTCTTCACTTGCTGCATAAACAGGTGTCAAGTTTAGAATTGTCCCAATCTTTTTATTAGGAGTGTTTCCATATAATTTACGAAATTGAGCAATTGCCTTAGCAGAAGCCAAATTAATATTATAAGCAACTTGTACCGCCAAAGGTCCGTCAACTTTTAGCGGATAATGGAACTGATACAAATACCCACCATCTAAGATGACTTTAGGTTCATTAAAAGTAAACCAATTATCCACCTTATCACCAAATAATTCAAAGCAACGTTTAGCATAAAGGGCAAATAAATCAGTCACATGTTTCGATTCAAAGCCACCATATTTATGCTGTAACTCAACTGGCATATCAAAATGGCAAAGATTAATATAAGGAGTAATGTTGTTTTCTAACATAGCATCGATGACACGGCCATAAAAGTCTGCAGCATTGGAATTAACACTTCCTGTTTCAAAATCATCGATCAAACGACTCCATTGAATTGATGTACGCAATACTTTGATTCCTGCTTGCGCCATCAATTTCAAATCTTCTTCATAGTCATTATAAAAGTTTGATGTTACATCTGGTCCTACTCCATCATAAAATACTTGAGGATCAATTTGATACCAATAATCAAAGACATTTTGGTGTTGTTTTTTAAAGTTACCTTCGGATTGTGGGCCAGAAGTAGCGGCTCCCCAAGCAAAATTTTTTGGAAATGTTAGCATAATTTAAACCTCATATACATATTTTTAGAAAAAAGTAAGAGAGTATCTCACTAGAAACTCTCTTGCTTTTAATAACTATTTATTTTCTTCAGCTTGTTTAGCAAGAACACGATCATTAATCTTAACAAATGGCATATAAATCAAAACGCCTAAAATTAAGATAACTAATTGAACTAAAACAGCTTTCCAATCACCCGCTGTTGCTAAAAATGAACTCAACAATGGTGGAATGGTCCATGGTACTTGAATCACACATGGGCTAATGAATCCAGTAACTGTTGCAATATAACTAATCAAAATACCTAATGCAGGTACCAAAACAAATGGTACAGCCATTGAAATGTTATAAACGATTGGATAACCAAAGATTACAGGTTCGTTGATATTAAACAAACCAGGCGCAAATGATAGCTTAGCAACGTTGCGTGTTACGCTGCTCTTACCAACAATAAAGGTTGCAAGTAATAAACAAATAGTAGAACCAGAACCACCCATTAGGCCAAAAGCTTGAACTTGAGAAACATTAATAATATTTGGAATCTTTTCTCCAGCATTATAAGCTGCAATATTTTCAGTAATATTGATAATCAATAATGGTTCTAGAATTGAACTGTAGATAACTGATTGATGAATACCAAATAACCATAATAAGTTACCTAAAGAATATAAGATCAAACATCCCCAAAGACCTGTTCCAATATGACGTAATGGTTCTTGGATGAAAGTTGTAATCAAATTAATCATATTCATGCCAGTTAAGTTGTAAAGTGTTGCAGAAACTACTGCAAATAAAGACATGATAATGATAATTGGAATTAAAACACTAAATGAACGTCCAACTGCAGGTGGAACACTGTCACCTAAGTTTACTTGTAGTTGCTTAATATTAGAAATTTTAATAAATAATTCGGTCGCAATCAAAGCTGTAATAATTCCAGCAAACATTGCACCTGTTCCTAAGTTAGTAAATGGTAAAACAGCAGATACATCAACTGCTTTTTTAGCACCATCTGGCACAAGTGAGACCGTATTTGGCATCATAGCTACTAAAGCAGCTAAAGAAATCATAGCTGCTGCTAAGGGATTTTTATATTTTCTGTTTTGAGCTAAGAAATATCCCACAATCGCAGCAATCAACAAACTAGAAATATTAAGGGTTGCATTAGTTAAAACTACACCCCAATATTGAATGTTAGCTAATGTTTTCCCTGAAAAAAGCCACGTGAAAACGGTATTATTTAATAAGACAGCTAAACCGGCTAAAATGTATAATGGCATAACAGTTGCAAAAGCATCGCGTAATGAACGTAAATGAATCTGATTGCCTAGTTTAACTGCAAACATCGTAAATTTGTCGACAAATTTTGTATTCTCTGTTGACATTAAAAATCTCTCCTTTATTCTATGTAGATTTATGATAAGGCTTTCTTGTTATCACATAAATAAGTATAACGCTTTATTTTTTAATGTCAATACTTTTGTTTGAAAAGTATATATTTAATATAAAAAGTATATACTTTTAGAAGAAAACGATTTTATTTTGTGCTATAATAAAAGTAAGCAAATTCAAGAAAGGAGGCACATTTCAATGTCTACAAAATACGAAACAATAATTAATGAATTGAAAAAAAGAATCGACCAAAAATTTTATCAACTAGATTTGCCTTTACCTAATCAAAATGATTTAGCTAAAGAATTCAATGTCAGTCGCATGACTGTAAAAAAAGCTCTAGATACATTGATTAACGAAGGTTTACTTTACTCTAAACGTGGAGCTGGTACGTTTATTCGCAAATCTTCTGCCAATCAAAGAATTTCTTTACCTGTCAATGAACATTCAGGCCTAAGTAAAAGCTTGGCTCAAAGAATCGAAAGTCAAATTATTTCGTTTAATGTTACTTTCCCTAATCAAGAAGTATGTGAAAAACTTGAAATTCAATCAACTGATCCTATTTATGATATTTTACGCTTACGCTTAGTTAACCATGAACCTTTTGTACTAGAACACACCTATATGCCAACTAACTTAATTCAGGGGCTTTCTCAAGAAATATTGAAAAAATCAATCTACAACTATATTGAAAATGACTTAAAACTTACAATAGGTGATGCCTTTAGACAAATCACTGCCGAAAAAGCCACTTTAATTGATTGCGAATATCTCAAAGTTGAACCAACCGATCCTATTTTACAGGTTAATCAAATTGTCTACTTAAAAAATGGTCAACCTTTTGAAACATCTACTAGTCGGCATCCTTATAATAAACATATTTATACAATTTTTGATCGTAAAAAATAAACAGTGTAGCACAGGCTACACTGTTTATTTAGTTTGCATAATGCACTATTTCGATTAAATTTTCATCTGGATCTTTGATTGTTACTGCAAAGCATGGGCCAAATGCTCCGGTTGCTTGCTCGTTTACTTTTACGATTGATACAAAGTAACTTTTCAAATGATTCAAAATAGCACTTGGCTGATCAGCACTGACGATACTAAAAGCACAACTGCCTACACTTGGGTTTTGAGGCAACAATTCTTCTTTTGCCAGACTCAAAACCAAAAGCTGTTGACCTAATTTAAAGGTTTTAGTCGTTGGTGTCTGGTTGACTAAAGCCAAATCAAAGACTTCATGATAAAAACGTGCACTTCTTTCTAAATTTTTCGTATATATAACTAAACTATCTATCCGTTTGATTTTCATAATGATTCTTCTTTCCAATTAAATAATTGACGATACAACAAGCCGATTCCTAAACAAGCCACGATTGCTTCAGCACATGGAACAGCAGCCCAAACACCTTCTAAACCTAAGAAATATGCCAATGTAAACAAAGCCATTAACAAGATGACATATCCTCGACCTAAAGACATTACAAAGGCACCACGTGGTTGATTAATGGCGGCTAAAGACATCATGATTACGATGTTAAAGTTTGAGAAAAAGACACTCAAAAAATAAATTGGCATCCCGCTAGCCGCATATTTAACAAGTGCTTGATTTTGTTCAGCATTAAAGGCTGCGATGATAGGATATTTGAAAAGCAACAAGACGATATAAGAAGCTATCGCCAATCCTAGACTCACCTTTAAACCAAGTAAAATAGCAGCACGCACATTGGCAAGTTGATGTTTCCCATATTCACGGCTAGCAATTGGTTGCACACCTAAAGCCACACCGTTAAATAATGCCAACACGACAATCCCGATATTTGCGATTACCCCATAAGCAGCAATCGCATCATTACCAGCTAGTTTAAGCAAAATCCAGTTAAAAGCAAAAATGCTCACGCCTGTACTCATCTCAGTAAAAAACGATGGTCCCCCAATTTTGGCAGCTGCCAAGAGTTCTTTAGGACGTGGTAAAACAAAACGCAAACTCAAAGTACGTTGTTTAAAATGACGATGATTAGTCAAGACAAGTAAACTAATTGCTGGAGCAAATAACGTTGCAATCGCAGCGCCTTCCATCTTTAGCCCTAAACCAAAAATCAAGATCCAATCAACAATAACCACAAAAATCGTTTCAGTCAAAGTCGCAATCATTGTCAACTTCGGATTACCATCGTTACGCACAAAGTTTAAGGCAACGTAATTACACATAAATAATGGACCAGAAAATGAAATGATCCGCAAATACATTGTTGCTAAATCGATAGTTTCAGAATTAGCCCCTAAAAAGTGTAAGATTTGATGCGGAAAAAGATTGGCGCAAAACGCAAACAACAACCCTAAAACCGCACAAAATAATAAAAGCTGACTAAACAAGTCCTTTACTTTTTTAGGATTATTAATTTTATTTAGTGAATAAAGAGCCGATCCCCCTATTCCAAATAATAATCCAATCGAATTAAAGACATTAAAAACAGGTAAAACTAGATTTAAAGTCGTCAACCCCAATGCCCCAGCAGCTAAGGCAATAAATAAAGTATCGACGATGACATACATCGAAACTCCTAGTGAAGCAAAGATGTTTTTTACTATGTATTGTCTCACCTCATGCTTAATTTTACTTACTTCATTCAATTCTTTTCTCCTTAAATTCTTTAATATACTTACATTTTAAGCTAACTTTCACTAAATTGTGCAATGAATTTTTTCATCAAGGGTGTTGTTAGCTTATCTTTAGGCCAAATCAAGGCCATTTGTGTCTTCCATGAATCTTGCTTGACCGGAATAATGCGTGTTAAGCCTTTAGCATTGAGCTTAGCAATCGAGCTAGGTACCAAGGCTAATCCCATATTCATTTCAGCCCAGCGAATTGCGGTTCTAGCATCATCACAGCGCACTGCGATAAACGGATTTAAGCCATAATGCGTGAAAGTTTCTTTAAAGATAGTCGAAAACCTACGATAAATAATCAACGGATACTGACTAAGCGTTGTAATATCAAAGCTTTGTGGCAAGTTAGCTAAATCAGGATAGTTATTAGATACCACAACAACCATCTCTTCTTGTGCAAAATAATGTACGTTTAACCCTTGAGCATTAAACGGTGTACGTACAATAGCTGCATCTAACAGTGAATGTTGTAATTTATCAATGATTCCAAACGTATTATCTTCATAAATTTCAAAGTTAACATCGGGATATGCTTGGCAAAAGACTTGCAAATTAGCATTTGGCATCACATCACCAGACGATGAAACCGTTCCTAGACTGATTGTACCAGTAGTCCCATTTGAGTGTTTTTGAACCCGCGTGCGTGCCAATTGTTCAAGATCAATGATTTGTTGTGCATATTTAGCTAGAAGTTTGCCTTCTGGAGTTAGTTTAATACCACGTGGGGTACGTTCAAATAATTCTACGCCTAATTCTTTTTCGAGCATTTTTATCTGATAGCTAAGCGGTGGTTGCGAAATATTTAGCCGTTTAGCAGCCGCAGAAAACTGCTTTTCTTCAGCGATTGCCAAAAAATACTCCAGTTGCTTAAAGTTCATTTTCATTACTTCCTTTCGTCTGCGTCTTTTATTATAACATTTGATATATTTTTTTTGGATATTTGTTGACTAAAAGTTGTATTTTCAATATAAATGAAAAAATGGTAGGATTATTAATGAAATTTTCAGTAATCTATTTTCAGAAAGGAAGTTCACAATGGTTAGTACAGTTGTGACTATGTTACTTGTCGGGGTTTTTGCTGGCACAATGGGGGCCATCTTAGGTATTGGTGGTGGAATGATTGTCACTCCAATTGTAACGATGTTATTTGGTTTAGACATCAAATACGCAATTGGAGCAAGCATCATCGCTGTTATCGCCACTAGTTCTGGCTCAACCATCGCTTTTTTACGCGATGACGTTTTAAACTTACGAGTTGCGATGTTTCTTGAAATTGCAACTACAATTGGGGCCATCTTAGGTGCGATCTTAACTGGCATCGTTTCAGCAGGCATTCTTTATTTCTTATTTGGTTGTTTATTAATCTTTTCTAGCTGGAACATGTATCGTAAATTACGTGGAAATAATGAAGTTTTGAATCGTGCCAACCCCGATAAATTAGCTGCAAAGTTCAAGCTCAACAGCTCTTATTACGATAAAAACTTGAAAAAACAAATCGATTATCAAGTGGAAAATATTCCGGGAGGCTTTGCAATCATGTTAGGTGCCGGCTTGGCATCTGGTATGCTTGGAATTGGTTCTGGTGCCTTTAAGGTAATGGCAATGGATAATGCGATGAAGATGCCACTTAAACCGTCTAGCGCCACTAGCAACTTAATGATGGGCGTTACGGCTGCGGCTAGTGCGACCGTTTATTTCTTTAACGGTTCAATTCGCCCTGACATCGCTGTTCCTTTAGCATTAGGCATCTTAGTCGGTGCAACTATCGGTAGTCGAATCATGCAAATCTTACCTTCACGTATCATTCGGATGGTCTTTATTCCAGTGTTATTGTACTTAGGTTTGCAAATGGCATTAAAAGCGTTTGGGGTGAATATCTAGTATGCAAAAAAACAATAACGTCAAAGACGAAATGGCACAAGTTGAGATTATCATCGGCAAAATCATGCGCATCGGTGTTTTAATCGCAGCAATTGTGATGATTATTGGCTTAGTCATGTTTTTCATCAATGGTGGTGGCGGTTATGTAAACAACGCCTTTCCAACGACTTTAAGCAGTGTCATCAGCGGAATCACCCATGGTAAAGCATATGCCTTGATGATGGGTGGAATCTTTTTATTGATACTGACACCAGTTTTACGGGTAGTTGTTTCAATCTATGCTTTTATCGTTGAAAAAGATACACTCTATACTTGGATTACAATCTTAGTTTTAGTCATCTTAATCATCAGTTTCATCATTGGTCATAACTAAAAAAACAGGAACTTGAACAAAATCAAGTTCCTGTTTTTTATTACTGAATTATCCAACCACCATCAATTGGAACGACTGCTCCGTGAATATAGCTTGCGTTAGGTGAAGCTAAATAAAGTGTCAAATCAGCCACTTCACTTGCGGCTGCCCAACGTTTAACTGGTGTTTTAGCGGCAACTTCTTTAGCCATTTGACCATCATTTTCTAAAAAGTCGGCCCGATTCATTGGCGTATCGATGGCCCCTGGTGCAATGCAATTAGCTCGAATGCCACAACTTGCATAATCATAAGCCAACTGCTTGGTATAACCAACGATCGCATGCTTAGCCGCACTGTAAGCTGCTCCTCCGCCTCCAGCAACCAAACCTGCAATCGAAGCCATGTTGATTATCACACCAGCTTTTTTCGCCAACATATTGGGCAAAAATTCATTAGTCAATAAAAACATACTTTTAACGTTAGTATCAAAGACTTTATCCCATAACTGTTCGCTGGTGTCTAAACTAGACGTATAGTCATCTAAAATTCCGGCTGTATTTAACAAGATATCAACAGCATCTAGTGTCGTTAAGACTTTGGCAGCCAATGCCTTAATCTGTGTACCTTGCGTTAAGTCTGCAGGATAAAAATAAAAAGATTTCGGATAAGTTTGCAATATGGCTTGAATGTTAGCATTAGCTTGCAAATCTGTGCCAAACACATAGGCACCTTGACTTAAGAAAGCCTGTGCTTGTGCTAAGCCAATCCCAGAGCCACAGCCTGTCACAACCACTTTTTGGCCTTTTAATTCAGGATAAACAGGCATTAATCCACCAACTTCCAATCATCTGCCAAAACATCACACGAAGTCGGCATAAATTGAGATAATGCCGGTTGTTCTTTAGTTTTAATCATTAAGTATGGATTAATTTTTTCTCCATTAAGACAATGATCTGTCACAACGAAAATATATTCTTCACTGCCACCCCAATTAGTGCGGACAGCTTTTTTGCCCGCTTTTAAGGCTGGTAAAACTTCTTCAAATGTCATTTTCTTCACCTATTTTGTTAAGTCCATTTTTTGGCTGACCATCCAGACAATGATTGCACCGATAGTCATTGAGATAAATTCACCTAAAGCTACGGTAAAGTAAGTCCACCAAAACGGCGCATTAGAAATTAAGTGTAATTCTAACGCTACACTCCACATCATCAAAGTACAAATAACGACTGTGATTGCGAGCTTTAATGGTACTGATTTAACCTTTTGACTCAAGTAACGACTAATCACCGTCATCACCAAGGTACCTAACGTTCCAAAAATCACGTCAACCGCACCTAAAGATGACCAAATATTAGCCAATGCACAACCAAGAGTCACTGCCCAAATGTATCGCTTGTTAAAGACAACCAAGTTATTGAATGCCTCAGACAAACGAATTTGAATTGCGCCATAACTCATAAAAGATAAGGCTACCGTCAAAACGGCATATAATGCAGCTACGATCCCAATTTTGGTGAGTTCGACTGCCTTTACATTTGTTTTTGTCATAAGTATAACCTCCTAGTTTTTTTAAGTGGGATGTTTACGAACCACTTTTATTTAATTTTGGCGGTCAAAAACCGCTTGTTCCAGTATACGCAAAAAAACCGCCTGTGACAAGCCACAAACGGTAATTTCTAAATTATTCCCATGTAATCAAGGTACTCTTGGCCCCAGAATAAATCGTTAAGAAAGCTGGCATCAAGCCACTAGTAAGCTGAATTTGTGGACAGCGTTTAGTCAAAAATTCTTGCCAATCTGCTAATCGTTCTTCATCGGCTGTCAACAATGTGACGGGCAAAATCTCTGGGTGAGTCAGTAGATAATCTTCGATTTTTTCACCAAATTTCTTCATTCGCAAATGCGTATCTAAAACCTCAAGTTCCCCAGTATCGCTAAAGCGCAACAATGTTTTAGGTTTTAACAAAGCATTACTTACAAAATTTACCCCATTTGAAATCGATCCGGTCTTCTTTAGTCCTTTGAGATTGCCCAATATCAACAAAGTTTTAAGTTTAGCACGATATTTTTCTAACATATTCAAGATAGTTGCACTGTCTACACCATCATTAGCCAAAGTCGCTGCCAGACAAGCTAGTTTTCCTTGAGCCGGTCCAAACGTATATGTATCAAAAATATGGAGATTAATTCCGCCTAAATCACAATTTTTAGCATAAGCCATCAAGTTAGAACCAATCCCGCTGATGCTGTGAGCCAAATGGATCCAAATGATATCTTTAACACCTGGTTGTTTGAACTTTTGAATCACTTCATCGATCTGTTGTAAAGACACTTGTGCTTCAAAGATACTGTTATCTTGTTGTTCCATGATTTGCATCACACTTTTTAAGTCGCCTAATTCTTTTTCATAATAGGTAGTTTCACCAAGCACAAATGGGAGTGAGAAAACTTCGATGTCCAGTCGCTGACATTCTTCATCACTTAAGCATGCAGCATTATCAGTAATTATAATTGTTTTGTTCATCAAATACTCTCCTTTATAGTAGTGCTAAAAACACCAACAACAAGCCTCCTAAGACACTAACTAGCAAATAAAGCCAAGCCAATAAGTAGCGCCGATTAGAGACAAGTGCTAACAATTCAACATTAAAGGTTGAAAATGTTGTATATCCGCCTAAAACTCCGGTACCTAAAACAGCGTAGACACTTGGTGGACAAAAGCGAAAAACTAACCCCAAAATAAATGCCCCACTCAAGTTGATTATTAACGTTGCCAAAGGAAACAAGGTCATAAAATGTTGTTTGAAATAAGTTGTTATCAAATAACGTAAGCAAGCTCCGATAGCTGCGCCTAATCCAACTGCTAGTACAATCATCGACCTTGCCCCCTTAACGCCAGTTTTTGTGCACAAATCAATCCCAACAAGGCACAACTAAAGCCTCCTATCAGACTAATTGCCAAATAACACAAACTAGCTGTCATTGTAGAAAACTTATAAAAATCAAGCATCAAGGTTGAAAAGGTCGTAAATGCACCCACAAAACCAGTGCCTAACCCAAGACAAAGCCAATCTGCCAATAATGAGCGTTCGATAATATAATACGTAATAAATGCTAACAAAAAACAGCCCAATAAATTGACAAACATGGTTGCTTTAAAGCTAAGCCAGGTAGTCAAAAGATAACGGAAACTACCACCAAAAAAAGCAAAAAACGCTACACTGGCAAAATTTTTAAAACTCATCTTTTCTCTCCTAAATTTAGCAATTCCTACAAAATATGATACCGCCAAAGAATTTTTAGTGCAACCACACAAAATAACCCGAGAAAATATTTCCCGGGTTATTTTTTCAAATATTTCTGTTTATATGAACAATCAAATATGTCAATTCTTCACCACTAACTTTGTAATGATAATTGATATCAATAAACTCAACTAATTTGATAGCAATACTAGCAGCTTTAGTATAAGTGTTCAAAATATGCTCTTGCATAATCATATCTGTACTTTCTAATTGACGCTGACTCAAAAGACGCTCAACAAAAAATTTGAGATGTGTTACCAATCTTTGATAACTGATGCTTTGACTATCAAGCTTTGTTCCTACTTGCAATCTAATAATTGTCATCAACTCATTTAAAAGTTTAGTAACTCTCATACTATCATATTCTTGAGTAGTATTTTTTTGTGCATTAATAATGTGAAAAGCTATATTAGCAGCTTCTTCCTTAGGAAACGTCTCATTTAATTGCTCTTCAATAACCTTTAAAGCATAACATCCTACATCAAACTCTTTGGGATAATAATTTTGTACTTCCCAGTAAAGCTTATTTTGAATTTGAATATTTTCTTTCAAACGTTCCAAAGCAAATTTCAAATGATCAATCAAAAAATACATTAGATTTTTGTTCAATTCATCAGCAATTTTTTCTTCAGCATAAGCAATTATTAATTGAACAACCTCAACTAATTCTGGAGACACTTCAGCTAATAATGTCGCAAAATTACTAAATTGAGGGGCATCAGCAGGTAAAAACATTTTATCAATTTCTTGTCTGTTTAATTGTTGGCCTGCTTTTTTCCCAAATCCAATGCCTTTTCCTAACGCAATAATGTCTTTATTTTTTTTATCTTGCGCCAAAACAACACTTGAATTTAGTACTTTTTTGATTACAAGCATTTTTATCCCCTCCTTTAGTTTCTATGCTAAAGCTTTTCACCATTAGATGCAATCACATCTTTATACCAGTAGAATGAATCTTTGCGGTAACGATCCAAAGTACCATTGCCTTCATCATCTTCATCAACATAGATAAACCCATAGCGTTTAGACATTTGTGAAGTTGATGCACTAACTAAATCAATGCATCCCCAACTTGTATAGCCCATCAAATCAACGCCTGCTTCTACGGCTTTCTTCATTTCAGCAATGTGTTCTTTGAAATAATCGATGCGGTATTGGTCATGAATCGTACCATCAGGATTTAAAGTATCTTGTGCTCCCATACCATTTTCAACGATGAACAATGGTTTTTGATAACGATCATAAAGTTCGATTAAAGAGATACGCAATCCCATTGGATCGACAGTCCAGCCCCAATCAGTTGCCTTAAGATATGGATTTTTACCACCAACAATCGTATTACCACTTGTCATCTCTAAGCCACTTTCATCAGCAGCGGCAAGTAATGACATATAGTAACTAAACGAAATGAAATCAACTGGATATTTTTGTAACGCCTCTAGATCTTGCTCCGTCATTTCGATGTTTAGATTATTTTTCTTGAAAAATTCCAAGACCAAGCGTGGATAGTATCCTTTAACCTGGACGTCTGTTGGTAAGTAGTTCATCATGTTTTTATTTAAAGCAGCCAACACATCTTCGGGCTTACATGTTGCTGGATAAGTTGTCAACTTGGTTAACATACAGCCAACTTGGCTTCCTGGAATCATTTCATGACACATCTTAGTTGCCAAAGCAGAAGCTACAAATTGATAATGCAAAGCTTGATATTCATCTTGTTCAAGATTTTGACTACGATCAGGAATGATACCAGCCGAAGTAAATGGATGACGGGTAACACTATCAATTTCATTGAAGGTCAACCAATACTTAACATCTGGTAGACTTTCAAAACAAGTTTTACAAAACTTCAAGAATTCATCAATCATAGAGCGATCAGCCCAGCCATTACACTTCAAGCTCAAATGCAAAGGCATTTCATAATGCGAAAGAGTCACAAGCGGTTCAATGTTATACTTTTTAAGTTCTTTGACGAAATCTTGATAGTACTTGATACCGGCTTGGTTAGGCGTTTTTTCATCGCCATTTGGATAAATTCGTGACCATGCGATTGAAAAACGCAAGGTCTTAAAGCCCATTTCAGCATAAAGTGCGATATCTTCTTTATAACGATGATATCCATCGATTCCACGGCGTTTTGGATAATAGGTCGCCGTTTTATCAGCGATTGCTTTGGCAATATTTTCTGAAGTTACCTTAACTTGATTTTTATAGTCTTTGACATCAACATTAGGCTTATACATTGCAACATCAGCAACAGATAAACCTTTGCCATCAACATCAAAAGCTCCTTCAAATTGGTTAGCAGCAACAGCGCCACCCCATAAAAATCCTTCTTTAAATCCCATTTGTATCTTTCCTTTCATTTTAAGCTCCTACTGGAAGCAAAACTTGATTATCATTAGCTTGGGTAATCACCATAATAACGGTTGGATCAAAACCTTCTTCTTTGATTTTATCTAAATCAAATTCAACTAAAACATCACCTTTTTTAACCATTTGTTCTGTTTTAACCTTAACATCAAAATATTTCCCTTTAAGTTGCACTGTATCTAAACCTATATGGAATAAAATTTCAGAACCACCCATGGTCTTCATTCCAACTGCATGACCAGTTTCATAAACCATTGTTATTTCACCATCAATAGGAGCTTTTAATTGCCCATTAGTTGGTTCAAATGCTACACCTTCACCTAATACACCACTTGAAAACACTGTATCATTAACATCTTTTAAAGCAATTTGCTTTCCTTCTACTGGAGCAACTAATTTTTCTACTTCAGCATTGTTAAGTACTACTGGTTCATCATTTTTTTCTTCTTCGATTTCTTCAGAAACTTGGTCAGACCACAAGAAGTAACCTAAAATAAATGATACAACAATTGAAGCAACAAAGCCCCAAATTGCATGTACAAGATTAGATGGATCGTTTTTATCAACATACATTGTTAAACTTGCAATACCAGGTCCTACTAATGCAAATGCACGTACTGCTAAAATTCCAATAAAACCACCACAAACTAAACTACTAATCATAACACTCAACAAAGCACGCTTATTTTGTAAAGTAATACCGTATAATGCTGGTTCTGTGATTCCAAATAAAGCAGAAATCCCTGCAGAAATAGCTGTTGCACGCACTTTTTCATCTTTTGTCTTTAAAGCAATTGCAAAGCATGTTCCACATTCAGAAATATTATGAGCCAAAGATGCTGGGAGATATAAAACTTCTTTACCCATAGCACTCATAGATGACACTGCATAAGGAATCATTGCTTTGTGCATTCCGGTTGCAACCATCAAAGGTAAAACTGCTGCTAAAATAGCTGTTGCAATCCAACCAAAGTGATTAAACAAGAATAAGATAACACTAGTAAATCCTTCACCAACAACATAACCAAGAGGTCCTAAGATTAACAAAGTAACTGGAACGGTGATTGCCATACACAATAATGGTACAAGGAAAATTCTGACTGGCTTTGGACAATATTTGGTAATATATTTTTCCAATAAAGCATAGAATAAAACAGTCAAAATAGCTGGAAATACTTGTGATGAATAAGTAATATTATTTACACCCATTCCAAAAAGATTAATCCCTTTACCTAAAGCTGTCACCATATCTGGGTAAACAAAGCAACTCACAGTCGAAACGGCTACTAAGACGTTAACATTTAACTTTTGTGCAGTCGTTATCGCAACTAGTAATGGTAAGAAATATAGCGGCGCAGAACCAACAAAATTCAATACTTGGTAAACATCGCCTTTTTCATTAACCCAACCAAAAAGCGCAAACAACATCAACAGAGATTTTAAAACCCCACCACCTGCAATGGCTGGAACGAGCGGTTGGAAAATCCCAATAACAAAATCTAATAAGACTTCATACCATTTTTGTTTAGGAGCATTGCCTGCTTTTTTATTACCATCAATTTGTCCGACTTGTGCTTGAACTTCATCAAACATTTCAACAACATTGTTGCCAATAATAACTTGGCATTGGCCTGTAGCTATCACTGCACCTAAAACACCATCAATTTGTTTAAGACCATCTAGATCAACTTTATCAAAATCAGCTAAACTAAAACGTAATCTTGTAGAACAATGCAAAATTTTAACGATATTTTCTTTACCGCCAACCTTTTCAATAATTTGTTTTGCACTAGCTGTATAATCCATTTTTGTCATTCCTTTCTATGCTTAGAAAAGAACATGTCTTTAATCTATCTGGGCCCTAGATAAATAAAAAAAGGACCTAAAGCTAGCGTAGTGCACACTGATACTTTATCAATGTCTCAACGCTATCTCTAGATCCTGCCTGCTTTACCAGTCACATGTCTTTTAATAACTAAATAATTTTCTTTACGAAAATCATTCTAGCTCACCAAGAAAACGTTGTCAAGAAAAAATTAATCGTTTTCTTTAATTTTTTCTTGCAAATACTTAGCCAACTCATTTTTTGGTTTATAGCCGGTTATCTTTTCTTTAGCGACTCCATTGATAAATAAGATGAGTGTTGGCACACTCATGATATGATATTGTTCGACTAGAGTAGCTACCTTTTGGACATCGACTTTACAAAAAGCAATATCTTTAAATGCGCTTTGCTTGGCTAAACGCACCAACACATCTTCTAAGATAGGACACCGATTGCACCAAGGTGCGTAAAATTCGACTAAGGTCAATTTGGCTGGTAAATGCTCAAAGGCTTTTAGATTAGCAAGCTCACGCATAAATTCCACCTACTCTTCGTTAAAGATAAACTTATTGATGACTTCGGCGATTGCATCGTGATTGTTGTCAGCACTTGTCACATAGTTTGCTTCTTGTTTGACAAAATCACGACCATTAGCGACACATACACCTAAACCAGCGGCCTTGATCATCGATAAGTCGTTGCCATTATCACCAATTGCGATGATTTCACTTGGTTTAATTCCTAAAATCTCACCTAAACGAACGACAGCTTGCCCTTTATCGGCGGTTGGATCATTAAATTCGATATAACGATCAGAAGAATATGTGATATTTAATGGTGTTTTGACATGTTCTTCAACATAAGCATGCATCTCATGGCGTTTGGCTTCTTCATCAATGTTAAAAATAATCTTGGTAATTGGTTCGTCTTTTAAAAACGCAATATCTTGTTGAGTTGGTTCTTCCCAACCATCAACACGTCCGGCCAAATAATCGATTTCGCCTTGGTTAACGTTCCACATATACAAGGTTGACACCGTATAAACGTGAATACATACCCCAGCTTTTAAACCGATTTCAAATAATTGTTTAACGACATCATAAGGCATCGCTTGCACATCGACAACGCGCAAATCTTTATTTTCAACGATTGTAGCTCCGTTAAAGGAAATCACATATTGATCTGGCTTTTGAACTAAATCTAGTGTTTCTAAGTTATCTTGAATCGTTAAGAAATTCCGTCCGGTGTTAGGCACAAAATATACCCCTGCTTGGCTAGCTTTTTTGATAGCTGCGACAGTCTTTGGTGAAATCTCTCTTTGATCATTTAATAATGTTTCATCCATATCACAGGCAATTAACTTGTACATTCTAATCAACCTCACTAACTGCTTTAAAGAAAACGTTTATTGTACATATACAATTTAATACACCTCTGCCAAAAAAGCAACTCTAAGCTGTCAGTAATCTTAATAAAATCCTAAACTTTGAACGCTCTTGACTTTAAAACTCTATCAACTATACTTTATTTCACTGACTATTTTTAAGGATGTGTTTTTTTATTCATGAGTTTTTATCAAATGTTACAACTAGACGTAGGTCCGCTCAAACAACGCATTGCCAAAGCGCAGACTAAAAAAGAAAAATACACTTACCTAGCAGCGCTCATCGTGCGTGACATCTTGTTGGTGTTATTTGCCATTTTATTTGTGGCTAGTTTTGAAATGCTGTTTGGCAAAGTCAATACTCCAATGGCTATCGTTATCTTTTGTGCCTTATTAAGCATTCGCTTCATTGATTTTGGCTATAATATCTACGATTCGCTCATCTCACTTGGGATTGTGTTTGGTTTATTATGGTTTTCACCACTTGTCATGCAGCATATCTCAGGAATAGCCGGTTTAATACTTAACTTTTTGTCTTTATTGATCATCTTAATCCTAACTAGCGATCATCCTACGATGGGAAATGCTGGATTATATATGTTTGGCTATGTTTTTTTAACAGGTAGTAAGCTAAGTAAGGTTCAATGGATTGCACGTGGTGAAATGACGCTTTTAGGTTTTATTTTATGTGCTATCGTGCTTTACCGCAATCATGCTCACAAGCATCCTGAAAAATCGGTTTTCCATCTTTTTTCACGCTTTAGCTTGAAAAATGCTAAAAATCGGTGGCAATTTCAAATTGCATTTTCTTTAAGTATCTTGTTTTTATTAGGACACTACTATGATTTCAATCGGTTCATGTGGATTGGCTTTGCCTGTTCTTCATTGATTTGTGGTTATCAAATGGACTTGACTGAACGTTTTAAACAAAGGGCTTTGGGTGTTATCTTAGGCTCATTGCTATTCATGGTAATTTATCATTTCACACCGCATAAATTCTTATTTTTATTTGGCCCAGTAGCAGGATTGTGCTTAGGCTTATGTTCACATTACTATTACAAAACAATCTTTAATTGTTTTGGTGCACTTTTAGTTGCGACTAGCATCTATGGCTTGACCGGTGCAGTTGAGTTGCGCATAATCAATAACATTTTCGGTTTAATTTTTGGATATTTGTTTTTTGCAGTTTTTCAATTCATTGCAAAAGCCGTGAAAACATCTCAGAATTAATCCCACATTTTTGCAGAAAATTATGTTAGAATTTAGTTGTAAATAATATTTAACAAAGGGGAATCGTAATTGGATATCTTACAAAATCTTTATGGACCATTTTTCGATATTGAAAACTGGCGCGCTGTGATCACTTCTGGTGAGGATTGGTTAATCATCTTATCACTGGTTTTGATCGAATGTATCTTATCCGTAGATAATGCGATTGTGTTAGCAGCCCAAACACAAAAATTACCAACTAAAAAAGAACAAGAAAAATCCTTGTTTTATGGGCTATGGGGCGCTTATCTTTTCCGTTTCTTACTCATCGGAGTTGGTAGTTACCTGATTCATTTTTGGGAAATCAAAGTTATCGGGGCTTTATATTTAGTTTATCTTTCAGTAAATCACTTCTGGAAGATGGCTCATCCCGAACGTGTTAAACGTAAAAAAGGCAAGAAAAGAAAGCCAATTTTACCGCTGTTTTGGTCGGTGGTTTTGTCAATTGAATTGATGGACATTGTCTTTTCTGTTGACTCAATTCTTGCATCACTTGCAATCTCGCCTAATCCGGTCATTGTCTTGATTGGGGGCTTGATTGGGATCATCTGTATGCGTGGGATTGCCGAAGTTATCATGCGTTTGATGGACATAGTGCCCGAATTAGAAATCACGGCTTACTTCTTGGTTGGTTTAATCGGGATTAAATTGTTCTTGACGATTCCAATGATTGAAATTGAAATTCCAGCCGGGATTTTTGGCGGGATTGTCCTAGCCTTATTGGCTTTGACCGTTGTCGCACACAAATTTCGTGATCAACGTTAACTAAAAAAACTGTAACAAAAATCAGATGTTACAGTTCTAAAAATAAAGAGAAAGCCTATGAAAAAATGTTTTTTCATAGACTTTCTCTTTTTTAGTATTTTATATTTGCTCGTTTTAGACATTGATGAATATACTTTCGAATTTCTTCAGAATTAGCTAAGTCATATTTTTGGGCGACTTTGCGATAATAATTTTTGATATTTTCTTTCGTAATAATCTCTGTCGCCCGTGAATTATCATGATACCCTTCACGAGCTTTCATCCAAGGTTCCTCAACATGTGTAATACTTTCTAAGATCTTTGCGCCATAGATACCAAAAGTCCCAACTAAACAATCGATTAATTCTTTTTGTTGTAAAGTTAGTTTTTCTTTTTGCTGACTAAACATTATAAATACGGGACTTTCAATTGGATTATAGCTAAATTCTTTAAAAATATCATACACTTCACGATACACTGGTCCATGTACCCATGCTTCACAATCTTCCTTAAAAAATTGTTCATCATAGCGAGCTAAATAAAAAGCTTGCGTAAAATATAACATTTTTTGTAACATTAGTGGCGTGATTTCCTCTAATTTATCAAATAAATAACCAATTACTCCCCGAATTTCATCAGAAAGACTGTCAACTTTTTCAAGATCTAGAATTTGTTTTTTAGCTTTATTATAGGCATTTTTGCTTATCTTAGCTTTGTTTTTAATCAATAGCTTCTCAAAATAGCTCGGTGAACTCAAAGCAAGTTTCATAATATCAGAATACCGCTTAGAAGGTATTTGGCCTTCGAGATAACGACTAAGCGTTACTTCACCAAATCCCAAAGCCTTGCCAAGAGGTGCTTTCCCTAAATCATAAATAACCAGCAGACTTTCAATTTCAGGAACAGTTATTAAATCTTCAGCTTTACGATACTGTTCATCAATTTCTTTAATATTTTTATCTATTAAGCCATGTGGATTAACCTCTTCACCACAACAACGACAAACAGCAATAGTTATCTCAAAATGATATTCTTTCCCTCTTATTTCTTCTGTAACAGTTTCTTTACCTAATTCATACGGTTTAACTGTACGACAAGTTGGACAAAAAATCTTATGCTCCATGATTCTTCCTCCTTTGAATTAGACTCTTTATTTAAACGGATAATTTAATTGATACTTCTGTTCATGGAAAGAAATAATAATTACATATTGGTTGTCTAGTTTATTAATTTTAATATACAAGGATACATTTCTTAAATTCTCGCTTGTTCTCTCAAGTAATTCAACTTCTTTTCCAAAAATATATAATAATTCATACTCATATTCCGGATGATGATTACGCACAATTTGTGAAAAATCCTGAACTGTTAAACTTAATAATATTTTTCTAGCCTTAGCTTCATTTAACATATATCTCCAAAAAAGCTTATTATTATCTTCTCGACGCTTATTTCTAGATATCTGATAATTACCTTCTCTAATGGCTTTTTTCACTTCGTTTAAATAAGCTTCAACCTCTTTTTTTGTTTTTTTCACGTTGTCACCTTCGTACAAAATGATAGCTTTTTTAAAAATTCCTATCATCAAGATAGAATATATCTTGCATTTTGTCAATCAAAAATGGCTTATACACAAGCAAAAAGCTCCTCTTTAAAGGAGCTTTACTTTCTTTATTATACTTTTTTAATCGTCATGGCAATGCCCATGCCACCACCGATACACAAGGTAGCCAAGCCATTTCGGGCAGTTGGGCGCTTGGTTAGTTCATGAACCAAGCTCACAAGGATGCGTGCCCCAGAAGCGCCGATTGGGTGTCCTAAGGCAATTGCGCCCCCATTGACATTGACTTTTTGTTGATCTAAGCCAAGTTCATAAATATCGGCTAACGCTTGGGCGGCAAAAGCTTCATTTAACTCGATTAAGTCAATCTCATCTAACGTTAAATCAGCTTTTTTGAGGGCTTTTTTGACTGCAGGCACCGGACCTAAGCCCATGACTTCGGGATTTACCCCCGCTTGGCCCCAGCCAGTCACTTCGGCAAGCAACTCCAAGTTATATATGGCAGCGGCTTTTTTAGTCGTCAACAAGACCAAAGCTGCCCCATCGTTAATCCCTGAAGCATTGCCTGCAGTAACTAAGCCATCTTTTTTGAAGGCTGGGCGTAATTGTGCTAGCTTAGACAAATCAGGCGTGCGTGGATGTTCATCTTCGGTAAACCAAAAGCTACCTTTTTTACTTTGAATCTCAACCGGGACAATCTCATCTACAAAGCGTCCACTTTCTTGCGCTTGCTTAGTCTTTAATTGTGATTGATAGGCATATTCGTCTAGCTTAGCGCGCGTTAAGTTATATTGGTCAGCCAAGGTTTCAGCCGTCAAACCCATGTGCTGATGACTAAACGCATCTTCTAAGCCATCGTATAACAAGCTATCTTCTAGGCTAACTTGGCCCATCTTGGCTCCAAAGCGCACATTTTTTTGCAAGTACGGTGCATTGCTCATGCTTTCGCTTCCGCCCGCTATCACGATTTGATTATCGCCAACCATGATAGATTGAATTCCGTTTAAAATAGCGCGCATTCCTGAACCACAAACCATATTGATGGTGGTAGCTGGCACTTGCCAATCGAGTCCAGCATTTAAGGCGATCTGGCGTGCCACGTTTTGACCTTGGCCTGCTTGTAGAGCCGAACCGACCAAAACTTCATCGATGGCGCTTGCTGGCAAAGCCGTTTGCTTTAAAAGCTCGTTTAACACACACGTTCCTAGCTGAGCAGCGCTTTGTTGGCTTAAAGTACCACCAAAACTCCCAATTGGTGTGCGTAAGGCTTTAGCAATATATACTTTTTCCATGTTTTCCTCCACAGCATCTCATTATGCTTTCATGATACAAAAATCTACGCGATTCGACAATCTTTTTATCAAAATATATATAAAGATTTACAACAAAACCCTCCTAGAAACTCTTTCTAAGAGAGCTTTTTATTAACTTAATGTTTCGGATACACGTGGATAAAGGGTTGTGCTCCAAATCTCAATTGTGCGATTTTCCGTTAGTGGAAGCTTTTGCTTGTTATAAATTGTCCGCCACCATTCCCATGCCAAGCCGGTCGCTTCTTGAGCAACTATACGTAAATTACGTGCATTGCTTGGAAGTTGCAAGATTTCTTGCCAATGAGCAGTCAAGTTATACCCGTTTTTATCCCAAGTCTTATGAGTCGAGATTTCGTTACCCTTATCATCGTAGCTGACTTCATCTCAATCAATATAGAAACATGCTACGTAAGCACCTGAGTGATCAAGTGTTAAGCTAAAGCTAGGATAGTTGGTTGCTGTGATTTCAATATAATCAGAAGTACCATTAATATTTGAGCCAATCACTGATAAATCGGCAGTATTGTTGCTAAGGCTCTTTTTTCACGCTTAACGACTGTGAAAGTTCCATTATCTAGCTTGCTGCTAGTCGATACAATGATTAGTAAGTTTTCCCCATTTTGCGCAAGAAGTTGGTCAGCTTGATAATTAAGCCCATAAATATAATCGTTAACGTCTGTTGCACTAGCTGCTTTAACACTCCCCATACTTGGAGCAACAAGAGCACTTAACAATAAGGCACTGGCCAAAAAATATTTGAACTTCTTCATAATAAGCGCCCTCTTTCATCTATACCAATCTTGATAAAGTTATTTTTTTAACTCTAAAAATACTGTTTTACCAAGGGTTATAAACAACTTTTAAACAGATATCTTATCTGTATATTTACAATAACAAAGGGCTAAATTGCGCACAATATATTTAGCTAAAAAATTTCACTTTGCCTTGTCACTTTGAAATAAAAAAGATAGAAAAAATTCCCGTAACGCAATATTACGAGAACTTACTTATTTTTGATATTCTGCGATTAATTTATCTAAGACTCTTTGCACATCAAATTGCATGATGTCTTGACTCTCAGGACGAACATCTGTGGCTAACAGCCGATCTGCCCAAGCACTTGCAGGTTCATTAAGTGCCATTCTAAAACAATTATTGTTACAAATAACTTCTATTGGAACTGTATTCGAACAAACACAACGTAAGTTTTTAGCTTGATATTCAATCATTGTTAATGAAAAGCCTTCATGTAACGATGGTAAAATTCCTGCATCAAAAACACTCATTAAAGCTCCAATGTCAGAACGCAAACCTAAGAATAAGACATTATCAGCCACACCTAATTGCTTGGCGTAATCCTTGAGTTCGGTTAAATAGCTGTCTTTACCTGTTCCAACTACGACTAAATAAGAATGTGGGCGTTTTTGGCAGAGAGCTTGTAGGATCTCAAGGCTCTTTTTATGATTTTTGACTTCATCCAGACGAGCAACATGTCCCACTAAAAAGGCATCGTCAGGCAGGTTATGTTCCTGTAAGAAAGTTGAGCGCGCCATTGTTTGTGCCCGAAAGGCGATGATGTCAATCGAGTTTGGTAGATACATGACGTTTTTAGGTGAAATCAAGCGCTCTGCATCTCGTTTCATCTCTTCGCTTAAAACAAACGAGGTCAAGTTGTTGTTTTCGATGTGATAACGTAAACTATCAACCCAAACATTCCCAAAAACATCGATATAACTTGGGATATTAATGTGGTGCGTGTAAAAGAGCTTAGCCGCAAACTTCTGTCGTGGCAAGTAGTTGCTTGTTTGCATGTGCAGATGCAAGACATCATAATCTAATTGATTGAGCAACTGCTTGGTGCGCCACTTGACAAATAACTTGCGTTGCAGACGATGCCAAGGCTTATGGTCGTTATGTTTAAATAACGAAATCACTTCGATACCATTTTCTTCTAAGCGTCGTAAAAGATGATTGTCGTCTTTAAAATAGACAAGTAATTTGCCATCGATACCCCGTTTTTTCATCTGAATTAAGTATTCAACAAACATCGTCTCGGCCCCACCAACGTTTAAGCTGTATAAATATTGTAAGACTTTCACTGTTTTTCCTCACTTCACGCACTAAATTCTTTTTTAACTATACTCAAAAATGCCAAAAGATTCAAGCAATCTCAAAATACCTTTATGATAAGCTTGCACAAGCCACTTTAGGGTGCTAGAATGAGGCCAACAAAGTAACTAATTTTAGGGGGAGTGCTTTGATGGAAAAAGAACTAAGAAAACAAGCTTATGAACTAATCAGCCAATTTCAAACTAGCTTCAATGAAATGCCACGACTAGCTGGCTATGACGCAGAGGTTAAAGAGCTAATCGTAGACACTTTAAAAACCTTAGAAAATCCTAAGGTTAGCTACAAGGATTCCGATTATGCAATAGCTCGCTTTTATGCCAGAATCAGCAAGCTCATTGGCTTTGGCAGCATCGAAATTTCTGAGCAAACCAAGCAAGATTGGCGCGCTTTTAACCACTTCTTTTACTCGGATGCGTTAAACGATGTGCGTGCGGTCGGTGGACCATTGCTTAGCTAAAAGACACAAAAGGCGACTATAACCAAAAGCGGTTTATAGTCGCCTTTTCAATTATCTTTATGAAAGCAGCGTTACAATTCAAGTTGCCAAAAGTAATTTATTTAGTATACCAGCGCAATTTTTCGTCAGCTAATCACCTTATTTTGCAACAAAAAATCCCGCGCCTAACTGAACAAGTTAAGCGCAGGATAACTAAAGCATGGAATACTATTATGACAGGTATTATTTTTTCCAAACTTCCATAGTTAAAATTTCTCTGAAACTATTCGTTATTTCCAATCTTTTCAAGAGAATTAATTAATGTAGTTCCTTTTATTTTAAAGGATTGCATTGCTTCACTCTTGGAAGAATATACATATTCTTCGGAAGTTTTATCTTTTCCAGCTACCACTACTACTTTCAATTGAACAATTGAACCTTCTGGTATAGGTTGCTTATTCCCATTACTATCTGTATATCTAAGTTCTGAAATATCAATTGAGCGTTCTCCTGCCGCACATATATCTCTATATCCGTCTTGATGGCAAACTATTTTAGCACTATTTTCTCCACTTTCAATAGAGCAGATAACATCCATCTTTGCTACAAATGCACCTTTATTTTTTAGTCTGAAATATCTAATTATATCCATGTATATATCCTCCTTATAATGTTTTTACATATTGAACTAAATTTTCAAATTTTTCATCAAATTTTGGACCATACTCTACGTCGTCTATTCCTACGTAAGAAAAAGAATTTAAACTAATTACTGTATTAGTTCCTTTTTTTACCCAAGCACCGCCGGAGCAACCGCCCCCCATATTATTTCCTGCCATTTTTAAAATACCATTTGAATATAAATCCTCGACCTTATCTGTGACTGATACCATTCTATGGCCTTCATAATAATTGCTAGGATAACCAAATGCAGTTGTCTCTCCTGTACTTACATTAAGATCATAGTCAAGACAAAAATCACCTTGATTCTTCTTAGAAATCACACCAAACCCATAATCCCAACGATAGTTTTTTTCTTTATACCACATTGTTTTAAGAGCCAATGTACTAATCGGATAAATTTTAGCAGACCAACCGGAATCATATTCCAACTGAAATAATACATTATCTGACCATTCGCCCGTTTCTTTGTTTCTTAAACAATGAGCTGCAGTTAATATTAAATTTTTTTCTCCGCAAAATTCTGCCGTTGCCACATAATCGTTACCTTCACGAGTAAAGAATAGTTTACCTCCAGCTTTATATGGCTCAGTTCTAACCTCTACGGGAATAACTTTTCCACCAAGATTATTGTTGTTTTTTTCTATTGGATGCTCTGGTTTTAATTCTATAACCATAGGGAGCGCATTTTTCATACGTTCTTTTGTCCAATAATTTTTGACTTGTAAAATATTTTTTTCCTCAAAAAAAATTGCTTCATTTTCACCACTAGATAAATGTCTAAATCCCATACATTTTCCTCCTTGGTTACGTCCTATTTTCTCAAAATTCTCCCTTATTTTATAAGAATTTTAGCATCTATACTTTAAAAGTCACCTACTTTCCTGGCAAGTTTCATATATTTTTGAAAACTCCCTTTTATGTATAAGTTTTCTTTTTTTGACTATCTTAAGGTTGAAAATTTTTATTGCCCCTTATCCTAGAAAGCCAGATTTAAAATAAAATCTCCAAAGTTCAAAAAGAAATAAAAAAATACTTCAATTTTAAAAAAATGAATACTGTGAATATATTTTAAAAAATATCATTAATCACTGATTATCTTACAATAATATTTTAAGAAGATTAATAAGGTTTTTCAAGTGTTATACTTCGATTTTTTTCGATAAATATATCTATTTATTGAGAAATTTTTTCCTATATGATTTTTCAGCAAAACCTCCTTCATCGAGATTTCGGGAAAATATTAAAATGCTCTCTATATTACTATATTCAAAAGCTAAAAAAGGCTTAATTCAACATTTCCTACTTTACAACGAAGCAAAACCTCGTTTTTATTTCTTTGTTTAAACTTTTGTGGGACAGCTTCAGACATCTCAAGTGGAACAATTGGTTGTTGCATCATAAAAACCTCCAGTTTTACTATTTGAATTTAGTATAGCTGGAGGGAATAAGATATTCTATATACCTTGTTATTGGGCGCTTACACTATACTATTGGGGAATTACAAACAAAAAAGCTCTCCTCACCGGAAAACTCCAGTAAAGAGAGCTCAAATATCAAAATTAATAAATTTTAACCTTTGGTGATTACTTTATCAGTCCGACTTAACAAAGAGCAAAAAAGTAACTTTAGTTTTATAGGTTAAAATTATTTACCATAATAACCATAGTAGCCATAATAGCCCTGATTTTCTTCAGGAACATCATTTAAGATAAAGCCTAAAATCGGTGCATGCACATGATCTAATAAAGCTTTAGCTTGTTTAACCGCATCTTTTTCAGTCTTACCTTGACGAACGACTAAAACGGTCCCATCAACTTTAGTTGCGATTAATTGGGCATCTGTGGCAGAAAGCAATGGTGGTGCATCATAGATCACTAAATCAAGTTGTGATCCTAAGGCTTCAATCAAATTCTCCATTCGCTTAGAACCAATTAATTCTGAGGGATTAGGTGGCACAGGACCACTTGGCATTACAAAAAGATTCTTAACGCTAGTTTCATAAATGATACTATTTACGTTTAAACCGCGATCAGTTAAAAAATTCGTTAATCCCTTTGTATTACCAATGTCAAAAGTTGCTCCCACAGTTGGACGCCGTAAATCAGCGTCCACTAATAGAGTCTTTAAACCTTGTTTTGCAAAACTTGCAGCTAAATTCCCAGAAACAGTAGACTTTCCTTCTGAAGCAGTTGATGAAGTCAAAACAAGACTCTTATATTCCTTATCAACGTTGGAAAATTGGATATTCGTACGAATTGTATTAAATTGTTCAGTATTAGACGATTTTGGAGAAGAAACGGTAATCATGCGAACACCATTTTCCATACTTGAGCGATCAAGTTGTTTCTTTTTCTTAAATAAGTTCATCCTTTAATCCTCCTAGACCCGACGCCGACGCTGTTGTTCTGGTTTTGCTTGCTTTGAATTGCCACTAAGAACTTGCACAGCATGTAGCCCTTCTTCTTGTTCCTTGATATGATAAACAAATCCTAGATAAGCCAACCCTAGTTCTTCTGTTAAAAAGCTAGATTCCTTAACTGTTGTATCACGTAGATACTTGATAACAACAATTCCTACACCAATTAATGCTCCAACTAACAAACCAATTAAAGCATTCATCTTTTTGTTAGGAGAAACTGGTGTTAAATTAGGTGTAGCTTTAGTAACAATTGTGACGTTATCAATCTTCATCATTTGTTTAATCTTCTTAGAAAAGATATTCCCAATCGTATTAGCAATATCAGCTGCCATATAGGCATTCGTATCTGATACAGTTACACTAAAAACTTGTGAATCAGTTTGATTATCAACCTTAATTGCACCTTGAAGTGAAGCTACAGAGCCTTGAAAATTATTCTTTTGTTTTAATTCTTTAACGACTGGTTCTAAGATAACAGCCTTTTGAATCACATCTTTATAGGTATTAATTGCCTGTAAGTCAGCTTGTTGCGTTGTATACTGCGCTTGTGCTGAATCAGACTTTTGATTAACTAAAATATCAATAGTTGCACTATACTTAGGTGTAATAAAGAAAAAAGATACTACTAACGATACTACCAATCCTAAAATAGCCCAAATTGAAATTAACTTAATATGTTTTTTAAATTCATTAAAAAGTTGAAATAGATCAATTACTTCTTCTTGTTGTTGCATGAAAAATCCTCCACTAACTCTTATATTTAACACCAAATATCCATGAAATTTTAAATTTAGCTATTATTTTTGTCAACAAGGTTAGTACAACCAAACTTACAATAATTTGTAACATTCCTATTGTATATCCTCTTTGAAAAATAGAATAATTTGAAAATATTTTTAAAACTATATAAAAAACTATCCATTGATGCAAAGAATAATATAACATACTATTTCTTCCAATATATTCTAATAACTTACTTTTAACATGCATGCTTAAACTAATTATTATAAATATGAAAATTAATGCTGTTGTATAAAATAATACATAGTTTCCATATTTTCCCGCATCAATATCTACTCTTTGATTACTTAATTTAACATTAACAGCTGCTAAAAAAATAGCACTTACAGTTAATAAAAAATAAGCAATAATATTAATATTATTAATTTTTTTAAATAAATTATGTTTTTTAGTTAAATATCCTATACTAAAAAAAGGAAATGCCATTGGAACTATATCTAAACAAAAATATAAATGAATATTGACAAAATAATTATATATACTCCCAACTAATGCTATAAATATAGTGCATATAATTAGATACTTATCATCTTCATTAATCCACAACAACATATATAACAATATATTTAATATGAACAAAACTGTTATATACCACAACGTTCCAAAACGAAATTGAAATACATATTGCCAAAAAACATTCATTTTTCCCACATCTTGAGGATATAAGGTAATTTGATGCGTTAATTGTATTGTTACAAATAAAATTCCTCCTAATACATAGTATGGAATCATAATTCCCTTAAGCTTCTTCATTAAAAAATTCTTTACCCTATCTTTATTTGAAAAAACATATCCTGATAAGAAAAAAATAATGGAATATGAAATGAATATATTATGAGCTGAATTCTTGGCTCAAAGCGAATATGACCAAAGAAAACAAATATTATTCCCATTCCTTTAGCTATATCAATCCACTGTAATCTTCTAGACATCATCTATTATCTCCTTACTAATAAACGATTTATACATTTTTTTATTTTATATGGAATATATAATGTATATATTGATGATAGATATTGTCTAATTGTTTTATTATTTCTTACAAGTTTAATTTTTTTTCCATATAATTCTTCATAATATTTTCTATATATATTTCGTTTAGGATGAAAACAATATTTTTCCCACGGACGATTTACTAAATTATTAAATTTTAAATAATGAATTATTATTGGGTTCTTTCTAGCTTTTAATAGTTCTTTATCAGAATAAAAGTTTTTAATATTAAATCTCTCAGTAAGATATTTTGAACTTACAAAAAAGAATGGAGTTAACATATTATACTCTGGAGATAAAATTTTTATTCTTCCTTTAAGAATGGCATTAATAGCTCCTTGATCCTCTTGGACTACATTTCCACTCTTTTTTAAAATATATTCGTGAATTTTGGAAGTTATATTTTCTTCTTTCCACAATTTCACATTAAATAAAATCATCCCCGAATTTATATACCTAGTCTTTTCATTTAATCCATTAGATAGTCTAGCTTTAGAATCCGCAAAATCTTGTACACCAGCAATTATATCATCTTTCATATCTATATAATATAGCTTAGATAATTTTTCAACATTAACACAATCAGAGTCTATATATAAGATCCTATCTATATCATCTTCTAGCATGTTAGGTAAAAAAATTCTTGCATATGCACCAATAGGTAATACGTCTGATTTAGATTTAAACCCATAATTATTTTCCATGTCAGATAAATCATATATAGTATAATTTTTATTATTGTCTTCCATCATTCTTACTATAAATTCTTTACTTTTGTAATTCATGCCAGTATCTAAAATATGAAACGTTATATCTTCCTGACTATTAGATTGTATTATCGAATATATTGCGATTGTCATTTGTTGAGCATAATTATCATCACTTGCTAATGCTATATTTAACATCATCTGCCTCCTAGCACTCTTTTTAAAATCATTATCATATCTTTAAAATAATCTGTCCTATACCAAACAAATATAAATAATATTTGTGGAATAATTACACAAATTATTATATTTACTAATATCTGCTTTATAGGATCAAAATGCATTAAATTGCATAACCAGTATACAAATAATCCAATAATCAAAACTTCTATCATCCATTTAACATTCAAAGCTATATACTTACCAAAACTAAAATCTTTAAAATATGATTTAAATAATATTTTAGTCATATAAACAAAGTCAATAAATAAAGATGTAAATATTGTCGCTAATAATATCCCTGTTATACCAAGATATTTTCCAAGAACTATATTTAAAATAATATTGGATATCAACTGAAGAATATAACCTTTTTTATAAAATTGTTGCGTTCCAGAAGCCGTAATATATTGATTTTTTATAGTACTCATATTTATAACATAAAAATAGATACAAAATAACAACATATTAAAATTACTCAATAGCAAATTTTCACCCATCCATATTTTCATGAAAGGTTGATATAAACAAGCAAGACATATACTCAACCATCCGGCAATCCAAACATGAATAAATGAAAATTTTTCTAAGTCTTGATGATTTTTTTCGTCACTTTCTGTTATTAAACTATTACCTATACTGGCTGTCATTGAATGTCCTATTACTAATACTAATGTATATAACGAGTTATAAATAGAGTAATAATTACTATATATTGTCACTGACACTAGTCCTAAAAACGAAGAAATGATTATGCTGTCTATTGAATTTCTTGAAACTGTACAAATCCTGTCTAACAACATTGCACTTAGTTGTTTTTTCATTTTTTTTGAAATTTTAGCAGATTGCTGCCCTATTTTCTTATACTCAGGATACATCTTATTAACAATATAATAAATCATAAAATTAGTACATACTGTTCCTAAAATTGCAATTAACATATAAACATAATAATTTTTTGTTATTATTAGTAGAATAAATTGTAATACATATTGTAATATAGTAATACCCGTTCTTATTAAGCTTGAAACATCTTGCCTTTGATCAGCTAATAAAACAGATTCTTTATATGCAAATAATAAATAACTTAGAACCGAATTCAATAAATACATAAGATATAATATATATAAATTAATATTACTTGGAACGTCACCTTTTATTAATAATTTTATAAAAGGTAATATTGCAATCCCTCCCAACAACATAACTATTCCAACAATCTTATATATTCTTCTATATAATACTAAAAGTTTTTTTACTTCATTAACATCAGCATCAGCTATTGGTTTATACATATTATAGATAATAGCTGCGTTGAATCCTAACTCTGCTATATTTAGAACAGATAAAATTGAAGTAAATAGACTAGATAAACCAGTAAACTTGGCTCCCAATGTATATATTAATATAGTTCTATTAGCGAAAGGTAATATTAATACTATACATTGGCAAATTAATCCTACCCCAATATTTCTAGAAGTATTTTTTAATCTATTTTGCTTATTCATAATATTTTTTCCTAAATAATAATATCATTTAAACATAGAAGTTTTCTTATTATTAGTTTTCCTTGATAATAATCTTTTAATTTTAGATAAATTCGTGTATTGATATAACAGCACATCGCAATGTTTATTATATAAATTTCCCCATAATTTAAAACTTTTATTGATTTTTCTTGATTTTATATCATGTTCCAATGTATACTTCCAATCTGGAAAATTTTTTCGTAAATAAATTAAGGTCTGCCTTTTTTTTACCCATGATGAGGAATCAGGAACTACTGTTGTTAAAAAAATATCTAACCTAAAATCCATATATTTTTTAATAAAATCATTTCTTTCTGGACAATTCAATTGATAAAATTGATATAACTTTTTCTTAACTCGTTCTAAAGTTTGTACTTCTTCAAATATCTTCCTATCCTTATGAGTTAAACTACTCATTCGTTGTAACTGCATATATTTAATTTCATTATTTATTACCATTTTTTTAGCAACGCCATAAAACATTCCATTAAATTCAATATCTTCATTTCTAGGAATATCTTCGTCAAATTCAAAAGTTATTATCTTTTTTCTATACAATTTATTCCATACTGGATGAACTATCGAGGCATCTTTGATCAACCAATTAACTTGATTTAAATCAACAACTTGCTCTTTAGCATAAGAAAAATCAAAATATTCTTTTCGTCCATTTTCAAAACACTGAGCTACCCTAACTATCGAAATGTCTGCATTATTTTTTTTAATTGACGTATATAATATCTCTAACATATCTTTTTCTATAGTATCATCTGTATCAATAAAGCAAATATATTCTCCTTTTGCGCATTTTAAACCTATATTCCTTGCACTAGCTATTCCTCCATTATTTTTATTACACACTTTAATTCTAGTATCTTTTTTTGAAAATTTTTCAATTATTTCTCCTGTTTTGTCAGTCGAACCATCATTAACAATAATGATTTCAATGTTAGTATATGTTTGATTTATAACAGAAGTGATACAATTATTTATATAATTTTCTACATTATACGCTGGTAAAATAACACTTATTAATTCATTCATCCATTAACCTCTTAATTGCTTTTTTAATAATGCCCCAACCCCAACAATTTTTAGATACATCTTATATATAGAATAAGTTGTATTTTCTAATAAAAAATATCCAAAGAAAATTGGCTTTGAGATATTATATTCTTGAAAATACAGAGTACCTAATTTAGCTTTTTTCCAAATAGAAATAAATTCACTTTTCTCAGGATGTCTACACTTTTTCTCCCAAGGTCGTGAAGTGGTAAATCTTACAAAATGTAAAAATACACCATGCTTTTTCGCTGTAGTTATTTCTTTGTTTGTATAAAAATTCTCCATATCAAAATATTGTAATATTTTTTTCCTAGATATCATAAATATAGGGGTCATCAAATTATATTTAATATCAATAATTTCTATCTCTTTGTTAAATGCTCCATTTATTACACCTTGATCATTATGCATAACCTTACCATCATATTTTTGTATAAAATCCATTGCTTTTTCAGTAAAATTATTCTCTCGCCATTTTTTCAAATCAATTAATAATATTCCAGCATTAATATATTTATCACCTTTAGTAAGACCTATTTCTTCTTTTATATTATCTGAAACGGTATCCAATACACCATAAATTATTTTCGAACTGTCTAAATTTTCTTCCCACAGTGAACGGATTTCTCCTATACATACAGTATCACAATCGACATATAAGGTTTTATTATACTTATTTAGCATTTCTGAAATAAATAGTCTTGCATATGTTATCAATGGCAATGGCGGATTTGCTTTTTGAATCAATGTTTCTAATTTAATTTTATAAGGAGTAAAATTTATATAATTAATTTCGACATTTGGATATACATATAATACTTTTTTTTGTATTTTTTCAATGCTCTTTTCTGTTATCCCATCATCAATAATATTAAAAACCATATATTCTTTAGGGTTATTTACTAATATTGATACCATAGATACTAGCATAATATCCACATAATTATCATTTGTAGCCATAGTAATAATTATTTTATCTTTATAATCCATACTTCATAATCCCTATCTCTAGAGTGGACACTCATACCCCACTGTTTTTATTAATCTTGAATGACTATTTTGACTAAAAAAGTCTTCTACTAACTCAAGCGACAAGCATCTAAACCATGTTGCAAATAAGTTACTTTCATCTTTTTCACTCGTTAAACTCACCTGGCTTCCGTACTTAAATTTTTTATTTCGCTCAAAAACAAAGCCTCCATCTTGATTCTGATTAAAAATAATCCATTCCTTTGCTCTATCAACAACTTCTTTAATATCTGAAGTATATTGGTAACCATTTTCTTGAACCCAAAGTCTTAACAGTGGATCCAATCCATCAATATCTGCACATGCTGAAGATCCTATATTTTTATCAAAACCTCCCCATTTATTTTGTGACAATACTATTTGATCTATTGCTTTTGAAGCAAAAGGAGTTTTAATATTATCATAGTAAAAAATTGGTAAAATATGATACATTCCCCGTATCATTTCGTTTCGGCTATTAATATCGTTTGCTTTCCCGTCAAACCACATTCCATATTCAGGATTAATTTTTTCTAACAAAATTTCTTCAATAGTTTGGATTGATTCAGAAAAATCCATTCTTAATCTATCTCGAGCATATTGCATAGCTACTACTCGATTCATGATATGATTACTACTTCCCCAAATATTTCTATAGTCTAATTTTTCTAACCAATTATCCTTTGTATTATAGATTTCATATTTTTTTAAATACTTCAATTCATATTTAGGTATTGCCTGGAGTCTATCATATGCAACTAATATATGCGGTACTAAATGTTCAGCTCCCCAGCCACCATTTTCACTAAAAAAATTTCTATCATCATAGTTTTTATCTACAAATAACCCATCTTCTCTTTGGTGACTATCAAAATATTCAATCCATTTTCTTCTTTCATTTTCTGTATATCCTATATACATTCCTTGCAATAAACATGCATAGGTTCCAGAATATATTGAACTAATTTTACCAGAATTAGAAAATTCATATTTATTGCTTTGTATTTTTCTGTTTGATAAATACTCAATAACTTTCCTTTCCGAATAAAAAGTTTTACTTTTATTATATTTAGAAAATTCTTTTTTCAATCTTTCCCGTTCTAGAACATTATTCAATCGTGATAAAAAAAACATCATAAAAAGTCACCTATTTTCATTACTTTAAACAAAATATTGCTTTTAAGTTGATCAAATCTATATGGATGTACATAAAATAGCATTTTTATTTTTTTAAATATATTCTTAATATTATGACTACTTACTAAATCTTTTATAAAATTTCTCATACTTGCCAATTCAATTAAATTTTCTTCACCATACTTATTTATATCATTTTGTATAATATTGCCTAAATTTTTTTGTATAGATAAATTACCTTTTCTATAAAACTTTTTAATATAATATGCAGTAATATTTTGATATACTTGCTTTCTAGGTGAATTCCTCTCTAGCCTATAAAATAACAATTTTTCATTCATATTAGCTATCTTTATTCCATTTTCAACACAGCGACAAACAAAATCATAATCTTGCGCATATTTCAGATCTTCTCTATACTTAATTTTTTTCATAACTATCGTCTGTGCAAAGTACGTTGGATGATTCATACAATTCTTATACTTTAAAGATTTTTCTATATTTTGAGGCAATATATTATCTTCTAATATGAAATTACCATTTTTATCTATATACTCTACTGCAGTACCGCAAATACCAATTTCCCTATTGTTTGTCATATAATTATATTGCTTTATTAGTCTATCTTTCTTAGAAATATCATCAGCATCCATGCGCGCTATATATTTTGAATTAATTTCAGAAATAGCCCTATTCAAAGTTGCTGCTAATCCTAAATTCTTACAATTTATCATATACCTAACTCTGCAATCTTTATGTTTATAATTTTTTATTAAATTTAATAACTCATAGTTTTGAGGATTATCTAATATTAGTAATAGTTCAAAATCAACAAATTCTTGTAATAAAATTGAATCTATAGCTTTTTTTGCATAATCTAAACTTTCAGAATACAAAGGAAGAATTACTGTTATTTCTGGCATACTTTTATCCTCTTATTTCTAAATATTAATCGTACAAAAATAAATAAACATAATATAACCGCAAACACTTGTATATTAGTTGCAAATCTTGCAAAATAATCTCTTGTATATACAATTATTGGATATATAAAGCACAGTATTAATAATGAATTAACATACTCGTTATTTATATCATCCATTAGGAAAATCTTTTCAAAACTTCCTAAAATTCGTCCCCAAAAATAACAAAAAATAAATCCAAAATAAGAAAAATTATAATATACTTCTCCTAACCAACTTCCACCTAAATATGGATTATATAGAAATCCATAAATAAATGTTAAATGTTTAGGATCTGTAAACTTTTCTGTAACAGGAAATATACTTAATATAGTTTCCCAATAGGAACTTCCATAACCATAATTATTATGTGTAGGAAAATTTATAATACTATATACTAGTGATTTTAAAGTTGAACCTAACTCTGCAATCATACTTAATATTGGGCTATTTTGAACATAAAATAGCTGTGTAAACGCATTTATATCAACACCTGATCCATCTTTTCTAATTAATGGAATAATACTCATAACAGAGCAAATAACGTATACCCCTATTCCTCCTAATAAAACAACTTTAGTACTTGGCCGATCTATCCTTAAACAATATATATATACCAAACTTATTATATAAGAAATACTATATATACGCCCACCTGATAACATTGTAAATATTTCCCAACATATTATAATAGCTAAAATCACTCTAGCAATTTTTTTATTCTTCAATATAAATAAAATTATTAATATACCTACCAAACAAAATTGATTTAAAATACTTAATATTCCATATCGCATACTTAGAGTTGCTCTGTATCCTTCAGTAATCCCTAATAATATTTGATTAACATCGATATATATTTTAGGAATTATTCCAACAACGGTACATATAATACCTATCATTAATAAATTTTCTCTATTTATTTTACATAGTTTCTTTTTTTTTAAAGGTACTCTTTTCTTAATGCTTATTATTGTACCAATAATAAAAAAGGTATGAAACAATTGAACTAAATACAGACTCTCACACATAATATTATTATTTGCATAAATATATTCCGATGATGGATAAGAAAAATATAATACAACTAATAAATTGCCTACATGTAATAGATACGATAAAATAATAAAAAAACTTGAAAAACTTATCCAATATCCAGATTCAATCCTTATAGACAATAATCCTAATCCTAATGAACAAGTCAATATACCTGTCAGTATTTTTAAATCTTTAATACTTAATATAATTATACAAAAGATAAGTTGTAAAAATATCAGTAAAATTGTTTCTTTTTTCAATTTAAAATTGTTTATTCTATTCATCTTTATCTCCAATAAAGTTATATATTCTCTTAATTATATCAATGTTTTCATCAATACCATAACCCTTTTCTATTACTTTTTTACTATATAAATTACGATTATACTCGAGCCTACATGAAACAACAGCATTTGTCCACTCTTGAATATTTTCCTCTTCAATAGAAATAAATGTGAGTAAGTCTGTAATTTTAACTTCTTTTGAAATATTTTCTGATACAAAGCATCTTACTCCTGCTGTTTGAGCTTCAATCAAAGTCAAAGGTACTCCCTCAAATAATGATGGCATTAACAAAATATCTATAGCTTGGAGCCATTCATTGACGTTATTAACATTTCCCATAAATTTTGTAACATCTTGTAAATTATTATCAAATATTTGTTGTTGTAAGTTATTCTTTAATTTTCCTTCACCAAATATCAATAATCTAGAATTAGGAATTTTATCATGAATGTTTTTAAAAATCTTTATTGCGTAACTATGATTCTTAACCATTTCTAAATGTCCTATAATTGCTATAACAATATTATTCTCTAAACCATATAAGTTTCTCAAAAATTTTCTATTATTAGAATTAAACGTATATTCTTCAATGTTTATCCCATTTCTTACTAAAATTCCTTGACTATGATATAATTTCTTACCATAAAGATATTCTCCAGCTTTATCACCACATGCAATATAACAATTGGCATATTTTAATATGTTCCTTCTCTCGACATAAGTATATACTTTTCTAATTAGCTTTCTTAATAAGTTATTTTTCTCAGAACCATCATCTGTACTATGTGCATGACTTATTTTCAAAGGTATGTTATATTTTTTCAAACTAGAAAAAATTTTCCCATTATGAAACATCATATGGGCATGAACAATATCATATGGTCCATTTTTTTCAATTATTTTTTCCAATGTTTTTCTATATTCTAAATCAATTACTTTGGGTTTATATGAAATATGGATCACTTTTCCACCCATTGTTTCTACTTCTCTTTCATAGTCGCCAATTTCCTTACCGTATACTAGATAATGAAATTCATATTTATCTCTATTAATATATCGATAAATATTCATTGCTACATTCTCGGCGCCACCTATTCTTAAGCTTCCAACAATTTGTAATACTTTTATTTTTTCCATTTAAAGTTATCTCACTTCCTATATTAAATGCTTATACCTCTATCTTTTACTGAAATTTTGTATCTAGCTTTATTTAAAATAAGTGCTACATAATATAATATTGTTGGTGTAAAATATAATAACATCAATTGTAAAATATAAAAATACCAATTGAGTGTATAACTTCTTTTAGAATTTTCTACATATTCTACATAATCTCTCTTAATATGTTTGATTTCCCTTATTTTTTCTCTATATACATATGGACAGTTCTTATTTTGTAAGTTAAAAATCGAACTATACACAATTTTTATTTTTGAAATATCATAAAAACTATATTCTATTTTGTTTCTCTCACATATATTTTTAGTCTTTTCTAATGAATAACATCTTTCATTATAAAAATTTTTTATATACTTTTTAGTAAGTGTTGAATTATCAACATGATATTCATACAAAATATCTGATATATATTGTATATTATCTGCCTTCAATATATATTCTAAATTAAAATGAAAATCTTCTCCTAGCGTTAAATTTTCATCAAATAAAATATTATTTTTAATTAGTTTATCTTTTTTATAAACTTTATTAAAAGAACTGTTTATTTCTCCAAAAGTCAGTAAGTCATCAAAATTTTCAACTACTTCTTTTCGTGAATATATTTTATCTACCAAATTACTCTTATTTATCACCTTATCTTTTACAATTTTTTCTATCCCAAATACTAATAAATCAATTCCTCTAATTAATTTTTTTTCTATTATTTCTAGCAAATTTTCTTTCCATATATCATCTGAATCTGCAAATAATATATACTCACCTTTTGCTTTCATTAATCCTATATTCCTCGCACTACTACTACCACCATTTTCTTTATTTATCAAAATAATGTTCTCCATATCTCCTTGTAAAACATCAATAGTAGCGTCAGTAGATCCATCATTTACTACAATAATTTCAAAATCTGTAAAATTTTGCTTTTTTATTGAATCAATTGTATCAGCAATTGTATTTGCACAATTGTATGCTGGAATAATTATAGAAAATTTCATTTTTTACTCCTATATTATAAGGTTTATTCTTCTTGTAATATCCCATATTTTACTTTAAAATACTCATGTATATTTGTGACATAATACTTTCTACATTCTTAATATCATACTTCCCTGCAATTTTTCTATTATGTTTACCAAATTTTTCTTGCATATTTTTATCACTAACTAAATTTTTAATCCCCTGTAAAAAGCTTTCTATATCATTAAACTTTGCTTTATATCCTGTAATCCCATCTATTGAATAATCGTTTATTCCTCTGGTATCTGACGTAATGAGAGGTAGCCCCGCTGCCATCGCCTCAATCGCAGCAAGACCTAATCCTTCTCTTATAGAAGGAAATGCAAATATATCGCAACTATTAAGCAATTCGGGAACATCACTTCTATACCCTAAAAAACAAACTTGATTATCTAATTTAAGTAAAGAAACCTTTTCTTTTAACTCCATTTGTTTATTTCCGGTTCCTGCAATTAGATACTTTATATTACAATTATCTAGTTTAGCAATTGCATCAATAATAATTTCGTGATTTTTATTAGCATTTACTTCTCCCACAGATATGATAACTACATCTGACATACTTAATCCTAATTTTTTTCTATATAAATCTCTATCAAAATTTAAAATACTAAATTTTTTAGTATCAATTCCCACTCCTGGAATATATTCTAATTGTTTCATTTTAAATTTATCTTTTGCTCTTTGATAGTCTTCTTTATTAATTGTAATTAGAATATCGGTATACTTAGAAAGATATTTTTCAATTGGATAATATAATAACCAATTTTTTAATGGTGCTCCTTTAAAAAAATGAAAACCATGAGCAGTATACATAATCTTCATATCTCTTTTTTTACAAATCCATCTTGAAATTACGCTTGCCATTGGTGTATGTGTATCTAAAATATCAAAATTTTCTTTCTCAACTAATTCTTTTAATTGCTTATAAGCTTTGATATTTTGCTTACTATATGGACTTCTAGCAAATTCTACATGATATAAATGAATGCCTAAATTTGTACAGACTTGTTTCAATTCTTCTCCTGCACGGGTATTTAAATTGCATGCATACGATACATCCATTCCCAAATCTAAACAGATTTTCATGTTATTTAAAATAAATTTATAAAAATCACTAACTGATGAAACAAAAAGAATTTTTTTCTTACTTATTTCTGTCACTCTTATTTCTCCTCAAAACAACTCTTAATCATTTCAATAATAATGTCTTGTTGTTGCTCCGTCATCTTGTTATCACTTGGTAAGCATAGACCACGAGCAAAGATATCTGCCCCAACGTCGATACAATCGTCTGCTTTAACATATTTATTACGCAAGAAAATTGGTTGCATATGCATTGGCTTCCAGATTGGACGTGGTTCAACGTTATAGCTCATCAATAATTCTTGAATCATCATTGGTTTTACTTGTTTGTACTTTTGACTTGTCCCGTTGAAAATATCTTCGTCAATCAATAAACAGCTCAACCAGTGATTAGGTTGCATATTATCCATGTATGGATTCATCGTGATCGGTAAATCTTTTAAGCCTTCTTTGTAGCGATGATAGATAGCTGTTTTTTGTGCAATATGTTCATCTAAGTGAAGTAATTGTCCACGTCCGATTCCGGCTAAAATATTAGACATCCGATAATTATAACCGATATCTTCATGTTGATACCATGGATAGTTTTCACGTGCTTGTGTTGACCAAAAACGTGCTTTATCGATTGCGGCTTGATCGTCTGATAGCAACATCCCACCACCAGAAGTCGTAATAATCTTGTTACCGTTAAAACTAATGGCATTATATTGACCAAAAGTACCAGTTTGGCGTCCGTTTAAAGTTGCACCTAAAGATTCAGCAGCATCTTCGATTAAGATAGCACCATGTCGTTCACAAATTTCTTGAATTTGATCTAATTTGGCTGGTGTTCCATACAAGTTAGCAACAACAACAACTCTAACTTCTGGATATTTTTCAAAGGCTTTTTCTAAGGCAACAGGATCCATGTTCCATGTATCACGTTCACAGTCGATAAAGACTGGTTCACCTTTTTCATAAACAACCGGATTAACAGTCGCAGCAAATGTCATATCTGAACAAAAAACCTTTTCTCCTGGCTTAACACCAGCTAGCTTAACAGCTAGATGTAAAGCAGCCGTGCCTGCAGATAGCGCTACTGAATGGCCAATTCCTATGTATTCGCGCATACCTTTTTCAAATTGATTTAAGTTAGCCCCAATGGTAGACACCCAGTTAGTATCAAATGCTTCTTTAACATACTTTTCTTCGTCACCATGCATTGTAGGAGATGACAACCAAATTTTTTGATCAAATTTCTTAAATTCCATGATTATTACTTCTTCCTCAAAATTTTAATACTTCATTATATAATATCCTGGTCTATCAGCACTTTTCAAAATTTCTGAATTCTTCTTCAATTCATGAATATCTTCACTATATCTATATATTTTTTCAGGACTATTATTTTTTATATATTCAAATTCTTCTAAATCCTGTTCATTAATAATATACTTAATTTCAGAAGTACCTGGTGTACCAATCAACTCAAAACTTGGCGCTTTACCACATCCTATCGAAATCACCATTCCCATATAATCATAGCCTGTTGATAAGGGAACTAAATCCGAACCTATACAGTCGCCGCCCATTCTAGCACCAATTTCCATAAACATTATTTCGCCATCTTCAGTAATTTTAAATTCTGGATGTACAGCTCCATATTTTATTCCCATTGCTTTAAATGCCGAATATAATCGCTCTTCTACTTTTTTAAACATTTCTTCACTAAGATTAGCAGGTTGTCTATGTCCTGTTTCTACAAAATGTGGTGCTCCAGTTGTTGTCTTTTCAGTAATTGTCAACAACTTATACTTTCCATTGTAAGCAATGCTTTCTCCGCTATATTCTTGACCACCTATATACTCTTCCAAAATAACTTTTTTTTCTTCTGACCAATTTAAAGCATACTCAATACCTTGATTTAATTCATCAAGATTGTCAATCTTAACAACTCCTCGACTCGAACTTAAATCAATCGGTTTAGCAATCAAGGGGAATTTGAAATCTTTCACCAAACTGTAATCAGTCAAAATATTTTCGATGAGCATGAATTTAGGCCCCGGAATTCCTGCATCTCTTAACGCACATCTCATTAAATATTTATTAGTTGCAATGTCATCAGTTTCTTTACTATTACATGGTATATTCATTTTACGCAACAAATAATGAACAGCCGGCATAGCTACCTCTGAAGCAATTGAAACTACTCCTACCGCGCCCAATTTGGAAACATTTTCCCATAATGCATCATAGTCTAAAATATTTACATTATGATAAAAATCTGCTGTTTTTTCCCCAATATTCCCTGTTTTCCAACCGAAAACATGGGTTTCATAACCCAATTCTTTAGCTCTTAAAATTAATGGATTTTGATATTCATTTGTACCAAGGATGACTATTCTTTTTCTATTCAATTGTTTTTCCTCTTTCCATTATTTTTCATGTAATTCACATCATTAAATTCAATATCTAAATATTCTGGTCTTTCTACTTTTCTTGCTAAGTTTAGTTCAACTTCATCTTCAACACTAGGAATTCCAATATCTGACTTTTTCACTATCTTATAAAAAGTTAAAAATATTATTTTTATATCATTAAAAAAAGACATATTCTTCACATATTCTACGTCTTTTTCAAACCGTTCATCCCACTTCAACAAAGCTCTACCATTAACCTGTGCTAATCCAGTAATCCCTCCTCTAACAGAATGCCTCAAAGTTTCTTTTTCTTTATAATATGGCAAGTAAACAGGATATAACGGTCTGGGTCCAACTAAACTCATGTCTCCTTTTAAAACATTCCATAGTTCCGGTAATTCATCCAAACTTGAAGTCCGCATAAAATTTCCAAATCTAGTAAATCTCTGCTCATCAGACAGAAGATTTCCATCCTCATCTCTTGCATCTAACATAGTTCTAAACTTAATCATATCAAAGACTTTTTCATCTTTTCCTACTCGTTTTTGTTTAAAAAATACAGGACTTCCTAGATTTATCTTAACTAATACAATAATTATACAAAATATCGGAATACACAATACAACTCCAATAAAAGAAATAATAATATCAAACAATCTTTTAAAAAATAGTCTATAAATATGTCTTTTTACCCCATACTTTTTCTCTAGCGATTTCCAATTCTTCATAAAATCTCCTCTATGCACGATATTATCCTTTCCATATCATCAATATCATATCGTTGATCAATAGGTATACATATTCCAGAATTATATAATTCTTGCGCTACATTACATATTTCCACATGATATTTTATAGACTGTTCCCAGACAATAGGAGCGTATATTTGATTCTCACTCAATTTAAACTGAAATTCATCTCTATTATTAACTAGGCACATAATGTACAAAGGAACTTCATCCTCATATATTTTAGGAGTTATTATATTTATGTTTTCTATCCCTATTAAATGATTATAAAGATAATTATAATTTAATATCCTCTTTTTCTTTAATTCTTCTATGTTTAGCCTTTTTTGTATTTTTATAGCCGATTCACTCATCAAATAATATTCATTTTGGTTTTCTAATGTATGTTCTGCTTTTTTAAGAAGATTTAAATATTCTTCTTTACTACCTAAATTTTGATGTAAGTAACTATATTTTTTCTTAAAAGCTTCAATTTTTTCATATTCTAGTTTTGTATCACGATGCGTAGGTTTATTTTTAAATTTTCCTGTACAACAAATTGCAAATCCTCCATCAGGTAAGCAAGACCACTTCCTTATGCTACCTACAATATAGTCCACAGGCAATACCGCAAAATCGCTATATAAACACTGTGTCCTATCTTCAATGAAAACTATTCCCCTTGCTGACAATCTATATATTGTTTCATCCAATCCTTTCATTGTTTGAAAACCAAAATATTGATGTATTAAAACAATACTAGCATTTGATTCAAGAACTTCCTTTTCAAATATATCTCTATTCACATTTAATTTTTCATTAATTGAATATGTCGAAATTTCATATCCTTTTGTTATGAATGGTTCAATAACTGTTTCACAAGTAAAAGATGGAATTAAAACTTTTTTTTGTAAACTCGGATTTCTTTGCTCTACTTCATCTATTACTAAGGCCTGAGCGCTGCGTCCAGTTGACATTAATACACTATCTGCCCCAAATAACCCAAGATTTTCCAAACTCCAATGGTTTTCTTCGTTTTTAAAAATATTAGGATTAAGATCGAAGTTACTCCCTATTTCTCTTTGCATATCAACCTAACCTCCAATAAATTATTATCCTCGATACAGTGGAAAATACGAACAGTTCTGATCCAAGCCAATTCTATTATTCACTAAATAATCATATTTTTCTTGATTCCAAATTCTCTTACCAATATAAAACTGCGCATCTTCTTGGCGATTGAATGACTTTTTAAATTTATACAAATCATCTTCCTGAGCACCTAAGCCACCGCCCATATGCAATTTTTTATATCCATGGTTACATGCCCACAACGCAGCTTCTGCTAAAATTAGATTAATTGGTGCAAATTTTTGATATTCTCGCTTCGCTCCTGATAAATGATAATGAACATTGCCATTACAAAACATGAAAATTGCACTGGCCACAATTTCATTATCTTTTTTAGCATAGAACCACATCGCTTGATCTTTTAAATCATCTAAAATGCTTTCATAAAAATTACGTTTAAAATAATAATAATCCGTTGCATTATCTTTATCCATAGTCTCATTGTAAATAGCCATAAAATCATCGATAATTTCTGGATATCTTCCCCAATAAACTTTCAAGCCATTTTTAGTAGCCTTGCGAATTTTATTGCGACATTGACTAATCATATTTTGCCAAATCGTTTCTTCTGACGTTGTATCAATATAAACCGTATTACCTAACAAAGTAGTTTCATAGAAATCTTCAAGTTTATTCCAATTTTCTAACAACGGATGAAATCTTACGAACTCACAAATGATTTTTTGCTTATAACAAAACTTTTTGTACTCATTTTCTAATTCTTCAACATTTTCACCTTCGATAATGAAGCTTCCGTAACCGTATGGTGTCGTGCTATCAAAATATTCACCTTTATTCAAGATACCTTTAAATTCATCTTGATCAGCTACATCCCGTCTGATAATCACATTAATCGCACGTGTTTTAGGCTTTTGTTTACTTTCAAAATACACCAACATCGGTTCACCATCACCATGTAATGCAAAAGCCTTAACGTATCCTGATAAATAATAGACATCATAATTCTCAAAAGACTTAACTATATTATCCCATTCTTCGCTTTGTTCTAATGTGTAATGTTTAATCATATCTCTATCCTCTTAACTATTTCTTATACTTATACGTATCCACAACTTCTGCCACAAGTTTTCTGATATCTTCGCTATCGTTTTTACTTGCTTCGTCTAGTTTATGGATTTGTTGTTCGAACCATTCATCATCCATTTGAATTGGATGGCCGATATGAATCAACTTATTTTCAGTATCGGTCAAGCCTTCTTCATCCATCAAGAGTTCTTCATACATCTTTTCACCTGGACGAAGCCCGGTATATTCAATCTTAATATCAATATCTGGTTTATAACCTGATAAACGAATCAAGTTGCGTGCCATATCATCAATCTTGACTGGTTCACCCATATCTAAGACGAAGATTTCGCCTCCATGCGCATAGTTAGCAGCTTGTAAGACCAACGAAACTGCTTCTGGAATCGTCATGAAGTAACGGATGATATTTTTATCTGTTACCGTCACGGGACCACCTTCAGCAATTTGTTTTTTAAACAACGGAATAACACTCCCATTACTACCTAACACATTACCAAAACGTACGGCGGCAAAATCAGTATTGGCATATTTACGATCCATCATCTGCACAATCATTTCACAGATACGTTTAGTTGCTCCCATCACATTCGTTGGATTAACAGCTTTATCAGTTGAAATCAAGATAAATTTCTTAACTCCATGTTCTGCCGCAGCCTTAGCTGTTTTGTATGTTCCCATCACATTATTTTTGACAGCTTCGTTAGGACTATCTTCCATTAATGGCACATGCTTGTGTGCTGCCGCATGGAAAACATATTCTGGTTGATATTTTTCCATGATTGTATTTAAACGATGAGTATTACGAACAGAGCCAATTAGCGTCACTAAATTTAAATTTGGATATTTCCGGCGTAATTCTTGTTGAATATCATAAGCATTATTTTCATAGATATCAAAAATTATCAGTTGATTAGGACTATGAGCGGCAATCTGACGGCATAACTCACTTCCGATGGAGCCGCCCCCACCAGTAACTAAGACATTTTTACCACTAATAAACTTTAAGACTTCTTCATTATTAATGTTAACTTGTTCACGCCCTAAAAGATCAGAAATTTCTACATCACGCAGTTTTTGAACCCGAACATCACCATTAATTAACTGATATAATCCTGGCACAATCTGTAAACGACACCCTGTCTTTTTACAGATATCTAAGATAGCTTTTTTCTCTTGTGTATTAGCTCGTGGAATCGCAATTACAATTCGATTAACTTGATACTTTTTCACCATTTCAACAATATCATAACGTGTGCCAACAACTGGCACTCCATTTAATAAACGCCCAACTTTTTCTAAGTTATCATCAATCAAGCAGACAACTTTACTATTCAATTGTGTACTATTGTTAAACTCACGTAATAACATACTTCCTGCTGAACCAGCACCGACAATCATTACCCGATCACCTGTACTTGGTTGCGTGCCATTACTTTCATGACGAATATATAATAAGCGCGCTAAACGATATGATACCCGAATCCCAAATTGTGCTAAGAAGGCGAAAATATACCCTAAAATGTACCAAGAAAGTGGCATATGTAGATGTAATAACATATCTAAGCCAAAATAAACTGGAATTAACACTAGATAAGCTTGAATCATCCGATATAACTCGGCTACACTAACATACGTCCAAATGCTGTGATATAGTCTAAAACAAAATAAAACAAAAATTGTGATAATACACCAATATGGCATCGCATGTCTAAAAGCCAATAAGTATTGACTTGGAATATGTGAATAAACTAGATCAAACCTGACTAATAACGCAAAAAAATATGCCACAATCACACTTAAAATATCTGTAAAAATAAAGATTAGTGCCCGACTCCGTGGCATCATATTCCTTAACTCTCTTTTTGTCATCTTAAAACATCCTTTTTAGTCTCTTCTAAATAAATCCCTCGTATAAACTTTAACCTCTACATCATCTAGGCAACTATCATATCGATTGGCAATGATCGCATCACATTGTTTTTTGAAAGTCGTTAAGTCATTGACAACTTTACTTCCAAAAAATGTTGTTCCGTTTTCTAGCGTTGGTTCATAAACGATGACTTGTGCGCCTTTGGCCTTAATTCGCTTCATCACACCTTGAATCGAACTCTGGCGGAAATTATCGGAATTAGATTTCATTGTTAAACGATAGACACCAATAACAACTTCTTTTTCTGCATCTTGTGCCCATGAACTATTATCTGAATAGTATCCGGCTTTTTTCAAAACTTGATCAGCAATGAAATCTTTTCTAGTGCGGTTTGATTCAACAATCGCTTCAATCAATTCTTCCGGTACATCTTGATAGTTAGCCAATAATTGCTTGGTATCTTTAGGTAAGCAATAGCCCCCGTAACCAAAAGATGGATTATTATAATGATCACCAATCCGTGGATCTAAACATACCCCATTAATAATTTGTTTAGTATCTAGTCCTTTAAGTTCGGCATATGTATCTAATTCATTGAAGTAAGATACACGCAAGGCTAAGTAAGTATTGGCAAATAACTTAACTGCTTCTGCTTCAGTAAAGCCCATTACTAATGTTTCAATCTCTTCTTTAAGAGCCCCTTCTTGTAGCAATTGGGCAAATTGTTTAGCTTTAGCAGTTAAGTTTTCATCAGCTAAATCAGTCCCCACAATAATTCGTGATGGATATAAATTATCGTATAAAGCCTTAGATTCACGTAAGAATTCTGGACTAAAGATAATATTTTGACTTCCTGTTTTTTCACGAATCATCTTGGTATACCCAACTGGAATCGTTGATTTAATAACCATAATTGCATTAGGATTATATTCCATCACTAATTTAATAACAGCTTCAACGGCTGATGTATCAAAAAAGTTCTTTTGACTATCATAATTAGTTGGCGCTGCAATAACAACGAATTCAGCATCCTGATAAGCTGCTTTAGCATCTAAAGTAGCGGTCAAGTTTAATTGCTTTTCAGCTAAGTATTTTTCAATATATTCATCTTGAATCGGTGATTTTTTATTATTAATTAATTCAACCTTTTCTGGCACAATATCAACAGCATAAACTTCATGTTTTTGTGCTAATAAGGTTGCGATTGATAGACCAACATAACCGGTCCCAGCAACTGCGATTTTCATAAGAAAACTCCCATTTCATCTTTACATATAATATTTCTTATACCACTCCGCAAACTTTCTCAAGCCTTCACGTAATGGTGTTTGTGGCTTAAAGCCGTAATCTCTTTCAAGAGGAGTAGTATCTGCATAAGTTACAGGCACATCTCCCGGCTGCATTGCCACCAATTCTTTATGAGCTTCAAAATCATAATCTTTTGGCAAAACTTCTGCTCTAATCAACTCTTCTTGTAAAATTTGGACAAAATCTAATAGATTTTCTGGATGATTATTTCCTATGTTATAAACTGCATATGGTGGAATTGGTAGTCCATCTTCTCCATTCTTCTTTTCGGGTGCTCCTTGCATCACACGAATAACACCTTCGACAATATCGTCAATATAAGTAAAGTCTCGTTTACAATTGCCATAATTAAAGATTTGAATTTTTTCACCTTTAATTAATTTATTTGTAAACCCAAAGTATGCCATATCTGGCCGTCCGGCTGGTCCATAAACCGTAAAGAAACGTAGGCCAGTTGCCGGAATATTATAAAGTTTTGCATAAGAATGCGCCATTAACTCATTAGATTTTTTAGTGGCTGCATATAATGAAACTGGATTATCAACTTGATCATCCGTTGAATAAGGTACCTTCTTATTAGAGCCATATACCGAAGAACTCGAAGCATAAACTAAATGTTTAACTTCATGATGACGACAACCTTCTAAGATATTATAAAAGCCAATTAAATTTGCCTCAACATAAGCATCTGGATTAATAATCGAATATCTTACGCCAGCTTGCGCTCCTAAGTTAACAACAATTTCTGGTTGATATTCTTCAAAAATTCGTTCGATAACTTGCTTATCAGCTAAATCTCCTTTAATAAAATAAAAATTGCTAAATTCTTCTAGTTCTTTTAACCGTGCGTTTTTTAAATTAACATCATAATAGTCATTTAAGTTATCAATTCCAACAACTGCTTTAACCTTAAAATCTTGTAATAATCTTTTGGCTAAATTAGAACCAATAAACCCTGCTACACCTGTAACAAAGATTGTCTTATTATCTAAAGAAATCTTTTGCATCTTAATCAACCACCATTTTCGTATATTCTGTCAATCCGTCTAATAAACTATATTTAGGCGAGTATCCTAAAGTTTTCAAATTACTAATATCAGCTACAGAATCTTTAATATCTCCCGTGCGAGCTTCTTTGTATTCTACATTTAACTTTTTATCCATCGCTTTTTCAAAAGCATAAATAACATCATTAAGTTCACTACTTACACCTGTTGCGACATTATAGACGTCCCAACAGGCTTCTTTTGTTTTTAATAAAAGATCTAAAACATTAATCACATCTTTAACATAAACGAAGTCACGAGTTTGTTTACCATCACCGTATAAAGTAAATGTTTTATCTCGGACTAAACAATTTTGGATAATTGATAAGACGCCTGAATAAGGTGAATTAGGATTTTGTTTTGGTCCATAAACATTAAAGAAACGTGTTGCTACTGTTGGAATGTTATATAAGCGTCCGTAAGTTAAAACATACCGTTCACTTGCAAATTTATCAATTGCATAAGGAGTTAACGGACAGATGGGAGAAGTTTCTTTCTTAGGGAGTTCGGGATCATCGCCGTAAACAGCTGCTGATGAAGCAAAAATAATTTTTTTAACAGGAATTCCATATTTTCGAATTGTTTCTAAAATATGGATATTAGCCTCTTGATTAACAAGATGGGTATCATATGGTCTTGCAACAGAGTCAGCTACACTAGCTATAGCAGCTAATAAAACGATATAGTCAAAACGTTCCTTTAATAACAATTTAGTCATAAAATCATAATTAGTTATGGATTCATTATAAAATGTACATTTATCTTCTGGTAAGTCTTCGATGTTTCTTAAAAGCCCCATTGATAAATCATCAACAATTACAACTTCATTACCTTCTTCGACTACCTTGTATGCAAAATTCGAACCAATAAAGCCCGCTCCGCCTGTAATTAAATATTTTGCCATTCCGTATATCCCTCGTTTCACATATACATCAATTTCTCAAAAAAACCACAAAATCAAAAGCTGATTTATCTAGGCAAAATACTGACTAAATAAATCGTTTCTCAATCTTGCGGTTTTGTATATTTCTCTTTACTTATGACGGGCCGACTAGAGACGACCGTTTCTATGTAACGAATTACTTTCATTGTATCTTCCTCAAATCTTTTATCTCAAAAGTTTATTTTTCAATGAATAAAACTTACCTATTATTCTAACTTTTTTTGCAATTTTTGTAAACCGCTAATTCTACTTATAAAGTTAGCGCTTTTAAAATAATCAAAGTTTTTTATAATAAAATTAATGAATATTTTCTTAGGAGTGATTATCTTGGTTAAAACCAATATTTTATCGCCCATTCCTGACGAAGAATGGCCTTGGATTAAACGTTTTTTCATCGATCAAAAAATAAAAACATGGCAGGCTTGGTATAAACATGACTTATTCGATATCTTCAACTATACTCGTCTATCTCTTGATTCTGTCTATGAGATTCAATGGCGCTTAGCTGAAACCGTCCCTCACTTGCATCGCATCGATTTAAATAATCTTAGCGATATCAAACAAGCCAGCATGCCTTATCTGCCTAGCATTCACAATTACCATAAGCACTGGTTTGAAGACTTGCCTTATCAGATTCTAGTAAGAAACTTCCGTAAGTACTATGACTTAGAAACAGAAATAGGTAAGGCTAAGATCAAAACTATCAGTCAATTACGCAGCTTTTTGCAACAAACACACTCATTTCTTCCTTATTATAGGGATTTTTATCATCAAGTTACTAGCGAACTTAATTTATTTATGGGAAAAAAGATTACTTCTTTTAGTCAGCTTACTGAAATTGTTCCTGAATTGACTTGGCAAAACTACTTTTCACATATCAATCTCAATCAGCTATTAACAGCAGCCCTTAGTTTAAAGAATTTCAAGGCTTTAAAAGCTGAGCTCTACGCTAAAAAAATTATTACTAATGAAGATCTATTGAGCTTTGATTTTAACAATCAGATACTGACAATATGTCTTAATCGCAAATATTATACTACCTGCATTCTTAAGCCAAAACACCTAGCCTTGCCTTCAACTACTAATCCTGTCTTGGCAGACATCTATACTTGTTTATTAAAATACTTGTTGTTTCCTTTTACACATCAACAAGTCGTGACGCTTTATCATCAAAACTATCATATTTTGGCCAACTTATTGTCTTTACCGCTTAAGCAGGTTTTACAACAAGAATATCTTTTTGAACCGACTGTTATTCACAAGTTTGACTCTGTGCATAATTTAACACTAGAGCAGTTCTTACAGTATGCATTGTCTTCACAGATTCCTAATTTTTCGCCTCAGACCTTGCGTAGTATCTTTTGTGGCTTAGATTATCTGTGGCTAGCACAAAACAAGTCTAAAAATGTAATCGTAATCAATTTTTAACATAAATGACTTATAAAAAAATAATTTGCCCATTCTTTATATAATGTGCTTTGTTAACCGGTTAATAATTTTAATAATTAAGAAGGCAAAATTATGATTAATATTACAACAGATTTAGCCAACCTCGTTGACACAGCATTAGTAGACGAAGAGGCTGGTATTAGCAAGCAAACACTTTTAATTATCGATTGTCGTGCTCTTAACAAATCAACGGCCAAGTCGTTATTAATTCAAAGCGACGGACGGATGCTTGTTTCTAATAAAGAGACTGCTCGCCTAATCAACCAATTTTTAGACCGTCAACCAATCGGCTTACTACTCGCTAAAAGCGTCTTAAATTTACTAAAAATCAACGCTAAAGTAGCAGTTCCTTATGTCTTTGGCTCTACCATTCTCTTACCATTAGGAGGATATACTAGACACTCGACTAGTTGGATAATGTTGGGTAATGTCTTTGATCTTAACTTTTCAAACAGCACTACCTTATGCTTGACTGCTAAAGAAACAAAACAATCCTATCTGATCGAAGCTAATAAAACTTCTTTTTTGACTAACTTTAAAAATGCACTAGAGATTCATGATGTCTTACAAGCTCTAAGTACCGAAATGTTAAAGCAATGTCCAATAAAACAAGACTTACCTCCACAACTTTTGCGTTGGAGCTTAGATAATCAACCATCTGTTTCACTACATGCATTCATGCACTCATGGCTGTTAACCATAACTAAAGCCGTCTATCGCAGTAGTGGAGATAATCTGTCAGATGAATACTTAACAGAAATCTGTCATGAAATAGTTAAGTTATATGATAAATTAAATTAAATTAAAGAAAAACTGGTTAGGCATAGGCTTAACCAGTTTTTTATACTAAAAAACCGTGGCACCCACTGGATACCACGGCTGTTTAGAGCGTTATTCTTTTGTACTAATCTTGATCTTCATCAAACAAAACAGTTTCTTGTTCATCAATATATGAAGCAGATACAGGCTTAGCATAAATCTGATCACCAGATTTATCAGCAAACATATTCAAACTCGCAATCTTTTGCATGGCTTGTTGTACTGCTGCTTTATCCAAATCAGAATCAACATAATTGAGCTTTAGATGGTGTACGCTACCTTTAACACTAGAACGAAATCCTAAATCTAAAATCTTCATAATCTTTTTCCTCCTTTAAAATTATTCTTCTACATCAGCTGCTAAAGTTTCAACTGTGGTCGTTGTTACATTGATTGTTTCTTGACCAGTCAACTCAGCGATTATTTCGGCAAAAGCTAAAACATTGTCATCGCTAGCTCCTTCAACAACATTGTTGTAAGAACGTTTACGACTATTGTCTGCGTCCACCTTTGATTCAATACTGATTGTTGTCTTATTCCAAGCTTTACTCATTGTAATTAGCTCCCTTCTTGTTTTAAGTTTCTGTTCTTAGGCCTTTGAACATTATCTATCTTAAAACTTAGGCAAGTCTTTTTTGAGATGCATCAAACACTAATTTCCCTGCATCACTAATATTAAAAGCTTAAAAAACGCTAATTTTAAAGGATTTAGGTAAGGTGTAAGCAAAAAGGTAGTTAAAAAATTTTTGTACAAAAAAACACCCCCCTAAGAGGATGTTTTAGATATATGCTATTTTACATCAAGTTTTTCATTTTCAATCAATTGTTTTTCGTAAATCTTCAAGAATGGATAATAAATCAACATATCAATAATAATCAAGACTACAATCAAAACACTAGCCTTAATATCTAAGGTTGCAAAGAATGCCCCAAAAATTGACGGCATGTTCCACGAAACCATCGAAAATGTCTTAGCGATCATCCCAATATCCATCAATATATACGTAATAATTGCATTTACGGTTGGTGCTAACAAGAACGGAATAAAGAACAATGGATTAAGCATCAATGGCACCCCAAAGATAATCGGTTCTGAAATCCCAAATAAAGCCGGTAAAAAGCCCAAACGTCCTACGACATTCAATTGTTTAATTTTAGAAACTGATAATAGTATCGTCAACCCTAAGACCGCACCTGCTCCGCCGATAATAATAAAGTAGACATAATAAGAAGTCGTAAAGATATATGGTACTTGTTGACCGGCTAAATGCGCCGAAGCATTCACAGACAAGTTACCATCACGCAACGGTCCCAAGATTCCAGCCAAAGCAGCATCGTGAATTCCAAAGAACCAGAAGAAATGAACTATTAAAGAGATTAAAATAACAGAAGGTAGACTATCCGCTAATTTAAAAGCTGGTGAAATTGCACTAAAGAACCATTCTGGCATACTTTGTCCTGTTGTTTTAAAGAGAGCATAGATAATAGTGTAAAGTAAAATCAACACCATTCCTGGTACCATCGAAGCAAAAACCGCAGATAGACTCGTTGGTACACTATCAGGCAATTTGATTCTCCCAAAGTTCTTTTGAATCATCAAACGGTATAACTCACCAGTCACAATCGCAATCAACATTGCTGGAATAATTCCTTTACCATCAATGTAGGTAAAGTTTAAAGTATTAGCTTCAAATGTCATTTTAACAGGGAAAGTCACTAACACCATAAACCCTACTAATGACAATAACATCGGAATGATTGTATCAATTTTATAGGATTTAACTAAAAAGTGTGTTAAAGCTAAACAAATATATAATGACATCGCCCCAAGCGTAAAAGCATACAACCAGTTTAGTAATACACCATTACTTTCGGCAAAATTTTGCCACATCAACAAAAAGCCATTCGTCGTTTTTTCAGTCACAGGCGGTGACTTCAAGATTGCAAAAACCCCGCCCATCAAGTTAATTGCAAGTAAACTGATAAATGAATCTCTAATCGCTAACAAATGACGTTGATTTCCCATCTTGTTAGCCAACGGCATCACTTTAGCTTCAACCATGCTTCCAAACGCTTTAAAATTCATGCTACAAGCCCTCCTTATTCAAATCCCACATACTCAAATAATTCTTGTTATATTCTCGCTTGCTTTCAATCACTGCCCCATTTGTCTGGCATACTTTTTGATACCAGTAATAGGAAGCTTTCTTCTTTCTTTGACAACCATTTTCAAAATCAACCGCCACTAAACCATAGCGTTTTTCTGTACCATTTTTCCAAGAGTATAAATCCATTGTCGACCAAACATAATAACCTCTAACATCGGCTCCATCTTTGATACTACGCATAATTGCATCAATGTGTTCACTTAAATAACTAATTCGGAAATCATCATTGATTTCTTCTTTAGTTACATCTTCATAAGCGCCAACCCCGTTTTCGGTAATATAAATTGGAACTTGATACTTTTCATACGCCATCATTATTCCATCGTATAACCCTTGCGGATAAATTTCGGTATCCCAATCCGTATATTCTGTGTCTGGTAAATCAAAAATCTGTTCAAACCAATCTTTAACAACAATCTTGCTAGTTCCTTTACCTGCTTTACCACTATTATTAATCTTTAAAATAGTTTCGCCACCTTGATACGGCGCAATCATTACGCGTGCGTAATAATTTAACCCGATAAAATCGACCGTATTTTTTTCAAAAACTGCTCGATCATTTGGTTCAATAAAATCTAGCTTGATTCCTGATGAGCTCAACTTAGTCAACAAATCTTCAGGAAAATAACCTAAGATAGCAGTATCTAAAATCCAGTTGTTGTAATAATTATCAGCATCTCTCATTGCTTGTCTTGTTGCAGGCGTATCATCAATGCCATAAATTGGGCCATAACTATGTACTACACCTATTTGTCCTGATAAATGTAAACTATGATAAAGTTCAACAGCTCGTGCATTAGCTAACATCATATTATATGCAGCTTGTGCTGTTTTTTGAGCATCATTTAATCCTGGTGGGTAATTGCCAATAAAATATCCACTAAATACGTAGTAACGTGGTTCATTAAATGTTGCCCATAATTTGACCTTAGCACCATACTCTGCAAAAAGTACTCGGCAGTAATCAACATAATGCGTGATTGTTTCACGATTCAACCAACCACCTAATTTTTCTAGATAATCTGGTAAATCCCAATGAAAAATCGTAATTAATGGTTCGATACCAGCTTTTAAACATTCATCGATTACATCATGATAAAACTTGATTCCTTTAGGATTCAATGTTCCTTGCAAATCCGTTATTATTCGATTCCAAGAAATCGAAAAACGATATGTTTTTTGGCCACATTCTTTCATCAAAGTGATATCTTCACGATAGCGATGATAAAAATCAGATGCTACATCACCGTTTTCTAAGTTATTTTCGTGCAGATATACATCCCACAATGAAGGAGTTCTGCCGTCTTCATTCCATGCACCTTCACATTGATATGAAGCCGTAGCACTTCCCCACAAAAAGTCTTTTTTCATACGCTCACTCCTTTTAATACAAAAACTAATAAAAAATACTACTTTTGTATTTTAACATACAACTTGAGTTTTAAAAACACATAAATTCGCCTTTTTGTTGTTTTTAAACCTAAAAATCGATTAAATATATAATTTTATTGTTTTTGTTTACGTTTTCTTTCTTAACATTCGTGTTTAATGTTTGTATTTTTTAGAAGAAATTTTACGAATATACAGATTTTACCTTTCCGTGCTAAAATTAATATTAGAAATTACACAGACGAGGAGTAACAAAATGAAAAAGGAATCTAAAGTGCAGTTAGCATATGACTATATTTTCAAGCTTATTAAAAAAGGTATTATTCCATTTGAAAAGAAATTACCCACAGAAGACGAACTAGCACAAACCTTAAACGTCAGTCGTGTTACGATTCGCAAAGCTTTAGATATTTTAAAAGAAGATGGTTATGTTAAAGGACGACGTGGTCAAGGGAATTTCGTCATTAAAAATATTCACGAAAAAAAGACCGTCTCTCTTGTAGCCGGTCAAAATCCTTTATATTCTTCATTACTAACTAAAATTGACAATATCGACTTTTCTTTTAGTAGCGATTTTAGTAATGAACATGATAAATCCGCCCTCGAAATGGATTCAAGTGTCGTTATTCGTGCAACACGCTGGTATCAAAATAATCACCAAAATGTTGCTGTTTGCCACACAATTTTAGATCCTACCTTCTTTGAAGATAAAGAATTGGATTTTGCTAATTGCGAACAAAAACAAGTTCTTGCTTACTTAGAGGAACAACTTTATCAAGATATTACTACTAGTCATCTTGAAGTTTTATTCGTGCATGTTGCATCTGAAGAATTTGAACAACCTATTTTCAACTCAACTCCTGAACAATTTATCTTATTGCGTGAACAACTAACCAATTCTAATGGTAAATATATTTGCGAAAATAAGTTTTACCTTCCCCTAACTCAAGCACGCATCCGTCTATCTTTGACAAAATAAAAGGGTGGCTGATAATCTCAGTCACCCTTTTATTCTTTTAATTTTAAACAACCTAATTAGATTTCTACACTAACTAGACTAAATCATTTATTCACACCCTTAACTCCTACATATTCTTGAATAATCAATCTTCACTATAAATCATAGCTCCAATACTTTTATTGCACTTAATACCTAGTTATTTTACTAAATAAAAAAGAACAGTAATTAACCATTACTGTCCTGACTTTTTAGAACCAATTTTAACTAACTTCAAACACCAACTCATGCATAAATATCCCAACAAACAGCCTAGCGAATTATGGATCATGTCGTCCCACTCAAACCAACCGCGTTTAAAGATTAACTGGCTAAACTCAATGGTCGCAGAAAACACTAAGCCCGCTAGCCAAGCAGTCTTCCAGGTTATCTTGTCTTTAAATGCCCATGGTAACAATAGCCCCATTGGAAACAACAAGGCAACATTTAAGAGATTTTCTAATAATAGCCACTTGTTATGATTTACAATGACTGCTCGCCACGACCAAAACGGCACCAACTCATAGATACGGACTGTACTAATCCGAGTTAAAACCGTCGAAGCATAGACAATCGCCATGAAATCAAATAAAACTAAACCCGCAAACATTTGTACAAGTGTAATTTTGTTTTGCTTAACTAAATAAGCTAAGATGATTGCAAGAATCGTCAAACAAACCATAAACGCCAAAGTCTCCCTCAAACTCCACGGTTTATTGTATGTGCGTACCAGTTGAAAGATATCCATCTTATCCCAACCTTCTTATAATTTTCGTTCAATTATACTCCGTGAACTACTCACCACTTAGCTAAACCTAACGGTTCTTAACGCTTGAAGTGGGAGTTTCTTGGGAAGAGAGCATACTTGATAGCGTATTTCTTTACTAACAGCGGTGTCTCTTATTTACCAAGCTATCCCCGTAGTTCCTACGGTTCTTGATTATATCTAAGCTAACGCTTGTATTCTTAGACCTTCGGTAAGAATATTGATACTAGCATTGATATCTCGGTCGTGATGAGCATGACAAATAGGGCAAGTCCATTCTCGAATTTCGAAAGATTTCTTGCCGTCTTGATGTCCGCACTCTGAACAAATTTGACTTGATGGAAACCATTTATCTATCTTAATGATTTTACGTCCATACCAGTCAGCTTTGTATTGTAATTTCGTTACAAAACTAGACCATGACACATCAGAAATACTTTTCGCTAGTTTATGATTACGCAACATACCTTTTGTGTTTAAGTCTTCAATACAGATAATATCGTGATTTTTGATAATTTCTGTACTCAACTTATTTAGAAAGTCGTTACGCTGATTCATTACTTTTTCATGTAGTCGTGCTACTTTTCGTTTTTGTTTTTGGTAGTTTTTGGCTTCAAAAAGATTGATGGCTTTCTTTTTAGCTAGTAATGCACGCCTTGACAGTTTACGTTGTTCACGTTTGAGTTTCTTTTCCATTTTTGACGTGAATCGATTATTATCAATTTTTTGACCGTTAGAAAGAATGGCAAAATCAGTCATACCAAGGTCAATTCCGATAGCAGAATTAGTTTTAGGAAGCTCAATTATTTCTTCTTTACACAATAAGGAAATATAATATTTACCACTTGAATGACGTGATATTGTGGCAGATTTAATCATTCCTTTAGGTTGTCTATGAAGCTTAATTTTGACTAAAGACTTCAACTTAGGAATTTTGATAAATTTATTATCAATCAAAGCTACTGTTCCTTTTTGATTATTAGTCGTATAACTTTGAACTGGATTCTTCTTACTTTTGAATCGAGGAAATCCAACGGATTTATCTCTAAAGAAATTCTTATATGCTTTATCTAAATTGAGCTGGGCATTAGCTAGAGCAAGGCTGTCCACTTCTTTCAAAAATGAAAATTCTTCCTTGTATTTAGCAGGCGTTGGAAATTTCATTTTTTTAGAAGGATTCTTTTTAGTTTCTTCATAAGCTTTCATCCGGTCATTAAGCATTAGATTGTAGACCTTACGGACACAACCAAAAGATTTAGCAAAGAAAATTTCTTGTTCTTCTGTTGGATATAATCTGAATTTATATGCTTTTAGTCGTTCCACAAGGTTCACCTGCTTTCTATTTATGATTGTTTCCTTGATTCTGAATGTATTTCTTTATAACGTCAATTGGTGCTCCACCCGTAGTCAAAAGACAGAAACTTTTAGACCAGAACATTTCTTTCCAAAGAAACTGTTTGACTCTTGGGAAGTCTCGTTTTATCAAACGTGAGCTGGCACTTTTATAAGCATTGATAAACTTTGTCAGCTCTGTTTTAGGTTGTGCTTTGAACATAATATGAACATAGTCTTTATCATGATTCCACTCAATTAGAGTAATATGATACGACTCTGCAATTCGTACAAAAGTTGTTTTAGCAAATTCAGATATTTCATCGTCAATCACCTGTCTACGGTATTTAGTTACTAGTACAAGATGATAATAGAGAAGAAACACTGAATGATTATTAGTATCTAGTTCCATGTTATATCAACTCACTTCTTATATAGACTGATTGTAACATAGGACAAAATAAAAAGGCAATATGCCTTGTATGTCGGCATTCATCACCCACCTATAGAGGATGGGCGACTTCTGCCTAAATTAAGTTAAAATTAATTTTTTGAATATAACTTATTTTTTATAACTTTTTAAACTTGTGCAATTGTTCACATTTACATAGTAAACAAAACTAGTATTATCTTGCTTTTCGATGTATAATAACTTTGATATATATACTACTGGAGGTTAATTGCATGGGGCAACAAAATAATAATCGACTCTCAATCATAGCCTTGATTATTTTGGTATTATTCATTGGATTGATAATGTTTTTCTTTTTCCGTGGTCATTCACCATTTGATAATTCAGCTACCGCCCAAAAACAAGAATATGAGCAACAACGTGCTATCGCTCAGAAAAAATACGGCAAGGACGTAGATAGTTCAGATGAAAAAAGTAGTAGCTCTGAGACCGAATCTACTACAAATTCATCATCTTCTAGTAGCAAAGATGAAACTACTACAGAAAGTTCTCAAGCTTCATCTGAAAGTAGCTCAACTAAAAAAGCAACTACTAAAGATGAAGATTACGAGTCTTATGTCGTCAAATCTGGTGATACTCTTTCAGCTATCGCCAGCAAATATAACACAACAGTTGATGAGTTAACCACTCTCAATAAATTAGAGTCTAAAACCATTTCTGTTGGCCAAACACTTAAAGTTCCAACTACACAAAACACAGCTAATCAATAATAAAAAGTCCCCCCATTGGTTGAACATTCAAACCAATAGGGGGATTCTTATTGTTTTTAAAATAGCCAAAATTTCTTCTTTTTAGTTGGTAGTGTATAGCCTTTTGCCACGACTCTTTCACCGTTTAACAAATCTTCTGCTGTCTGTTCAAACAGTATCGCTTTTTGCTCACCAAAATCTTTTGCAATCTGATCTAACGCTTCATGCATCAAGATTCCACGACCTTTCATCGCATGTGCATCTGAGCCTAGCACTTGAACTAAATTATTTTTTACCATTTGATAGGAAACTTCTGCAACTTGTTCGCCAAAGCCTCCTAAATAACTTGTGGCTGTCACCTGTGCTAATGCTCCGTTTGCAATAAAGTCATACAACAAGCTCAAGTCTTTTTGAAAATCACTATTACGTTCCGGATGAACGATTATTGGTGTTGTGCCTAGACTTTTTAACTTGAAAAACAATTGCTTAGCATAAGCCGGTACACTTCCATGAGGAAATTCAATTAGCATATAATGTTTATCTTCATCAACACCCAACAAGTCCGCATAACGTTGATCTAAATCACCATTAATATGAACTTCTTGACTTGCAAAAACAGTTAACGGAATCTGTGCTTGGTCTAACGCGACTTGTAATTTTTCAGTTACTTCATTTACTTGTTTAGCATGATTTACATATTGTTTATCCAAATGATGTGGCGTTGCCAAAATATGTGTTACTCCGTCTTTCACCGCTTCTCTTGCCAAAGATAACGACTGTTCCAAATCTTTTGGACCATCATCTAATCCTGGTAAAATATGGCAATGAATGTCCACAATTTTTTCAAATTCCATCGCTTATCCACCTCATATTATATAGTTCTTTGCAATAGTTTTCTAGTTAAATAATCTAATTGTTTCTTAGCTTTTCCTATTGGTAACATAGATATTTGATCTAGCGCTTGTTGACTATAGTCTTTTGCCAATTTACGTGCTTCTTTTACTCCGTCATTTTCAATCACTAAACGTGTGATTTCTTGAAAATCTTTAGGTGTTAGTGCTTGTCTTTTCGCTAAAATTTCTTCAAGTTGCCCTGTTTGCTCATTTTTCAAAGCCAACAGTAACGGCAATGAATATACCCCAGTAGCTAAATCTTCTAATACTGGCTTATTAGCATCTTTATTTTCTAGCGAATAATCCAACACATCATCTAGCATTTGAAAACTCAAGCCAATCAACTTGCCAATTTCTGCAGCTTGCGCCACTTCTTGCTCGTTTGCCCCACCAAAATAAGCACCTTCCATACAAGCTAATTTAAACAACCATGCTGTCTTTTTACTTGCATTATCTAGATAAGTCTGTAGCGGTTGTTTTGCATCATAGCGCGCATACATCTGTCCTAGCTCACCGTTTAAAATTTCTTTTAGCGCTGTTGCATTAATCTTCAAATATGGCGTGTCGGCCATTTCATCTAGTGTTAAATCAAAGAAGATTGTAAATAATAAATCTCCCGCATACACTGCAACATCTTTGCCAAAACGACTCTGAATACTAATTGCTCCGCGGCGCAATGGCGAATCATCGATAATATCATCATGTACCAGCGTTGCCATGTGTAAAATTTCTAATGATGCTGCAATCTTTCTTAATTGCATCTCCTGTTTTCGAGGTGTCCCCCCAATTTGAGCACAGATGAAAAATAAAAGTGGCCGCAAAAATTTCCCCCCATTGCTTGCCATCACCCGCAATGCCGCTTGTAGCTGTGGATCGCTGACTTTTATTTGTTCTTCGATAATTTGTTTAACTGCCGTAATTCTTTCATCTAATTCCCGTGGCAATTTAACAGCTCTTTGCTCCATTTACCTTACCTCTTAAATTTTAGTTCTTATTCAAGATTTTAGCACTTTTTGCACCTAATCGTCATTAGCTTTTTTCTAGTTTGCTTTTCAATCTACTTTCAATTACACTTAATATCATACTGATTTGTCTTTATCTACGCAAGATTGAGGCTTTTATAAATAAATGAAAGAGGCTTTTTTATGTCACTCAAAGTATTTTTAGAATTAGTTGAAATCAAGGCTAAAACAGCCAGTGTCTTACCTTTTTTATTGGGTATTTGTTTTAGTTTCTACCATTATAATCATCTTGAACCTAGCTTAAGTTTAGTCTTTTTTTGTGCTATGTTTTTGTTTAACATGGCCGTTGATATCTTGGATAATTACAACGACTACCACCACGCAGTCGATGTGACCGACTACAAGAAAAACACCAACATCATCGGACGAGAACACTTAAATCCTAAGGTCGTCTTTTTATGGTTGAGTTGCTTTACTATTTTAGCCGCCCTTTTAGGAATTTATCTCGTCTATAAAACAGGTTGGCCGTTATTGATCTTAGGAATCTTTTGCTTTTTTATCGGAATCGCCTATTCTTCTGGCCCGCGTCCCTTATCAGCTTTACCATTAGGTGAAGTCTTTTCTGGTTTTACCATGGGCTTTATGATCACTTTGATTTGTGTTTATATCAATAATTATCAAGCTTTTTCTTGGTCATGGTCCAATCTTTTAGCTATCTTTTTGATCAGCTTGCCTAATACTTTATGGATTGCCAATCTAATGTTAGCCAATAATTTATGTGATTACGAAGAAGATGAAAAAAATCACCGCACCACGCTGGTTCATTATATCGGTGTCAAAAACGGCTTATACTTATTTGCCTTTAATAACATCTTAGCCTTTGCTTCTATACTATTAGCGATTTATTTAGGTTTATTACCACTAATATTAGTGTTATTAATCATCTTCACAGCCATTTTTGTCTGGAAACAAACCCGTTTGTTATTTGCTAAACAAGTCAAGCGTGAGACCTTTATCTGTGCGGTCCGTATCTTGGCTTTGTGCTCTAGTATACAAGTGTTTTTATTCGGATTAAATTGTCTTTTCTTTTAAGAAACGTTGCATTTTTTTAGCAACGTTTTTTTATTTTTTTCAAAAATATTCTGTAGCTAAAACACCAATTAAGTAGGCTATTTGTTGTATAATATCCTGTAGGAAACCTAAATTTTTTAGGATTAAATTTTTGTTTCAATTCTTTGAGCAATCTCTTTTTTCAAATTAATATTGGCTAGTTTTTTAGCGCAAGTAAAACGCTTCACTTGTTGATAATGTTATCTTTAACAAATCTTAACATTTTTCAAAACTGCATTATTTCAAGTATAAGAGCTACATTATTGCGCTACAAAACGACATGTGTTTGATTTCACAAAATGTTTTGTACAATTTTTATTGAAAATGGAATTTGGCAAGCGTATACTTAGAGACTGTAGAGTTTCTAGGTGCTTGCCTGGGCTCTTTATTTAATGAACGGAGGGGTTAAATATGGATATTGTTTCACTCGCAAGATTCCAATTTGCGATGACTACCGTCTTTCACTTCTTCTTCGTACCGTTTTCCATCGGTACCGTCTTTATGGTGGCTATCATGGAAACACTCTACGTTAAGAAAAAAGACGAAACATATCTAAAAATGGCGAAATTTTGGGGGAACATTTTCCTATTAAGTTTCGCTGTTGGTGTTGTAACTGGGATTATTCAAGAATTCCAATTTGGTATGAACTGGTCTGATTATTCTCGGTTTGTTGGTGATATCTTTGGTGCACCATTAGCTGTTGAAGCTTTGCTATCATTTTTCATTGAATCTACATTTATTGGCTTATGGATGTCAACATGGGACCGTTTCAAACCTAAATTCCATTGCTTCTTAATTTGGATGGTTGTTTTTGGGACAGTCACATCTTCCATTTGGATTTTGATTGCTAATGGTTTTATGCAACATCCTGTTGGTTACACATTGCGCAATGGTCGTGCCGAAATGACTGATTTTGGTGCTTTAGTAACCAACCCACAAGCTTGGATGGAAATCGGTCACGTTTTAACTGCTGCTGTTACTATGGGCGGAATCGTGATTGCCGGTTTAGCCGCATTCCAACTTTTGAAAAAAGACAAGTTATCTGAACTTGCTACCAACATTTATCGTCGCTCAGTTAAAATCGGTTTAACAGTTAGTTTAATTGGCTCTGTTGCTGTAATGTTAGTTGGGGATATTCAAATGAAAGCCTTAGTTAACGAACAACCAATGAAATTCGCTGCAACTGAAGCAGTTTACGAAGATACAGGAGATAAAGCTCCTTGGACTGTGATCGCTTGGGCTGACGAAAAAGAACATAAAAATGTCTTTAACGTAGACATTCCTGGCATGCTTAGCTGGTTAACATACAGCAAAGCTACTGGGGCCGTTAAGGGTATGAATACAATCAATAAAGAATTATCTGCTAAATACGGTAAAGATATTGATTACTACCCACCAGTTAATGCACTATTTTGGACATTTAGAATCATGGCCGGCTTCGGTGCATTACTCTTCTTAGTTTCTGCAGTTGGTTTATTCTTTACACGTAAGAAAAAACCAATCCTATTTGAAAAAAAATGGATGCTTTGGATCGTTGGTTTAATGACCTTCTCTCCTTTATTAGCTAACACAAGTGGTTGGTTGGTAACCGAATTAGGACGTTATCCTTGGACTGTTTATGGTTTATTTACAATCAAAGACAGTGTCTCACCTAACGTTTCTACAACATCCTTATTAATCAGTAACACTGTTTACTTCTTGATCTTTACTAGCTTAGCAATTGCTATGATTAGTTTAGTAGTACGCGAACTTCGTAAAGGTCCAGATCGCAACGGAGCTCAATTAAGTGATGGCTTTGTTGATCCATTCGATAAGGGGGCATACTAATGAGCGGATTACAATTATTATGGTTTTTACTTGTTGGCGTCTTGTTTTCAGGGTATTTCTTCTTAGACGGCTTTGATTATGGTGTCGGCATGGCAACTGCTTCGCTTGCTAAAAACGAAGATGAAAAAACACAATTAATTGAAACAATTGGACCTGTTTGGGATGGTAATGAAGTTTGGTTGATTACCGCTGGTGGTGCACTCTTTGCTTCTTTCCCATTCTGGTATGCTGCTTTATTTAGTGGCTATTACATTGTTTTATTCATCATCTTGTTTGGCTTAATCATTCGTGGTGTTTCCTTTGAATTTAGACATCGTGCTCCAGCTTCACAAAAAGGCATTTGGAATAAGACATTAGCTATCGGAAGCTTTTTAGTTCCATTCTTCTTTGGTATTTTATTCATCAGCCTTATTCAAGGTATGCCGATAGATGCACACGGAAATATTTATGCTAGCTTTACTGATTACATCAACATCTTCTCCATCGTCGGTGGGGTTGCTTTAACCTTGTTGACTTACCTCCACGGTTTAAACTATATCGCCTTAAAAACTCTTGGCGAAATTCGTGACCGTGCACGTCAACAAGCTAAAGTTTGCTACATGGTTTTATATGCTGGCTTAGTTGTCTTTGCAATTTTACTTTATTTGCAAACAGACTTCTTTACCGTACATCCTGTTGGCACAATCGCATTGGTAATCGGAATTGTCGTTTTAACAGTTTTAGCTAACCTTGCTGTTTTAAAACAAAAAGAATTATTAGCCTTCATCTTAAGCGGACTTTCATTAGTCGATTTAGTTGCTTTGTTGTTCACTGGACTATTCCCACGCTTGATGATTTCTTCAATCGATTCAAAATTTGATTTGTTAATTACCAACGCATCTTCTAGCCCTTACACACTAAAGGTCATGACAATCGTTGCCTTGACTTTAGTTCCAGTCATATTGGCTTATACTGCTTGGACATATTATATTTTCCACAAACGTATCGCTTTACCAAAAGTAGGAGAATAATAATATGTTTGATAAGCAATTGATGCGCTTGTCAAATTTCAAAAAAGTTATGGGAATGCTTGCAGGACTTGATGTTTTGCAGGCATTTCTTATCATTGGACAAGCAATCTTTCTAAGTTTAACCATTACTAGCCTTTGGCAAGGTGCTCTTTTGACCAGTCAAAGTTTGCACATTTTAGGCTTTGCTTGTTGTTTTTTAGGACGACAAGTATTAATGCTTAGCGTCGGTCATCTTTTGGATAACTACGCTGCTAAGCAAGCAAAATTTTTACGTGGTCAACTGCTTGAAAAAACCTTTAATCTTGGGCCACATGTCGTCCAAGACAAAGGTACCGGCAACATGGTTACCTTAGCCTTAGACGGGATTTTTCAAGCCGAAGATTATATCAAACTCATTTCTAGTAAGATGAGTTCGATGATTATTGTTCCTTTAATTATCTTAGTCGTTTGTTTTTGGTTAGATTTTGATTCTGCAATTACTTTAATCTTAGTTTTTCCTTTGATTATCTTATTTATGATTGTTTTAGGCTATGCTGCAAAAGCCAAAGCAGACAAGCAATTTGCTTCCTATCAGATTCTTTCCAATCACTTTATCGACTCTTTGCGTGGCCTTGATACACTTGAATATTTTGGCTTAAGTAAAAGCTATGCTAAAAGCATTTACAAAACAAGCGAGCGTTTCCGCAAAGCAACCATGTCAACCTTAAAAGTCGCTATGTTATCGACTTTTGCACTTGACTTTTTTACCACCCTATCAGTCGCAGTTGTCGCTGTTTTTTTAGGCTTGCGTTTAATTAACGGTAAGATTGATCTCTTCCCGGCTTTGACAGTTTTGATTTTGGCGCCTGAATACTTTTTACCGATTCGGACATTTGCTAGCGACTATCACGCTACTTTAAATGGTAAAAATGCTTTTCAAGCGATCTTTGCTATCATTAATCAACCACAACCAAAGACGCAAGATTTACAACTGCCTAACTGGAACAAGAATAGTCAATTAAACTTAAACGCTATCAATTACGCCTACGATTCTGCTCAACCTAATGCCTTAAGCGAACTTAACTTAAGCTTTACTGGTTTTGAAAAAATCGGAATCATCGGGCTTTCTGGTGCTGGTAAATCGACTTTAATAAATTTATTGAGTGGTTTCTTACAGCCTACTAGCGGGACATTTGAATATGATAACCAAGCACTGACTAGCCTAAATCTACCTAGTTGGCGCCGACAAATCTCTTATATTCCGCAAAATCCGTATATCTTTGATGATACCTTAAAAAATAACATTCGTTTTTACACTCCAAATGTCAGTGATGAACAAATTATGGAAGCCATCAAAGTAGTTGGCTTGACTCAATTAGTCGACCAACTCGAAGATGGTCTAGATACCTTAATTGGCAATGGGCAACGACCTTTAAGTGGCGGGCAAGCACAACGTATCGCCTTGGCACGGGCATTTTTAGATGATAAGCGGCGCATTTTAATCTTTGATGAACCAACCGCACATCTTGATCTTGAAACAGAAATTGAACTTAAAGAAAAAATGTTGCCTTTGATGAAAGACAAACTTGTCTTTTTTGCCACCCATCGCTTACACTGGATGCATCAAATGGATAAGATTTTGGTCGTCAAAGACGGTAAAATCGTTGAATTTGGAACCTATGAGCAACTACAAGCACAAAATGGCTATTTTTGCGAATTAATCAAGCAAGCGAAAGGAGATACTCATGTTAAATAAAATTGGTTTATTTAAGCAATTTAAAACTGATACTTGGGTTAAACCTTTCTTGCGCAAGTACAAATTAACCTTAATTGCTGCTTTGCTTTTAGGTGCGGGAACCTTTGTTTGTGCAGCTGCTTTGATGTTTAATTCAGGGTATTTGATCAGCAAATCAGCCACACGTCCGTATAATATCTTATTAGTCTATGTCCCAATCGTTTTGACACGTGCTTTTGGCTTTGGTCGACCCGTTTTTCATTATGTTGAACGCCTCACCAGCCATGATTGGGTCTTAAAGATGACTTCACGGTTTCGCTTGCGTTTATATCAAACCCTACAAAAAGACGCTATCTTCTTTAAAAACAAATATCAACTCGGTGATATTTTAGGGCTTTTAGCCGAAGATATCGGTCATATTCAAAACCTTTATTTGCGAACAATCTTTCCGACTTTCATTGTTTGGATCTTGTATTTTATTATCGTTGTTTGTTTAGGTTTTATCTCTTTACCTTTTGCTGGTTTGATGTTTTTATTATTGTTTGTAATTATCTTTTTACTTCCGTTATGGTCAATCATTATCAACGGTGCTAAACAAGAACAAGAAAAGCAATTAAAAAATGCTCTTTATCTAGACTTAACCGACAACATTTTAGGTGTTAGCGATTGGATTTTTGCCGATCGTCCTGCCGATTACTTGCAGCTTCACGCTAAAAGTCAAGATAAACTGGCACAAGTACAAGCTAGCATGCGGCGTTTTGCTTATCTACGTGATTTCTTATTACAAGTAGACTTCTTATTGATTGTCTTGAGCTTGATTTGCTTTGGCGCTGCTTATTTTGGTGGTGAACCTAAGAGTCAAGCAGCCAACTGGATTGCTGCATTTGTTTTGGCTGCCTTTCCTTTAAATGAAGCCTTGGCTAACCTACCAGCAGCTGCGCAAGAAACCAACATTTATCAAGATTCTTTGGCTCGTTTGAATGCTTTGCCAGAAAAACAAGCTAAGGCTACTTTTGAACAAGAACTACACGCTCCTTTTAAACTTGAAATTCAAGATGTGAGCTTTCATTATCCTGACAGCAAACATGAAGTCTTGCAACACATCAACTTGACGATTGATTCTAAACAAAAAGTTGCACTTTTAGGACGCAGTGGTTCGGGTAAGAGTACTCTAGCTAGCCTCTTGCGTGGTGATTTAAGTGCTACATCTGGGAAAATCACCCTTAACGGAATTGAAACGACCACAATTGGCGCTAAGATTTCCGATTATATTGGTGTTATTCAACAAAGCCCTTATCTCTTCCACACAACCATTCGCAATAATTTGCGAATTGCAAACGAAGATGCCACCGATGAACAAATTTGGGACGTCTTAGCACGTGTAGGCTTACAAGATTTAATCGCTAATCTACCACAACAACTCGATACTTTAGTCGATGAAGCAGGTCTACGTTTTTCAGGTGGGGAACGTCATCGTTTAGCCTTGGCACGTATCTTGTTAAAAGATGTGCCTATCATCATTTTAGATGAACCTACCGTCGGCTTAGATCCTGTGACCGAACAAGCCTTGCTTGATACCTTTGCTAATCAATTAGCCGATAAGACTTTAGTTTGGATTACTCATCATCTTCAAGGCATCGACCAAATGGATACCGTCATCTTTATTGAAGACGGCCAAATCGAAATTAGCGGTACCCCACAAGAGTTAGCCGCAACTAACCAACGTTATCAAAAATTAAAGGCCATTGATCAAGGCCAAAATAATTAAAATTTTTAGGAGTGAAAAAAATGACAGAGATCCTCGTCTTAGGAGCCGGTTATGCTGGCTTAAAAACCGTCACTAAATTACAAAAAAAAGCTGCTGGTAAATGCCATATCATCTTAGTTGACAAAAATGATTACCATTATGAAGCAACTGATTTGCATGAAGTTGCTGCCGGAACAGAACCTAAAGAAAAGATTTCTTACCCAATCAGAGATGTTCTTAATCCTAAGGTAACAACCTTTATCCAAGATGAAGTTTTAAGCGTTTATACAGCTAACAAGCAAGCTATTTTGAAAAACAGCGGTACAATTAAATATGATTACTGTGTTGTTAGCTTAGGCTTTGTTTCAGAAACATTTGGTATTCCAGGTGCTTTAGACAACGCCTTACAAATGGTTAACATCGAAACAGCCGAAAACATCCACAATCACATCGTTAAGATGATGCAAACTTACCAAGAAACAAAAGATCCTGAACTTTTGAACATCGTGGTTTGTGGTGCTGGTTTTACTGGTATCGAATTAGCTGGTGCCTTAATCGATGCACGTCCACAATATGCTAAATTAGCTGGTGTTACAGCCGATGAAATCAACATCATCGTTGTTGAAGCTTCTACTCGCTTATTGCCAATGTTTTCCGAAAAAATGGCTGAATACGGCGTAAACTTAGTCAAGAAGCTAGGCGTTAAGTTGATGACTGGTTGCATGATTAAAGAAATCCAACCAGGCCAAGTGCTTTACCAAGTTAAAGAAGGCGAAGAAACAAAAGACGGCTCTGTTAAAGCTAAAACAATCATCTGGACTACTGGTGTTAGTGGTAGCCCTGTTATGCGTGAATCTGGCTTTAGCGAACGCCGTGGCCGTGTAATCGTTACTGATCATTTAACCGATCCTGACAACGATGATGTGTATATCTTAGGCGACGTTGCTGCTTTCATGGATAAAGAAACCAACCGTCCTTATCCAACAACAGCTCAAATCGCAACACGCATGGGTGCTTATACTGCAGAAGATATCGCAGCTCGCTTAGATGGTGGTCGTGCGGGTGAATTCACCTATCAATCAGCCGGAACAGTTGCTTCTGTTGGTAACACACACGCATTTGGTGTCGTAGGTAAAAACGAAATCAAAGGTTACCCTGCTTCTGTAGTTAAAAAGATGATTATGAACAAGTCCTTGATGGATATTGGTGGGGTTAAAGAATTACTTGCCAAAGGTCGCTTCGACTTATATCACTAAAATCAAATAAACACCGCTCCCCTCTTTTAGGAGGGGATTTTTATGTACAAAAATATCCCGCTAAGCATGTGCTTAACGGGATATTTTTTATTTCTTAGCCAAACGTGGCAAGAAAAATAGGCAAACTGACATCAAAACAAATGGCACTGCCAAAGCTCCAAAGCCAGCTGCAAAACCGATTTTATCGGCGATTCGTGCCACTACATAATTTCCAACCATCGCACCGACAAAAGCCATGATATTAATAGTAGCATACGCACTTGAAATCATGTCTGGGGCAATTAGTGATTGTTTGGTTTGCGCAACAATAAAGTGCGGTGCTAAAACAACAATTGCAAACACAAACATCAACATATAAGTCGACAAATATAATAAAACAACGATTAATACTAACGAAGTTGTCTTAGTCATCACATACAAAGCTAGCGCACCGATAATACCGGAGACAAACGCAACTTGTTTTTGTCTGCCTAAAAAGAATCGCTTAACAATTGCATCACTAGTAACCATCGCAATTCCCATCGCCAATGCATAACCAACTAAGATTAAGTTTACCAGTTGTGGATTGGTCTTGAGATGGTTTTGAATAACTCCAATTGTTGGTAAATAAGTCGGTAACCAAAATAGCGTTACGACCGATACCATGTTACCACAAAAAAGTGCCAAACCAAGAATTAACGTATTTTTATTTTTTCAACCTTCAATCACCGAAATTTTACGTGTAACCGGAGTATGCTTGGTTGGAACTAAAACTACAAATAAGATTAACGCCACTAAAAATAAGCCAGCTAAAACAAAATATGCTACTTGCCAACTTGTCTTTTCCATCAACGGTGCAAACAAGGCATACGAAACTACAGACCCTAACCCTGCTGTAGCAACGACTACCGATTGTACCGTTGTTCGTTGATGTGGCTTGAAGTTTTCAACGACTACCCGCGCACATCCGTTGGTATAGCCCGTTTGACCGACACCAACAATCATTCTGGCTCCTAACAAGCCCAACATCACGCCGGCACTTCCCCCTAAGCCGACACCTAAAAGACCTACTATCCCAAAGCAACTTGAAGCAAGCGTCAATAACACTAAACAAAGTGTCGTAAAGAACTTGTATCCGTAACGATCGACCACAAAGCCACTTATCAGCGTCATGATAATGTTACTTACATAATACAGGTTAGTAATATTAGAAAATTGCGCAGCACTAAAGCCATATGCCGCAATAATATGCGGTGCTGTTGCCCCAATCAAAGATTTATCGAGGTTGGCAATCATTCCAAAATAAAACAATACAAAAAAAATCTGACGTTGTTTCCCTGTCATTTCCCTTTTTCTCCTTTAACAACAAAATCCACCCATCAATCACTAAAAACTTATAAAAATAAGAAGTAATAATCGACGAACAAATTTAGTTTACAAGGTAAAAATACTCAAAGTCAAGCGGTTTTTAGAAGATTAACAAATTTTAAGAAAGCGCTACATAAATGTGTATTATTTCACATTTTTATATTTTGTAAAATAAAAAACCTCTAAACTACCGTGCCGAGTTTAGAGGTTAGCTATTAACTAATTAGCTGTTTTTTGTACGCTGACAAAAGCCACGTCATATGGCGTCAAACTTACTTTTAGTGAAGTTTGGCCGTCTGTTACAATCTTACTATCTTGTTTTTTACCATTAACCATCACGGTCACTTCGTAGCGTCCCGTTTGATTAAATTTAAGCGGTAATTCATATTCTTTTGCCGTTGCTTGTGGCAATTTCTTCAATGCCGTAGCATCGTTTAACATAAACAACTTTGCATTTGGCACTTGTAAAGCTCGACTCGTCAAGCCTTCAGGTTGTTGCAAGGTGATTTGTCCTTGATCAGTTGCTTGTGGCAAACCTCTTGTAATCAAATCTTGATTAGCACTTATCATCGCCAGCAAGTTTGTAGCATTTGTTTGATGCTCGGTTCCCCACATTTCGCCATAACAATAAATCCCAAAGCCTTGCGCACCACGTGATAGACTATCCAAAACATAAGATTTCATGTTGATACTATTTTGTCCTGCTGCACCAATTTCAGATGGGAACAAGATTGGACCTTGCGTTGTATAATTGTAAATCTTATCTAAAGAATTCCAAGCCAAATCGCCATCGTTGCCATAAAACATCGTTCCTACCATATCCAAGTTAGCTTCTTTGTAAAAGGCTGGATCTACCCCTTCATGCCAATCAAAAGTACCACCTTTTTCAGGTAGGCCCGCTTGGAAGTTAGTCGTTACTGGCTTGTATGGATCAACTTTATGCACCGCATCGCTAAAGCTTTGCCATAAAGCTAAGATCGTATCTTTTCTAAAGGCTTTTTCGTCACTTTGTTTGGTTTGTTCTTTCCATTTATTAAAGAGCATTTGGTAGTAAGGATTTTGATCGTTGCCACCGTTTAAATAGTAGTTGAACCCTTCTTCATTTCCTAATTGATAAGCAATCACTGTATCTGAATCACGGTAATGCTGTGCTAAATTTTCAATTGCTTCTAATAAACGTGGATAAATTTGTGGATGCCAGTATTCTGGAAAGACTTCTAAGCTGTCTTTGCGAATATTGGCTGAATTATTTTGATCACCTTTGCCCCATTGAATAGAGTAACTCTTGCCATCATGATCTTCTACATGATATACCCAAAAATCATCAAACTTTTTAGCCATGTTCCATTGATAGTGGAAAAACATAGCAAAATACATCTTCATATCATATTTTTTAGCTGTATTTACGATTGAATCTAAATAACTGTAATCAAACTTTCTTGGTGCTTGATTCCAATCTGACCATTGAACCATCAATTGCACCGTATTAAAGCCCATCGACTTCATTTGTTTAAAAGCTTCATCTTTTAACAATCTCAATTAATTTAGTTGGCGAAGAATCTAAGTCAACCATGTTATCAGCTTCTTTAGCTGCTTGTGTTCCAGAGTTCATCGCAACCGCCACATCGGCTTGGGTTAAGACAGCCACCAAGCCACTACCAATCAAAATCGCTAAAGGCGTTGCCAAGCAGGCTAATATCGCCATTTTCATTTCTTTTGGTCCAATCTTTTTACCTAAATACTCAGGTGTTCTACCGACCATCAAGCTGGCGATAAAGACGGTTAGTAACACGAAGCCTAACATGCCATACAAGCCAGAACCAACACCACCAAAGACAACTTCACCTAATTGGATAAACATCATTGGAATCATTGCAGCCAAAGCACTCATGCTATCCATCGCCGCATTAACTGCTCCACAGCTTGTTGCGGTTGTTACAACCGCAAAAATTACTGAACTTGCAATCCCAAAACGTGTTTCTTTACCTTCAAGATTTAAATTACCAATTCCACTGACAACATGGCCCTTGCTTTCAGCCCAAGCACTGATGGCTAAACCAACGATAAAGAGCAATGCCATCGTCAAAAACAAGACATAACCTTCTTTTTTCTTGCCTAGATAGTTACCAAAAGCAAAACACAACGAAATTGGAATCAAAATCATCGCAGTAACTTCAATCAAATTCGAGATAATATTAGGATTTTCAAATGGATGTGCGGCGTTAGTTCCTAATACCCCACCACCATTTGTACCTAGTTGTTTAATCGCAACTTGACTAGCTTGCGCATACAAAGGAATGTGTTGTTTAGTCAAAATCTGTGCATCTTTAACTTTCTTTCCATCAACCGTTACTTCTTGTTTTTTGACGTCGATCTTCGCATTCAAAATTGCTTGCCTGTTTTTATCAACTACAACAGGTTGTACTAATTTAACTTCCTTAGAACCAGATAAACTTTGTGGTACCCCACACGCTACTAAAGCTAGCGAAGTCACTAAACTCAATGGCACCAACAAATACACCATGATACGGATGATATCTTTCCAAAAGTTACCGATTGTTTGACTAGAAGCCTTCTTTAAGCCACGCATCAATGCAAATAACACCGCAATCCCAACTGCAGTGGCCAAGAAGTTTTGCACCGTCAAACCAACAATCTGTGCAAATGGACTTAAGGTTACTTCCCCCGAATAACTTTGCCAGTTAGTATTGGTTAAAAATGAAGCTGCAGTGTTAAATGCTAATGCAAAAGACATTCCTGGTAAATGTTGTGGATTAAGTGGTAAAACATTTTGGAACATCAAAATTAACATCAATAAGATAAAACCTGCACCAGAAAAAACAAATACCGCTGCCACATATTTTTTCCAGTTCATTTCACTAACATCTAAGCGTAAAAAACGCCAAATAGACCGTTCAACCGGTCGGAATTTAAGCATCAATTTCGAATCATCATCAATCAATTGACTAATATATTTTCCAAGTGGATAAGCCAACAAAACTGGAATTATTAAATATGGAATATATTGGATAATTTCACTCATTTTTGTTCACCCTCAAATAAAACATAGACTAAATAAAAGAACAATCCGACCGTCACAAGTGCGGTTAAAGTCATTATCATTTTCCTTCCTCCTTTGATGAATCGCTCTTAATTCACCATTATCCTAACAAGAATGATGTTAAAATGGTGTTAATTCTTAAAATACAAAAAAACCAAGGTTAACGATATATACCCTCCTTACTGCATTGTCCAGTAAAGAGGGTACACATCATAAACGCTTGGCTTTTTATCTATGCTTTAATTTTTAATACATTTGTAGTCGTATCAACATCTTGATCTTTTACTAACATTTCAATTTGGGCATATTTATTGCTATTGGTAATCGTCACAATTACGGTATCGTCATATCCTGCCTTTTTAATAGCTGGATCCCAAAACTCGATTAACAAATCACCCTTCTTAATTCGTTGACCTTCTTCAAAGTAAGTTACAAAACCAGTTCCTTTCATGTTAACCGTACCAATTCCGATATGAATTAACATCGTTACGCCATTATCACCTTCGATTCCAACTGCATGTCTTGTTGAAAAAGTTGACCGAATCGTACAATCAAATGGCGCATACACACGCCCATCACTTGGGATGATTCCAAATCCTTGCCCTAAACTACCTCTAGCAAAATTAGCATCTTTAACTTCACTTAACGTAATTACCTTACCTGCAATAGGTGCTGGGATTTCAAGGTCTTGTACTAAAGCTTTGGTTTGCCCATCAACTTTTTTACCCCAAGATTTTTCCAATTCTTCCACAATTTGCGCATGTTTTTCTTCGGTTAAAATAACTTTTTTGTAGAAAACAAAGATCGCTAGTAATAAAACAACCGCTGGAAAGGCAAACATCATCAGCTTAAAGATAAATTTACCATGTTCGGTAATTGTATCTGGTGTAGCCCCAGTAGTCATCCCAGCTAACACGGCGATTTGACCAACAACAGCATTAGAAATTGCCCCACCTAATTTATCTAACAATGGACGTACTGATAAAGTCAATGATTCATCACGATGACCTAGTTTCCATTGGCCATATTCAACACTATCAGAAATTGTCATCAAAACAACTAAGAAAACTAATGGTTGTGGCACAAAGAACAATTCAGCCCCTAAAATTACCAATGGTAACGAAGTGTTAGCCATAGAAAAGACTGCAATTCCACAAAGCATTGTTATAATACAACCAAAAAATAAGTTACGACGATTAAATTTGCTTGTTAATTTAGGGAATAAAGACACGGATACTAAACTAATACATGTGTTAATCATCTGTAAAACAGAAAAGTATGTTGAGTGTCCTAAAATAAAGGTAAAGTAATATAACACTAATGAGCCTAAAATATTAATTCCAATACAATAAAACGCATAGGCTAAAGCTACCCACATTAATTGATCGTTTTTGGTTAAAACCTTGAAAACTTCCTTTACCCCTGCTGTTTGTTCCTTATTTTTACGTAATTCAGAATCAACTTCTTTTGTACCTAAACCAACAACAATTGCAGAGATAATACCAACTAATGCAACGATAAATGCAAACCAAAACCAACCACGGTTGTCGCCAGTACCACCATTTTTATTTAAGGAAAACGCAACAACAATCGGCATAACAATTACACCAACTAGTCCGCCACCGATAGTAGAACCGACACGTGCAAATGTCGCTGTTTTTTCACGTTCACGTGAATCAAGAGACAAAGCCGGAATCATCGACCAAAAACCAATATCCTTAAACGAGTAAAAAATGTCTAAAATGATGTATAAAATAGCAAAAATAATTAAATATAAAAATGGATTTGTTCGACTTAAGCCACCTAAATCAGTAAACAAAATCAATAAGGTGATTGAACTAATAACCCCACCAACAACCACCCAAGGCTTAAAGCGGCCAAAACGTGTATTTGTTCTATCGATAGCGTTACCAATAAATGGATCAATAATAAGTTCTACAATTCGTAAAGCAGCAATTACCAATGTCACATAACTAATCATGCGATCGTTTTGAGCTTGATTTCCTGTATTAAATAAATGTGTGGTAACAAACATGATAAAGTATCCGGATAAAGCTCCGTAAAACATATCGTTACCAAAAGCACCAAATGCATAGGACAAACGTGCTGTTATATTTTTTTGTGTTTTTTCCATAAGTCCCAACCTTCTTTTCTGTTTACTAAACATAAACCAGGTTTCCAGCAAATGTTTTTTTTCACAAAAAAAGCGCCTCTAAACTTTAACCCCTTTCATTTTACAGAAGAAAAACATTTTAGCATATCAACATTATACAAATAATAAAAACCTGTTTTGTTTACTAAATATTACATCTTTTATAGTAAACGTTTATCAAAAAATAGTCAAGCGTTTTCTTCCTTTTTTTACACTTGTTTAGTTATTTTTGCTATAATGATAGTAACAAATTTAATTACAGGTGATTTTTCATGGCTAGTATTCGCGATATCGCTAAAATTGCCGGGGTTTCTCCCGCTACTGTTTCACGCGTCTTAAACAAAGATGAATCTTTTTCTGTTTCCGAGGCAACTAAACAAAAGATTTTTAAAATTGCTAAAGAACATAACTATACGCGCTCAAATAGCAATCGTTTAGTTAAAACAAACATCCCTGAAGTAAACATCATCGTTATTTCAGCTCTTTCTAAAGAAGACGAACGCAACGACCCTTACTTTGGTGCTATTCGTTTAGGGCTAGAAGAACAAGCTGCACATTTTCATATTTCTCAATTAAAATTTACTCGGATTAGTGATCACAACCTAATCGAAATTGATTTAGAAAAATATAACGCGCTCATTTTAATCGGTTCATTTGCCGAAGATACCCTATCCTTTTTATACAACAGCAATCCTAATCTGGTTGTTATCGATGATTATCGCTATTTCAATGATTTTGATGTTATTCGTAACGATTTTGAACAGCAAACCAAGCAAATTTTACAATCGCTCAAGCAACAAGGCCATAAGCGTATCGCCTTTATCGGCGGTAAAATCAACACCGTTGACCTAAAAGGAAAAACAAAAGAAGTCTTCCAAGATATTCGCGAAATTGCGTATCGTGAATGGATGAGTTCACATGATTTGCCTTTAGGCATCTTTAATTCGGAATGGACTATCGAAAGTGGCATTGCTGCAACAAAAGAGCTTTTAGCTAGCGACTATCATCCTAGCGCTTTAATCACGGCTAACGATCCTTTAGCAATCGGTGCTTATCGTGTTATTCAACAACACGGCTTAAAGATCCCAGAAGACATTAGCATTGTTAGCTTTGATGATATCAGTGTTTCTGCTTATCTGGTGCCTTCACTTTCTTCTGTTCATCCTCCAAGCGAAGAAATGGGCCGTGAAGCAATCCGCCTTATCTTAGAACGAATTTTATTCGGACGCACAACTCCTGTTCAAATCATCTTACCGTCTCATCTTATTAGACGTGAAAGTTTTAGCAATTAAAAATGCTTTATTTAATTTTGGGACTACTAAAAAAACGAGCTGTACAACTTTTAGGACTGATAGACTTTCTAGCAGTCCTATTTTTTTACCAAAAATCAACTAACTAAAACTGTAGAACTTTTCTTATATACATAACAAAAAAACCTTCTTACTTTCTATCAGTAAGAAGGTTTAAATATTAGCCTAAAGTTTTATCTTGTAAATTTCAAGTAAACAATACCCGTTGTTAAAACAAGAACTGCTCCAAGTCCAGTCAAGATGATTGCTTTATGTTCACCTGTTTGGCCTAAAACACCATCTTTTTTAGGATTATCTCGGTTATTTCCTTTATTGACTTGATAATTACTGTCAACATTAGAACCAGTTGATTCATCCTTGTTTACATCATCTGTTACCGGCTTATCACTAGGCTTTGGATCATCAGTAGTTGGCTCATCGCTAGGATTATCTGTTGGCGCATCTGTTTTTTGATCTTCAACCACTAAAGAACTCGCAATCATCTTTAAAGATTGTAATTGCTTTGTTTCATCAACAATTTCAACATCTGTTTGATTACTAAATTCTGTTTTAGTAGTGATCTTTGTAAATTCACCTAAAGTAACTCCACCAGAGAAATCCTGTGCAGTTAAATCGGCTAAATACAAGGTAACTTCTTTAGTCTTCTTGTCGTAACGGACTTCATGAACTTGGCTATTATCTTGTAATAATTTGTTATAAACAAAAGTTGGAGCCGTTGTTTGATCGCCATCAACTTTAATTGTCACTTTTAACGCATTTACGCTAGTAGCTTGAGGTAAAGTCATCTTTACTTCAACGTTGTTATCTTGAGCCTTAGTGAAGGAAACTTGGTTGCCATCGGCTTTTACATTAGTTACTTGAAACAACACAGCTACAACTAAACTTAATAATGTTAACCAGATTTTTTTCAAAGTTTTCCCTCCTATTTTTTAATCGTTACTTGCTCAATTTGACTTGGTACATTTAGCCAGTTAGTATCTGCTACTAAACGTTGACCTTCATTAGTTTGAGCATTATCGACACGATATAATTCAGCTCTGACTTGTTTTGGTAATTGGTCTTTATTCCACTTACCTGGATCTAACCAGTAGATGAAGGTACCATCACTTGTTTCACCCAAGTTACCATTTTCTGGAATATCAGCTAAGATGATTTGGTTAGCCACTAAAGCTCCATCTTCATCTACACCACCCACAATCTTACCATCTTGATCATATAACAAGACAACATTGTAAGCTGGATTACCTTTGTACTTACCGGTAAAGATTAACGAACCTTTAGGAATCTTAAGTTGTTGTGTTTCATCGTAGACATAGTCTTCTTTTAATTCAAAGATTGCCGGTTGTTCATTTGTCAATCCGAATTCTACGTTATCACCACTTGGTCCTAAAACATCGATTTCGTTAATTGAAATATCTTTATTAACTGAATTAATAAAGGTGACACGTACATAACGTGCATCATATGTTCCAATTAACTTATCTGAGGTTGCATTTGCAAAGTAAACAGTTTGCGGTGTCGTTGTTTGCCCTGCAAATTCACTTTGCTTAACTTTCTTCCAGTCTTTACCGTTTTGACTAATTTGAATGTAGTAACCATAATTTGTTGATTCTTTTGTACCTGTAAACTTCAAGCCACACACATCTAATAATTGACCAAAATCAAATTCAACATAAGCATCGCCTTTAGTTGTTTTACCTGTATATGTTGTTTCATCTTTATTATCGATTACATTTACAATCGCTGATTTAACAACTGTTGAATCTGGATCGTCATCGTTATTATCTGGAGTTTGATCAGCATTTGATTGCATGTTAGTCGATACTTTCCAGGTTGATTTGTCATGACTACCATCACTAGAAATCTTAACACTACCAAGAGCAACAGGTGCTAAATAGTTAAGGTTTTTATCAACAATTCGAACACTATAAGAAACAACACGGTTGTTAATTGAAGCAACCACATCTGTGTATTCAGGTTTAGTAGTAAAACCGACTACTTTAGTTTGAGGTTGACCATTTTCAATGATTGTTCGACTAATTTCATAACCATGAACCTTAGCTAATTGATCTGATGGTAAGGTCGTAGCAAGGTTAAGCTTCACACGATTTGGTTGAAGCTTATCAACTGTGATACTTGACTTAGCTGGATCAACATTGCCCGCTTCTTGTGGAATACTTGCGGCTTCATTGTGTTCCAAACTATACGTATGTGCATCATCATCGGCATAATAGATTGCACGTGTTTCTTTTTCAAATTGTCCCATGTAATCTAAGGTTGTTTGATCTGGTGTCATTCCCCAGCGAACGAAGAACTCACTTAAATCTTTTTGAGCCGCTGCACTAGCTAACCGCATGAAGTTTTGTTCTACACCACCATTTAATTTTAATTCAATATTATTTGGCTTTGGTGCAGAAGCTGGATTACGTGAGTAGCTATCGACACGTGCATAAAACAAGTTGTCAAATTGACTTTGATAATCACTAAACATCTTGTAGTTGTAATAACGGTCGTATGCCAAACGCAATTGCCAATACATTGCTAATTGCGTAAAGACATCGTTACTTTGGCCCTTGGTATTGGATGTTGTCTTTTTGAAGATTTCATCATAACTCCAACGAACAGACTCATTGCTGTCTTTAGCTTGGGCTAATTGTGCAAAGTAGTTGTTGGTAATTTCTGCGATAGCATAACTTGCTTGGTTGATGTTATGGCCAATTTCATGACCGATGCCCCAGCCAAATAAGTTACCAGCTTGATATTGACCATCTTCAGTCGCCTTGATTGGTTGACCTTGCACCATACCAGGTGTTTGATCCCATTCAATCCCAATATGATTTCCACCAGCATACATAAATGCTCCAGCAAACATCCGCATATAACGAATATTTAGGTGTTGTGCTGGCAAGCGATTCTTATCACCAGCACCAATTGCATTACTTAAACCTTTATGTTGATAGAACAATGTCATCATTTGATCCATTGCATCAACAGAAGCTAATAAAGCTTTAGCCTCATCTTTACCGTTTAAACCAGCCAAAATTTGGGTAGCTGGCAAGCTTAACATCATATTTTGTAATTGAATATCACTCGTATTAGCAACATTTTCTTTTAAGTTAAAGACTCCATTTGTTGTGTAGCCTAACTTGTTAGTTGTTAATCCATTAACTTGTTGTTTTAAGTCTGCCAAGTATTGAGTAACTTTAGCTAGACGTTCTTGTTCATCTGTTACATTATGCAAGTTTAAGGCTGCAGTCTTAATGCCGCCACTGACACGTACACTGTAGTTTGCGTTGTCGTTCTTTCCGTTAAATGTAATATATAACGGTCCACCTTGTTGCGTTGCTAAACTAGTTAACTCAGGTAAAGTAATCTCGTTTTTACCAACTTTTAAGGCAAATGTTTGTCCTGTTAAGGAGTTTGATTCTGCATAATATTGTGTTGGAACTAATGTCAATGGTGTGTTATCACCAACCTTACCATTTGGTGTACCAACATAAATTGTAACTGTTTGATCAGCTTGACCACTAACACCTAATGGTTGCCATGCATTTAAACCACTAGCAAAACCTAGATGTCCGTCTTTGCTTGCTGTAATTGTTGGATCAATCTTTAAGACATCACCTTTTTGTTTATCCGCTAAGATAGCTTTAGCCATATCAAGTTCAGCTTGTAAGCTGTCCTTATCCATGATGTATTCACCACTGACTTCATCTTTAGTGTCTAAACGTTTTTGTAAATCAGTTAATGTTTGTTCTGTAACTGTACTGTTTAATTCCAAATGCAAGTTATCTTTGAATAATGCATTGATATCATCTTCTAAGCTATCGTAATGATAGAAATTCATTTCTGCTACAGTAATATACCATGGACTTGAACCATAACGTCCAATTCCGATACGTAATTGATTGGTTTTTACTGGAGTTGGGAATTTAACATCGTAATAACTACTACCTTGACTATCTTTTTTCTTGGCAATCGTTACACCATTAATTTGTTGTTCCTTGCCTTGATCGTCTAAGTACTTAACGTTGATATAAGAAAATGTCCCCACATCAAATGGCTCTGCAAAAGTAAAGCGATTCATCTCATATTTTTGATCAAATTTAACGACAATCCCTTTGCCAGGTCCCGGATAAGCGCCTCCTTCGTCCCAGTCATCGACACGTAAATATGAACTAAAGTCGTTATCCGCTAAACCGTTAGCCGTGTTTTGGTTTGCGTCTAGTGGACTGTTGACCATGTAACCACGACCACCTGTGATTGATTCAATATGATTACTTAACTTACCTTCACCATTAGAAGTGTTGATCAACTTGTATTTTGGCATCAAAATCGTTTTAATGCTCTTAGTCTTAGCTTGAGCCACCAATGATGGTTCACTATCGCCTAAGTTATTGTGACCGACCACATAAACTTGGTAAGTCGTGTCATCTTTTAAGTTGTCGATCGTCACGCTGTTAGTCGTAATCTTTTGTGCATACAGCGTATAGTCTTTTTGACTATCTTCTTTGTAGTAGACACTGTATGAGTCGGTATCATCCATGTTTTTCCATGAAACCTTGATTCCCTTGAATGTTCCGCTTGCCGTAACATTGTCTGGCTTTGGTGGCTTTTCATCTGGCATTGGTCTAGCTGTAACCACATCGCTATAAGCACTTTGCCACTTACCATTGACGCTACGAACTCTAACTTGATACTCTTGATTATTAACTAACTTCTTACCATTGAAGGTTGTAATTAAAATATTATTTTCAGCAGCTTCGTATACTTGTGATTTACCATTATTTGTGACTTCTACTTCATAACCACTAACATTGACTTCTTTTTTCCAAGACAATGCAAATTCGTTACTACCATTGGTTACTTTTAAATTAGTTGGAATTGACATTACTGGTTCAGGAATCTTATCTTCCATTCCGTTAACAAATTCCACCTTACTGATTTGTGCTAAATTGTTATCAGTAGTTGTCTTGGTAATCTTGATAGACACTTTTTTAACTGCGACTTGACCGCCTAAATCAATAATAAAGTTCCCGTTTTCGTCTCGACTGACACTTGTTTGACGAACCTTAGTATTTTGGGCAGTCAAAGCAAATTCACGTACTTCACCATTAGCAAGTTCAACTGCAATCGTACCTTCTTCAATTGCATTTTCACCTAATGTCGTTTGAACAACGACTTTTTCAAGTTCTTGTTCCTTTAAATCAAAAGCAACTTCAACTGGATTTTCATCTGAAATAGGTTCTTTATTTGCCGGTTGTAAACCTACTACGTTATTATCAGTATTTGGTTGAATCAAATCTGCAAGGTTACCTTCTACATTTGTTGTTTCACTTGCTTGAATTTGATCTTTTGTAACAGCAACCTTAGTTTCAACTGTTGATAAATATTCTAGCTTAGCTTGATCTATTGCTTCACCATGAGCTTGTTGTTGCTCTAATAAAGTATATAAATCAACTAAATCAACCTTGCTATCACTATTTAAATCATACTTAGCATCAGTTACTTTAGCTTGTATTGCATCAACCATTACAGTATAATCCGCTTCATTTATCTGACCATCACCATTTAAATCGGCTTGTCCTGGATCTACATTCACTTCTGGACGTAATACCCCAGGATGGTTTTCGCCTTTTTGATAATCATAGCCATTTAAAAAGTCTGTATATACCGTAATTTGTTTGATATTGTTAGCAACTTCTAACGTTTGTCGATATTTTTGATAACCTTTTGCCGTTAATTCAACGGTATATGTACCTGTTGCAAGATTGTTAAACTCTATTGTCTGCAAGTTTGTAGTTTTATCAATTGCTTCTACCATCAATTCTTGCGTTTGAACTTGCTTACCACTAGCATCATATAACACCGCATTAACAGCTACTGTACTAGTTTGCGTAGGGCCTGCACCTAATTGGATATTAATCTTACCAATATCGTTAGTAGTTGTTGCTTTAGTAGCTTGTGTCGTTGATGCAACTTGTTGGCTTTCAACGGCATAAACTACGCCTAATGGATTAGCTATCGATCCTAGCAAAATACTACCTAACATAGCCAAATGTAAAAATTTTTTCATTTTACTAACATCCACTCCTTTACTCTTTTTATGTGATAATTTAAATATTTATTTAAATAACACTCACAATGATTCAGTTTACCCATATATTTTTTAATAGTCAATATATTTTATCAAAAAATTCAAAATATATTGCATAACCGTTAGATTATAATAATTAATCATTATAACAAATAAGTTACTTCGAATAACCCCTAATAACAGCACTAAAAAAAGCCCCCCAAAAAATCTAGGGTGGACTTTCATACTTAAATTTATCATTTTTTATACTATATAACTTCTCTAAATTCTAATTCAATATTTTTAGTTAAAACATCTATATAACTAAACGATACTCTACGTTGTTTATCTTCAACGTCTAAATCAACAATAAACACCGCTGGAAAGGTACTAACTAAAACCCCACGACGAACTTGTACATTCTTGCGTCCAATCTGTGTTGTGACGGTTAAATGGCTTCCAATCTGATTATCTAACTTCGCTTTGATCCGCTTAATGGTATCTGTATCTGGCATTATCTTTTGGTTGCCAAAAATCTAGTTAAATCTAGTTAATTGAGTATTCACACAAGCCCCCTCATATCAACCATTTAACTTAAAAATACCTAAACATTGATCCCTGTGCAATTGCTAATTATGTTAGATTTTTTCGATGTTACATGTTTTGACAATTTTCCTTTCATGGTTTTGGTTCATCCCATTTAGGGAAGCGATTGGTTGTAACCTACGCAACCGCCCTACAAAAGATAATTTTAACACATTAACTCAAATTTTACAATTTTATCACATACTATATATTTTTACAAGCTAAATGAGAATTTTTTTATAGCTTTTTAAATGATATCATATTTTTCTAATTCCTCACTCAAAGCAATAAATTGCTCTAAACTTAAAGTTTCTGCACGTACACTTTGGGCAAGCTCTAATTTCGCTAAGACCTCTTGTAATAATTGTTTTTGTTCTGGTTGTTTACCATACAATGCTTGTAAATTATTCCATAGACTCTTTCGCCGATGTGCAAAGCAACCTTTTACTAATTTTTGAAAATGAGAATAATTATTAACATGATATTTTTCTACTGGGCGTTTTTGTAAAACAACAATCGCAGAATCGACTTTAGGTTGTGGAATAAAGACTGTCTTAGGAACAATAAAAGCTATTTGTGCATCCATTTGATATTGAACCGCAATCGATAAAGAACCATAGTCCTTGTTTCCTGGATTAGCGGATAAACGATCAGCAACTTCTTTTTGCATCATGACTACAATCGCTGCAAAATCAACTCCGCTCTCCAATAAATGCATGATAATTGGTGTCGTAATGTAATAAGGCAAGTTCGCCACAATTTTAATTGGATGTTTGCCATCAAAATGTTGTGCAATCAAGGCTTGCAAGTCAGCTTTTAAAATGTCTTGATGTACAACTTCAACATTAGGATAAGGTGAAAGTGTATCGGCTAAAACAGGTAACAAGCGCTCATCGATTTCTAAAGCCATAACCTTATGCGCACGCTTAGCCAGTTGTTCTGTCAACGCACCAATTCCTGGGCCAATCTCGATAATATCATCATCTTCACTTACTTGCCCTGCTGCTACGATGTTTTTTAAGATATTAATGTCGGTTAAAAAGTTTTGACCTAAGCTTTTTTTAAAGGTCAACCCATAACTTTCCATAATCGCTCTGGTTCGTGTAGGTGACGCAATTTCAGGTATTTGATTATTCATCGATTTCCTCCTTAATCTCACTTAATGCATTTAATAATTGTGTCGGTGTGATCTGAAATAGATTCAACCGCTTATAAAGTTGTTTGCCATTAACGTAGCCAATTCCTAGTTTTTCTCCTAACAAGCGCCGTTTTTGTTTGGCTTCTTTACCATTGATTAAACCTTCTTGCATCAATAACGCTTGCTCAATTAATGGTGGCTGTTCAAGACATTCCGTATATAAATTACGTAACGCTTCTTGAATCGCTTCAACACTGGCATGTTCTACTCCTAGACTGCCTTTATGATCAGGGGTTGCATCTTTGCGCTTTAAAAAGGCATGCTTGACACCTGGAACAGCTTCTTGAATGATTTTTCGAATCTTTTCTCCTGAAAAATCCGGGTCGGTAAATACAATTATGCCGCGTTTTTCATGGAGCTCTTCAATTTGAGCAAGCGTTTCATCACTGATTGCAGAGCCTCTGGTTTCTAATGTATCAGCATTGACGGCCATTTGAATACGCTTGGTATCGTCTTTGCCTTCAACAACGATCACTTCTTGAATCTTCATCTTTTCTGTCATTTAATCTTCAATAACCTCTTTGTATTTTCTGTCGTAATTTGTGCTAATTGCTTGGCTGTTAGCCCCTTTAATTGTGCTAAATATTCCAATGTATAGCGTGTCATTGCCGGTTCATTCATTTGCCCTCTAAAAGGATGTGGCGTCAAATAAGGAGCATCGGTTTCAACTAAGATATTTTCTAAAGGCGTTGCCAAAGCAGCATCTTTAACATCTTTAGCACTGCTAAAAGTAACCACTCCACTATAAGAAAGTCGCATCCCCAAGTCTAAAAATTTTTGGGCCCATTGTTTATCACCATTGAAACTATGCATAATTCCGCCATTTTTCCAAATTTGATTTTGTTTCAAAATTTCATAGCAATCTTCAAACGCATCTCGGTTATGCACGCTAATTGGTAAATTTAATTCCTGCGCTAACTTGATTTGACGAGCAAACACCTTTTTTTGCAATTCATGGTCTAAATCACAATGATAATCCAATCCAATTTCACCTAAAACTTTTAGCTTAGGCTGTGTTTCAAAAAGCTCAACTAACTTTTTTTCATAGTCTAAACTCCACTTATCTGCCGATTCAGGATGACAGCCAACTGCACCATAGATTCCCTCAAATGCTAATAACTCTAGCAACTTATCTGTACTGGGTTGATCATAGGCTATCACAAGCATTCTAGTGACATCTAAAGCTTTAGCACGCTCAATAACATCTGGTAAATCATCTTTAAACTCGCTTGAATTAATGTGTGTATGCGAATCAAAAATCTGCATCTGTGCGTATCCCCCTTTAAAAAAAGACAGCACTGGGGCTGTCTCATTAATTTATCCAACAATCGAACCAGCTGGAATGTTTTCTGGAACAGTAATCAATTGTACCGTTTCTCCGTATTCAGCTGAAAGCAACATTCCTTGACTGATTTGACCACGCATCTTACGTGGTTTTAAATTTGTTACCGCAATTACATTTTTACCGACTAATTCTGCTGGATTAGGATACCATTGTGCAATTCCTGAAAGAATTTGACGCGGACCTTTATCACCGGCATCAAGCGTAAATTGCAAAAGTTTATCTGCGCCTTCGACTTTAGCAACCGCCAAAACTTTAGCAACCTTTAACTCTACCTTATCAAAATCTTCGAATTTGATTTCATCTTTAGTCAAAACAAGTTTGGTTTCATTTGGATCTGACATTTCTTCTTTAGCTTGTGCCATCGCCTTGCGTCCCTTAACCTTTTGATTTTTAGTCATCTTAGATTGAATATATTCCACTTCTTCTTGAATGTCTAAACGAGGGAAAATCGGTGTACCTTTAGCAACAACTTGTAAATCAGCTGCTAAATCGTCATAGGCTACACCTTTAATTTGCATTTGACTAGTATCTAATCCTAATTGCGTAAAGATTTCACGTGGTGCATGTGTCATCACTGGTTGCAATAAGATGGCACTCAAACGTAAACTAGCTACTAAATGAGCTAAAACGCTGTCTAATTGCGCACTTTGATCTTCGTCTTTAGCTAAAGCCCATGGTTGAGTTTCATCGATGTATTTGTTAGAGCGTGCGATAAATTTCCAAACGGCTTCTAAGGCATTTGAGAAACGAACATTTTCCATTTCTTCTTGATACTCTTCAATCGTTTGAGTAGCTGCTTGTTCTAGACTTGCATCAAATGCAGTTACACCACTCACAAATACTGGTACCTTGCCTTGACGATACTTATTAACCATCGCTACGGTTCTGTTTAATAAGTTACCTAAGTCATTAGCTAAGTCATAATTAATCTTAGCTACAAAATCTTCTGGCGTAAAAATACCGTCATTACCAAATGGTACAGCACGCATCAAATAATAGCGCAAAGCATCTAAACCATAACGTTCAACAATCATTTCTGGATAAACAACGTTACCTTTAGACTTAGACATCTTGCCATCTTTCATCACTAACCAACCATGGCCGATAACATGTTTTGGTAATGGTAAATCTAAAGCCATCAAGATGATTGGCCAATAAATCGTATGGAAACGCACGATTTCTTTACCGACCATATGAATATCAGCTGGCCAGAATTTGTTGAACAATTCTTCATCATTACTACCATAACCTAAAGCAGTGATATAGTTGCATAAAGCATCGATCCAAACATAGATAACATGTTTTGGATCATTTGGTACTTTTACTCCCCAATCAAAACTAGTTCTAGTGATTGCTAAATCTTCTAGCCCTGGTTTGATGAAGTTATTTAACATTTCGTTTTTACGACTTTGCGGAATAATAAAGTCTGCATGTTCTTCGTAATATTTAACTAGTTTATCAGCATACTTGCTCATCTTAAAGAAGTAGCATTCTTCTTCCACTAATTGCACTTCATGACCGGAAGGAGCTTTTCCACCAATCATCTTGCCTGTTTCATCACGATAAACTTCGGCTAATTGTGATTCTGTAAAATATTCTTCATCAGAAACAGAATACCAACCTTCATATTTTCCAAGATAGATGTCACCTTTATCCAAAAGTTTTTGGAAAATCTTTTGAATAGCTTGTTCGTGATAATCATCTGTTGTACGGATAAATTTATCGTTGGTAATTTCTAGTTTTTGCCACAATTCCTTGATGCTTGCTGCCATTTGATCGACATAAGCTTGTGGGGTCATGTTTAATTCTTCGGCTTTTTGTTCAATCTTTAATCCGTGTTCGTCAGTTCCGGTTAAAAAGAAAACATCAAACCCTTGTAATCTCTTATAACGTGCTAAAACATCACAAGCAATCGTTGTATATGCGTTACCGATGTGTAACTTGCCGGATGGATAATAAATCGGCGTGGTAATATAAAATGTTGGTTTTTCAGCCATATTTTCAGATCCTCTCATGCGTCTTGCAAATTGTTTTGCCATAATTTGCAATTTTTGTCAATTAATTTAAGTATACCATAGTAAGAGAGCTGATGGTACTTTATCCTGGACTTAACCTTGACGAAAATAAGTGTATCAGCTATCTTTAGATTAGATATCATATAAATTAAAGGAGATTTGAGTGATGATTCGTCCAGCAAAATTAAGCGATGCACAGTATGTCATGCCGATTTTATTGCAGATTTTTGATGAAATGGAACTCACAGCTTTAGCTGAAGTTTCTAATGAAGCCTTAAGTCAAATGTTAATTGCAGCTTTTAAAGAACCAACTTATCGTTATGGCTATCGTCACATGTTAGTTTATGAAGATGATGATACAAATGAAATCCTAGGATTGGCGGTTGGTTATCCTGCACAACTCGAGGCTAATATCGATGATGCTTTAGCACCTTACTTTCAAATGATTGGCTTACCAAGCGAAACTCGCTTATTTAGCAATGATGAATCCCGTCCTGGCGAATGGTATCTAGACTCCTTAGCAGTCGCACCCCATGCCCAAGGCCGCGGTATCGGTTCACAACTGCTATGCTTTTTGCCTGAATATTTGAAAAAACAAGGTCAAAGCATCTTGAGCTTGAGTGTTGATTTGAAAAATCCACTCGCTAAAAAACTTTATGTTCGTCATGGTTTTGTCGAAGACGGCTATACGATGATTGACCGTCACAAATACGATCACATGATTAAAAGATTAGACTAAAAAAAGTAGCACTTATACGCAGTTTTCTCCTAATTTGGAAAGCCACTTCAAAATAAGTGCTACTTTTTATTATTCTTTGCGCAACTGTTTCAAGATTTCTTTAGCGCTCTTGGAATCACGTAAACCTTGTTGTTTTAAAAGCTGAACTACTTGAGCTATTTCTGTATCTTTTGCGCCTACAGAAACTGCTAAAGATTTTAACTGCAAACTCATGTGCCCTTTTTGGATTCCTTCGGTTACTAATGCATATAAAGCTGCCAAATTTTGTGCCAAGCCTAAGCTAACAATTACTGTTTCTAACTCTTTAGCTCCCTTAAAGTTTAACAAATCATGGTTAACCTTGACTAAAGGAACAATACTAATTGAACCACCGACACTTCCAAGTGGCAACGGCAAAGTCAATTCACCCTTTAATACTTCACCTTCGACATACCATTGGCTCAAGCCACGATACTGGCCGTCTTTAGCCGCATAAGCATGGGCCCCTGCCTCGATTGCGCGCCAATCATTTCCACTAGCTAAAACAGCCGCATCTATTCCATTCATGATTCCTTTGTTATGTGTGGCTGCCCTATATGGATCAAGTTGTGCTAAGCGACTTGCTTGGGCCAATTTAGCAGCTATTTTTTCACCACTAATTCCATTTTTAGCTAAAGCATTTACTGGAATTTGACACGTTGCACTCACTAAACATTCCGTTGCATAATTAGATAAGATACTCATCAAAATATCTTGATTACACTCAGAAATGATTTTTTGTGCGACAGCTTCTAACATTGTGTTTAACATGTTAGCTCCCATCGCTTCTTGTACATCAACCGCTAAATCAAGCGAAACCAAATCAGCCGCTAAAACACGACTGCGTAACCAACGTGCACCTCCGCCTCTTTTGACAATCGATGGATGAGCCTGATTGGCACAATCCAGCAAACTGCTTTCGTTTTCCTTGAAATACGTTTGTAAGGCTACAGCATCACTGACATTTTCACAAACAACTTGTCCTAGCATCAAGCGTTCGTGGATTTTGGCCCTAAAGCCACCCACTCTTTTGACGATCCCTGCACCATGACTTGCCGCAGCAATCACCGAGGGCTCTTCTGTCACCATTGGAACTAGGTATTCCTTGTCGTTGACCACCAAATTTAAAGCTAAGCCTTCTGGTAAACTGTATTGCGTGATGAAGTTTTCAATCATCGTTTCACCTAAATTAGGGTCTTGCGCATTTATTTTGAGTAATTCTACTTGTTGTTTATTTAACTTAGCTTGTTTTATAAGCACTTCTAGGCGTTGTTCCCAGTTTTTACGATAATATTTTTCAAATCCATCCATTTATTGTTCCTCACATTTTTAATTATCCACTGCATATCTATAGTATATGTTATTTTGGGGATAGAAAATATTTGTTTTTGCTAAATTTTTTCAATGTTTTAGCCAAATTTTGACTTTTAAGCTATAATTTGTAGAGAAGTTTTACACAAGGAGGGATAAATATGGGTAAAAAAGGCCTCTTTTTGGGGATAATGTTGTTGATTTTGGGGATTATACTCCTCTCATCTCACATTTATGCACAAGAAACACTCAAAATAGGTGTGGTTGCTACTAATCCGCCTTATAGTTATCCACAAAAAAAGCAACCTGGTTTTGATGATAAACTTGCTAAGCAACTAGGTAAACAACTAAAGCAAACTGTTAAAGTCGTTAAATACAAAAATGATTCTACTATGTTAGCTAGTTTAAAAAAAGCTAAGATAGATGTGGCAGTTGGTATTCAAAAAAACCAAGCAACATCTGGCATCAAGCTTTCTCAGCCATATCTTTATCCGCCAAATACATTATTTATTCGTACCGATGGCTACTTTAAATCCTTTGAAAAACTTCAAGGTCATTACATCGGTATTTTATCCACAAATCCTAATGCTAAGTTGTTAAAACAACTTGATTTTAAAGTTAAAAGTTATTCAGATGTGGACAAATTAATCGAAGCTTTAGGCTCACGCAAAATCAGCGCCGGTTGGCTAAGCGACTATCAATACAGTGCTTATTTAGCGCAAAATCCGCAATTGATCAGCCAACCTAATTTAGATTCGGAAGCCAAAAAGCAAGTCTTAAAAAAAATCAGTGCTCCACAATTAACAGCTAGTCAACTTTGCTTGGCAACTTATCACCAAGCGCGCCTTGCAAAAAAACTTAACAAAGCACTACAACAGCTTCAAGACAATAATACCTTGGCAAAACTTTCATATGACTTTTTCAAACAAGATTTGAGTAAAGAATAAAATTCTATAATAAAACTGGAGCTGGGAAAAAAGTACCAGTCTGGACATAAAAATAGCTGATTGAATTTCTAAAAATGAAATTTGATCAGCTATTTTTGGTTCGTTTTTTTAGGGATTTTATCCCGTTTTATTTTTTAGTTAATATCTGTATTCTTTTCGATTATAAGTTTTTAAATTAAAATATTTCTTTTATTGATTCTCGCACCTCCAACACACTTGAACAAATTATTTTTATTGGCATTTTTTCAAAACCCGAAATATATTCTTTTGCTAATATGGCAGCCAGTCTTCCCATTTTTTCTGCATCTATATGAACTGTCGAAAGACTTGGAGACATGTATTGTGCCATATCAATATCATCAAAACTAACAATAGAAATATCATTCGGAATTTTTATATTACTATTATTCAAACATTTGTATATTCCTATAGCCATAGGATCACTAGCAGCAATAATTGCGGTAGGTCTAGAAGGTAAAGCTAACAATTGTTCAGTTAAATATATTGCAGATTCGCTTCCCCATGATCCTTGAAAAACATTTATATATTCTGTCAAATCGTGTAACTTCATCCACTCAATATAACTCTGTGATCTAGGCTCTTCAATGCCAACTTTATTCCCATCTATATCTACCATATTTGCTTTTCCACCTATAAATGCTATATTTTTATGGCCTTTGGAATACAGTAAATTTAAAATTTCCATGGTTTTATATTTAAAATCATTTTGTATACAATCATGTGTACTACGATTGGAATCAATTAATATTATATTTTTATTATATTCTTCTATTTTTTGTAATAATCTATTTGTTACTTCTCCTATGATTATTATTATCTTAAATTCTTTAAGTTCATCCCAGTTTTTAATTTTATCTCTCAAAGAAAAAATCGTTTTAACCTGGATTCTCCATTTAGAAGCTTCTAATAAAATACCACGACGAATATCTTGAAAATAAGGATCTTCATGCTCATTTGCTATGCCATGTCTTGTTATCAACCCAATTGTCATCATCCCATTTATATTTTTAGGACTTCTAGTAACTTTATTTTTTTTATATTGTAGTTCATTTGCAATTTCTATTACTCTTCGGCGTGTATTTTCATTAATACTAAATGTCGGATCTTCATTAAGTATTCTAGAAACACTTGCTACAGACACCTTAGCTATCTTTGCAATATCTCGCATGCTAACCATTATTTGACTCCTTTTACTAAACCCTTATCATCAAGTTAATATTTAGTCACTATTATAATACACTACATTTAAAAATTATATATTTTAGAATTTTTATTATCTACAATTATTACGCAAAAAGAGAAGTACGATATACTTCTCTTTTTACCTATTAATTCATTCTTTTTTTAAAATCTTTACATCCAATGGTTTTAAAAGAATGCTCTTATCTATTATAGATTTTCCATCAATATAGTCATATAGGGAACAATTTTCTTGTATTTCTATTTCTTTCGAATCATCTGAAAAATTCATCAAAAAATAAAAATCTTTTTCTTGAAAATTTCTTTTTTGTATTGAAATACAGCTTTCCTTTTTATTAAATAAACCATCATGATTACTACAAATATTTAAATTATCTATTATATCATTTAAAAATTTTTCAATACACCTCTGTTCCACATGGCACCCTATAAAATAAGAATATCCACGTCCTAATTTATAAGATGCAATTGCTGGTGTATCTTTATAAAAGGCTTTTTTATAATTAGCTAAACTCTTTGCACCAGCCAATTTCATAACTGTACAACAATTTAATATCTTATAATCAACATGATGATATTCTAAAACATTGTATTCTTCTTTATACAAAACATCAATTTCATTGACTTTTATTCCATATAAGAACTTTGGAATATCATCCCTAATTTCATCTATATATGCTAGTGAATTTTCATCTACAATACCATAAATATAACTTCCAATTAGAGTTCCACCATTTTCTACATACTTTTTTAATTCATGTGCTACTGATCTTTTCATTGAAAAATGCATAGGATCAATCAATAATTTATATTCAGAAAAATCATCTTGATCAGAAATAATATCTACAGGAATATCTTTTTTCCAGAAAAAACTATAACATTCTCTTATATATTCCCAATATCTAGTTGCATCTTTTGAAAAACCTTCCACATCTTCTAATGCCCAATAGTTTTCACAATCAAAAATTATTGCAACTTTTGCTTTTTCATAGGTACTACCTTTAATTTCAGAAATCAATTTGAGCTTTTCTCCTAATTCAGAAACTTCTTTGAAAACTCTTTTTTCTGTAGCCCGAATATGTTCAATGACCGCTCCATGAAACATCTCAGCTCCACCTCGTGATTGACGTAGCTGAAAATATAATATACTATCAGATCCATGCGCTATGCACTGCATACTTGATAATAAGTTAATTCCTGGTTGCTTAGATTTATTTATTTTTTGCCAATTCACTCTAGAAGGTGTACTTTCCATAATTAAAAAATTTTGCTTCTTTAAGCTTCTATAGTAGTCATTGATTAATCCCATGTTAATGGCTAATTCTTCTAAAGATTGATAGTCATTATTCCAGTTAGGATATGCATCCCAACTAATAACATCTAATTTCTTTGACATTTTATGATAATTTAATCCTGTGAATGGGACCATGTTAGGATTAAATGCCATCATATTTGTAGTTACTGGTATGTTCGGTGTTATTGTACGTAGAGGCTTAACTTCATTTTCCAAAAAATCGATAGTTATATCAGTTATAAAACGACGCCAATCTAAATTCATACCTTTACAGCCCAGCTCACTTTTATAGCTAGGAGGAAAAACTTGATTCCAACTACTATAAGTATGTCCCCAAAAATCATTCCACCAGGCATGATTTAAATTTTTTAAACTTCCATATTTTTTTTGCAACCATAATCTAAATTCTTTTTGACAATTATCACAAAAACATTCACCAGAATATTCATTAGAAATATGCCACAAAATCAAGCATTCTCTCTTGCCATACCTAAGTGCTAACTTTTCATTAATATTTTTTATCTTCTCTCGATATATCTTCGAAGACAAACAATGATTATGCCTTCCTCCAAAGCGACGTCTAACCCTATCTTCATTAACTCTTAAAACTTCAGGATATTTCTCTGCCATCCACGCAGGTCTAGAACCACTTGGAGTTGCTAAGATTATATATCCATGCATTTGTTCTACTCTATCAAAGATATTATCTAACCATTCAAAATCATATTTTCCTTCTTCTGGTTCTAATTTCGACCATGAAAACATTCCTAAACTAACCGTATTGATTGATGTTTTTAAGAAAATTTCAAAATCTTGATCAATAATATTATCATAATCTAACCATTGCTCCGGATTGTAATCACCACCATACAAAAATTGATTACTTTTTATTTCGTTCATTTTTAATCCTCACTTATATTCACGGATTTTCACACAAATGGCTTGTAAATCTTCTGTTACAACTGAATATTGCTGATTTATTCCATTAAATACAATTGGATTTTCCATCCCATATTTTTTCAAAAATTCTCCACTAACAATATCAGTATCATTGATTATATATTTTTTTCCTTCATCTAAAAAATGTAATTTTAGATAGCTTTTGGGTGTAGAATTTGGTTTTATTTTCCTGTTAAAAATCATTACCACAGCTTCTGATTTATCTTTATTAACTACTGCCCAGTTATAAACATCATCATTTGTTGTTAACTTTATAAATCTCCCATACATCATCAATTCTTGATTTTTTTTATAAAAACTAATTACATCTTTTATTTCTTTTTTTTCTTGTGTAGATAGCTTATTTAAGTCTAGTTCATATCCTAACGCTCCAAAAATACCGATATTATGTCTAGTTGATAGCATAGTTCTTCTGTTTGTTTGATGATTTGGCGATGCGGTTATATGACTTGAAAAACTAGATAATGGGTACCCTAATACTGTTCCTGTTAAAATATCTAATCTTTCAGTAGCATCACTATTGTCACTAGGCCAAATTTGTGGACTATAGAATAAGATTCCCAAATCATATCTTCCTCCACCACCAGCACAACCTTCAATTAATATATCAGGAAAATCAGAAATAATTTTTTTATATAGCGTATATACTCCACATATATAGCGATGAAACACTTCTCCTTGAGAACGATCATTATCATGTAAATATGCTGAATATGCTTCTGTTATGTTTCTATTCATATCCCATTTAATATAATCTAAATTTGTCATTATAATTATTTTTTTAATTTGATTATATATTTCTTCTATTACCATCGGATTAGAAAAATCCAAAACATATTGTCCTCTTCCTATAGCCTTCCGTGAATATGGATGCCCCAATAACCATTCTGGATGCTTTTTCAATAATTCTACATTTGGAGACACCATCTCTGGTTCAAACCATATTCCTAATTTTAAATTCATATCATGAATCTTTTTAGAAAAGCTTTTCAATCCATTTGGGAATTTATTTATATCATACTTCCAATTTCCCAAGGAGTTTCTGTCATCATTTCGATTTTCAAACCAACCATCATCAATAACAAAACACTCCATTCCTAATTTTTTCACTTCTTTTGCTGCATCTAATAATTTTTTCTCATCAAAATCAAAATACATTGTTTCCCAGCTATTAAACACTATTGGCCTTTTAGTAACATCTTGCCATTTTTTATCAATAACATGTTCATTAACGAATAAAGAAGTTTCATCCATTAAACTATTTATACCATTTTCTGAGTAAAAAAATACTGCTTCTGGTGTAGAAAATGTCTCTTTGGGTGAAAGGCCCCACTCAAAATACTCGGGATTAATACCAACAAATATTCTAGCCTTATCCCACTCATCCATCTCAACTCCACTAATAAAATTACCAGAATAAATTAAGTTCGCTGCATAAATTTCTCCAGTTTCTAAGGTAGTATCTTTTTCTTTAATCATGATAAATGGATTATGTTGATGACCTGAAGCACCCTTCAAAGATGATACTGTTGTCAATCCATGTTTTATAGGTCTAATATTTATATGCCTTTCTCTCAGCCAGGCTCCATCTAACGTAACTAATTCATGATTAGGCATATTTCTTAATTCTAATACTCCACTTAAGCATTTATTAACATTAACTTTTTTCTCACCTACATTTTCCAGTTTTATACTTTTCACAATCGCTGCTGTGTCATCAAAAATAGTAAAATTCTGCCATAATTTCAAATTTCTTTCTACATCAAGTAATTCAATACTTAAGGTTTCTGCATTATTTCCATAAGATGTTGGAAAATCTAAATTTCTTTTTTTGTATCGTTTAACTTTATAATCCTGATACTGAAAATCCAAATAATATATTTCAGATTCACACCTTACATCAATTGCACTCATTCCAAAATCAGATGTACCATAAACAGGATATTCTTGTAATTGATCTGCTAAAGTGAAATTTCCCATATCTTTGGAATATTTTACTGTTCCTGCCGCTTTATTTTTATATTTTTTCAGATAACAAATATCATATTCCCATAATTTACTTACTCTCTTACCAAAATAAACTTGACCTAAGTGCCCATTTTCTAAAATTTCAAATATATAACTAATTTTTTTATTATATAAGTGAAAAAAATTATCTTTTTTTTCTATCATTTTTAACTAACCTTCTACTTCATCCTTTACAAAACTCTTATCCAAAACCAATAAAAACGGAATCCATATAATAGTCATTACAATTACATCAACTATTTGTAAAATAGCTCCCGCAATCGAACCAGTTCCTAACCAACCAGATAGAATAATAGGAGTCGACCATACAACTGTAGCTCCAATTGGTTTTGGAACCAATCCCACATTAATAGCACAGTATGAAACAATTGTGGAAGCTATTGGTGCTAAAATCCACGGAATTATTAAAACTGGATTCAAAACTATAGGCAGGCCATACGTCATAGGTTCTGACACATTAAAAATTGACGGAACAAGTACCGTTTTCATCATAGTCTTCATTCGAATTGATTTAGCTAGAAAGAAGGCAAATGTAATTGCTATTCCTAATTGCATACCTTGATTAACAAATACTCCCATAAAAGTAGTATTAATAATATTAGGAAGATTTTCTGTACCGGATTTATACGCTTCATAATTTTGTAAAGCCAATGAGGCCATGATTGGATCAATAATTGAATTTATTAATAATGTCCCATGTAGCCCAAACCACCAAAATAATTGTGTCATAAAAACTGCAATAATAACTGCTGGTAAAGTTCCTCCTAATCCCATCAATGGTTGTTGCAAAACTTGATAAACAAATTCAATTGCATTTTTATAATCAGTATAAGTAAATATATATCTAATAATATTACATAATAGCAACGGAACTGCACCAGGAATTATTGCTATAAATGATTGGGATATCATTGGTGGAACTGATTCTGGCATTTTTATTGTAATATTTGCCAAACTTATTCGACAATATAATTCACATGAAATAAATCCAACAATAATTGCAATAAACATTCCTTTTGCACCTAAATTAGAAATAGCAAAAAAAGCTCCTTCGGCCTTGTCATTTCCAACTGGTACTAACATTAAAAAACTGGATAGCGAAATAATTCCAGCAAACACTTTTTGTTGCTTATAATATCCTGACAATTGATATGCAATTCCAAAAGCAATAATCATTGCAGAAATTGACATGGTTGCATTACTTACAGGTCCAAAAAAATCATTCAAAAATAAATTAAAATTTTCAGGTAAATATTTTGAAAAACCAAACGTACTAGGTAAATTTTGTAAAATAACCATGATTGAACCAAACATTGTTGCTGGAAAAGCTACCATAAATCCATCACGTAAACTTAACAAATATTTATTACCACCAATTTTTTCAGAAAATGGTATCATTTTCTCCTGAAGAATAATCATAATTTTTTTCATAACAATAATTCCTTTCATTTTCATTCGGTAAACGTTTACAATTTAATTATAGTTGTTTAGTTAACGTTTACACAATATCATGATTTATATTTTTTATATAATAAAAGACGAAGTGTTCACTCACTTCGTCTTTTTTAATCTGCTATCATACTGTAGATAATACCTTCGCGTACGCCACTTTCTGAAAAAATAATTTCAGGAACTTCATTGACTTGAATCAAATATGAAATTGGCGTCAAACCACCTATGATGATGTCTGCTCTATTAGCTTCTTCGGCTAATTCCTTTTGGCGCTCGGCTAAGCTCATCCCTAACCAAGAAGAATAGATCTCTTGAAAGGAATAAGCTGACATTTTCACGCCATGCATGAAGTCCGTTAGTGGTTCGCCTAGACGTTCGAGCTGTTGGCGTGCAACGGTTCGATTGGCTCCACCTAATAAAACTAGTGGTAAACCCGTGCCATTTTTAAGCCAAGGTAATTGATTGAATTTATATTGCACAAAACGTTGCAATTGAAATAAATCTTGGGCTGTAATCTTATCTTTAGCATTAAATTTTTCGCTTAAACTGACTGCGCCATAGGGAATGCTGATTGAGTCGCTTAATTTTTTATCTTTAATCAAGCACAACTCAAAGCTTCCACCACCCATGTCACACAATAGACAATCACTGACATCTAAGGTATTAATCACCCCTAAATAATCATAATATGCCTCAGCTTGTCCTGATAAAATTTCGATTTCTACACCAGTTAAATCCTTGACTTGTTGCACAAAAGTTGCGCTATTTTTAGCACAGCGCACCGCTGCAGTCGCAATTGCTTTAACAATCAAATTAGGATACTGTTCATATTCTGCTTTAAACTGTGTGAGGGCCTCTAGCGTTCGCTTAATAGCGGTTTCTTGTAAAATGGGTGATCCTTCAATTTGCCCCATCCCCTCTGCTAGACGCGTCATTACCTTTTGTCGCTTAACTTCTTTGAAACTTCCAGCATCATCGAGTTCAATAATCGCTAATCTTGTCGAATTCGAACCAAAATCTAAGATTGCCAAATTTTTCATTTTTGCACGCTCCATTAATTTGATACACACTATTTTATCACAAAATTCTCATCTAATGTTAATCAAAATAGTTTACACCAATTGCTGCACGTACTTCAGCTAATGTCTGTTCAGCGACCGCATTAGCCTTTGCACTACCTTCTTTTAACATTTGGTATACACTTGCAACATCTTTAGCATACTCTTCTCTGCGTTTGCGAATCGGTGCAAGTTGAGCTTCTAAAACTTCATTCAAATAACGTTTAATCTTCACATCACCTAAACCACCTGCTTGATAGTGTTGTTTTAAGCGACTCACTTCTTCTTTATCTGGATCAAAAATATCCAAATACGTAAAGACCATGTTACCCTCAACTTGTCCTGGATCTTCAACATGAATATGGTTTGGATCAGTATACATCGACATTACTTTTTTACGTACCGTATCGGCATCATCTGATAAGTAAATGCAATTACCTAAAGATTTACTCATCTTAGCATTTCCATCAAGCCCTGGTAAACGACCTGAGCCTTTTGGCGGAAAGACACCTTGTGGTTCAACTAAAACTTCTTTACCATAAATAGAATTAAAACTACGCACAATCTCACGGGTTTGTTCAATCATTGGTTCTTGATCATCACCAACTGGCACTAATTGAGCCTTAAAAGCTGTAATATCTGCAGCTTGACTAACTGGATAAGTGAAAAAGCCTGCAGGAATTGAACGTTCAAAATTCTTTTGTTGAATTTCAGCTTTAACCGTTGGATTTCTTTCCAAGCGTGAAACAGTCACTAAATTTAAATAATACAAATTTAATTCAGCTAACGCTGGGATCTGGGATTGAACAAAGATTGTTGATTTTTGTGGATCAATACCCACTGCCAAATAATCCAAGGCTACTTCAAGCAAAGAATTGCGAATTTTTTCTGGATCTCTAGCATTATCTGTTAAAGCTTGTTGGTCAGCAATCATGATATAAGAATCATATTCACCTGATTCTTGCATTGCAACTCGATTCTTCAAAGAACCAATATAATGACCTAAATGTAACTTACCGGTTGGTCGATCACCGGTTAAAACAACTTTTTTTGACATATAAATCTTTCCTTTCTTATCTTGGCAAAAATAAAAATCGCCCTATCTCAACAGAAATAGGACGATTTTACTCGCGGTGCCACCTAAATTGCAAAATATTTTTGCCACTTAATTTTCTTTATTAAAATTTATTTACTCAGGCCCACTTCGTTTTTTTGTCGTTTCTTTCAGCAACCAAAACGTCTCTGTCATTAAAAAAACTACTCTTCACTGATTACGTTTATTTTAGCTAAAAAATTAAAAAGTGTAAAGCCTTAGATTAACTCTTGATAACATCTAAGATATCTATTTTTTATGACTGTCACTAAGGCTAAATATGCTAATACCGTCAAAAATAGCAAGCCCCAAAACATCAATGGTAAAGCATGTAAACCAATATTTTTACCTAATTGACTAAATGGTAAATAACTACCGATTAACACACCTAAACCAGTTAGAACCGTCATCGCTAACGCTGCATTACTTTGAATAAATGGTAATTTAGGCGTACGCAAGGCATGTAAAACAAAAGTTTGGGTCCACAAAGATTCCACAAACCAACCAGCATGAAACAACGCAATGAAGATCACCTTTTGTCTTGGAGTCAATGTCGTAAAACTTCCTCCCACGGCTATTGGGCAAATAACAAAATACAATGCCGCAAATGTCGTTAAATCAAAAACTGAACTCGTTGGTCCAAACCATAGCATAAACTTGCTGAGATTTTTGGTTTGCCAATTTTTAGGGCTTTGTAAATACTCCGCATCCATCTTATCCCACGGTACTGCTAAACATGATACATCATAAACCAGATTTAGCATCAAGATTTGTAATGGCAACATTGGCAAGAATGGCAAGAAAATACTTGCGCACAAAACAGACAACATATTGCCAAAATTAGAACTAATCGTTGTTTTGATATATTTCATGATATTTCCAAAAACTGCACGCCCTGCCAAGATTGCACGCTCTAAAATCATCAAGTCTTTATCAAGTAAAATAATATCTGCTGCTTCTTTGGCGATATCGACAGCTGTATCAACCGAAATACCTACATCAGCTGCTCTTAGCGCTGGCGCATCATTGATACCATCACCTAAAAAGCCGACTGTATTTCCTGTTTGTTTCAAACAGTTGACTAAGCGCACTTTTTGTTTAGGATCAAGTTTAGCAAAAACATTACTTGTTGCCAATTTTTCTTTTAATTGTTGATCGCTTAATTCATCGATATCTTGACCTGTCATGATTTGGCCTGGAGTTAATCCTACTTGCTTGCAAACAGCTTGTGCTACTAAAGCATTATCACCGGTTAAAATCTTTACTGCCACACCATTTTTTTGAAGTGCATCTAAAGCTGGTTTAGTTGTTTCTTTAGGCGGATCTAAAAATGCTAGATAGCCAATCAAAATCAAGTCACTTTCATCTGCTATGCTAAATTCTTTAGCTTGTGCATACGTCTTATGTGCAACTCCAATAACACGCATCCCTGCTTGATTTAATTGTTCAACTCTTTGTAAAACATCTCTTTTTTGTGCTTGTGTGAGATGTTTAATCTCATTTCCTACCTCTACAAATGCACAACTATCAAGCATTTCTTCGATTGCGCCTTTGGTAATCATTTGAATTTTACCATCTTGATTAGAAACTACTACGCTCATCTTGCGCCGTTTGAAATCAAATGGTAGTTCATCTATCTTGGTAAATTCCAATTTGCTGACATCTAGTTGTTCTTTAGCGGCATCAATGATTGCTACGTCTAAAAGATTTTTTAATCCAGTTTGATAATAACTATTCAAATACCCATGCCGTAATACCCGTTGATCATTTTCTCCATCACAATTTAAGTGATATTCCAAAATAATCTTATCTTGCGTCAATGTTCCTGTTTTGTCCGTGCATAACACATCCATTGCCCCAAAGTTTTGAATCGAGCCTAAATTTTTGACAACTGTCCCTTTCTTGGCTAATTGGGTTGCCCCTTTAACTAGGTTAGTTGTCACAATCAACGGCAACATTTCTGGGGTCAGTCCTACTGCAATTGATAAGCCAAAAATTAAGGCTTGCCACCAATCCCCCTTAGTTAGACCATTAATAATAACTACTAATGGTGCCATAATTGCCATGAAACGTAATAACAAATACGAAACTTGCTTTAAGCCATTATCAAAATTAGTCGGTGCCGATTTTTTCGTCAATTCTTTTGCGCTTTGTCCAAATAAGGTATTTGTTCCTACTGCGATTACTACACCTAATGCACTGCCGCTAACAACATTACTACCCATGAAAACTAAATTATCACGTTGCACAGGGCTAACATTTTTTTCTTGTGTATCAAGCGTCGTCTTTTCTAGCGGATAACTTTCCCCCGTCAAAGCTGCTTGCGCAATGAATAAATCTTTTGTCTGCAACAAACGCATATCTGCTGGAATCATATCCCCAGCAGCTAACTTGATAATATCACCACAGACTACTTGTGCTACTTCTATTTCTTTTAACTCTTCTTTTGCTCGTTTAACCGAAGCCGTTACTTTGATTAGTTCTCTTAATTTTTGGGCAGCTTGATCAGAGCGAATACTTTGCAATAAAGACATTGTGCCACTAACCAAAACCATCACCGTAATAATAATTACACCCGATAAATCACGGTCACTTGGTGTAGCTAACCAATAATCTGTGATAAACGAAATCACTCCCAAAAGAATTAATACTAACGTAAAGGGGGTAATGTATGCTTTTAAAATTTGCATCCCTAACGGTGTTTTTTTCTTTAATTCTAAGCTATTCGTTCCATATTGTTCACGTGCAACTGCTACTTGTTGTTTTGTTAGTCCATTTAATGAGCTACCTAGTTGTGCTAACACTTCTGTTGGTGTTAACTTAGCCAAACGTGTGTAGTCTACTAGATCTTTCCTTTTTTTCAACATTTTCCCGTCTCCTTTTTGTAAAAGTCCTTTTTACAAAAAGGCTACCTAACCTATTTGTAAAAAGTTTCTTTGCTATTAAAACACCAACAATAACTACCTTCATCCATCATGAATTCCCCCTTTAATCCGAAAAAAAAGACCTTATGCCAAAAACTCAAAGCATAAGGTCTTTTCTGATTATCGTACCAGAAGCAATCTAGTCGTTTGAGCTTTGGCACTATACAACGTAAAAAGCTAACACTTTTAGCTACCTTAAGAAAAGCCTTGTTCGACAATTCCTGTTCTACCCATTGGCGTCTTTCGACATTTTTGGGCAGTAGCCTATGTTTGTATAGGAGCCTCACCTAACAGATTTTTTCGTTTAATTTCGTTTCATTCTACACCGCCAAGTTAGTTTCGTCAAAACTTTTTTGCTTTCTTTATAAAATTATAAAAAAGCCATGAAGCTATTAAATAGTTTCATGACTTTTTGAGTAATATTTTGTTAGTCACTAAGAGTATATCAAAAAGATTATTATATAACTAGTTTTTAACAATTTATATATTATCTATTTTTATTTAGTTGTATCTTCAAATACATTTAGCATAAAGCCACTAAATGTTTGACCATAAACAGCATTAGCTTTGATTTTAACATACTTAGCTTGAACACTTTGACCTAAATCAATGTTTTGCAAAGAGCCATCATCCTTAAGTCCGTTCACATACTTAACTAATGATCAACTTTGACCATCCATGCTGGTGTAAACCATGCAAGATTGCATTGCACCCGTATTAGCCGTTGTTTGATATTGTAGTTTATTGATATAACGTGGTTTATCAAGTGCAAAAGCAAAGTAACTTTGACCATCTGCTTGGCTTTCCCAGCTAGTGTTAGGATTGCCGTCTAAGAAATTAGTTGCTGGATTATTTTTAGCCTCAAAAGAAACTTCAAAGACACTTAAGTTTTTAAGCGGCACATAACAACTAGTTGCTTGATCTTGGCTAGCTTTGAAAGTAAAACTCTTGGTTGGACTAGCTAAAGTTGTTCCCGTAGCTTTTTTGCGCACCAAGACCGTTTGGTTACCGCCAAAACGTACACCATCAGCTAAAGTTGCCGTGTAATCATGCCATGTTTGTCCATTATCTTGACTGTATTTTAACCCATTAACTTGACCAAGCAACACATCTTCATTATCGTTGGCATAAATTTGACCAAGACTTACTCCATTTGTAAGTTCAATCTTATATGTTACATCGGTTCCCATCAAACCAATCACGATACCATTTTTAGCATTTAAGCGAGCCAATTGACTAGCGTTCAAATGAATAACGTGTTGGTCAGTGTATTCTTGTTCACCAAATTTTTCCCATGTCTTGCCCCCATCAAGAGATACACGTGTTAGAACCTGGGAATCTTGGTAACTATCGTTTAAAACAATTGCACCTGCATTTTTCCATCAAATCCAAAGGTTGCTAGATTACCAGAACTCTTACCTAATAAAGTCTTAGCAACTTCACGACACGCACTTGGTTATAGACTTTCTTTGTCTGTTGCTTGACTAGCTTTAAGCAAGGCATCGCGTTGTAAAACTTCGACTTTAGCGGCCAAGCTCTTATCTTTAAAGTGTGGTTTTAATATGTTTAACAAATCATTGAGTGGCGCTGGATAATAGGTATAAGCCGAAATGATACGTTTGGCTAAATCAAACCATTGCTCATCGGTCGTCTTTGGATTACTTGCAAAAGAGTTCAACAAGCCATCTAAGACATCTAAATTAATATCTAGATACTGTAATGCCTTATAATAAGTGGCTTGGCGCTTATTAGAACCGTTCGGATAACTTTGGGCCAATAAAGTATAAATCATCGAATCTTGGTACTTATCAAATTGATTTAGTACACCTTGTGCTAGCAACAAATAGCTAGTATTGTTGCCAGAATCAAGGTTGTTATAAGACTTGTTACCCCAACTCATCAACAAACGTGCTTGGATTTCGTTGATGCCAACCCAGCGACTATATGAATTTTGCCAACCATGTAAATCAGTCCAAATATCCCAGATACTTTGACCTGCAGTATTTTGTTGGTATAACAAGTAAGCTTCATGGTGTGGTTGCTAGATATTAACAGCTGGAATTCCTTGAACTTCAGCTTGGTTCATACCGATATCAGAAATTCCCCAACAAATCCCACCTGATTCAAGTAACATCCACAAATGATAATCACCGTTATTACCATAACTGATGTTATATGGTGCTAAATTGTATTTTTGTTCCCACATTTGACGGTTATATGAGCTATAAAACTCAGGGTTACTGTAATTATAACCTGTCTTGTAAGCCACATAAGTGTAGCCATTTAGGCGTGCTGGATCTTGGTGGTTGGGATAATCATGTTCAAGCTTATCACTTAACCATCTTATTTTACTATCATTCATCTTAGCATCCATGACATAACGCACCAATTCCATTGGATAGTTGGCAAATTGTTGTTTGTCAACGAAACGGTTATTGTCGTATAACCACTCAAAATTAGCGTACTTAACAACAGGATCGGAATTAGTTGCCCTACCACCGTAGTTGACCATAAATGTTTTGATATTTTTAGAATAAGCCGCAGCAGTCGCAAGTAGCATCTTTTTATAGGTTAAATTTTGCATATCTTGATGATAAGCTTGATACAAACGCGTCAAGGCTACCAAGCCATTGTAGCCGTTGCCATTGTAAAAATCACCAGCTTGAATAAATAATTCTAAGGCGTTGCTATCGTTTAATAACCAATCCCAAACGGTATCGACACTGGCAATTTCTTTAGAAAGTTTTTGGATATTGTCATAGCCTAAGCGTGCTACTAACGTTCTTTCCAAGATAACGTGACGTTTTTTAGCAAAGTTATATTCAACTGCATACTGTGATAGATACTTATCATATTTTGCCACTGTCTTTAAACTTTGATAACCTGTTTGCGCAATTTTACCTGTTGCTGGTTTTAAATCTTGGTATGTATCTAGGTTAACTCTAGTTGGATTATTTAAGACACTTTGACTTTTGTTTGTTGCTTGTAACAAAGGCGAAGTAGCCATCACACTAGTAGCTTTGGCATCGAGTGCTACACTCAATGTGCTAACCATTAAGCCCCCCAATAAACACATAGTTGTTAATTTCTTCATAAAATTAAACTTCTTTTAAATCAAACTACTTTCATTATACTAAATTGCATGCAATATTTTTTGCCAAAGAATTTTAAATAAATAACAGACAAAAAAACAGCACCTCAAAATGAGATGCTGTTAAAGATTAGATCGTTTCTTTACGTAAATTATCGTAATAAGCCACCATAGTTGCATTATAGTATGGAATAACCCAAAAAGAAGCTAATCCAAAAGTGAGTAGCACTAATATGAACCAGCCTATAAAGCTTAATTCTAAGATAAATAATTCAGCCTTGTGACCATCCATCAATTGACGGCTCATCGTAACGTAATCAGCAAAGCTATTTGTGCTAGTTTGGTCGTTATCTACACAGTCTTTATAAATATAATAGGATTGAGAATACGAATAGCGCTTGATAATTCCAGGAATGATTAAGGCAAATGTCCATAAGGTTATAAAAATAAACTGGATACAGTAAAGGACAAAAAGTCCAAAAACATATTTGTGTCTAAAACCAGTAAAAAGATCCTTAAACTTAAAATCTTTATTACCACTTCTAAACCAATCAAGCATCTGATACATTATACCTGTCATAAACATTGTTATAACAAGTTTTATCATGACTCTAGCAAAAAAGTTATCGGTTAGATTGCTCGTAGTATTTTCGTCGACAGCGCTAAAATAAATTTGTCCATCCACCCAATATATCAAGCCAATGCCTAAAATAAAACCGAACAATAAAATTCCTAAAACAGGTAAGATATTTAATTTCAATGCTTTGCCATAATTACTTAAAATCAAAGCCTTAGCTTGTTTTTTTAAAACTCTACGCGTTGGCATAAAATCCCCCCTTTTAGATAAGGATAAATATACCACAACTAAAAACTTTTAGCCATCATCAAAATTTAAACCTCCCTTAACTAAAGTCAAAATATTCTTGGGCAATGCGCCATCTTGCTGATTAGCTTTCTAACCACCAGCGCTTACACAGTTTTTGCTTTCAGATAATTTCTTTTGCTTTTTTTATCTTCGGTAATTTAATAGCTCAGTCCTTACCTGTTGTTTCGTAGTTTTTATTGCATTTATCCCAATGATTGAATACAAAACGCACATAGCTGATTAGTATTTTTTGACCTTTTATTAAATATGACATTTATAGACTTTATGCCCTAACATATGCTCAACTCTATTGGTTAAAGGATTTATTCCACGATTGAAATCAATAATATTTTCGCTACGTTTATAAAAATAATTTATATTTTCTTAATCACAGAAACTGTATGTTATAATTAAAAGAAGCTTGTAGAAGGGAATTTTTTTCGTGCAATTTTATACATTTATCATTAATCCAGCAGCTGGAAATGGCCATGTTAAACACATTTGGCCTCAACTTGAAAAATACTTAGAAACACATAATATCAATTATGCGGTTCAAACTACAAAATACCCTGGACATGCCAGTCAAATCATCCAAGAACTCGCTATCTTAAATCCTCAACCTATTATGGTTGTCTTAGGTGGCGATGGGACATTACACGAAGCTTTGAATGGTTTGCAAACTAAAAACCTACAAGCTACATTAGCCTATATTCCTTGTGGTTCTGGTAATGATTTTGCTAGAGGAGCTAATATTGATTTTGATCCATTAAAAGCCCTACAAAAAATCATAACCAATCCTACTTATCAAGACATTGATATTGGTTTTTATCATGATGCTATTCGCAATAACAGTGCCTTTTTTACCAATAACTTAGGCATTGGCTTTGATGCTAACATCGTTTATTTAGCCAATCATTCTTATAGCAAACGTTTATTAAATAAACATCAGCTTGGCTTTTTGGCCTATGCTTTTTCCTTTTTTAAAGCTTATTTTCGCCAAAAAACATTCAACCTCACGTTGACTTGTCAAGATACTACTTATACATTTCAAAAAGCCTTTTTATGTACAATTACCAATCATCCTTATTTTGGTGGCGGAGTTTGTTTGATGCCTAAAGCCAAATTAAATGACGGTAAACTCGATGTTGTCATTATCGAAAAAAAATCTACTTTGCATTTTTGGTATTTATTTTTATTAATGATCTTGCCAGGACATCTTCATAGTCTTTCTAAAAAAGTTCATCATTTTCAAGCAAGCTCAATTCGTTTAGAAACGCCTGCTTGCAATCATTGTCATGCCGATGGTGAAGACTTAGCTTGTGCTCCAAGCGATCTGACATTTACCATCAAAAAACAACATTTTATCATTTAATTTCAGAAAGGAAGGATTCCCATGAAACAACGCATCATGCGTCAACCTTGGTCGCGTTTTATCTTATTTTTGTTTTCTTTAGAATTAATTGTAATTTCAGTTAACTTCTTTTATGCTCCTATCGATATCGCAGCTGGTGGAGCCACAGGAACAGCCATCTTACTCGAAGCTGCCTTTGGAATCAATCGTGCTTTAAGTGTTTTGGTTATTAATATTTTAATGATTATCTTGGCTAGCATTTTTCTTGATCGCCAAGTCGTTAAAAATATCGCCTTGGGTAGCTTCGCCTTACCTATCTTACTTTATCTAACACCTAGTTTTAAAATCGTGTCTGATCCATTGTTAGCAGTTATCATTGGTGGTGGCGTCTTTGCGATTGGCATAGCTTTACTCTACCGCATCAATGCTTCAAGTGGGGGAACAACTGTCCCTCCGATGATCTTAAAAAAATATTTCCATATTAATCCAGCATCTTCTTTACTTGTAATCGATATGATTGTTACAGCCTTCAATATTTTTGTATCTGGTTTAGATGCCTTTTTCATGGCTGCTTTTTCGCTAATTATCACGTCACTTGTCATGAATTATACTGAAGCTGGTTTAGATCACAAATATCAAATTCAAGTTATGAGCAATCATAAATTAAACGAAATCAAAGAAATGTTACTAAATGCCGATCATGCCCTAACCATTACCGATGTTCGTGGAGGTTTTAGCGCTAATAACAAAGAAATGTTAATGGCGGTCATCGATAATTCAGATTATGGGCCACTAATCAGTGCGATTCATGATGTTGATCCTGATGCTTTCATCGTCGCTTCAAATGTTGTTAAGGTGCATGGCGGAACATTTGGTTTATAAAAAGCAATCAAGCAATTGAGCTTGGTTGCTTTTTTTAAACACAATAGTTGACACCGTGTCACCAAAAGTGATATAGTTAAATAACAATTCTCAGTGACACCATGTCACCAAAAGAAGAAAGGAGCTCAAAATGGTCAAAGAAACTTTTACTAATTTAGATGAACACAAAAAACAACGCGTCACTCAAGCATTACTTCATGAATTTTCCCAGCATTCATTAGCCGATGCTCAAGTAGCACGTATCGTAAAAGAAGCCAACATTGCCCGTGGCGCTTTTTATAAATATTTTACAGATTTAACTGATGCTTATCTGTATTTATATCAAATCGCTTTGGCACATATTCATCAAAGATTAGCCTTACAAACAAGTACTCATCCTAAAAGTGCAATAGTTTATCTAAAAGAAACACGCCTTTTTTTAGAACAAACCTCAAAAAGTCCTTATTTTGCTCTAATCAAGATGCATTTGACCTATAACGAATCTTTATTATCTCAAGATTCATCTACCAAAGATATTAAAGAGCCGTTAACTTGGGCTGTTTCTGTCTTGACGCATCAAACAATTAAAGAAGTAATCGCTCATCCCTCTAAACAAGAAGAATTGCTAGCCAAACTCAAGGTTTCCCTTGAAGCATTGCTAGCACCAAAGGAGATAATCTAATGTTTTTAGCCTTAAAAGAAATCAAACATGAAAAAATTCGTTACGGTTTAATCATCGCAATGGTTGTTTTAGTCAGCTATTTAATTTTTATCCTCACTAGTCTAGCATTGGGGTTGGCTCACCAAAACACTGCGGCTTTAGAAACGTGGGATTTTAAACGAATCGTCTTAAACAAAGATGCCGACGTTAATTTACGTCAATCCTTATTAAGCAACCAACAAATCAAAGATATGAAGCTTGGCTCAAACGAAGCCATCCTTGGTCAAGCATCTATTGTCGTTAAACAAAAAGGTGCTAAAAAAGTCGCAGCTAACTTTTTAGGAGTTAAAAAAGATGAATTCATCTATAAAAATCTTGTATTAACCTCTGGTAGAATGCCTAAGAAAGCTAATGAAATTGTTGTTGACGACACATTAAAAAATAAAGGCTATGCTTTAAATGACAAAGTTTTACTTAACTCGTTGCCTCAAAAGTTTACAATCGTTGGTTTTACCTCTGATTCTGAACTTAATATTTCACCTGGAGTTTATGGACTTTTGCCAACTTGGCAAGCATTAAAGAGTATCAGCCCTCAATTTGTTGCCAGTGCTGTACTTTCAAAAAGTAACTCCTTTAAACCAAGTGTTAATGGTGTTGCCAGTTATTCTGAAAAGACCTTTACACAAAAACTTCCAGGCTATGAAGCACAAAATGCAACGTTTAGCTTCATGATTGGCTTTTTAATGGTTATTTCGTTGATAGTAATTGCTGTCTTTTTATACATCATCACTATTCAAAAACTGCCAAATTACGCAGTATTAAGAGCGCAAGGTATGCCAGCTAGTTTTTTAGTTAAAGCTACCTTATTTCAAGCTTTGATTCTTGTCCTCAGTGGTTTGATGATTGGGGTTGCATTAACTATTCTAACCGCTTATTTCTTACCAGAAGCAGTTCCTGTCAGTTTTAATATTCCATTACTTGGTTTGGTAGCTTTAGGATTATTAATCACCTCTAGTTTAGGTGCTTTACTACCAGTTAAAACTATTTTAAAAGTCGATCCAGTTAAAGTCATTGGAGGTTAACAACATGGCAACTTTAGAATTACACAATATCAATAAATCATTTGGCCAAGGCTCTGCTCGCGTTGATGTCTTAAAAAATATCGATTTTTCAGCAAAAAAAGGTGAAGTAATCTTAATATTAGGTCCTTCTGGCTCTGGCAAGAGTACCTTTTTGACTATTTTAGGTAATTTACAAACGCCATCAAGCGGACAAGTTAAAATTAACGGTCAAGATATCGGTCAGCTTTCAGATAAGCAAAAAGAAAGTATCCGTCTTAATCAAATCGGATTTATCTTACAGTCTTACAATCTCGTCCCCTTTTTAACCGTCGCTGAACAATTTAAATTAGTTCAAAAAGTTAAAAAAGAAGATAATTTAACTGACGCACAATTAAATGATGTGCTTGATATCTTAGATATTAAACAACTTAAAAACAAATACCCTGGTCAACTTTCTGGTGGGCAAAATCAACGGGTTGCCATCGCACGTGCTTTATATACCAATCCAGAAATCATTTTAGCCGATGAACCAACGGCTGCCTTAGACAGTCAACGAGTTGCTGAGGTAGGCAAGCTTTTTAAAAAACTAGCTGTTAAACAAGATAAAGCTATCATCATTGTTACTCATGATTTGCGCTTGCAAGAATTTGCAGATAAAATCTATCATCTTGATGATGGCAAACTGACACTTGCTCTGAAACAAGCTTAATATATTAAAAGAGATGAAATTAATTTTTCGTCTCTTTTTTGTTTACTATCAATTGAAATCTTAAAAAAATAATCCTATAATAATCACAACTTTATACAAATTACTCATTTTAAATGAATAAGCTTACTTATCAAATATGAGAACTTTTTAACCAAAACACCTAGCAAGCAGGCTTAAAATTTTTAAGTTATTGCTTGAATGGTGTTTCTTTTATATCTTACTAACTTTAGTATTAGAAAGGTGAATTTTATTGGTTTTTGACAGGTGAAATGGTAGAATTGCTCCAAAAAGACATCAATAATATTGTTTGTATGCAACCGTTTGGCTATTTACCTAACCATATTGTCGGTAAAGGTATAGTCAAAAGTTTACGCCAAAAATATCCTAAAGACAACATCGCACTAATCGATTACGATCCAAGTCTATCGCTTGTTAATCAACTGAATCGTTTACGTTTAATGTTAGCAACCGCGCAAAAAAACTTAGCTACCGACTAAATTTCAAAATGAACCTCTTTTGTTTGAATTTCCAAACAAAGGAGGTTCATTTTTCCTAATAAAAAGGATTGACTCTTGTATAATTCAAGCATCAATCCTTTTTAATTTATTTATATATTTTTATTTAGAATAATTAGGTGCTTCTTTAGTAATCGTTACATCATGTGGATGCGATTCGATTAAACCAGCTCCTGTGATTTGTACAAATTGCGCATCTTCTGTTAGAGCTTGTAGATTCTTAGCTCCACAATATCCCATACCTGCGCGCAAACCGCCATCCATTTGATATACGATATCTGCTACACTACCCTTGTAAGCTACACGACCTTCGATTCCTTCTGGCACCAACTTGTTAGCTTCATTAACTCCGCTTTGGAAGTAACGATCAGAAGAACCATGAGTAGAATCCATCGCACCAAGACTTCCCATTCCGCGATATGTCTTGAAACGACGACCTTGATAAATAATTGTTTCACCTGGTGCTTCATCTGTCCCAGCTAACATTGAGCCTAACATTACCGCATTACCACCTGCTGCAATTGCTTTAACAATGTCGCCAGAATACTTAATACCACCATCGGCTATGATTGTCTTACCATATTCACGTGCCACACTTGCAGCATCATAAATTGCCGTTAATTGTGGTACTCCTACCCCAGCAACGATTCTAGTCGTACAAATTGAACCAGGTCCAATCCCAACTTTAACTACATCAACTCCAACATCATATAATGCTTTAGTTGCTTGTGCAGTCGCAACATTTCCAGCAATCAATGTTGCTTGTGGGAAATGTTCCCGAATTTCTTTAATCTTACGAATTACACCGGCTGAATGACCGTGTGCTGTATCGATAACCAATGCATCTGCACCAGCCTTTAATAATGCTGCTGCTCGTTCAAATGTATCGCTAGTTACTCCAACTGCTGCAGCAACTAATAAACGACCATGCTTGTCTTTGGCTGCATGTGGGAATTCAACTACTTTTTCGATATCCTTGATTGTAATCAAACCTGTCAACTGACCAGCTTCATTGACAATTGGCAATTTTTCAATCTTATTAGCTTGCAAGATTGCTTCTGCTTTTTGTAAAGAAGTCCCTTCCGGTGCAGTAATCAAGTTTTCTTTAGTCATGACCTCCGCAATCTTAACAGAACTATCCGTAACAAACCGTGTATCACGATTCGTGATGATACCACAAAAGATTTTATCTTCCAAGGTCTTTACAATTGGTACCCCACTAATGCGATATTTGTGCATCAAGCATTCAGCTTCAGCAACAGTGTTATCTGGTGTCAAATAAAATGGATCAATGATGACACCACTTTCTGAGCGTTTAACTTTTTTGACTTCATCTGCTTGGCGCTCAATTGTCATATTTTTATGAATTACCCCTAAACCGCCTTGGCGGGCCATCGCGATTGCCATCGCTGCTTCTGTAACAGTATCCATTCCCGCACTGATGATTGGGATATTTAATTTCAAATTATCTGCAAGTTGCACACTTAAATCCACTTCATTTGGTAAAACGTGACTTTCTGCAGGTATTAATAAAACATCATCAAATGTAAAACCTTTTTTAGTAAATTTTGTATCCCAATTAGACATCCTTAAAACGCTCCTTTGGCTTTATTTTTTGTTTTCTAATCTACAAAAAATCCATCATAAATGCAAGTACTTTTTTGCTTTTTTCTAAAAATTTACAATTTTATCTTTGCAAAAGTTAATAGTTCGTTTTTTGCTCTGAAAATATTCTATTTCCAGGATAAAAATCAACATTTTAAACTTTATCCGAAAAATCCAAACTTCCAGTCACTAATTTATACTGGGCATATGGCAAAGGATTATCTAAACGTAAATCCATCCCTACCACCTTACGCATTTTTTTATTAGTTTGAACGGTTACTTCTTCTTTGATTGTTGAAGCTAAGATCTTTGCTTTACCAAGATAATAAAAGCCTTTGCCATCAGCATCATTGCGTTTAATAAAAACATGGATTTTTAATTTTTGTTGTCCGTGACTCACACCTGCTAATAACTGTTTAACCTCTCCAGACGCTAACGTCCTTGGGCTTTTGGTATACCATCTAAATGTAGCATTATCACTAAAATCATTATCATAATTTTCCGAATAATGATTTTTAGTTTTTTCATAAGTGACAAATAACGGACATTCCCTTTCTCCAACCCAATAACCATACATCGGTGCGCTTAAATCTTTATGCCAGTTCAACAAGCGACAAACATCTTTGCGCGTGTATTGTTGATATAAAGTAAACTGTTGTGCTTGATTATATTCTTTAGCAACCAACAAGCCTGTATCTATGGCATCTTTTAATAAATATGCAAACCATTTGTTTTGACTTAAACTTTCTTTCAAATCTGAGATTAAACTATATCCTAATAAATCTTCTTTTATCAGTGGATATGCCCCATATTGATCAGATTTTAGTCCGTCTCTAACCTTAATTTTAAAGAAATCTAAACTTAAAATATTAACAACCGAATCTAAAACATCTTCGTTAACATAACAGCCAAATTTTTCAAGACAAGCAATGTAATCTAAACGATTGACTTGATCGTTAGTCAGCAATAGTTTTAACAATAATAATTCATGTGCACGCATTCCATTTAATAATTCCTTTGTCACAAAAGTTAAAACTTGATCTTGATAAGTATCCAAAGAAATCGGTTCTTTGAGCTTAACTAAAAAGTGCGCATAATTGGGTAGTAAAGAATTATTAGCAAAAACCCGTGGATCAAGCTGGCCATTGCGATAAAAGTCTTTTAGCAAAACAATTCGCCCTAGTTTATCCTTTAGTTCTTGATAAGCTTGTTTTAACTGGAATAATGAATCTAATTTGCTAGCCTGAATCGCTGCATAGATTTGTTCTTTAGCAACTTTGGTGAAATTAATCGTTGATAAACCAATAATCGGTTGTAGCATCAATTCGCTTTTAGCACGATCTTTACTTGCCATTCGATCATCATACAAAGCTAACGGGATTAAGAAATTATTTTTATAGTTGCCGATAAAGTCTATGATTGTCACAAAGTCTTTATCAACAAATTTACGCAAACCTCTGCCAAGCTGTTGAATAAAGACGATCCGTGACTGGGTATTGCGCAACATAATGACTTGATTAACACATGGAATATCAATTCCTTCGTTAAAAATATTAACGGTTATCAAATATTTAAGTTTTCCCTGCTCTAGTTTAGCGACAGCTTCATTGCGAGCCTGGATACTTTGTTCATTAGTTAAAGCTTGGCTAGGATGGCCCTTTTGAGTCAAAATATCGGCAAGTTGTTTAGCTTCTTCTTGACGACTACAAAAAATCAAGCCATGAGTCGTTTGCTGCGAAGTTTCATAGTAAGCAACTTGTTTTAAAATATGTTGGACACGCTCTTCGCTAACCAAGCGACGCAAGCTAGTTGTATCAGTGATTAATTCGCCTTGATATTCATAATCTTTAACCCCAACATAATGAAACGGACATAACATATCGGCTTGTAATGCGTCTTGTAAACGAATTTCATAGGCAATATTATGATCAAATAAACTATAAATCTCTAACTCGTCTGTTCTTTCTGGTGTTGCTGTCATCCCTAAACAAAATTTAGGGGTGAAATGAGCTAAAATTTTTAGATAACTCTTTGCACGTGAACGATGTGCTTCATCAATGATCAAATAATCAAATTCATCGGGTTTAAAACTCGCTAAGGTTTCATCTTTTGCTAGGCTTTGCATAGTTGCAAATAAATATTTAGCATCCACTTGTCGCTTTGTGCCCGCTAAAATCCCATAATCACTGTCTTTGCCACCTAAGACATTTTGAAAACTTTGCTTGGCTTTTTGTAAAATTTGCTCACGGTGCACAACAAATAACATTCGCTTAGGTGCAAAGCTTTGAACATCAAATGCAGCTAAATACGTCTTACCTGTTCCAGTTGCCGAAACAATCAATCCCTTGCTTTCTTGACTAGCACGTAACAAAGCAAGTTGGGCTAAAGCCTCTTTTTGCATCGTATTTGGTGTTAAGTTTACCTTTTGTTTTAAATTAGTCTTCATTTTAAGAGGAGCTTGATAATTAGCTTGATAAGAACTCAACCACACATTGTCTAATGGCTGTGCACTTTGCCAAGCTTCCATAAATTGCATATGCATTTCTTGAGGTAAACGTCCATCTTGATGTGAACTAACACGCAAGCTCCATTCAAAATTTGCTAATAAGGCTGCTCTAGTCAAGTTAGCACTCCCGATAATCGCCGTTTGATGCGTGTCATGTTCAAACAAATATCCCTTGGCATGAAACCCCTGTCCAGAAGCAATTTTGACCTCGACATTTGGTAACTTAAGCAATTCTGCAAAAACAGCCGGACTATTAAAATTAAGATAATCAGCCGTCAAAAGTTTGCCTTTAATGCCTTTAGCTGCCAAATCAGCTAAAACAACCTTTAATGGCGTCAACATATCCAACGTAATAAATGCAACTGCCCAACTAAAACTGCGACAACTTTCTAATTCATCTTTTAAATGTTGCCAGATTGTTTCATCTTTTTTATTGGTCAACAACCGTGGCTGTAAAAGCTCATTTGCCCCCAAATGTTTAGCATCAATAAAAGCATTACGCAACGTCGCTTCTAAATTTTCAATCATCAAACTCCACCTTTGTCAAATCTTGCAAAACCAACCATTCTAACACCGGACGTGTAGCGGGTAACCAATCAAGTATCAATAAGTTTTGCGGATAATCCCAGATAAAGTCATGAGCTGCAACTTGGTTTAAATTATGGGTTTTAAGCTTAGCTAAATAAAATTGAATATTAATATGTGCATAGCTATATTCGAAATTACTAGGTGTCTCAATGCGCGGGCCAATACTAATCATATCGCCTAATTCTTCGTAAATTTCTCGGCGTAAAGCTTGCTTAGGCGTTTCACCTAACTCAATTTTCCCACCTGGAAACTCAAAACGTCCGCCTAAAATTCGATCTAAATTACGTCTAGTTGCCAAAATTTTCCCGTCTTGAATCAAAACAGCCGCCACAACATTAACGGTTGGCTTCATATTTATTACCTCGTTGTTTTTATTTTTAATTATATTCACTCTATTCACAAAGTGCAAAAAAATAAGCACCCTATTAGGTGCCTATTTTTAAGCAGCTGCATGCAACATTTCAGCTAAACAATCGCCTAAAGCTTGACAGCCTTGCTTGATTTGTTGTTTACTAACGCCTGAAAAGTTTAACCGCATATGATTTTTCTGACCACTAACTGCAAATAAACCGGAACTTTCAATAAATGTTACTTTGCCGTTTTGCAATAAAAGTTGATGCGCATCAATTTGAGCTGGCAATGTGACCCAGATAAAAAAACCGCCGTCTGGGTCACTGATTTGACATTCTTTTGGTAGATAACGTTTAAGATACTTAACCATCGTTTCTTTTTTATCTTTGTAGAAACGATTCAAGTTTTGAATATGCTTTACTAAATCATTATCGCTTAAGTATTGGTCAATCATCTCGGCTACAACATTTGATGGCTGACAATCATTTGCTAAACGTAAATTAGATAATTGCTTAATCAATGCTTCATCAGCGACTAACCAGCCCATCCGTAAGGCAGGCGATAAAATCTTAGAAAAACTTCCTAATGTCACTACGTTTCCGGCTTTATCAAAACTTTTAATACTTGGCAAGTCTTGACCTGCATAGCGTAACTCACGATATGGATCATCTTCAATGACCAAAAAGCCATACTGACTAGCCAACTGAGCTAGTCTTTGGCGTTTAGCAAGCGACATACAACAACCTGTTGGATTTTGAAAATTAGGAATTGTATATAACAATTTAATTGGATGTTTACTTAAAAGCGTTTCTAACTGTTCAATGTCTAAACCATCTGCTTGTAATTGTACTTCATAAAAAGTTGGTTTACGTACCTTAAAAGCTTCTAAAGCTCCGATATATGTTGGTCCTTCAACAACTACTCCATCACCTACATCTAAAAACAAATCAGCTAGTAAACTAATACCTTGTTGCGCACCTTGTGTCAACATAATATCAGCTAATTTAGCTTGTATCGTTTGTGTTGAGTGAACATAGGTTAAAATTTTTTTACGTAAACTATCCACACCTAAGACCGAACCGTACTGATAATACTGTTGACCGGCATTTTTACTCCGGCTAACAAACGCTTGGTCTAACTGCTCTTTAGGAAAAAGTTCACTTGCTGGATAACCCGCGGCAAAAGAAATTACCTCTTGTTGATTAGACATTGTAAACAAATCATCTAAACCTGATTTTTGTTGACTAAAACGTTGTGAAAGATTTGGCAACATACACCTAACCTCCTTAAAACTTGAATTCCATTCGTTTAACTATGTTCAGTATACTTTAATTTTTTAATTAAGTAAAACTCAAGTTTATCTTCTAAAGATGAAATAATTTCATGTTATCTTCAAAAAAAGACACCTTAATTTGGTGTCTAACTATTAGCACGAAAGTTTCATTAACATTTCAAACATCTGCTCAGTGCTCAAAGGAAAAGAGATATACAAAACGTTTGTCGCAGGAATTAACTTCTTTTCGTGCCATGCTTTATCCATTAAAAACAATGTTTGTGCGCTTTTTTTATTATTTAAAAGTTCTGCTTGAGTAGTTGCAATCTTTAAATTCATAGGTTTTTTAGAATACATTTTTTGCAAATAATCCCGTAAAAATAATGCATCACTTCGTTGTTCTGACACAATAACTACATCACTATAATGTTTGGTCGTTAATATTATTGCCATTCGTTTATATAAAATCAAATTATAATGATTGCTTAACTTCAAACGTTTATGATTCCACTTTTCTAACAACTTAACTAAATCATAATAAGTTTTTGTCGTGCGATATGGTGTTTCAATCATGATTTTACAGCTATTTTTAATGTTTTGAATCCCTAAAAATGCGTCCCGCAAATAAATATACAATGCGGTGTAAAAATGTTTTTCTCGACTCTTTTCAACAATAAATTTTTGCTTTATTTCACTGATCAATTCATTGACCTTTGGTAACGCAAAAAAGCTCAATTCATTTTGTAAAACCATTTGCACTGGTAAGTTTTCATCAAAGATATAAGGATTAATTGCTAAAAATACAACCAAGGCAAATTTTTCTTCAAATAAGTAATTTTCTTCAGACCAATATTGGGACAAATATTCTTTAACCAATTCACAATAACCCGTCGGATACATTTTGGCAGATATTAGGCTTTCTATGTCTGAATCAAAGTCACTTTTATCCCATTTTGATACCAAGATACTTTGGTTCATCAAAAGCTGATACAAATAATGTTGTTCTTTAGTAAATACTATTCCTAATTGCTCTTCTAATTTTGTTAGTATTTGTTCACAAGCACTACTAAATTGCTCATCCATAAAGATGAGTTGCATATTTAGGTGCTTAACCAATTCAGCTCGTAAAAAACGCAATAAAATCTGATTACCACAAACTTGATTATCTTTTAATTCTAATCCGGTCTCTGCAATGTACTTCACAATTTCTTGTCGCATACGGTAACCTTTAGCCGTAGAAACTTTTTGTTGCTTAATAAAATCTAAAAAATCAATTTTGTTTTCATAAATAAAAAAATATTGTAAAAATGTTAAAAATGTTGATGTTGCGTAAAGTTTATGTAGATAATCATCTAGGTAAGCCTTATTAGGTTTTAAACCATAATCACCTTTATCGGATTGCTTTATTGGAATTTCTAGTTCATTTTGTAAATATTCAACATCTGATACCACAGTCATAGGTGAACACTCTAATACAAAAGATAATTTACCTAATGTTTCTTCTTGATTACAATATAATATATTCAAAAGTTTCGCTCTACGTACAACTGTTTTTTCCATATAATCTAAAATCATATCAATTCCCCGTTTAATTTATCTTGCTAACCAAGATAAACTCTTTTACGCTTATGTTTAAGAAATTTTTATCTATAATTATAAAAATTAATATTTTTTAATATATAACCATATTATACTTCGCTTAAAATTATCAGTAAATATTAAATTATTGAAAAACAAAGAGGCTGAGAAAAACTCAGCTTCAATAGAAAAAAGCTCACGTCAAAAAAATTGGCATGGGCCTTTTCTTATGGCTAATCTCCTGTTAATATTAAGTTCCCTAAAACCAATAAAGGAGATGTTAACCATGTACAAAAATTATAACACATCTGAACTAGAATTAGATATTACTACTTATTTATTAAAATTACCATCTGACCATATTGCGGTTTTAATCAGCCACTTCGTGGACTCAATTTTACTTAATATTCTTTCAGAAGAGACTTCACATACCGGTCGGCCTGCTTTTCATCTGGCTATGCTACTAAAAATGACGCTTTTTGCTTATCATGAAGCTATTTTTTCTGGCAGAAAGATTGCTAAATTAAATCAGTATTACCTTCCTATGATGTGGTTAAGTGGTAATACTCCCATTAGCTATAAAACTATCAATAATTTTCGTTCTAGTGATGCAATAAAAGAACTTATCAAAGAAACTGATATTAAACTAGTTGAGTTGGAAAAAGAAATTGAAGCCAAACCTAAGGTTAAAAAGGTGGTTCAAAAAACAAACATGTTCGTCGTAAATTAAAGAGTATCAAACGTAAATTGAAAGAAGATTTTCTTCCTAGAAAAGTGAAGTATGAACGTGATAGGGAAATTTTCAAAGATCGCAATAGTTTCTCGAAAACAGATACTGACGCTACTTTTATGCGCGTAAAAGAAGACCACATGCAAAATGGTCAATTAAAACCTGCTTATAATTTACAAATTGCGACCAGTGGTCGCTTTGTTTTGCACTATGATATCTTCCCTAATCCAACGGATACACGAACGTTAGTACCTTTTTTGAAGTTTTTTCTAATTTGGATTTATTTAAATACATTGTTGCGGATACAGGCTATGGCAGTGAAACCAATTATCAAGCAGTTATTGACAAGTTTGAAAAGATTCCATTGATTCCTTATGGAATGTATCAAAAAGAACAAAGTCGTAAATACCAAAGAGATCCACAAAATATTAACAATTGGACATATCACGATAAAGATGATTATTATACGAACCCTGATGGAGTCGTATTTAAGTTCCAAAGATATAGTTCTCGTGTGGATAATATAGGGTTAAACGAGATTTCAAAGTCTACGTAGCTGATAAATTTCAAGCGACAAAGAAATTAGAACAATTAGCGCAAACTCAAAAGGGACAACAACGGACTAAATCAATAAACTTAAACTGGGAATATTTAAAACATAAAGCTAAAGAAAACCTTTCTAGCGAAAAAGGTTCAACTATCTACCCAAGAAGACGAACAGATGTTGCAACAATTTTCGGAGATATGAAGGGGAATTTTGGCGTGCGCCGAGTACACGTTAGAGGTGAAAAAGCAGTTCGAAATGAATTAGGATTACTACTTTTGGCGATTAACATATCAAAATTATGGCATTTATTCCAAAAAAGAGGGATAAAATCCCTAAAAAAACGAACCCAAAATAGACATAATAGAAAAATAGCTGATCAAATTTCATTTTTAGAAATTCAATCAGCTATTTTTATGTCAGACTGGTACTTTTTTCCCAGCCTCATCCTTCTACAATTGCAAGATTAGCTGCTAATAAGCCGTTTTGTAGCCCTTTTAATTGTAAAATTTGAGTATTTTCATCAACTGTTAAAGTCATTTCTTGATCCATATAAGTTTCGCTATAGTCTTTATAACGAATCACGCCCATATCTGAATCAAGTTTAGCATTGTAGTCTTTTTGATATTTACCTTTTGGTACTATGACTAATCTAAAAACTGTCGATAACGCACATGCGCCCTTGGGTGACAGCGGGCCTACTCCATCATCAAAATCTAGTAATAAATCAACATGGCGTGTCGCAACTTTAGCAGCTATTTTTTCCTTGGCTGCTTGTGTAATATTCAAATACATAAAGTTACCTCCTTATGTTCTTTACCTTAATTATAGCAACAATCTTTAGGCTAAGACATTTATTTGCCTAAGCTACATGATTAAGTTAGCCAAGGGATAACCGATAGTATACAAGATGATAATCGCCACACAACTAAAACCTATTCCTGCTTTTAGAGTCGTTTTAGTTGTCAGCCATCCAGAAGAACACGCGACTGCCACAAACGGCATCGAAGGCGGTGTTGCACAGCCAATTGACGCACCTAACCCTATTACACTTGTCAAAGCCAACGCATTTGCACCACCACTTAATGCTAGTGGAGCTGCAACTGATGCTACAACTTGTGAAGTAACAATATGTGAAGAAATATTAGACTCAATTGTCGCCCACATTATAAATAACAACAGCATACCTGCAACACCTACACTTGCTAATACAGGTTTTAGCGTTGCTGTCAAAGGTGCAATAAATCCTAAATTAGAATCTGTCAAACAACTTCCTAAAGCTAGCGTCGCACTACACATAATTACACTAGGCCATGAGACTCCTTTAACAAATGCTTCATTTAAATCAAGTAATGCTTTGTTTTCAAACTTGATAAGTGCCAATAAAATCAAGCCTAATAATGGCGGAAAAGCCGTTCCTAATTTAGCTAAACTCGTATTAAAAAAAGGCCAAATGCCTCCAAGTAAACTTGGAGCCACCCACAAAAATACTACTAAAGCAAAAATACTTACAATTGCATTTTCAACTTGTCTTGGCTTTTTTATAACTGTAAAATCAGTCTTATTTAAGCCTAAAAAAGTTGGCGTTTGTGGACGCCAAATAAATCTAAAAATCACTAGCATTCCGATAAATAAAACTATCCCTGTAGGAATACCAAATAACATATATTTTCCATAATCTATTGTAGTACCAGTTAATGTTGCATAAGCACTGGTTGCCAAGACTGGAAAAACATGTGCGATTGGTGTCATTCCGGCTGATAGATTAACGCAAATAATCACCCCCATCAATAGCATTGATGCAAAACTGTCTCCTTTTTTCAAGCCTATTAATGTATAAATTTCTTGTAAAATAGGATAAAAAATAAAGAAAAGAACAGTCGGTGCAATAAATAATCCTGTACTTAAAACAGCCAAGAAAAATAAAATACTCATTTGCCAAGGGCCTTTTTTAGCCCAAGAAGAAGTCACAAAAAAAATCGCTGTTCTTCTAACAAATGAAGTTTTTGCCAAGGCATAAGTACACATAAAAGTAAATAATAAAAATGCTAGGGTTTCATTACCCAAAGAAAGTGCCAAAATCTTTTTCATGCCTAGTTCAGGAATAAGCGCTAACGATAATAAACAAAGTAGACTAGGCCAAGCAATATCTACCGTAATCCATAACAATAATGTAACGACAAACGTTGCTAGCAAAGCAAAATTACTTTGTTTTAAAGTTCCAAATGTAACAAGATGGCTTAATATTAAACATAAAATTAAACTACTTGTCCATATTTTTTGTTTCATAATATGTCTCCTCTAACTAAAGCTATAATTATATTTTTAACATAGCCTAATTTAATATTTTATCATCATTATTACCCGCACCAAAACAATTTATATTCTATAATATTAACTTTATTTTAAAACTCTTGTCGTTGAACTTTTTTTAGCCTTACAATAATACTAAGGAAAGGAGGCAAAAAATGAGTTTGCAAACACCTTGGGGCGCCATCAAAGTGTTAGTTGTTTCAAAAGAATATCCTTTTACTGACCAAAAAATTATTAGCCATTTTAATTGCGAAACTTTTTTAATCACCTTACCTCAAATCACATATACTAAACCTACATTCCTTTATTGTACCTTGAATGCTGATACGCAAAAAACATTGATTGATGATATCGAACAAGATGCTCGTTTTTTAAGACGCAGCATCTATGAACTAGATGAAAACTATGACATTACTGCTAAATTAATGATTACTTCCACTAGACAACATGAACTAGCAACTTTTGGTTTAGAGCAAAGCTTTTATATGAAGCACGGCCTAGGAGTCTTGTTAGATACTCATTTCAGTCAGCTAAATTATAATTTTTGTGTGACTTGGCTTAAAGATAAACATCTTGATTGGCGTAAACAACAGCAACTTTTCTTGGCCAGCTGTCATCCCTTATGTACAAATAATTATCTTACTTACTAAAAAATGATACCGAATTTTCAAAAGAAAACTCAGTATCATTTTTTTATTTTTCAGGTAACAATTTATTCATCACAATCGCTACAATAGCACTCACGGCAATTGGTGAAGCTAATAGATATTGAATTAATTCTGGTGCGTTTTTGGTCAAAGCAGCCGGCATAAATAACAAACCAACCGCAAAAATCAATGGTACGCCAATAATATAAACTTGGCGTTCAGTTAGCGGTTCATTTTTGATTACTCTAAAGCCACTTAACATGATAACAACACAAACTACAGCAAAGACACCACCAATAACTGCTGTTGGAATCGCATTAATCAAGGCCGAAAGTTTTCCTAGAAATGCTAAACCAATAAAGACAAATGAAGCCCCAACAAAGACTTTACGACTTGCAACACCAGTAATTGAAATGACCCCGGCATTGGTCGAATACCCCGTCAAAGGTGTTGCTCCAATCAACGAAGCTACCAAACAACCCAAACCTTCACCAATCACACCTTGATTGATTTGCTTTTCATCTAGCGGCTCTTCAATAACAGCACTTACTGCATACCATGTTCCTGTTGTTTCGGCTAACAACACTAAATAAATCACCAACATCGTGATAATCGCAGAAAAATTAAAGCTCAAACCATAATTGATAAACGCAAAGTTAGGTAAGCTCAAAAAAGAAGTTTGACTCACGGTGCTTAAATCTAAACCACCCATTAAGTAAGCTATCACCGAACCTACAAATAATGCAATAATCACAGAACTAATTCTAAATAATTTGCCATTGTTATTAAAGTAAACACCCAACATCGAACATAAAATCATGACTGCCGCCGTCACTACCGCTAATAATACATTTTGTTGCATCGATAATGCTTTATTAGCAACAAAGATATTGCTCGTAAAAGCCGTTGGCAATAAAGTTAAACCAACAATCACGATAATTGTTCCACTTACTAATGGTGGCACAAAATTTTTAACAATATAACGATAAAGTCCGCTCATCCCAAGCAAAGTAACCGCAAGTGCCCCAACAAGCGAAGCACCCATTGCCGCATCCAAGCGTCCACCATTAGCCACGATAATTCCTGCCATAGCTCCTACTGGAACAAATGATGGCCCCTGACACACAGGTAATTTTAAGAAGAATAAAACCTGAATCAATGAAGCTATCCCAGCTCCTAAAAAGGTTGACTGAATCAAGGCTGTCGAGGCATGACCTGTCATTCCAACCGCTACAGCTATTAAAAATGGTGGCACATAAACATCCATCGCTAAAACATGTTGTAAACCTAACATCAAAGATTTTTGCCATGAAATATCTTCATTAACACCAATCGATAAACTAACTTTATTGTTTTTAGTTGCTTGCATAATCCACCTCTATTTTACTCTTTGCCCTTGTACCCAGACTTCTTTAATATTTGCTGGTGTACTTAAATATAATAATTTAGCCAAAATATCAACAGGACGTTTAAAAATGTTTAATCCTGGTAATTTATTGGCTGCCACCGTAGGATCTAAAACTTGAAAATCACAGATTTGACCTGCTTCAAAGCTTCCTAATGGTAAACATACAGCTTGTCCGCCACCCTTAGTCGCTAAATAAAAAGCTTCTAATACAGATAAACGACTGTCCTTTTTTCCTCGTTGTTGTGCTGGCAAATCAACATCGACCCCATCTTCTAACATCCGTGAGCTCATCACACATTGCTTAATATTGTCATATAAACTTGGTGAAAATCCACCTGAAATATCCGTTCCCAAGCCGACTTTTACACCTTGTTTATGCAAACGCTTGGCTTGCAAGACCCCATTAGCAAAATATGCATTAGAAATCGGGCAATGTGCAATCGCGGCTTGTTTCTTGGCAAATAACTCTCCATCGGCTTCATTAACAAAATTACAATGATCCATGATTGACTTGCGTTTCAACAAACCAAAGTCAGCCAAGACTTCGGTATCTCTTTTACCAAAACGTTCTAAGACATAATCATGTTCCCATTGACCTTCACTACAATGGGTTTGCACATATGCATCAGTTTCTTGTGCTAATTTGCCCAAAGCAGCTAGCGTTTCATCCGTACAACTTGGTACAAAACGTGGAGTAATTACTGGATAGACTCCTTGTTTAACATCTTTTCCTAATTGTTTGACTCTGCGTATAAATTCTTTCGTATCGGCTATTGCACTTTGCGAATCTTTATCGCGATAAAAATCTGGGGTTTGCTTTGGATTATCCATAACAACTTTACCAACAAATGCACGTTGTCCTTTTTGTGCACTAATCTTAGCTAATTCATAGCTTGCTTCAAGATGTTGGGTGGCAAAATACACTGCTGTTGTTGTTGCCCGTGCTAAGAGTTGCTCAACTAAATCATTATAGACTTCTCGTGCAAAATCTAAATCTTGATATTTACTTTCTAGTGGGAAAGTACACTCATCTAACCAAACGTTTAAAGGATCATCTAAAGCTATCCCAGCTTGTGGCCATTGTGATGCGTGAATGTGTAAATCCACAAAACCCGGTAGCAAATATTGCTCAGCTAAAAATTCTTGTAAAATCCCCGCTTGCTTAGCTTCTGTTCTAATTTGTTCGTATTTTTCATCATCTTGTTGAATAACCGCACTAATCATTCCGTTATCATCAACAATCATTAAGGCTTGCTTTAATAATTCAAGTCGGCCAAATTCTGGTGTAAACAACAGATTTCCACAAAAAACTTTTTGTTTAGTCGTCATCAAGACTCCTCCGTCCAGTAAAAATAATATTTGTATCATACCCTATCCTTTTTAAAAAGTCAAACATTTAAAGTTTAATCACGAATATAGTTCGTTATGTTATGAACAATAAAAAATCCGCATCTTTTATCAAGATCCGGATTTTAATTTTCACTTATTTAAATAACGCTTGAAAAAAGCAACCTCATCATCATTACACAAACTAGCAATTCCATCTCTTTGGTTAACGTGAAAGACATGATAACGTGGATTTTTCTCATCTCCATAGACGTGTAATTCATGATCAATTCCTTTAGCTAACAAATATCCATCCAAACGAAAGGCCGCATCATGCAAGAAATCATGGCTTGAAGTCATCACAAACAATGGTGGCATATCTTGATTCATATATTTTTCCACTTCTAGTTTTTCTAACGGATACGAACCATCATCTTGTTTGAAATAAGCTTCACCCACACCTGCTTGGTTTTCTGATTGATCTATAAAGTAAACACCACAATTCAAAGCAGTCGCTCTTACTGTCAATTCAGGGCGTTCATAACCAAATAATGCCCGATAAGCTGGATTGCTTAAGATAGTAACATATTGTTGCGCCATTTGTCCGCCTGCACTATCACCTACAACAAAGACATTATCTAAATCAAGGTTGTAATTTATGGCATTTTGAACGACCCAATGAAAAACAGCATTGATGTCATCTAATTCTTTAGGAAACTTAACTTCTGGTGCTAAGCGGTAATTAAAGTTAACCACCGCAAAACCTCGTTTAGCCAAGCCCATCCCATAAAATTGATAAGTTTCTTTAGTCCCATAGCACCAGCCACCACCATGAATACTGATAATAACAGGAATTTTTTCATTGATATCTTCTGGCAAATAAAGATCCAATAGATGCCATTTAGGATCTGGACCGTAACTCAAATCATCAATGCGCTTTACTCCTGGAATTTGTAAAGGCAAACCAGCATCGCGCTTATCGTCGTTTGCTTTAGATTGAGTGCGCATTTGTTCAATTTGTTGTAATACTTCTTCGTAAGTCATCATTACCAACCCTTTCGCTTTTAAATCACTTCTCAATACCAATATTATAAGCAACACTCCTTAACTTAAAAAGCGCTTACTTGACTAAAATGTGGCTCTAATTAACCTTTTAAAAAAACAAAATGCACTACATAATCAAATTCAGATTATGCAATGCATTTTAATCTAGTTAATTATTTACGTTTAAATAAAGCTACTACACTAACTCCTGCTGTCAACAAACCTAAAGCACTTAAAATAATTCCCTTATTTTCTCCAGCTTGTGGAAGCTTAGAATTCTTGTCATCTTTTTTACTTTCAAGAATTACTTGATCTTGCTTATCTTGCGTTGGCTCTGCTGGCTTTTGAACATCTTTTAGAACCAATTGCTTTTGGGCATTTTCTAAATCTTGATAAGCTAGTGTCATTTGTGCGTACGTAGGATCAAGTTGTTCCAACACAGCTTTTGCTTTAGTAAGACTTGTTTGTAAAGTTGCTAAAGATTGAGCAGTATATTTATCTGTTTGTGTTACAAGTTTTTGAGCAACTGCTATTTGCGCTTGAAGTTGTTCTTTAGAAACAGAAGCATTCCCTGTCACATCAATACTTTCTTGCATTGTAAAACCATTTTTACTGTAGGTTGCAGACACTTTTTGTGTTCCTTGGACTAAAACTGTATCTGGCTTATCCCAACTCCAACCATCAGGAAGTGCAATGCTTGCTAGCGTATCTTTAGCATAACCTACTGCCTTTAATCCGTTAGCTGCCAAATCAGTTGCCAATGAACGTGGTTTAACCGTCAACAAAACAGCTTTTCTAGTAGCTGGTATGGTCTTATCTTCTGTATTCACCGCACTGTAATATAAATTATACTTACCAGCAGGCAATGTTGCTAGTTTAGCAGCATCATCTTTGCCACTACATACCAAGTGAACATTAGTATTTCCACCGGTATTTTGGAATTGATATTCATCATCAACAGAAAAATCTAATTTGGTATTTTTATCCGATGTAACTCCTGCTAATAAATCTGGAATTTCTCCTTGAGTCATTGTTACATCTTTTGCCCCTGTAATTTTAGCGGCATTTGCATAGTATTGTTGCGCATCAGCTTTTTGTTGTTCATTTTGTGCATAATAAATATAATCAACATCAAATTCTTGACCTGCTAAGTTTGCACCCGCATCTCCTGGCCAATTACCACCTGCAGCTAAATTCAATTGTACATATTGCGGACGATCAAGCGTCTTTAAAGCCAATGGATCATTGCTATAATCGACAGTCCGTACAATTTTGTTGTCGACATACCATTCCACTTTTCCTTTACTCCAATTGATTCCAAAAATATGATACCCGTCATTAAAGTTTGTACCATCACTTAATGCATAAGAGGTCCCGTTGCCTGCATATTTACCATTATCTTTATCTGCTGCATCCCCATAATGTAGCGTTTGATAAACGGTCTTATTTCCTTGAGATGTATCACCATCTTGACCTATTAATTCCATAATATCCATTTCTCCAGAAACAGGCCATGGAGCACCTTGTTGTGAATTAATCTTACCATCTAACGTAAAGTCTGAACCTAAAGTCCAAAATGCTGGGAATACACCTTTACCCTTAGGCAATTTAGCTCTTATTTCGATTCGACCATATAGAAATTCTTGTTTACCATGCGTTCTGATGCTTCCTGAATTATAAATTACTTTGCGATCACCACGCGGATTTGTATATTGGTCTTCTTTTGCTCTATCGGTTAGGCGTAATTTCAAGGTTCCATCAGAAACATCGACATTTTCTTTACTGTTAACATAATGTTCTTGTTCAACACCACGAATACTTCCTAATTCATAATCCCATTTAGAAGTATCGAGTTGTTGTTCATTAAAATCATCAGCCCAAATAATATTATAATTATCGTCTTGAGCAGTGCTCTTCTCTTTTAATTTAACATCATCCATGCAAGCCACTGTATTTTTTTGTGATGAAGTTGCTTGATCAAACCATCGACCAATCCCAACTGCAAATAAAGTTGTATCATCTGTCATAAATTCAAGACTTACATCTTGCCATTCACCAGTATCTGCATATACGTTTAAATCTTTAAAATAATTAGCAACATTTACGTCGCCTTTTTTCACATCAAAAGTAATATAATCACTAGGATTAGAACTTTGAACCTTGACTTTTGCACTCAGCACATAAGTTGTATGTTTTTTTAAAGTAACATCTTGCCAAATATGTCCATTAGCATGATTATCAGTTGTTTTATTTAATACGGCCATATTACTTCCAGATTTTTCATCCTTAATCACTCCTGAATCTTGGCCAACTATATTCCAATTATTGTCCGCATTTTCAAAATTACCATTTTGTAATAAATTATCAGTCTGTAAATCAACCAATTCATGCTCATGTTTAACTTCATTTTTGGTTGCAGCTAAAATTGTATGCGGCGTGGTAGCAACCGTTGCAGCATAACTTCCCATCAATATTAATGCCATAGAAGCGTGTGCTAATTTGCTATATTTAATCATTATAAAACCTCCTGAAACCGTTTCCTTTTTACAAAAGAAATAAATCCGACCTACATTTATACACCCATTGCAGATCGGATTTACTATTTTTATTTAACGATTAATCGAGCGCGCCATCCGTTGAATAGCATGACGTTCGCCACGAATTGCCTTACTTAAAGCATAGATATTGTCAAATGGTGATTGAACTCCCCAAGCAGCATCGCCGATATGTTGAATATCAACCCCACAAATTTTATTGCGAATTGCAATATTTTCTAAATAGCTTGCTCCCGAGCCTTCTTGACTTGTACCAATCGTACTCATCACCAACCCATCATGAGCATGCACATATTTGACAATTGCCTTTAATTCAACTTCATCAAATTCAGGAACTGTCCCAACAGCTGGAACTAAGATTACATCAGCACCAGCTTCCAAGAAAGCTTTAACTGCATCAAGACTAACTACAGGTTCATCAACCCCTGCACCATGCATCTTACCAGCAATTACAAGCCCACTAAAATGTTGCTTTGCAAGTTTTACATTAGCTGCAATCTGTGCGTTTGTAACACCTGTTCCTGGGTTACCTGTCAAAACGATAAAGTTAAACCCTAATTTTTCAGCCGCTTGTAAGGTTTCAACGCTTGCCATACGTCCTTTAGAAATCTCTAGACGATCTTCCGCCATTTTTGCTTGTGGATCGACAGGCTCCAAGTTAACACCAATCGGACGACCAACTAACTTTTGTAGACGGCGAATGCTTTGTCCATCATGATGTGCCTTGGCTGTTGCTAACGTCTCTTCTCCCTTATATAATCCTAAAATAACCGGTTCTAAAACATCTAAAGCATTTAATAAAATCATGTCAGCCCCAAATGCTGCCGCAATTTCAGAAGTTGTCAAACCATCGATTCCTTCATGTACGACGACATTTTCACTTAAAACAACACGACCTTCACTAGCTTTAATACTTTTCTTAAGCATCGCACCATCCATCGCTAAGACTTCACTGGTGTCAGCACTGATTAATCTTTTAACCATTTGCACGTTCCTTTCACAATTCAATTCCTAACAATTATTCGCCCATTTCAGCCATTTTTTGTTGTTTATTGACCATAGAAATGAATGGCAAATAAATTGCGATATCAATTACTACGTTAATTAATTGTAACACAGAACCTTGCCAGCTGTTAGTTGCCAAGAAACCAGATAAAACTGGTGGCATTGTCCAAGGAACAACAGCTCCGGTACATAATGGAACAATTCCTGTACTCATTGCAAAGTATGTTGTGATTGCGTTAATCATTGGTGCAAGAACAAATGGAATGATTAATGCTGTGTTCAAAACAACTGGTAAACCAAACATTGTTGGTTCGTTAATGTTAAATAAACCTGGAGTAATGGTTAATGGTGCCAATACTTCTGTTTCTTTACTTGCCTTCTTGGATAAAACAATCAAACCAATAGCTAAAACTAAACCGATGGTAGCACCGCCACCACCCATGTAAACAAAGTTATCGATGAATGGTTGAGTTACAACGTGACCACCATGAGCCAAGTCTAAGTTACCTTTTGTAGCCAATAAACGGTTTGCATCAGTGTTCATCAACCAAACTGGTTGCAAGACACTGTTGATAACATTACCACCGTGAATACCAACAAACCAAAACAAACTGTTAAGCATGATAGCTACTAATGTTCCGCCTAAGGTATCACCTAAAATACCTAATGGCTTGGATAAGATGTGTAATAACAAATCATGAATGTTACCCAACCCTGTCCAAGTTAAGATAGCATAAATAGCGCCAAATAAAGTGATAATAACAGCACCTGGAATCAAAGCACTGAAACTCTTAGAAACTGCAGGTGGTACTGCTTCAGGCATCTTGATACGGATATCGCGATTGATAAACCATTGGAAAAGCCCCCCGGCAATCAAACCAATAATAATTGCAATAAACAAACCTTTACTTCCTAAGTAACCATAAGGCATACCTTCAAGTGGTGCTTTATCTCCACTCATGATACTTGGAGTAACAACAAAGAATGATGCTAATGCGATAATCCCTGCGGATTTACCGTCTGTTTTGTATTGTTCTGCATAACTAGATGCAATACCAAATGCACCTACTAAACCTAACAAGCCAAATGAACCATTTGAAATCTTGTTAAAGATATCAAGAATAGCCACACCGTTAAACTTAGTATTAGCTACCCAATTAGTCCATGCATCAATTGGGAAACTACCCAAAATTGTAAATAATGAACCGATGATAATTAATGGCATTGCCAAAACGATGCCATCACGAATTGCAATCAACGGTTTAAAAGAACTGAGCTTTACAGCTACAGGCATAAGAACTCTTTCAATGAAACTATCAACGCCTTTTGATTTTCCAGCCATGATATTTTCCTCCTAAAAAATAATAATTTGTAAATAAATAACGCTGCTTTAGTTATTAAAAATAAATAATTTCTAAACCTTAAATTTTAATTCTTTCTAGCAACTAAAACTTATTTACAAGTAAATGATAGCGTAATCATAATTTTTTTGCAACTGTTTTCTTTTTGGGTATTGTTTATTTTTTATAATTATTATACAATGGTATCAAGGATTTTATTTCTTTTTTATTATTAAGGAGCGTCACTTATGGCTTATACTAAAAAGCAACTTGAGATTCGTAGTAAAATACTAGATAAAATTTATACCAACGGCGCTATATCCCGAATCGATATTGCCACTAAAACCGGAATCACGCCTGCAACTACAACTAAAGTCACGGCAGATTTACTCAAGGAAAAATTAATTACCGAAGTTGAATCTGAAGATACTAGCATTCATGTCGGTCGAAAAAAAATCTATCTCAAGATTGCACCAAATCACAGCTATTACATCGGTATCGAATTGCATGAATTATTTATCGCATTTTGTTTAACCGATAATCTTGGTACAATTTTGCGTAAAAAAATAGTCGAACTCAAAAAGATTCCAAACGGAGCCGACTTTGCTACCGTGTTGCGTGAGTTTGTGGATTCTTGCCAAGAATTTAAACCATGTGCGTTAGGTTTTGCTTTGCCCGGACATTATAATTCAAGCAAAAACAGGATTGTCAGCAATCGCTTAGCTTGGCAAAATTTTGATCTTGATCCAGCTATCAAACAACTTCAACTACCCTGCTATTTTGAAAATAATGTTCATTGTATGACATTATGTTATCGTTTATTGAGCAGAAATGTTCACGATGAAAATATTTTATTTTTGCACATAGCTCGAGGAATTTTTACTTCTTATGTTTACGATGGAAAAATTCATGGTATCGATAATTTCTTAGTGGGTGAAGTTGGTCATTGGATCGTTAATCCTGAAGGTGAGTTATGCGATTGTGGTCGGCGTGGGTGCTTACAAAATTATATTAGTCAAGGTGCTATTATTAAAAAAGCGCGCTTGCTATACGAAACATCTAGCTCAACTTACCTACGCCAACTCGCTAAAAACATTGATGATATCGATTTTTACACCGTACAAAAAGCCTATGAACTCGGCGATGAAGGAGTCATCAACATTTTAAATAGCGCTATGAAATATCTTGCGATTACTTTAAACAATCTAGTTATGATGGCAGATACTCATCAAATCGTATTGCATGGTGCATTATTTGATTCACAAAAACTCTTTGGTTTGTTGAATCATTACCTAGATGAAAATCGTTTCCAATTGACTAACATTTTAAAACAACATCTCATTGTTAAACCTTATAATCAATATGACGGTGCAGTGGCTGGTGCTATTTTGGCTATGCAACAATCTTTAGGTTTGTATCATTAACTTTTATAAACAAAAACCGCTAAGTCAAATGACTCAGCGGTTATTTTTTATGCTTGATATAATGGATATTTGTCAGTCAATGCTTTGACACGTTGACTAGCTTGCTTTAAAGTAGCTTCATCTTCTGGTGCATGTAACACATCCAAAATAATCTGCGCTACTTCACGACAATCATCTTCTTTAAAGCCACGTGTCGTAATCGCTGCAGTTCCTAAACGAATACCACTCGTCTTAAATGGACTTAACGTTTCAAATGGAATCGCATTTTTGTTAACTGTAATATTAACTGCATCTAAGACTTTTTCAGCTTGTTTACCGTTTAGTCCTGTCGCCAAGACTTCTAATAATAACAGATGATTATCGGTCCCACCAGAAACTAAACGCACCTTTTCATCTTTAGCAAACACTCCGACCATGGCTTTCATATTTGCTAAAATTTGACGACAATAATCCTTAAATTCTGGCGCTAGAGCTTCCTTAAAAGCAACTGCTTTTCCAGCAATCACATGTTCTAACGGACCACCTTGCAAACCTGGGAAAATTGCACTATCAATCTTTTTGGAAAGCTGTTCATCATTGGTCAAAATCAAGCCTCCACGCGGACCACGCAAAGTCTTGTGTGTAGTTGTAGTAACCACATCAGCATAAGGCATTGGATTTGGATGCACACCAGCAGCTACTAACCCAGCGATATGTGCCATATCTACCATCAATTTGGCACCAACACTATCTGCAATTTCTCTAAATTTCTTAAAATCAATAATACGTGGATACGCACTAGCTCCGGCAACAATCAGGTCAGGATGACATTTTTGGGCTATTTGAACAATTTCTTCGTAATCAAGACATTCATCTTCTTGATTAACTTTATAACCAACAAAATTATATGTTTTACCACTAAAATTAACCGGCGAGCCATGAGTTAAGTGTCCCCCAGCTGACAAATCCATTCCTAAAATTGTCGCTCCTGGATTCACTAACGCAACATAAGCAGCTGCATTGGCTTGTGAACCAGAATGTGGTTGAACATTAGCAAATTTCGCACCAAACAATGCTTTAGCACGTTCAATCGCCAAATTCTCAACCTCATCGACGCATTGGCAGCCACCATAATAACGCCGTCTTGGATAGCCTTCTGCATATTTGTTAGTCAACACACTTCCTTGAGCCGCTAAAACAGCTGGCGATACAATGTTTTCTGAAGCAATCAATTCAATGTTGGCTTGTTGGCGTTGCTCTTCTTTAGCAATTGCCCCCCATAATTGTGGATCAAATTCTTTAAAATCCATCTTAACACCATCCTTTATTTGCTTTTGACGTGGTTTAACTTCATTATACATTGCGAACAATTTTTCTTCCAGTCTAAAAATAGTTTGTTATTTAGTCAACAAACTATACACCGCTCCAATTAAACCTGCATCATTTCCTGATTGCGCAAATTTAAGCGATGCACTAGGAAGGTCTTTGATACCTTTATGATTATGCAAATAGTGTTCGTATGCTACGGTAATATCTGCCCTAAATGTTTCATTGGCACTGACTGCTCCACCTAAAACAACAACTTCAGGATCAAAGGCCGTCACAAGATTAAAAATACCTTTACTTAACATCATCAAATAATGTTGCATCACACTTTTAGCTGGTTCTAACCCCTCTTTAGCTTCAATAAAAATTTGACGCGCATCGGTTTGTGGCTGAGAATTACCTTTTGCTAAATCATACAAACGCGTCAACCCTAGCACGGTTGCACCATGAAAGTTCAAACTACCATATTCCAAGTCATCTGGATCATCTTGTTGCGTCATCAACGCCCACCCAAACTCACCAGCATGACCATTGGCACCTCGATAAATTTGACCGTTGATGATGATTCCACCACCAACCCCGGTTCCTAAAACTAAAGCTAAATAATTTTGACATCCCTTAGCTGCACCAAACCACCCTTCTGCCAAAGCAGCTGCATTAGCATCGTTTTCTACTGTTACAGGCAACTTAAATTTTTGTTCTAAATATTCTTTTAAGTTCGCTCCATATAGACAAGCAATCGCTCCGGCCGTTTGCATATAACCATCTGCCTTGATTACACCAGGTGCACTAATACCAATTCCTAAGATTTCATTTTCTTGTTGGTAGTCCTGCACAATTTGTTCTAGACTGGCTAAAATTTCGTCTTTACTTTGTGCCGTTTTGACACTTCCTTTAGCACTTACCTTGCCTTTTTTATCGACCAAACCATACTTGATACTCGTACCACCCATATCAATTCCTATGTAATATTGTTGCATTATCATCTTTTCCTTTCACATATTAAACTCTCAACACAATTTTATAAAAATGTTTTCTAAATAACAATCCTAAACTAAGACCTGGTATTTGTTTCTAGAAAAATCTCTCCGTTTCACATTTGGTACAAGTTGACACCGCTCTTTAGCAAGATATACAATCTAAGAAAAAGCGTTACCAAAAGGAGCGAAATAACATGGACGCAATCTTTTCACAAGTTGTTGCTTTAATGCTGATATTTTTTGGATTATATCAAATTTTCACAACTAAAAAGTATTTCACGCATATCAAACAAAAAGGCACTAAACAAACTTCTAAATTTGCAGCTTTAGCCGTCTACAATGGCTTCATCCTTGGTTTTATAATGATTATTGCTGGTATCAACATCATTTTCATGTAAATAAACGGTCTAGACTCCTCAAGCCTAGACCGTTTTTTAAATCAAAATCCCTTCGCAATGATCGATTTCGTGTTGAATAATTTGTGCCAAAAAACCACTAAATTTTTGCGTATGTTCTTGAAAGTTTTGATCCCAATAGCGAACCGTAATTTTTTGATAACGTGTAGTTTTTCTTTGGCCACTCAACGACAAGCAACCTTCTGTGGTTTGATAAGCTTCACTTTTTTGTATAATCTCTGGATTAACTAAAGCCAATGCCAAAGGCCCTGCTTGACATACAATAATACGTTTGGTGCTGCCAATCATATTAGCAGCTAAACCAACACAACTAGCTTGATTAGCTCTTAGCGTATCTAACAAATCAATAATCACTTGTTTATCTGCTGGTGTTGCTTTTTGAGCCTTTTTAGCCAAGAAAAATTGATCATGAATAATTTCTTTAATCATCTTTAACCTCCCATTCTAGCCTATTTAATTATAACAAAAACACTAGCCCCATTTTTTGTGGACTAGTGTTTTATTTTATTTAACTATACCGATTAAATCCGTTATTTTTTGGCAATTATGGCGTGTCATGTAATCTTTGATACCTTCAACAACTTTAGGAGCTGCCAATGGATCAACAAAGTTTGCCGTGCCTATCGCAACTGCACTTGCACCAGCTAAGATAAATTCTAAAGCATCAGCGGCATTAGTAATGCCACCCATACCGATAATTGGTAAATCCACACTATTAGCAACCTGATAAACCATCCGTAATGCCACTGGTTTAATAGCAGGGCCAGAAAGGCCACCTGTTTTATTGGCTAAAACAAAATTTTGACGTTCAATGTCAATTTTCATTCCCGTCAAAGTATTAATCAAAGATAATGCATCGGCTCCTCCTGCCTGTGCTGCTTTAGCAGTTTCCGTAATGTCGGTAACATTTGGACTAAGTTTCATGATAATTGGTTGTTTAGCAACTTTTTTGACTTCTTTAGTGATTTCTTCAACCGAACATGGATTTTGACCAAAGGCAATTCCGCCTTCTTTAACATTTGGACAAGAAATATTGATTTCAAGTAAATCAACACTTTCTTCATCTGCCAAGCGTTCAACTACTTCACAATAATCTTTTGTTGTTTTGCCACAAACATTGACGATTACCTTGGTATCAAACTGTTTTAAAAATGGTAAATCACGTTTACAAAATACATCTACCCCAGGATTTTGTAAACCAACTGCATTTAGCATCCCTGCATGGGTTTCTGCAATACGTGGTGTATTATTACCAGGCCACGGCACATTAGCAACACCTTTAGTTACCACCGCTCCTAATTTCCCTAAATCAAAAAACTCACTATATTCTTGACCAGATCCAAAAGTCCCCGAAGCTGTCATCACCGGATTTTTCAATTCTACGCCAGCGATATTTACTGTTGTATCTATCATAGTTCTACCTCCGTTGCCAAGAATACCGGTCCGTCTTTGCAGACACGTTTATTTTTAACATGACTGTGTTCATCAAGAGACACACTTTGGCAAACGCATGCTAAACAAGCACCGATTCCACAAGCCATTCGTTCTTCTAATGATAGGTAACACATCAAATCATGTTCTTTAGCATATGTCTGCAACGCTTTAAGCATCGGTGTTGGTCCACAAGCATACAGCAAATCCGCTTGAAGCGCATTTTGCTTAACAGCATCTAACACATTTCCTTTAGTACCTAAGCTACCATCTTCTGTAGCCAGATAAACTTCACCATATTGTTGGCATTCTTCAGCTAAGAAAACTTGATCACGATAACCTAAAACAAACATGACTTTTGCTTGTTGCTTAGCTAATTGTTTCCCTAATTCAAGCATCGGTGGAATTCCGATCCCGCCCCCAAACAACATAACACGTTTATCTTGGGTTCCTTCTATATTAAAACCATTACCTAATGGTCCAAAGATTTCTAAAGTATCATTAGCTTTTAGCATCGAAAATTCCTTGGTCCCTGCATTTGGTCCTGTCACCCGATAAACAACCCGGAGTAAGCCTTTTTGTGCATCAATCTCACATAAGCTAATCGGTCGCATCAACATCTTAGTTGCATCGTTTGGATACATTCCAATAAATTGTCCTGCCTGTGCTTGGCTTGCAATTTCTGGGCTTTTCAACCATATGCTGTAAACATCTGTTGCAAGTTGTTCTTGTGAAACGACTGTCGCTGTCAACTTATATTTTTGCGTCATGAATGACTTGCCTCCATTAAATTTTATTAATAGCTGTTTGCTCAGTATTTATTATAGCAGATGCTTGCTAGAACGTTACAAGAAATTACAAAGTTTAAGTTTAAAGAAAAATATCTTTGTGTTATTTCAAAATATTTTTTCTAAATAAAACTTGAATTTCATTATAGCTATAAGTCATTAACCCTCTTAACATTTCCTAGTAAAATAAACAATTTTATCACAACTAGCCTTATTTTTACGTTATTTGCAGCTATAATCAACACAATACTACACAAAAAAGCAGCCCTAAAGCCCTATTTCTAGAGCTTTGCTAGCTACTTTAATTTTATTTTGCAAAGTCTAAAGTTGCTTTAACTTGACTTACATCGCGTTTGACTAAAACCCCATCTTCAACGAAGCCTTCTTCACGGTCTTTTAGATAAACAGCCATCTTCTGTTTAAAATCTGCAATCAAATCTTGATACTTAGTTTCTGCAATCAAATTATTTTGTTCATTTGGATCAGCTTGCAGGTCAAAGAGTTGGTATTCATCACGCACGCTAAACCAGATAAACTTCCAGTGTTTCGTCAAGATAAATTGGCTAGAATCTACACCTAAACAGTGTTCACCGTGAATTTCATCACGCCAGTTTGAATCTGCCTTTTTTAGCAACGGTGCAATGTTTTGGCCATCGACTTTCACATCTTTATCTAAAATCATCTGTGCTAATGAAGGATAAATGTCTTGTAACTTAATGAGTTCATCGACTTGGTGGCGCTTGATATCTAAAATATTTCCCGGGTCATAAATAAAAGATGGCACATGAATGCTTCCTTGATAAGGATAACCTTTTCTAAACAAATAATGCTCGCCTAACTGATCACCATGATCGGAAACCAACCAAATAACCGTATTTTTATCTAAACCAAATTCTTTAAACGCCGTCAAAAAACGACTAATCTGATGATCAATATGTGTGACTAAGCCAAGATAAGCGGCTACCATTCTTTTTTGATCATCTTCTTTTAACTTACCTTTTAAAGCATATAAACTTGGTACCTGCTCGCTTAATTTTTCCCAATTACCAATATGCAAGTCGATGTCTTTTAAGCGTTCCATATACATATCAAAATAATACTTCGGTGGATCTAGCGGTGCATGTGGCTTTTCAAATGACATCTTTAAGAAAAATGGTACAGTTGGATCACGACGACTTAAAAATTTAATCGACTCACTTACAACCCAGTTTGTTGGATGCAACATTTCATCAAACATAAACGGACGCGCCTGCCATGAATTACAATTCATCCCATCATCAATCAAGTCTGCTTGGCTACCCAATTCTTGTTTCAAGTCAGCTAAATAATCACTATGATATTCAAATTGTGTCCCATAGCTATTGAAATATTTGCGATTTACATGTAAATAACCATCATGTAATAAAACATTGTCAAACCCTAGACGTTTTCTTGCAGGATAAACATGCATTTTCCCTATACATTGAGTTTGATACCCTGCATCTTTAAAGGTTTGCGCAATTGTTTGTTGATAATTCCAAGCAACTTCATCTTCATATCCAACTCGTCCTCTATGTTCTTGATCAAGCCCTGTCAATAAAGCAGCACGTGCCGGAACACATGTTGGTACACTTGAATATGCATTTGTAAAGTTGCACCCCTCGCTAGCCATCATATCTAACGTTGGCGTACTTACAAAATGATAGCGATCATTTAATGATAATGCTTCATAGCGCATCTGATCAACTACCATCAATATCACATTTGCCTGCTTGATCATTTTGTTTACTCCTTTCAACTTTTATCCTACTGCTAAAATCTTGCAACTATACATAATAATAGACAAAATCAAAAAAATCCAAATAACTTTAGTAGAATTTAATTTTTTAAAACTTAATAACCAATATGCCAATGCTACCAAAATAATTGGAACCAAAGAAGGCGTTAATTGATCAAAAATATCTTTTTGAATACTTAAAGACTTTTTACCAATAGTCAAGTTAAATGGTTCGGAGAATTCAACAAAGAAAATATGCCTTTACTTGTTAATGTAAAAAAATCTCTAGTCGTTATAAATCAAAATACAATGAAATATGGTATTAGTTGTATAACAGCCGACTATTCTTCACCGGTCAAAGAAATAATTTCTTATTTTAAAGAACATAATCACCAACAAATCGGTTTAATTGATGGTATCTCAAATAGTCATAATAAACGCGACTTCTTAGATCCAAGGTCTATCATTTTTAGAGAAGAATTACAAAAAAACAATGAATTAGATGAAAAATTAATTTTTACAGGTGATTTTTCGATTGAAAGTGGCTATCAAGCAATGAAAACAGCGATTGAAACTTTAGGACCTAATTTGCCTACTGCTTTTTTTGCCATTAGCGACACAATGGCTTTAGGGGCTTTACGGGCATTAAATGAAGCTCAGATATCTGTCCCAGACGATATCAGTATCATCGGTTTTGGTGACTTAGAAGTTGGACAATACTTCTCACCTAGCCTTAGCACCGTCCAACTTTCAAAAAGACAAATGGGGACGCTTGGGGCAATGACATTACAAAATATCATGAATGGCATTCAAACTGATCCTATCAATATCGTAACGGCCACAAAATTAGTTATTAGAGAAAGTAGTAAATAGTAAAAAATAATCACTAGTAAATTTAAACTATCCATAATTAACATGGTAAAAGTTTATATCCCCATAAATTACTAGAATAGTACAAAATTCAAAGAAAGGAACTTGTCAAAACTAGTATTATTGCTGTTTTTTGACAACGGTGTGACGCAATGTATCACTCTATTTTGATTAAGCCTTTTTCTGCAACTTGTAATCTACGGTGTAAATATTGTTTTTACGCCGATGTTAGCGCGCAACGCCAAGTAAAATCTTATGGAAAAATGACGCCTACTACCTCGCATGCTTTGATCACTAACATTTTTTCAACATTAAAGGATGGAGACATCATAAATATTGCCTTCCAAGGAGGAGAACCGACCTTGGCAGGACTTAATTTTTTTAAGGATTTCGTTTCCTTTGTCAAACAACAAAAACGCGCTATAACCGTCAATTATGCCTTACAAACCAACGGCATCTTGATTAACGAGCAATGGTGTGACTTTTTAAAAGAAAATAACTTTTTAGTGGGGCTGTCAATCGATGGACCCGCCCAATTTCATGATTTGTACCGGCGTGATCCAAAAGATCAACCGACATTCAAACGTCTAATCCACACCAAAAAATTATTCGAGCAATATAATATCGAATTTAATATTTTGTGTGTATTAACTAGTCAATTAGCTCGGCATCCACAACAAGTATTTAACTTTTTGTTGGAACAAAAAATACCTTATATTCAGTTTATCCCCTGTTTAGATGAATTAAATGTGGATAAACCAAGCCAATATGCTCTAAATCCACAACTCTTTTATCGTTTTTATAGCCGTTTATTCAAACTTTGGCTCGCTGAATTTAAAAAAGGGCATTACTTAAGTATTAAATTATTCGACGATATCATCAATTTAGTAACAAAAAAACAAGTTAATGCTTGTGGATTAACCGGATATTGCTCGTTTCAAACGGTAATTGAAGCAGATGGCTCTGTTTTCCCTTGTGATTTTTACGCTCTTGACGAATACTATGTGGGTAATATTGTGGATGAAAGCTATCAAGAATTACGCAAAAAAAATGTTATCCACAAATTTTTAACATCCCGTAGCACTCTTCCAGAATATTGTTCTGCTTGTCCTTGCAAATTTTTATGTAATGGCGGAGGCAAACGTATGCAACAAGCGATGTATGTGGATAAAAATGGTACTTTTTGTGGATATCGTGAGCTTCTTTTAGAAATCTTACCTCAAATCCAACAAGTACTACTTTATCTTCCACAGGCTAAATTTAGCTACTAAATCAAAAAAGAAGCCCATGAAATAAATTTTTCATAAGCTTCTTTTTTTACATAATTTCAATAAGTATAGACTAAGTGTTTTTAGCCTACTTTTTTAATCCATACTATTTTTGTTAGCTATTAAAACCAGCCATTTGCATCCCAGTGAGCTTTAGCAGCTTGCCATGAGCCATAACGTGACATTACATATTGTTGTGCGACACGTTCTTGGTTAGCTGGGGATAAATCGCCGTTTAAATATGAAATTGTTAATTGGTATTTACCATAATAAATCCCATTTCTTGCAGTGTATGAGCCACCAGATTCACGGCTAGCTACATATTGCTTAGCCATTTCTTCTGATTGTTGTGCTTGTATTACTGCTTGACGTTGTTGTTCTTCTTGTTGACGTCTTGCTTCTTCTTGCGCTTGTAGCTCTGCTTGGCGTTTAGCTTCTGCTTCTTGTTGCGCCTTAATTTGAGCTTGACGCTGCGCTTCAATTTCTTGTGCTCTTTGCTTTAATTGAGCAAGTTCTTGTTGTCTAGCTTCATCTTTTAACCCACTAGTTGGAACAATTTCAATTTTTTGTCCAGGGAAGATTTTATTAACATCTTCAAGATATGGGTTTGCCAATTTAATGTCAGTGACGGTTGTATTATACTTTAAAGCGATATCTGAAAGCGTATCTCCTGGTTTCACCGTCACAGTGGCTGCGCTAGCTGCGATTGCAAAAAAAGCAATTAAACTAAGAGTCGCTGTCAAAGATACCCACGCTTTTTTGAAATCCATAAAGTAAATTTCTCTCCTAACTAATTTTAAACCGTGTTGATTTTTGCCACGGCTTCTTAACACTGCTTAAGTATACGGGCTAAATGTAACATCTACATACCAAGAGCATTACTATTTTCACAAATATCGTAATATTTGGCATAAAGTGTAATAAAGGCTTCACAAAGTATAGTAAAAGTCTTTTATATATATGCAAAAAAGACTATCATTTTGCCTATTTAAGTCGCTTACAAAAAATTTTATATTATTATTAAAAATTCAAAATACTTGATTTAAAAATCATCATCTTTTTTTCAAATTTTCTTCAAAAAAATCATGTCAAGTGTTTTTTCGCAGAAATTTCATTATTTTTATAACATAAAAGTTACACAGTAACAATTTTGTTACAAAAAGCGATATTTTGCTTTAAAATCAATACTTATAGCCTCTAAAAACTCAGTATTTCACTTTGTCTCATTGTCCGTTCACTTTCATTTATTCCTAAAACAATAAAAAAATAACCTGAAATAGTGTAAAACACACTATCTCAAGTCATTTTAAGTGTTTATATCAGACATTCTTGTTTAGTCATCAACTTCTTTTTCTAAAATTGTACCATTTTGGGCATTTAATTTTACATTTACTTCTTGATTATTTACTCTAAACTTAACTTCCCAATAAGTTGTACCTAAATTACGATCTAATTCCCAACTTTCAATTGTGCCAGAACCAGCTTCTTTTTGTGCTGCTTGCGTTGCTGCTTGCAAATCCAAGATATTGCTTAAATCAAGTTTTTCATTGGCACGTTCTACTCCATTTTGTTCATCATGATCTAACATTTCACTTCTATCATGGTAGACATTTTTAGTTTCCGCATCAAATTTAAGCTCATATTCGGTATTGTCATCCATACCATCAATCTTATAGACATAGTTTCCTAAGGACTTATCTAATTCTAATTCTAAACTTGTTATATCTGTATTTGGATGCTTTTCTTGATAAAACGCAATGGCATCAGCTACACTGACTTTGATTTCTGCTGGAACACCGCTAGTAGTTGTTGTTGTTTGTGAATTCATATGTGACTGAGAACTTGATGTTGCTTGCGAATGTTGTGTCGTTGGCTGATTGTTAGAACACCCTGCCAAAACCAATGCTGCTAAAACCCCTACACCTAATAGCTTAACTTTTTTCATTTCACTTTTCCTCCATATAATATAATATCTTTCTTGTTGTCTTTATAATAGCAAGAAAGAAAACTAAAAAAATCAAATTTAGTTAAGTTTAAAATGAAGATTTCTTAATTTTTTAATGGCCATAAAATTTCAAAAGTGCTCCCCCCACCAGGAGTCTCTTTTACACTTATTTTGCCTTGGTATTTTTCAACCAAATTCTTGACGATTGCCAAGCCAATTCCTGAACCTTCAATTTGATTTGAACGTGAATTTTCTACGCGATAAAAGCGTTCAAAAATTTTGTCTTTTTGACTATCCGCAATACCTTGCCCGTGATCAACTACTTGCAAACACAAGTTATCTTGCACTTTGCTAGCTATAACTTCTACTTTACCTGGGGCATATTTACGGGCATTTTCTAATAAATTTTGAAGTATTAGCTCAATATCTTTAGAATCTGCCATTAACCATAAATCAGGATTACAATTCATTTCAACTTCTGTGTTAGATACTTCTTTTGCTCTATTTACTTCATTTATAGCTACTTGTGCGATATTAACTCGAGCAAGTTGCATTTTTTGTGTCGTCTTACTCAAAAGCAACAATCTATTAGTCAAAAGCTGCAGACGTTTTGATTCTTTATCAATAAAATCCAATGAGTTTTCGACAATTTCAGGATGTTGCTTGCCTCTACGCATAATCAATTTCACATGGCCTCTAATAGCGGCAATCGGGGTTTTTAAATCATGTGATGCATCTGCTACGAATTGTTTTTCACGTTCAATTGCTTGTTTTTGTTTATCCAATAATTGATTGAAGGCGCTTGCTACTTCTGTAATTTCTATTGGATCAGGTGGAACCGTTAGTTTTCCATCTTTAAGTTCTTTAATTTCATGTGCCATCGTAGTCAGTTTTTTACTCCATTTGGCTACTCTAAAGTAAATCAAAATGGCCCCTAATACCAAAGCTATTGCATTTAAAAATAAATTAATACGCAACAAACCCCTCGTTAAATCCAAAATGTCTTCACTATCCAATGCAATATCAACACTAAAATCACCTAAATTTTTATGCTTAACATAATAAATATCATCTCGACTAAACACAATTCCTGGAAGTAAAGGCACGCTTTTTCCAGTCTTAATTTGTTCAAATACGGCTGAAGCTGCATTTGAATAATAAACACTTCCTGATGGTAATGATAGTTTTAACGCATCTTCATCCCCAGCAGAAACATAAGCATCTACCGTACTACGCCAATCTTGACTGCGACTTTGATCTTCCTCAATGGCTACAATTATACGATCTGCCCTTTTAGAAATATATTCATATGCAAATTCGGCCGAGGCTACGATATATACTAAATTACTCACCAGTAATATTAAAAACAAAATACACAAAAAATGTTTAGTCAACTGATATTGCGCCGTCTTACTGCTTTTTTTCAAATATTGCTTCATTTTTACTTCCTCAAAACATAGCCAATGCCACGAACGGTTTGAATTAATTCACCAGCAGTACCTAACTTATTCCGCAACGTTCGAATGTACACGTCAACAACATTTGTTTGTCCAAAATACTCATATCCCCAGACACTATTTAATAACTCATCTCTAGTTTTGACTTCCTCTGGTGTCTTTAATAATTCATATAAGATGCCAAACTCTTTAGGAGTTAGTTCTACCATTTTACCTGCGACTTCAATTTGATGCTTGGCTAAGTCTAGCTTTAAATTAACATATTCTAAAACGTTATTTGTACTCTCTTTTTTAGCCAATCGTCTTTCAATCACACGAATACGGGCAAATAATTCTTCAATTTCAAAAGGTTTAGTCAAATAATCGTCTAAACCAGCATCTAAGCCAGTTACGATATCACTCGTTTGATTCTTTGCTGTCATCATAATAATAGGAATCTCACTTTGACGCCGAATCCTACGAGCTACAGTAATTCCATCATATCCAGGCAACATCCAGTCTAATAAGATTAAATCTGGCACAAATTCTTCAAATTCCTGTAAAGCTTGTTTGCCGTTATTAATTCTTTTAACTTGATAGCCTTCAAATTCAAGTTCCGTTTGAATAAAACTCGCCAAACCATCTTCATCTTCGACCAATAATATTTTTAACGTGGCCATATTCTCACCTCATTTTTCTTTCATATCTATCATACATTAAATGTTGTTTAAACGATAAGTACTTACTATTATCTTTTTATTGCTTTAGTTTAAGAAAAAATTTTTAATTATGAACAATTTTTATATCAAATTATGTTCTAACAGTGTATTATTAAGAGAGTTGCTTAATAATAGCTAATTAAGCAAAAACTATCTGGTCAACACCAGATAAATCGTGTTTAAAAAACCGAAGGGGGTTAGATTGTGAAACAGCCAATCATTTCATTTAAAAATGTCATCAAGAGCTATGATGACGACATTCCAGTTTTGAAAAATGTGAGTTTTGACATCGAGGAGGGTAAATTTTACACGTTACTCGGACCATCTGGGTGCGGTAAAACAACGATTCTTCGGATGATCGCAGGTTTTTCAGAGCCGACTAACGGAGATATCTTTTTTGAAGGCAAACGCATCAATGAGGTGCCTGCCAATAAACGTCAGGTCAATACGGTCTTTCAAGATTATGCACTTTTCCCGCATATGAATGTTTTTGAAAACATCGCATTTGGCCTGCGCATAAAAAAATTACCTAAGTACCAGATCAAACAAAAGGTAAAACAAGCCTTAAAGATGGTCCAATTGGAAGGTTATGAAAAGCGCGGGATCAACGAAATGTCTGGCGGACAAAAACAACGCGTAGCTATTGCACGTGCTATCATCAATGAACCTAAAATTTTATTACTTGATGAACCTTTGTCTGCTTTAGATCACAAATTACGCCTTGATATGCAATACGAATTACGTGAATTACAACAACGTCTAGGCATTACCTTTATTTTTGTTACTCATGACCAAGAAGAAGCTTTGGCAATGAGTGATGAAATCTTTGTTTTAAATAATGGTAATATCGTTCAAAGCGGAACGCCAGTTGATATTTATGACGAGCCAATCAACCATTACGTAGCCGATTTTATCGGTGAAAGTAACATCGTTAATGGCATTATGATTAAAGATGAATTAGTTGAATTTGTCGGCAAACGTTTTGAATGTGTCGATGGAGGAATGCGTCCAAACGAACCAGTTGAAGTTGTCTTGCGTCCAGAAGATTTAACTTTGACTGATGTAGATCATGGTAAACTCAAGGTTAAAGTAGATACTCAACTTTTTAGAGGCGTTCATTATGAAATTGTTTGTTACGACGAACAAGAAAACGAATGGATTGTTCATTCTACTCGTAAAGCACAACCTGGTAGTATGGTTGGCTTAAACTTTGAACCAGAAGATATCCATGTCATGCGTTTCAATGAGTCTGAAGAAGACTTTGATGCACGTTTGGAAAGCTATGAAGATTAGGAGGACTTAGCATGAAAAAGATGCGCACTTTTTTTGCGATTCCTTACTTTTTATGGCTCGCTTTATTTGTAATTGCTCCCGTAATTTTAGTTGTGGGATACTCATTTTTAGATACTAACGGTCATTTTACTTTGGCCAACTATGCCGCTTATCTTGGCTCTGGCAAATACTTGATGATGACATTTAACTCAGTTTGGTATGCTTTTTTGATTACATTGATTACATTAGTTATCAGCTACCCAACAGCCTATTTTTTGACTAAATTAAAGCACAAAGACTTATGGCTGTTACTCATCATTTTGCCAACTTGGATTAATTTACTTTTAAAAGCCTATGCATTTATCGGTATCTTTGGGATCCACGGTGGTGTCAATAGCTTTTTAGGCTTCTTTGGGATTGCGCCACAGCAAATCTTATTTACCGATTTTAGTTTCTTAGTAGTTTCGATGTATATTGAATTGCCATTTATGATCATTCCGATCTTTAATGCTTTAGAAGAAATGGATCAATCCCTCATTTCAGCAAGCAAGGACTTAGGGGCTAATCGCATCCAGACTTTTTGGAAAGTTGTTTTCCCGCTATCTTTAAACGGGGTTAAAAGTGGCATTCAGGCCGTCTTTATTCCTTCACTTTCCTTATTTATGCTAACACGTTTAATCGGTGGCAATCGTGTGATCACCTTAGGAACTGCGATTGAAGAACACTTCTTGGTTACACAAAACTGGGGCATGGGTTCAACCATCGGCGTGGTCTTAATCATTGCAATGTTTGTTGTGATGATGCTGACTGGTGAAAAAAAGACGGGAGGTAAAAAATAATGAAGAAATTTAAATGGGCTAATCTTTATTTAATCATTGTTTTTATCTTTTTATACTTGCCAATCGCTTATTTGATGTATTATTCCTTCAATAAAGGTAATAATATGAATCATTTTACTGGCTTTTCATTGCGTCACTTCAATGATTTATTCGGCGACACACGTTTAATGATCATTCTTTTGAATACATTTATGTTGGCTTTTTTATCTTCATTGATCGCAACAATTATCGGAACCTTTGGAGCTTTGTCAATCTATTACTCCAAAAAACGGACTACCCGTAATAGCTTATTATCAGCTAACAACATTTTAATGGTTTCTCCTGATGTTATCATTGGTGCTAGCTTTTTAATTTTCTTTACCATGGTCGGTTCGTTATTTAGTGGCTTTAGCCTAGGCTTTTGGACCGTCTTGCTTTCACATATTGCATTTAGTATTCCAATTGTGGTGTTGATGGTTTTACCAAAGTTACAAGAAATGAAAGACTCAATGGTATCGGCAGCCTATGACTTAGGGGCTAATCACTTCCAAGTCTTAAAAGATATCATCTTACCTTATCTAACACCAGGCATTATTGCTGGGTATTTTATGGCTTTCACTTATTCATTAGATGACTTTGCCGTAACATTTTTCGTTACTGGAAATGGCTTTTCCACCCTATCTGTGGAAATCTATTCCCGCGCACGTCAAGGTGTTAGCTTAGAAATCAATGCTTTAAGTACACTTGTCTTCTTGTTTTCTTTAGTTTTAGTGATTGGTTACTACTATATTAGTAAAGACAATACTAAAACAAACCGCAAAGGAGGCGAAGTTTAATGAAAAAATTACGTGCTCTTTTTATTGGCATTGTTGCCATCATTGCTTTGCTTTTGTTAGGTGCCCACTTGCTTAACCGTTCAACAGGAATGGCTGGGGCTAAAGTGATTAATATCTATAACTGGGGCGATTATATCGATCCTGACCTAATTACTAAATTTGAAAAGCAAACTGGCTATAAGGTTAACTATGAAACTTTTGACTCTAATGAAGCTATGTATACTAAGATTCAACAAGGCGGAACCAACTATGATATTGCGGTTCCAAGTGAATATATGATTGAAAAAATGCGCGCTGCTCATTTGCTTAAAAAAATCGATCATGCCAAATTACCAAATCTCAAGTATATCGACCCGCGCTTCTTAAACAAGAGCTTTGATCCAGGAAACCATTACTCTATCCCATATTTTTGGGGAACTTTAGGCATCATCTATAATGACAAATTCTATAAGAAATCTGATGTAGATAGTTGGAATAAACTTTGGGATAAAAAGTTTAGAAATCAAATCATGTTTGTCGATGGTGCGCGTGAATTTATGGGAATTGGCTTAAGTAGTTTAGGTTATTCTTTAAATAGTAAAAACGATACACAAATTCAGCAAGCTTATGAAAAGCTCAAAAAGCTCGCACCAAACGCTAAGGCGATTGTCTCAGATGAAATTAAGATGTACATGAGCAACGAAGAAAGCAACATTGCTATAACTTATTCGGGTGAAGCTTGCGACATGATGGCCAATAACAGCCATTTGCACTACGTTATTCCTGAAGGCGGTACTAACTTATGGTTTGACAACATTGTTATCCCTAAGACCGCTAAAAATCTTAAAGGTGCTTATGCTTTTATCAACTTCATGTTAAAGCCTGAAAATGCAGCTCAAAACGCCGAATACATCGGTTATTCCACTCCTAATAAAGGAGCTATGAAGATTTTGCCTAAATCGATTACATCTGATCGCCAATTTTATCCAACTGAAAAACAATTAGATAAAATGGAAGTTTACTCTAACTTAGGGCAATATTATTTGCAAAAATATAACGATTTATATCTTGAATTAAAGATGTATCGGAAATAACAGCATAAATTCTCTTTACTCACTAATCAGTAAAGAGGATTTTTTGTAGCTAAAAAATATTAACTCCTGTATAATTCAAAAATTAGCCCTTACTAATTAATGTCTATTTTTTAAATACGCGTACTAATTCAAAAAGCGTTCTGATTGCCATGATTAAAGCTAAAAAAGTAATCACGACTACTAAGGTATTTTCCATTACTGGTGGTGCTAATAATAAGCCTACAAAATAAAGCACTGCTAATATGATCACATTAAAAATCAATGATACTCCTAATTCTGCATCAGAATCCTTTTTGTTAAAGTTAAAAATATTCTTCCAAAAATCTGTATATAAACTAAACATTTTTATTCCCCCTATTTATTGCCTATCTTTTGTAACGTTTTTGTTACTTTTATTATACAGATATGTTACAAAACCGTCTGCAAAATTTATATAATTTTTTTGATAAATTTTTAAACACTCACTTAAATAAATGTTTAAACATTGATATATAAACATTTAATACTAATTTTCTCGAAAAATTTTATTATTATCATAAACAAATAGTTATTAAAACTAAAATATACTGCAGTATAGTAGCATACTTTTGTTTCTAATTTTAAACTAAAAAAGCCCTCTTCACTGGAAGATTCCAAGCAAAGAGAGCTTAATAGCTTTAATATTGCCTGCCCTTGTCTAATTGGACAAAAATCATAGTCTAACAGGCTTTTTAATTTACTTTTAGTGCTTGTAAAATTTCTTTAAGACTTTGTGCCTCAATTTGACCTGGAGCCGAAGCTTGTCCAACACTACCAAACGTTAAACAAGAGCCTACAACTTCACCACAAACACGTGTTAACTTGCCTAAATCACCCATTGCCATCGAAATAACAGGTTGATCTAAGCGTGCAGCAACTTCTTGCGTAGCCGTCAACAGATTCAAGACATCCAAGACACAGTTTGGCATCACCGCAATCTTGAGAATATCTGCATGATAATTAGCCATCAACTCTAAACGACGAACCATTTCAGCTACAGTTGGGGTCTTAGCAAAATCATGATTACTCATGATAACTTTGATATCATTAGCATCTGCTAGTATCGCCATTTTTTTGACTTTTCTTGTCGTTTGAAACAACTCGATATCTAAAATATCGGCCAACTTGTTTGTTACTACATGTTCGTAAATTTCAAAGTACTTATCTTCACTGATTTCCATTGCACCGCCTTCTTTAGCGGTTCTAAAGGTTATCAACAAAGGAATTTCACCGATAACTTCACGCAATTGTTGCGCAGCTGTCGTCAAGCTAGCAAAGTCTAAGACACTTTCAAAAAAGTCAATGCGCCATTCGATAACTTCTGCCAATGCTTTAGCTTCTTTAGCTTGAACAAGCAAATCACTTGTCGTCTTAGCTGTTAAAGGAACGGCAATCTTAGGACGGCCTTGTCCTAAAATTGTTTGTCTAATTTTTACAGGTTTCATCTATTTATCCTCGTTAAAGATCAAATCTCTAATATAATCAACCGGCATTTCTTTACCAGTCCAAAGTTTGAAGGCTTCTGCCCCTTGTTCTAACATCATGCCTAAGCCATTATGAACATGTTTAACCCCAGCGCTCTTAGCAATCTTCATTAATTTAGTTTCACGTGGAGCGTAAACCGTATCATAAACAATCATATCTTCATGGAACCAACTTGGGTCATTAACTAAGCTTACGTCTTCTAATGGCTTCATTCCTGCACCAGTTGCATCACAGTAAATATCACATTCAGCCAAGCATTGTTTGAAATCTTCACTATCTTCTAAGCGATGTAAGCTTGCCTTGCAGTCAGTTTCTTTATTGATAATCTCAACGTTTTGACGTGCAGTTTCAAAGTTGCGATCATCACGGTTAAAAATAGCAATTTCTGCAACACCGTCTAAGGCTGCTTGAATTGCAATTGGTGTACCAGCGCCACCAGCACCAGCTAAGACCATCTTTTTACCACGAATATCTAAGCCTTCATCTTCTAACGACTTCATAAAACCTGTCCCATCAGTGGTATAGCCGGTCAAAACACCATTATCGTTAACAACTGTGTTAACCGCACCAGCCATTTTTGCGGCAGGAGATAATTTATCTAAATATGGAAGAATCTTTTGTTTGTTTGGCATCGAAATGTTGCAACCACGCATATCCAAGGTGCGAATCGATTGTACCGCATCTTCTAACTTATCATTATCGATTTCAAATGCAAGATAAGCATAGTTTAAACCTAGTTTTGCAAAAGCGTTGTTATGCATGGTGGGTGACATTGAATGTCTGATTGGGTAAGCCATCAAACCAATTAAAAGTGTGTGTCCATCAATACGTTCCATTAGAAATCTCCTCCTAAAGTTTAATTAACTTATTTATGATAATTTAGCGGCATTGGTTCCGGCAATATAACCAGAAGAAATACCCCAAGTATTCATCATACTTGGCATCGAATCATGACCATTAGCACCGGCAACAACTTCGCCTGCACCATAAAGATTAGCAATCTTATGCCCATCTTTAGTTTGTAAACGTAAATCTGTACGTGCACTAAAGCCACCTAAAGTTGTTGCGAAACGATCACGTTGTTCAACCAAATAGAAAACATCACCTTCATAAACATGTAACATTTCCTTAGAGCGACCAAATTCGCTATCTTGACCAGCTTTGGCAAATTCGTTGTATCGTGTCACGGTAGCAACCAAAGCTTGCGGATTAATACCTGCTTTAGTTGCTACTTCGCTAAGCGTACCTTTGACAAACAACGGTGGTTGTTTATCCGCTAAGGCAAAATATTTGGCAATTTCTTCTTCATTAAAGTCGTGTAAGACTAACAATTGATAAAATTCTTGCCACATCTTTTCATCTAAAACAAGATATGCAATCTTTTCTGGTTGTTCTAAGACCGCATTACGTAACTTAGCATACACATCTGATTCATTAACGATTCTTTGCCCCAACTTATTAACATAAATTGCGCCCATATCAGTTGCTTTTTTAGAAGCATAAGTCGTCAATTTGGCACGTCCCGGTTCGGTTTGGACTCCATGTGGATAAACTTTGTACCAATCAAGATTTTGTGTTTTTAAATCAAGTTCTTTTAAGAAATCAAACGCATCACCCGTAGAAGTCATCGGACCATAGTAATTGATTCCTTGATTTTCTTGTCCGCGCATTTTTTCGTTAGCACCATAACCACCACTTGCCAACACGATTGCATCAGCATAGACGATAACTTTTTTATTATGTCCTTGTGCAATAAAGCCGATTGGTTTTTTATCTTCATCATAAAGCATTTCTTCAACGCGGCTATCTAAAAAGATCTTACCGCCTTTTTTAACAAAGGCATCTGCAACTTTAGTAATCAATTCATAACTACTTGAGCTAGGCAATTCAACTTGACGTTGTACACTGTGTTCTGGTGTTTGGGTTTGTGCTTTTTGATAATGCAAATCGGCAAAGTTACTGATAAAATCAATCGCATCCCCGATATTTTGCGCCATCAATTGCGTCATTTCAACCGTATTAGTATCTAAACATTCGCGTGCAACATCGCTAGCCAACAAATCAGGACTGTCGTTGTTATCACCAAAGATTTTTTGCGCTACTTTTGAACCGGTTGCTGTTACGTTTGAACCATTTAAAATGGTAGCTCCTCCAAGATAGCCATTTTTTTCGACTAAGGCGACACGCTTACCCAAGCTTAAGGCACGGCAAGCTGCAACCAAACCAGCTTCGCCACCACCGATAACAGCAACATCGACATGGCCTTTATAAACTTTTTTAGCCTTTGGTTTAGGTGTAGGTAAGCTAACACCAGCTTGATTAACGGCTTGTTTACCAGATTCTAAAATCGCCTTACTCATGACGGTTGCTCCACTGACAACATCGACTTCAAAGCTTTGTTCTTCTAGAATACTTTCTTTTAATTTGCCAAACACCTGCTTAAAAATAGCCGGTGTTTCACTGTGTTGTTTGACCTCGATATTGGTCATCTTATCGTTATCGACCTTGATTCCAAAGGCGATTGGCCCATTGTGGCCATTGGCTTGAGCTAAGATTTCTTTCATCTTTTTTCGTTCCTTCTCTAATCAAAATTATACTTCTTCTTACGATAAATTAAGACTGTACTAACAACAACAGAAGCTATTGTGATAATTGTGTCAATCCAAAAGACTGTTAAGACACTTTGAGCAGTTTCATTAAGAATAAAACTCGAGATTAATGGCCCAATAAAATAAGTAGTTGAAGCCATCAAACTGTAATAACTAGTCAACTTACCATGACCGTGTGGGAAGTAATTTGTCAAAACGGCTAAACCTAATTGCCAAATACCACCAGCTCCAAAAAAGCCGATTGCCACACTAGCAATACGTGCAGTCGTCAAAGATGGTGTAAGCACCATCGCTGCTAGTGCTAATGCAGATACTAAAGAATAAAAACCTACAATCGTTAATGGCTTAATCTTAGTTACGATTGTTGCGGTAATAAACACTGAAATCATCGAAGCCATCGCATACCAAGAAATCAAAGTCTTGGAAGCTTCTTCGGCTAAATGCAAGACGTTACTTCCAAAGTATGGTGCATATTGGGAAAAGACATAAAAAGTAAAGCTAATCGAAAAACCTAAAAAGATCAACATTACTCCATCCAATGCCATCTTAGGCCCATCGACACTCGTTGTTGCTTGTTGCACCGTTGTTTCTTCTTTTTTAGAGCTTGCTTGTGGTGCAAATGGTGTAAAGATTACCCAAACAATATCTAATACCAACACCAATACTAAAGCAAAAACAGTTAAACGCGCATCATGAACAGTCGCAACCCAAAACGGAAAGACAAATTGTGCTAAAGACATCGCAGCTTTAACTAAAGAGTTCATCGTGGCTGCTTTTTTAGGAAATGCTTCGGTGATTGCAGGATAACCAGACGTATCCCCAAAGGTATTAGTAGCACCAAAGAATAAAGCAGCGATACATGCCATTACTAAGCTATGACTAAAAGCGGCTCCTAACAAGAAAATAATATCTGTAACCATCGCAATAATCATGGTCTTTTTACGTCCAATTCTATCCGAAATAACTCCGGCAAAAAGAATGGTCAATAATCGACCAACCCCAACCACAGATAATACCGTAGAAACACCTTTTACATCTGTATTCCAAGCTTCTTGGAAATATGAGCTGTATTGGGAAATGATAATGGTCGCCATCCCCACAATCGCATAGTTAACATAGACAGTTGCCGCGACTCCTGCATAATTTCTCTTCTTCACGGTATAACTCCTCCGTTCATATTATTTTTGATGATGTTCAATCGCATATTGGCGGCGGCCACCTGGTTTTGGTGTCATATCACCCATCATGATTCCAAAACCACCTTCAACTGTGACTTCACCACCATTAGTGTAATCAGAACGATCACTAGCCAAGAATAACACGGCATTGGAGATATCACTCAAATCCCCGATCCGCTTGCTGGCAGTTAAACGTTTGCGTCCTTGTTCTACTTCTGGATCAGCATAAAATGGTGCGGAAAGCGGTGTTTTAACGAAGCATGGTAACACGCAGTTACTCTTGATACCAAATTGTCCCCATTCAGCGGCCATTTGACGTGACATCATGTTAACTCCAGCTTTAGTTGTACTGTAAGCTCCACTATATGTTTCGGGGAAACGTGAAGCAATTGTAGACACATGAACCATTGAGCCTTTGTTTTGCTTAATCATAACTTGGCCTACGCGTTGTGACATCAAGAAATAACCATTCAAGTTAACATCTACTGTTTGTTTCCATTCATCAAAACCTAAATCTTCTAATGGTGAAAACTTCAAGATAGCTGCCGTATTAACTAGAATATCAATTCTACCAAATTTTTCTATAACGCTTGCTACAGCTGCATCAACATCAACTTCTTTTGTTGTGTTACAGCTAACGCCTAAGGTTTCAACCCCATATTTTGTTTGTAATTCTTGCGCATATTGTGTCGCTTTATCGCCATTTAAATCACAAACAACTACTTTAGCTCCTTGTTGGGCAAAATCGGCACAAAAACGTGTACCCATACCACCAACGCCACCGGTCACTATTACGACCTTATCAGCTAATCCTAACCATGAATCTTTCATCTCTATCTCTCCTCATTAATCTGCTAAAATTTCAGGCCAAGCTTCTTTTAAGACTTTAACAGTTTGTTGATATGTGAAGTTAGCATTCCAATCTAAACCTTTGCTTAAGTAGTTATCAGAGATTACTTCAACACCGATAACCTTTGGATCAACGCCAGCTTCTTTAATCATCTTGATAAAACCTACTGTATCAGCTTCACCCATTCCTGGTGCCAAACGATCATGCATTGATTCATCACGTAAAATTGATTTTGCATATGGTCGTTTGTAGGCATCATCCAATTGGATGGCAATCACTTTTTTAGCTTGTTCTTTAGTTAATAAACCTTCATATCGTTGATTTGCACGTACCCAATGCCAAGTATCTAATAATATCATCGCATTATCACAATTTGCAGCTTCTAAAATCTTCCATGTCTTATCCAAATTAGGCATTCCACTATAAGGCATTGGTTCTAAGGCAATAATTAAATCACCTGCACGTTGGCATAATTCACGCAATTTTTGTGCAGTATAATCAACTGGATAATCTTCCATCAAACCAGTGTTGATGTGTTTAACGCCAAAGAGTTCACACATATGAAAACATGTTTGTTCTTTATATTTTTGTTCGTATGAACGTTCTGGCTCACACCATTGCACGATGTATTCAACTTCTGTACACTTAATTTGATATTTATTGAGCAAATCTAAGATATCTTGATCAGTTAAACCTTCATTGAGAGCGTCAACATACGTTTCTGCACGTAATCCGATACCATCATATCCTGCTTCGCTAGCAGCCTTACAACGCTCTTCAAATGTACATTTATCTCCTAAAGTCCATGAACTTAAAGTAATTGGATGTGTTTTTGACATAGCTTCCACCTCATTTGTGATATAATTATCAATCTTTTTTACACATATAGTATAGAACCGTTTTTGTTTTGCTTCCAATCGATATATTAAAAAAAACAATAAAAAAATTCTATCATTTTACTATAACTATTTTTGTATTATAATTTAACTATAGTTATTTTATTTTGCTTTGGAGGTTTTTCCATGAATTTACAACAGCTTCATTATCTTTCTGTGTTAGCACAAACCGAAAACTACACCCAAGCAGCTAAGCTTTTGCATATCACTCAGCCTAGTTTAAGTTATGCAATTAGTACCTTGGAAGCACAAATCGGGATTGAACTTTTCAAAAAAGAAGGCCGTAATGTCAAATTAACCAAAGCTGGCCAAATTTTCGTTTCTGAAAGCTCCCAAGCTCTAGAAATTTTAAATCGGGCAATTGAACGTGCAAAAGAATCTGATAACGAGCAAAGTTTAGTCAAAATAGCTGCCTTAAGAGTCTTGCAAACGCGTTGGTTACCTAATCAAATTCGCAATTTTTTAGCCAGTTATACTACTCAATCTTCTGAGCCAAAATTTGAATTTGGAACTGGTACAGGCTTTTCATTAAAAATGATTGAAATGTTGCGTAACGAAGAAATCGATATTTGTTTTTGTTCAAAAATCGACAACCAAGAAGATATCGATTACTTCCCTGTAGTCGAACAAAAACTTGTCTTAATCACTCCTAAAGATCATCCATTAGCCAATAAAACTAGTATTAACCTTAGCGAAACTTTAGACTATAAACAAATTACCTTTGCACCTAATACTGGATTATATTTCGAAATAGAAAAACTCTTTTCTATTTGTGGCAAATCTCCTGAAAGCATGTATACGGTTGAAGAAGATGTCTCTGTAGCTGGTATGGTTGCTGCTGGCTTTGGGATTGCTGTTGTTCCTCGTATGCAAATCCTTGATCATTTACCGGTTAGTGTTATTCCAATTGAATTTCCTAACTGGCATCGTTTGATTTATATGGCTACCTTAAAAAAACATTATCAAAATCAAACAAGTCAAGCGTTTATCAATTACATAAAAGAAAATATTGTCTTAGAATTACACCACTAAAAAAAAGCCATCAGATTACTCTGATGACTGGCTTACAGATATTTTTGCTTTAATAAGCCTAACCATAGGCCTATAAAAATTCCTATTTTATTCTAACAGATTTGTTACTAAAAAAATTAGGACCAATAGAAACTCTATCAGTCCTAAAAATTATAAAGCTACTTTGCACAGCAACTTCCTACCCTCGCAAGGGGCGATCCCCTAACTACTCTTGGCGTAACAAAGCTTAACTTCTGTGTTCGGAATGGGAACAGGTGTATCCTTTGTGCCATCATCACTGTACTAAAAAAAGCGGAAGACGGGATTCGAACCCGCGACCCCCACCTTGGCAAGGTGATGTTCTACCACTGAACTACTTCCGCATGTGCACGGCAACTTCCTACCCTTGCAGGGGGCGATCCCCCAACTACTCTCGGCGTAATGAAGCTTAACTTCTGTGTTCGGAATGGGAACAGGTGTATCCTTCATGCCATCGTCACCGCACTATTTAAATGTTGAAAGAAATTTGTTCTCTCAAAACTAGATTCAAACACTTCAGAGAAAACTGCGTTTTGACTTTGGTTAAGTCCTCGACCGATTAGTAATGGTCCGCTCCATGCCTCACGGCACTTCCACTTCCATCCTATCTACCT
>NZ_CASCJC010000001.1:1642500-1824649 GCF_949152225.1 Ligilactobacillus sp. Marseille-Q7487
AAACACTACGTTATTTAAATTCCGAAAATTAAAACAAAGACTTGCTTTGATACCCGTTTTAACATCTCAAAAAACGAATAAAATTTTTCCAAAAAAATACTATCCCAATAAAAAAAGCATCAAAACTAGCCCAGTTTACTAGTTTTGATACTCTTTTTAGCTATATTTTTATCAATGAAAATTATTGATCAACACGTGCTAAGAAATATTTCTTCTTTCCACGACGAACAATCACAAATTTACCATCAAAGCTTTTGCTTGGATCTAACACGAAATCCAAATCTTGTTGTCGTTGTCCATTAATATAGATTGCACCGTTTTGAACATCTTCACGTGCTTGGCGTTTTGATGGTTCAATCCTATTGGCAACTAACCAGTCTACTAAGTTAGCCGCTTGGGAGCTAACATGTACAGTCGGCATGTTTTTAAAGCCTTGTTCGATTTCTTCAACGGTTAAATCTTTAACTTCACCTGAAAATAGTGCCTTAGAAATATGTTGTGCTTGTTGTACTGCTTTTGCGCCATGAACAAAAGTAGTTACTTCGGTCGCTAAAGTTCTTTGTGCTTCACGCTTTTCAGGACAAGTCTTAACTTGTTCTTCTAAGTGAGCAATTTGCGCTTGATCTAAGAAAGTAAAGTATTTCAAATATTTAATGACGTCACGGTCATCTTGATTTAACCAGAATTGGTAAAATTCATATGGTGTTGTCTTTTCGGCATCCAACCAAACAGCACCACCAGCGGTTTTACCAAACTTAGTTCCGTCTGCTTTAAGCATCAATGGAATCGTCAAACCATAAGCTTGCACATCTGAGCCTTCCATTCGATGAATCAAGTCAATTCCCGCCGTAATGTTACCCCATTGATCGGCACCACCAATTTGAAGTTGCACATCATTTTGCTTTAACAAATGATGGAAATCAATCGATTGTAAAATTTGGTAGGTGAATTCTGTATAAGAAATCCCAACTTCCAACCGACTCGCAACCACTTCTTTATTCAACATGGTATTTAAATTAAACAATTTACCATAGTCACGCAAAAAACCTAACAAATCAATCTTAGATAACCAATCATAATTATTAACAATCGTAATATTATCTTGTCCAAACAAAGCTTTCATCTGTGCTGTCAAGCATTGTTCATTATGATGGATTGTTTCCATTGATTGTAACTTTCTTTCAGAGTTTTTACCAGAAGGATCCCCAATCGAACCCGTTCCTCCTCCAATTACAATGTGTGCACGATGGCCTGCCATTTGAAATCTTTTCAACATCATAAATGGAATCAAATGACCAATATGAAGACTATCTCCTGTTGGATCAACCCCACAGTATAAACCCACGGATTTTTCACTCAAAAGCTTAGCCAAGCCTTCTTCGTCTGTGATTTGATTCAAGGCATCGCGCCATTTCAATTCTGCCAATACGTCTTGCATCTACAAAAAACCTCCTAAATTAGTTTGAATCAAAGCCAAATCGCGCTAAACAGGCAATAAAAAAAGTCCCCAATGCTCCAAGGCATCAGGGACGAAAATAACATCTTCCGCGTTACCACCCAGATTACTCATCATAAAATGAGTCAACTCTGCCATCGTTATCGGAATGACCCGTTTAATAACTCCATAGTGTAATTCAAAGCAACGATATGCCTTGGTTTGCAGCTTCCACCAAGTCTCTAAGCCAGTGATCGTCCTTTTACTGCGCTACTTCAACGTCAATTCTTACCATCATATTATGCTATTCATTTTAAAAAAGCAAGTATTATTTAGCTTGATAATGTTGCTGACACTCTGGGCACAAGCCATAAACTTCATATTTGCTATTATAGACATGATATCCAGTAACTTGAGCAGCATCGTTTTCTAAATCACGGTAAGCGCCATTTTCAACATCAATAATCTTATCGCAATTAACACAAATAACATGATAATGTGGTGTTCCCAAATAATCATAGCGCATATGTCCACTATTATCTGGTGCAACTTCGACGATTAATTTGTGCTTTAATAACAATTCCAAGGTATTATAGACAGTCGCTAAACTCACGCTAAAACCATTTTGGCAAACATATTCATAAATCATTTCGACTGAAGGATGCTTGCGCCCGGTCATTAAATAAGCCAAAATAACTTGTCTTTGTGGTGTATTTTTAATTCCATTTTTCTTTAAGCTATCTGCAGCTGCCAATAAAACTTCTTGGTCCCGCAACATATCATCGCCCCCTTTTATCTTTTGAAAGTTTATATCTTAATAAAAATTGTAAATGTGTGTTTTCTTGCCTATATTATCGCTCAAATCAGCCTAAAAGTCCAATTAAAGTATCTTAATCATATGCAACGTTGCAATGCCAAAAAAGCATCTTGAAGATGAATCATCCACGTTTGCGGAAACAAGTTAACCAAAGTTCCACTGACAAGTGCATGTATTTCAAGCAATAACAAACATAAAATCAAACCTAAAACCAAAATCTCTTCGATTCCACCTGTGCGATAGTAGAGTAGTTTACCCTTGCGTTTATTGCGCTTTTGTTTTTTTAACGGCCATAACCAACGAACTGTTTCCTTAGAAAAAGTATCTTCTAACAAATGAGCTAAATAGCCTAAAATCAGCCAAAAACCCACGTATTGAGCCGCATTGGTCAAATATTTATCTTGTAGCCAAGCCATAATCACAAAAACCACCACAAGCGCCAATAGCGAATGTGTCGCTCCACGATGCCCTAAGGTTTTATTGGTTACTTTGCTGACGATTTTATTACGTTTACCTAAAAAAGACTGCGGATGGTCAATATCTGGCAACAATGCACCTAAGCCCAAAGCAAATAAATTGAGCGGACTAACTTGTTGAACGCTAGCCATCATAGGTAAGCCTAACACAACAGTCGTTGCCAAATGAGTTTTATATTGCACGAACGTTTTCCTTTCTTAACATAAATCAGTTTATTTCTTGATAGCTAACTTGGCTTTTACCATTTTTATTCGTAATAATCAATTTAGCCGGGATTCTTTCTCGCAATTCTTGCACGTGACTAATAATACCAATCATTTTGTTTTTACCTTCGATGGTTTGCAAGACATTCAACGCAACATCAAGTGCATCGCTATCTAGCGAACCGAAGCCTTCATCAATAAATAAAGCATCGATTTGCACGCCACCAGCTTCATTTTGAATGACTTCACCTAATGCCAAGGCTAAACAAAGGGCCGCAATGAAGCTTTCACCACCCGATAAAGTCTTGACTGAACGAATGGTTCCGATATTACCATCATAAATATCTAATTCCAATCCTGTACTTGATTGAGCACGCCCCTTTTGATTATCTAAGCATAACGCATAACGTCCATAGGTAAGTTGGTTTAACCTTTGATTTGCTAAGCGCAAGACTTCAATGAATCTTTGCCGTAGCACATAACGTTCAAAGCTTAACTTCAAAGGATTCTTACCACTCATGGTTTCACTTAATTGCATATATTGCATAGCTAACTCTTGTTTTGCGGCATTTTCTTTTAATAACTTTAATATCTGAACTTGAGCATTTTGATTATTTTGATAGTTAGCCTGTGCTAGCATCGTTTCTTTATTGATAGCTTCTTGAGCTAATTTAGCCGCTTGTAATTGCGCTTTAGTTTGATCTAAGTTTGGTCGTTGCTTAGTTGCTAACAACTCGTTTGCTTGCTCAATAATCTGTTTGGCTAACTGATAATTTAAATAAAAATCGTTGACCTGTTGGCGTTTAGCATTAAGTTGATTAAGTTTTGTGCTTAAAAGTTGCATTTGCTGATAATCTTTGACTTTTGCATCGGTAGCAAAAAGAGCCGCTAAATCCTGTCTAGCTTGTTGCAAAATTTGTTTTTCTGCTTGAATCTGTTGACTAAGTTCTACTTTTAACCCTTGAAGTCTCCCAAGCTCGATTGCTTGTTGATATTCTTGCTCTTTTACTTTGGTCAATTCTGCTTTGTAGTCTTGTAAGACTTGTTGTTTAGCCGTTAAATCTGTGCGCAATTGCGCAGTATTTTCATATTGTTTAGGAACATGTTTTTGTTGTTCTTGTTTACGTGCTTGTAAAATATTACATTGCTCAGTAACTTGTTGATAATTATCTTGTTGTTCCTTTAAGGCTTGCTCAGCTTTTTTTAGCTCGTCTGTTAAATAATTTAATTTTTGCGCCATTTCTTCTTTTTGAGCGCTTTGTGTTTCAAAATATTTTTCGTCTTTTTCTTGGCGCTTAACTAAGGCTTGATAGAAATTGTCAAATGTTGTTAAGCTTGGTGTCTGCGCCAATTGCCACTTAGCAAAAGTAACCGTCAAAGTCTGCGTTAACTCCTCTTGAAGTGCGTGCAGTTGCGTGGTACGTTGCTGTTGAACACCTAGCATATTATTTAACAACGAACTTTGTTTTTCTGCTTTTTGACTCAAAGCATCAAGTTGTTCTTGACTAAGAACTTGTTTTGTCATATCTAAGCTAGCTAGATTAGGATGATGAATCGAGCCACACAACGGACATGGGGTACCTGGCTTTAGTTTGGCCGCTAACTGGGTAATTTGGTGCATAATCGCATCGTTTTGTTCTTTTTTTAATTGCGCATTTAAAGCGGTAACCTCTTTTTGTTTAGCATCAATTGTTTTTTGTGCTGTACTAACTTCTTGGTAAAGTTTATCCTTATTGTCGGCTAATTTATGCAGCTGTTTTTGATCATTAGCGAATTCAGTTAGTTTAGCTGCATTAGCTTGCAATTTAAGCTTTAATTCTTCTAGATTCTCTAACTTTTCATAGCGTTCGCTTAAATCTTGCTGTTGTTGACTTAACGTTGCTTGCTTTTCATTAGCAAGTTTTACTTTTTGCGCTATTTTCGTTTGAGCCTGCATTTGCGCTGCGAGCTGCTCTAGCAATAATTCTAATTGTTCAAATACAGCTAAACTAGTTGTTAATTCCTGAATTTCTTGTGCTAAATCTTTCATCTTAGCATCTTGTTGCTCAAGTTTAGCTAAATCGCTTTGCGTTTGTTGCTGTTTTTTTTGAATTACTTGCAAATCATTTGTAAGATTAGTTTCTTTATCTGCTAACATCAAGCTTTTAGCCTGCGAATCTTGCCATTTTTTCAAGATTATCAAATTTTTTTGAACCCATTCTAATTGATTGACCTCATCAGATAAAGCATCCATCTGAGCTTTTTTAGCCTCTAATTTTTCTAGTTTAAAGGTTGCTTCATCTAAACGTTTAAACTCAGCGCTCAAACTTTCTTGTTTTTGTAATTCTTTAGCCAACTGCTCGACTAAGTCATTTTTTTGTTGCATTTTAACTTGTAAATCAGCGGCTTTTTGTTTGAGCTCATCCAAATAAACGGTAAAATCTTGCAACCACTCTTCATTTGTTTTAGTACTGTCTAAATTCGTGATTTGTTGTTTGATTTGGTTAATTTGCTCATTTAACTTTTGCACATCGCCTTGTTCTTTTTTGGCGCGCTCTTGTACCTTTTGTCCCCAAAGATTAAACAAGGTAGTCCCAAAAAGATCACGTAAAACCTCTTCTTTTTTATTACTATCGGCCAATAAAAAGGTTTGAAACTTTCCTTGTGGTAATAAAATCGTTTGAACAAACTGTTCGGCTTTTAACTTCAACAAATTTGTGATAAAGTCTTGAACTTCACGCGTCTTTGTCAATTCAACTTGTGTTCCATCATCTTTTTGATAACGCAAACAAACACTGCTACTTTTTGAGACTGTTTTATCTTGGCGTTTAGATTGGAGAACTTGTGCAGGCATCCTAGTGATTTCGTATAGTTTTTGTTGATGTTCAAAAGTAAAATAAACACTAGTTGGTTGCGTTGGTTTAGCAAATTCTGAGCGCATTTGTTCGGCACTACGTAAATTGCCCGAAGTTTGGCCGTATAAGGCATAACACATTGCATCAAACAAGGTACTCTTACCACTTCCGGTCTTACCGGTAATCAAAAACAACGCTTGATGGGTAAAGCGCTCAAAATCAATTTCTTGATCGACATAAGGACCAAAATTTTGCAGTCTTAACATACGTGGCTTCATCACTAGACCTCCTTTTGCACATCTATCAAAGCTTGTTTAGCCCATTGTAATTGTTTTTGACTAATAGCGTTTTGATTAACCTCTTCAAAAAAGCCCTGCAATAATTCGATTGGTTCTAGGTGTTTAAGTTCTTCTTTAGGCGTAAATCCTAACAAATCATTGCTCCAATTAACGCGCTTTAGACTCAATATTTTAGGGTAACAACTACGCAAGCGCTCTATTGCATTAACAATTATTTGTGTATCGGTTAGTTCGATACCAATATAATCATCGCGATTGATAGTCGCAACAAAGCTTGGCTCTGTTAAATCAGCAAACGCTCCTTTAAGAACTTTAACATCATGTTTAGGCTCTAACGCAATAAATTCACTGGTTTGTTCTTTCGTATCGACTAACCACACACCTTTTTGACTGTTAGCTTCTGCTAAAGAATACTTCAAAGGCGTACCACTGTATTTGATGTTAGGATGTTTAAGAGCATTTTTATCATGCAAATGTCCCAAGGCAACATAATCAAAAATTTCTAAACAATCCGTTCCTACTGGGCTAAGTCCCCCGACTTCTAATAAGGTTTCGGATGCACTTTTAGTACTACCGGCCGCAAAAAAATGTGCGATTAAAACATGCTTTTTATCTGGTAAAAACAACTTTTGCATCTCTTTAACCGCTCGTTTTACCGCCTGTGCTGTAGTAGCAATTTCTTGATCTTCAAAGTAATTGCGTGCTTCTTGTGGTTCAAAATAAGGCAACATAAAAAACTGCACGTCAGCAAAAACAACTGGCTCAAAAGCTTGAGCAAATGAGGTGCGCAAATAAAAATCCGTCGCATCAAACCATTGACTCCCTGTATCTAAACGTACCGCTGAATCATGGTTGCCATTGATAACAAACAAAGGTAGTTTAGCTTGCAAGTTTAACTCTTCTAAAAGTTGATTAACCGTTTGGACACACTGCTCGTTTGGCAAGGAGCGATCATAGATATCTCCTGCAACCACTATTGCATCTACTTTTTTATCTAGACTGATGTTTTTTAATTGTTGAAAAATATAAAGTTGATCTTCTAGCAGATCAAAACCATGTAATTTTTTGCCAACATGCCAGTCTGCCGTATGAATAAAGCGCATCTTAACCACCCTTTTTTCCAAAATCTCTCTGTCTTTTATTTTACGGTATCTAGCCGGCAAGTGCTAGTTTTTGACAAACATTTGTTCAGTAAAAAACCGCCCACTTCAACCAAAGCGTGGGCGGCCTTTCTTAGGCTAATTTTTCTTTAATCGCTTGAATCATTGCTAACTCTTCATTAGTTGGAATTACCAAGACTTTGATACGAGCATCTTTAGATGAAATTTCACCTACTTTAACGGTGGCATTTTTTTGTTCGTCGATTTGAACGCCTAAACAAGCCAATTGATGGCAAATTTGCGCACGTAATGCCGGATTATTTTCGCCAATTCCTCCAGCAAAGACTAAAACATCGGTTCCACCTAACTCAACAAAATAACTTCCGACGTATTTAACAATTCGATTAACGAAAATGTCTAGCGCTAACTGACAACGTGGATTATCTTTTTGTTGTAGCAAATCACGCATGTCAGGCGAAACACCCGATATCCCTAATAAACCTGCTTTTGTGTTTAATAAATCTAAAACTTCATTTACATTAAGTGCTAATTTATCCATCAAAAATGGGATTATAGACGGATCACAATCTCCACTGCGCGTCCCCATCGTCACTCCAGTTAAAGGAGTAAAGCCCATCGAAGTATCATAAGCCTTACCGTCTTTAAGTGCTGCTAACGAAGAGCCACTTCCTAGATGCAAAGTAATCATCTTCAATTCTTCTAGTGGTCGCTTTAGATAAGCCGCAGCTTGTTTAGAAATGTAATCATGACTGATTCCATGTTCACCATAGCGTCTAATATGATACTTTTGTGTTAAATCATATGGCAAACTAAAAATCGCATTTGTTTCTGGCATTTGCGTAAAAAAGCTACTATCAAAAACCGCATATTGGGCAACATCTGGCAAAACTTGTTGCATTAACTCAATATATTTAGCCTCCATTGGATTATGCAATGGTGCGTGATCGCTTAAAGCCTTAATTTTAGCTAGACTTTCTTTAGTAATCAACGTTGCTTCGTGGAATTCTTCTCCTCCTGCAACAACTCGATGCCCGACACAAACAATCTGCTCTAACGTCGTGATTTTTAATTCAACTAATTTTTCGATAATCAAACGTGCTGCTGTTTCATAATCTAAATTATCAATACTCGTTTGATAATTTTGCACACCATAGCTAATCTCAAACAGCGCACCAGGCATCAGCATTCTTTCAACCAATCCTTTAGCCACAACCGCTTCGGTATCTGCATCAAAAAGTTTCCATTTAACCGACGAACTGCCGGCATTCATTAATAAAATATTTGCCATTTTGCCACTCCTTAACATTAATATTTAAATTATATAATACTTTTCAGAAAAATCAGCTTTATTTTCACTAAAAATGAAAAAATATCGCTTACAGCAAGATTGTGCTACAATTGAATCAAAGTAATCTAAGGAGGTTTTCATATGATTACTAAAAGTACCATCCGCACGGCACAGACTACTTTTATTTGGTATGACATTGTGTCGACATCAGCAGCTGAACGCGAAATTTTATTAACCAAACATGGGTTCACACCTAAAATGCTAGATTATGTCAACGATCAACACGAGCATCCACGTTATGATTTACGTGAAGATGCGGCAATGTTGGTTTACTCAACTCCTGAAATCTTAGACAAAAAACAAGCGCGTTACATCACTAGCCCGATTACTTTTGTTTTAAAAGACGATACATTTTTTACTTTTCATTCACCTGGAACACAATACATTATCGAGCTTGTCAAAAATGATGAACACCTAGAAAAACTAGACGGGATGGCAGAATTCATGTTACTAACACTTTATTATGCAACGACTAGCTTTACAGAGACCATTTTAAAAATCAATGATGTTAAAAACCAGTTAGATACTTCCTTAAACGTCGCGATTACCAATGATAAATTACGTTTTTTAGCAGAAATCGAAAAAAGCCTAATCTACATCACAAGCGCAACGCAAACGAACTTGTTAATGCTAGAAAATCTCAAATACATGACTATCGGTCAAAAGCTAAATCACAGCAATCGTATCTTGTTAAAAGACATTTTATTTGATGCTCGCCAAGCCCAACGCATGGCGCAAATTTCAAGTGACGTGACCGCACGCATCTCGGCGACCTCAAACACGATTCTAAACAACACCCTCAACGATACGATGAAATTTTTGACAGTTTGGTCACTTGTTTTGACTATTCCTACCATCATCACCGGCTTTTATGGCATGAACGTCTTATTACCAGCCGCCAATAACGATTGGGCTTGGGCCTTAATTATCTTATTGAATCTACTCTTTATCGGTGGCTTAATCGCCTTTTTGAAAAAACACCATTTATTGTAAATAAAAAGGAGTTTTCATCGCAATAATGAAAACTCCTTTTTTAATTAATCAACTAATTTGCCGACTACCGGTAATTTAGCTAAAACACGAGGCCCATGCGGTGATTTTGCCAATCCCGCTGTCACGTCATTACCAACCTTATTACCATGGTGAACCAATTTTTGCCACCCTTTAGCATTGGTCACATCATATATCACACCATCAACTGCGATATATGCTGGTTTACCTTCACCGTTATAAGTTGCCAATTGTTCTTTTGTAAATGTTTGTTCTGTCATCTTAAAGCCTCCCTTAATTCGCACGTGCTAACTATCTTAAGTGTAACACTTCTAGCTTGCTCACACAAAAACGATGCCTAACTTATTTAGCTGGTCTAAGAAAACATTCTAAGCCTCGTTCAAACCCGCGATCTAAAAAGCGCGCAAAGTCTTCTTGGTTAAAATCGATTTCTGTTTCTTCTAAATCCATTAAAACATCATCAACCACAAAATCGACTAACACATCATGTAATTGTTCGATAAAATCTGTGTCTTCTTCAGTTAAATTAAACTCTGCTTGATCTTTTTTTACATTAGCTTGCACCTTTTTTAAGATCGTCAAAGAAGTGTATGCTCCCGCGTGTTCACCTAAGGCATCAACAAAAAAACTAGCAGGTCTAGATATACCTAATAGTTGCTCGTAACATTCTTGTTGTTTTTGTAACAACCCATATTGTTGCAACAAGAAATGACTTAAGTCTTCTTTTTCTTTACTTAAATTGTACATCTGCTGACCTCCTTAAAATTTAAATAACTTTACCTTGATAAGTCGAGCTAACAACATGTCTAAAATCATAGGTTGCTAATTCGGAAAGTTTGATAACGCGTGTCACCCCTAAGGCCACCATCAAGTTGATTGGAGCTTCGTTATCATCGGGCACAACTAAAACAGCTTGCTTGTTGTTGCCCCGCAAGAAACCACATTCAAAGGCTACCCCATCATCAAAACATTCTGGGGTATACAACATGATCCCTAGATCTGCTCCCATCATTCCTTCGATATCTGATACATAAGTCCGACTTTGCCATTCAACATCTTCTAATAATTCAGGATGTTCTTCGACGCTTAAGCCTTTGTATGAATAGTCTAAAGGCCAGTGCGAAAATTTCCGAGAAATAGATGGATTTTGTTCAATCGCAGCTAAGCCTGCCTTCATATGTGCAACTTGTTTTTCGTTAAACCAGCTACATGCGATATAAGCCTTAACGGGACTTGGTTCAAATTCTGTTTGTGTCATCTAAAACACTCCTTTGGTCATTCATTACTTAAGTTTAATTCTATCAAAAAGACGCACATTTTAAAACATAATTGCAAAATTTAAACATTATTTAACGTAAACTTCACTAAAAAAGCGTTAATCAACTTATTAATGTTCATAATTCATCTAAAATATAAATTTGTTACTTATCATTCCACTAGATCTTGACAACTAAAAGCGCTCTCCATATAATAACGGTAATTTGTTTGTTATTAGAAAATTGGGGATTACTATGAAAAAAAGGTATCTAATAATTATTTATGCTTTATTATCTCTTGTCTTTAGTTTTATCTTGTTTGTACTTTTTAAGATTGAATTTAAATGGTGGACAACGCTAGCTATCAGCATCAGTTTCATATCCTCATATTTATATATTATAGATAAAGAAAAAAAGAATTAGTTACAAAAAAGCGAGCCTCTTTTATGGGGCTCGCTTTTCTTAGTAAAGAATACTAATTAAAGTTTTTCTTTACCAACGATGTTTAATTTTTCATCTAATGTGTAAACAACTGGTTGACCTGTTGCCATTTCAACATCCATGATATCTTCATCAGAGATTTGTTCGATGTATTTTGTCAAAGCACGTAAAGAGTTACCATGAGCTGCCACGATAACGTTCTTACCAGCTAACAAGTCTGGTGCAATGTGATCTTCCCAGAAAGGAATTACACGTTCCAAAGTAACTTTTAAGTTTTCGCCACCTGGGATTGCATGTGGATCTAAGTCAGCATAACGACGATCATTTGCTGCAGAACCTTCATCATCTGCACTCAAAAGTGGAGGTAATACGTCATAAGAACGACGCCAAATGTGAACTTGTTCGTCACCATATTTTTCAGCTGCTGCTGCTTTGTTTTTGCCTTGTAATGCACCATAGTGACGTTCGTTTAAACGCCATGACTTCATTTCTGGTACCCATAATTGGCCAGATTCTTCTAATGCGAAGTGTAAAGTCTTGATCGCACGAGTTAAAACAGATGTATAAGCTTGATCAAATTCGATACCAGCTTCTTTTAATTTACGACCAGCTGCCTTAGCTTCTTGTTCACCTTGTTCACTTAAATTAACGTCTACCCAACCTGTGAAAAGATTCTCTAAGTTCCATTCACTTTGGCCGTGACGGATAAATACTAATTTTGGCATAGTATTCCTAACCTCTTTCTTTATTTTAGATTACATGCCCTATTTTACACTGAAAAGCAAAAAATTCCTAGTCTTTGCGACAGAAAATTAGCTTTGTTTTGCTTGCAAGGCATTTAACAAGGATGTAACAGCTTTCTTGATATTATCTGGTGTCGTAGCTAAGTTAATGCGAATATGTCCGCTCCCACCAGCTCCAAACCAATCTCCAAAATCAACGGCCAACTTAGCATCGTTGATAATAAAACTTTCTAAACTATCATCAGCTACCAATTGGTTCAAATCAATCCACGCTAAGTAAGTACCTTCTAGGTTTGAAACCACAATCTTTGTTGAAAATTCTGTCAGTTTTTCTTTTAGGTAAGCAAAATTATCGGCAATCACGCCATTCATGCACGCTAACCATTCACTTCCATCTTCATAAGCAGCCTGTGCGGCAATTTTGCCTAAAATATGTCCGCCTGGAGCAGCTAATCTTTGCTGTAATTCATCATATCGCGCGCGTAATTGCGGATTAGGAATTGTAACATGACTAAAAATCAACCCTGCCATGTTAAAAGTTTTAGATGGAGCATCCACCATCACAAGGTTATCACGGTATAACCCGTTTTTAACTTCAAGTACTGAGACAAATTGTTTTTTAGCATCGATGATTAAATCATGATGAATCTCATCTGCAATTACTAAAACATGCTCTTCACAACATATTTCAAGCAAGGTTGTAAGTTCTTCTTCACTCCAAACCCTACCAACTGGATTATGTGGGCTACATAAAATAAGTACTTTAACAGCATTGGTTTGTATTTTAGCTTTGATGTCTGCAAAATCCATTTCATAATATCCATTAGTATTTTTAAGCTCAGAGACGACTAATTTACGCTCATTATTTTCTATTACATTCATAAATGGATAATAAACTGGTTGTAAAACCATGATAGCATCGCCTGGTTGTGTCATAAACTGAACACAAGTGCTCAATGATTGCACCACGCCCGTGCCAAAACGCAACCAATCACGCTGCATTTCGATACCATAGCGTTGTTTTTGCCAGTTAAAATAAGCATTATAGTATTCTTCAGGTGTCAATGAGTATCCAAAAGCCCCATGTAAAACCCGTGTAACCAAGGCTTCTTGAGCTTTTTTGGGAATCTTAAATTCGGTATCGGCCACCCACAAAGGCATTAAGTCAGCCCGACCGAATTTAGCCGCTAAACCATCCCATTTGACAGCTGCGGTATTTTGCCGTTTAACGGCATATTCCTTAAGAAATTCTTCTTTATTCATCGCTTGCATCCTTCTTTCTAAAGCGGGTCTTTTTTTTCTTAGCGCAAACGGGTTTAACCCCTAAAACATCTAACGCAAAAGTAAAGATCGGTATCCCAACAATCAAGCCCCACACCCCAAATAAATGCTCGGCTACCAACAAGACCACGAAGGTATAAAAGATTGGTAATTCGGTTCTACTCGACATGAATTTAGGATTAAGAACATATGACTCAAGCGCATGAACCACTAGTAACATTATCAAGACATAAATCACAAGCCGAATACCCCCATCGCTATATGCGATAAATGACATCGGAATCGCCGAGATGATCACCCCAGCAACCGGTACTAGACTCAAAATAAAGATCATCACGGCTAAACTAATTAACTGCGGCATTTGCATCACGGCTAAGCAAAGAGTCGTCAAAATTGTGTTGACAATCGCAATCATGAACTGCGCTTCTAACACAACCCCAAAGGTATTGACAAAAATTTTGGCAAAATAATAAATGTCTTTAAAAAGCCACGCGTAAGGGCCTGTTAAAAAGCTCTTAGAAAACTGAGCCATCTCGTCTTTTTCGACCGTAAAAAAGAAACTCAACAATAACGACATGATTAACGTAAAGCCCATGCTACCTAAGCTTGTAATGTAATTAAGAACGATCCCCACACCATTTTTAAGTTGTTTGACGATATCTGATTTACCGATATAATCGTTGATATATTGAACAAGTTCGCCGGTACCTTTAGGCGGATGCTGATAAAAATGCAAGACCGATTTGACCATTGCTTCTGATTGTTCTAGCAAGGTTGGCACATAAACCGTGATTGCCAGATAAATCAACGCAATAATCAAGACATACAAGGCAACGACAATGAGTTTAGGCGAAATCTTGATGTAGCGTTGGACCGCTTTAATCAAGCGGACAATCAAAAAAGTAAAGATAAACGTCAATAAAATAATACTCATCATGCTGCGGGCCAAATACAAAATAGCCACTAAAAACAATAAAACTGCCATGCGGCGCAAGCGGACATTGCTTAAAAAGCGATCCCATAAATTCATAAGCTCTTTCTCCCTTTTAAGATTACTAATCTTATTTTATTATAGTATCGTAAATTTATCTAATACCTTAAAATCCTACAGATACTAAAATCAATGAAATTTTTTCATGCTTTCTTACTTCAAGAAAAGTATGTACTAACAGTAGGCAAAATAACGTAATGAGCCCTGTAAAATATAAAGTTGTTATAATGAAAGAAGAAATTGTACTATCCATAAAATTATCCCTTTAATTCAGCTCTTTTCTTTGCAATCAGATTGCTTAATTCTTTAAGCGTTTCTTCATTGTCTGATTGTTTAATAAAGTTACTTGCAAGTTTTGCAAATGCAGACTTATTAATAAAAAAGGAGAAATAATCTGCTTCATCTATAGATGGCCGAAATAATCTAGTCAATGATTTTTTGTTCAATTCTATATTTGATATGTGAATGTAGTTTATTTTTAGTAATTTATGTAAAGTTTGCTGAACAGTATTCAAACAAATCCCGTTTGAGGCATTCATAATGTCATTTGCTGACATTGGCTTATCACTATCCCAAAGAATTGACATAATTTCCTCTTCTTTTTTTGTTAATTTTGAAATTTTCATAAAATCACCACTCTTTCATTTATATTATATTATAACTTTTACTAAAATGCAGAAGCTTTTTAAAAAAATAAAAACGTTATCTAATACAAAATAGATATAAGTTTTATTTATTTTGAAAGAAAGGATGCTGGTTTTATGGACCTAAAAACTTCAGTTGGTTTGATCCGGTTAGGGCGTAACAATTATGAACAAAAAAACATTTAAAATAAACTTAATCAATATAATATTGAGCATAGTTGTATCCTTATTAGGATATTTTGCATCTAATATATTTTATGGAATTATTACATTACTAATTTTAAATTTGTTTGCTTGGTTTGATTATTACATTAAAAAACTTTAGTAATAATGTTAAAGCGTCCAAAAAAAGATGCTTATTTGAAATTTTTAGTTCATCATTAATATCTGTCTTTTTGCTATATATATTCTATAAAATAAATGGCATAAAAATAATGTATTTGTTTGCTTTTATACCAATTCTAGCGGCAATTTGGCGCTGGTGGAAAGAAAAAATATATAACATTGATATAAATAAAAAAGAATGCTATAGCGTTAAACTTTTCGAAGACACTACAGCATTTTATTTTTTATAATTTCAAAGGTACTATATGCTTAATACATTGTTCTTTTCTGTTTTCCTATTTTTTCATATAAAATATTACTTGCATTCAACTAAATTACATTATATAATGTTCAGGTAACAGTTTGCCACTTTAGCTCAGCAGGTAGAGCACCACCATGGTAAGGTGGGGGTCACCGGTTCAAGCCCGGTAAGTGGCTTAGCAAAAAGCCAGTCGTTTTGAAGTGTAACAAAAAAGTTAGACAAAAATAAAATATTTTTAAGCAACTAAGACATGGGTTCGGTAATCAACCGGACTCATGTTTTTTGTTTTATTGGAAATTCGGTCATTATTGTACCAATTGACATACTTGTTAAAGAACTGTGTGAACTGAGAAATATTCTTACACTTCTTTATTTCAGGCTGTGATTCAACTTTAAAAAGATGGAAAAAACTTTCCATTGGAGCGTTATCTAGGCAGTTTCCCTTGCGGGACATACTTTGAATTAAACCTAATGAATCAATCTTTTCACGATAATAGTCTAATTGGTAGTGCCATCCTTGATTAGAATGGATAATTGGATTAAAGTTATTGGGGAGGTTATCCTCAAGCTGACTTAATGTATCCATAATCAACAGTTTATTTGAGCTTTGGCTAACAGAAGCGGCTAAAACTTCTTTGGTAGCTTGATCTAAAATGACTGACATGTAAGCCCAGGTCGAATCACCCAAACGTACTTGTGAAACATCCGTATGGAGAACAGTAAAAGGGGATGTAGCATCAAATGTTTGGTTTAACAAGTTATCCTTACCAACTGTACCTTTATAAGAAGAATAGTGATTATTTTTACGGCGATTATACATAGCTGGTTGTACACCTAATTCGTTCATTAAGCGACGTAAAGCAGCTTCAGCCATGTGATATCCAGCTTTCTCAAGAAGTGGCATTATACGGCGATAGCCGTATGTGTAAGAACCTCTCCATTTACCTTTTTCCGCTATTTCCTTGATTACCACCTTAACATCAGCATACTTATCATTTTTATTGATGATACGTTTGCGTTCGTCGTAATAAGTTGGTCGCTTCAAGTCAATCATTTTTAGAAGCTCACCAATCCCATATCGCTCCTTTTTTGGCAAGTTTTGTTGTTCAACCCTGATCTGATCCACAATTATTGTTTTCTCCTTAGCTTTGAGGGTCCGAACAGGATCAACGATTTTTTTAAGATATCACGCTCCATTTTGGTTTGACGTAATTCACTCTTTAGTGCCGCAATTTCATTACTTTCCTTTTTTAAAATTTTACGTGCATCCTTCTTTGTCATTTTTGACATCTTACTTGGCCTACCTTTCTTCTTGGATTTCAAGGCCTCAGATCCACCTTCCATAAACAACTTCAACCAGATAGATATCTGTGAACACAAAAGATTATGGGGAGCCGCCACTTTGGACATTGAAACATCATTATTTAGGTAGTAGTTTATCACACGAAGTTTAAAATCAACAGTAAATTTACGTTTGAAATGTCGTAATTTCAACCCTTCGGGTCCTTTTAAATTGTATACAGTCCACCATTTTTTTAAGGTATCCTTTGGTAAAGAATATTTATTTTCTAGACATCGTTGTGAACAGCCAGTATGGTTCTGTTGCAAAGTTTTAAATAAAGAATAAAATCCCTTACGGTATCTATGATTTAAGCTGGGATTCCCAATAATACCTTGATTTCAGTACAGACCGAAAACCCGAAGAGAGTGCCTTCTTTTCGGGTTTTCTTATATAATCCTCGAATGGCTTCCATGCCTTTAATCGTGGTAGAGGCAGTGCGTAAACTTCGATAGAATTTATTGCGTCTCTTTACTGGACGATGGTCTTGTTCAATCAAATTATTCAGGTATTTAATGGTACGATGTTCTGTCCCTTGATAAAAGCCGTATTCTTTTAGTTTCTTAAAGGCACTTGTAATAGAGGGGGCTTTATCTGTGACTACAACCTTCGGTTCATCAAACTGCTTCACTAACCGCTTAAGAAAAGCATAGGCTGCTTTTGTGTCCCGTTTTTTACGTAACCAAATATCCAAGGTTAAACCATCTGCATCGATGGCTCGATACAAATAATGCCATTTTCCTTTAATTTTGATGTACGTTTCATCCATTTTCCATGAATAAAAGGATTTTTTATTTTTCTTTTTCCAAATTTGATAGAGTAGTTTGCCATATTCTTGCACCCAACGATAAATCGTCGTATGAGAAACGTTAATGCCACGATCATATAAGATTTCTTGAACTTCACGATAGCTAAGGTTATAACGAAGATAGTAGCCCACGGCTACAATAATCACATCCTGCTGAAATTGCTTTCCTTTAAAATGATTCATCGTCATTCCTCCTGCTATCTTTTTCTATTATTCTACCTTATTTGATAGTAGATTTAAAACTTTGCAACAGAACCATTTAAAACTTAGTTTATATGTGGTAAAATGTTTTAATCAAGTTTAGGAGGAATTAATTATGAAGTGTAATTAATGTAACAGGGTTCAATTAAAAGAGGGAAGCGTATCATTAACCCTATAAACTACGTCTGCCCTCATTATTGGAGGGTGAAATGTGAATACATCCTATTCACAATCGAATTTACGACACAACCAAATTTTAATTTGGCTTTGCATTTTATCTTTTTTTAGCGTATTAAATGAAATGGTTTTGAACGTCTCATTACCTGATATTGCAAATGATTTTAATAAACCACCTGCGAGTACAAACTGGGTGAACACAGCCTTTATGTTAACCTTTTCCATTGGAACAGCTGTATATGGAAAGCTATCTGATCAATTAGGCATCAAAAGGTTACTCCTATTTGGAATTATAATAAATTGTTTCGGGGCGTTAATTGGGTTTGTTGGCCATTCTTTCTTTTCCTTACTTATTATGGCTCGTTTTATTCAAGGGGCTGGTGCAGCTGCATTTCCAGCACTCGTAATGGTTGTAGTTGCGCGCTATATTCCAAAGGAAAATAGGGGTAAAGCATTTGGTCTTATTGGATCGATAGTAGCCATGGGAGAAGGAGTCGGTCCAGCGATTGGTGGAATGATAGCCCATTATATTCATTGGTCCTATCTTCTACTCATTCCTATGATAACAATTATCACTGTTCCGTTTCTTATGAAATTATTAAAGAAAGAAGTAAGGATAAAAGGTCATTTTGATATCAAAGGAATTATACTAATGTCTGTAGGCATTGTATTTTTTATGTTGTTTACAACATCATATAGCATTTCTTTTCTTATCGTTAGCGTGCTGTCATTCCTGATATTTGTAAAACATATCAGGAAAGTAACAGATCCTTTTGTTGATCCCGGATTAGGGAAAAATATACCTTTTATGATTGGAGTTCTTTGTGGGGGAATTATATTTGGAACAGTAGCAGGGTTTGTCTCTATGGTTCCTTATATGATGAAAGATGTTTACCAGCTAAGTACTGCCGAAATCGGAAGTGTAATTATTTTCCCTGGAACAATGAGTGTCATTATTTTCGGCTACATTGGTGGGATACTTGTTGATAGAAGAGGTCCTTTATACGTGTTAAACATCGGAGTTACATTTATTTCTGTTAGCTTTTTAACTGCTTCCTTTCTTTTAGAAACAACATCATGGTTCATGACAATTATAATCGTATTTGTTTTAGGTGGGCTTTCGTTCACCAAAACAGTTATATCAACAATTGTTTCAAGTAGCTTGAAACAGCAGGAAGCTGGTGCTGGAATGAGTTTGCTTAACTTTACCAGCTTTTTATCAGAGGGAACAGGTATTGCAATTGTAGGTGGTTTATTATCCATACCCTTACTTGATCAAAGGTTGTTACCTATGGAAGTTGATCAGTCAACTTATCTGTATAGTAATTTGTTATTACTTTTTTCAGGAATCATTGTCATTAGTTGGCTGGTTACCTTGAATGTATATAAACATTCTCAAAGGGATTTCTAAATCGTTAAGGGATCAACTTTGGGAGAGAGTTCAAAATTGATCCTTTTTTTATAACAGGAATTCAAATCTTTTTGTTCCATTAAAGGGCGCGATTGCTGAATAAAAGATACGAGAGACCTCTCTTGTATCTTTTTTATTTTGAGTGGTTTTGTCCGTTACACTAGAAAACCGAAAGACAATAAAAATTTTATTCTTGCTGAGGTTCTGTTGCAAAGTTTTAAATAAAGAATAAAATCCCTTACGGTATCTATGATTTAAGCTGGGATTCCCAATAATACCTTGATTTCAGTACAGACCGAAAACCCGAAGAGAGTGCCTTCTTTTCGGGTTTTCTTATATAATCCTCGAATGGCTTCCATGCCTTTAATCGTGGTAGAGGCAGTGCGTAAACTTCGATAGAATTTATTGCGTCTCTTTACTGGACGATGGTCTTGTTCAATCAAATTATTCAGGTATTTAATGGTACGATGTTCTGTCCCTTGATAAAAGCCGTATTCTTTTAGTTTCTTAAAGGCACTTGTAATAGAGGGGGCTTTATCTGTGACTACAACCTTCGGTTCATCAAACTGCTTCACTAACCGCTTAAGAAAAGCATAGGCTGCTTTTGTGTCCCGTTTTTTACGTAACCAAATATCCAAGGTTAAACCATCTGCATCGATGGCTCGATACAAATAATGCCATTTTCCTTTAATTTTGATGTACGTTTCATCCATTTTCCATGAATAAAAGGATTTTTTATTTTTCTTTTTCCAAATTTGATAGAGTAGTTTGCCATATTCTTGCACCCAACGATAAATCGTCGTATGAGAAACGTTAATGCCACGATCATATAAGATTTCTTGAACTTCACGATAGCTAAGGTTATAACGAAGATAGTAGCCCATGGCTACAATAATCACATCCTGCTGAAATTGCTTTCCTTTAAAATGATTCATCGTCATTCCTCCTGCTATCTTTTTCTATTATTCTACCTTATTTGATAGTAGATTTAAAACTTTGCAACAGAACCGCCAGTATCTAGGTATTCTTGAATAAGATCTAATTTGAATTTTTAAGTATATTTAGTCATACGAAAAAAGCACCTCACAATCGCTAGACTTTGTCTAACAATTGTAAGGCACTTCACTAACTAGTCTTTTTAGTATAATATTTTAGGCTTTCTTACCTGGTTGCGATGCGATGATTTGTAACTCACCGTCAAGTGTCCATTCTTTTACAGCAAATGGCAAGATGAAATGCACACCTTTTTGAATTGGGTAAACTTGATCTTCAACCGTGATGGTTCCTTGACCATCTAAAACTGAAACTAAAGTATATAAAGCATCATCACGTGTGAAATGAGCTTTACCTGCGACATCCCATTCATACACTTCAAAGAAATCTGTCTTGACATAAGTTGTAACTGTCGCATCATCAACTTTAGTCTTTTGAATATCAAGTTTTGGATCAACATGTGGCACATTGGTGCAATCTAAGGATTGTTGAATGTGCAATTCACGTTTTTGACCTGTTGTTTGATCAACGCGATCAAAATCATAAACTCGATAAGTTGTATCACTACTTTGTTGCGTTTCTAAAACCATGATTCCTTTGCCAATAGCATGAATCGTACCACTTGGAACATATAAGAAATCACCAGCTTTAACTGGAACACGGCGTAATAATTGATCCCATTTACCTTTGGCAATCATTTCAGCCAATTCTTCTTTACTCTTAGCATGATGCCCATAAATCATCTCGCTACCTTCATCAGCTTTAATGACATACCAGCATTCCGTTTTACCTAATTCATGTTCATGTTCCATAGCATAAGCATCATCAGGATGAACTTGGACAGATAAATCTTCTTTCGCATCCAAAATCTTAGTTAACAATGGAAAAACATCTCCACTCGCATTGCCAAAGACTTCACGATGCTTAGCCCAGACTTCATCTAACGTCATACCTGCATAAGGTCCATTTTGCACTTTGGCTGGACCGTGTTTGTGGGCTGAAATTGCCCAGCATTCACCGGTGTGATCGCTTGGAATATCATAGCCAAATTCGCTATGCAAACGATCTCCTCCCCAAATTTTTTCTTGGAAAACAGGTTCTAAAAACATTGGTTCGCTCATAATAATACTCTCCTTAAATCATATTATACTTACTCATCCGCTACCTATCATAACACGACTAGGTAACATAATACTAGGTCATCCATGTTCTTTAAATTAAGACCACTACTTTTTTCAAATTTTTCTACTTGATATTGCAACGTATTGCGATGAACATAAAGTTTTTTAGCTGCTAAAGTCATATTTCCTTGTGCTTGATACAACGCAACAATTAATTCACGTAAGTTCTTTTGTTCACTAATTTGTTGTTTTAAGGGTCTTAAAACCAGACTTTTTTGTGCTCTTTCTTTTCCAAAATAACGCAAGGCTGTCGTTGCTAGCGTGCTGACACCACCGCGTTGGCTGGCCTTAAAAATTTGTTGTTCTTCATTGAAAACTTGCCGCAAATCATTTTTAAGTATAGCAACATCATTAAACTCACCCACATATATTTGTCCTTTGGCATCAAAATCTAAGGCCAAAGTCTCCCAGATTCCCTTAAAATCAGCAACATTATAGTTATAGTTAGCCCTTTTTTCCACGATGACACCACTATTTGGCGTTAACATCACATTGGCTAAAACAGGAACGGTAAACATCTCGGCAAAAGCAGTAGTCCAATCGGTAAACTTAAAATCCACCCCGACTTGAACTTGATAGAGAATAAATCTAACTTCACCTTCATCAAGTGGCACTTGGGAACTCAACTCACTAAGATAAGCTTGCCATGGTTCTACTTTAACTTGACGTTTTTGCTCTTTTAGCCAAAGTTTTAAAAGTGCTTGTTCTTTTAATGTTAAATCTTTTTTAGGAATACATAACCATTGCTCTTCTAAATATAAATTCAAGAACTCTTCACTACTCAACGGAGCTTGACTTTTTAAAGCCTGTGGATAGAGTTCTTTAATCTTAGTTGTCAGCATTTCCATCATCCCATCTTTCTTGCAGTATTGGTCATCGCACGATATTCTTTAGGCGACATTTTTGTATGTTGCTTAAATATCCTAAAAAAGTAACTTGAGTTTTGATAGCCAACCTGAACTGCGATTTGATTGATGTCTTCATCGGTCTTTTGTAAAAGTTCAATCGCTTGAGCAATTCGCCACTCATTTAAATACTTGGCAAAACTAGCCCCTACTTCTTGTTTAAATAATGCACCTAAATAAACCGAATTAAGATGTAGTTTGTCTGCAATATCAATCAAAGTCAAGGGTTGTGAATAATCTTTTTCAATTATCTCCAGTACGCGGGTAATGTTAAATGAATACCGCTTGACTACTCCTCTTGTTCCATCAATTTGGACGTTAGCCAAGACCGCCTCAATTTCACCGATCGTCTTGGCAGAATTAATGACCGCAACATTTTCAGGCGCAGTCAAGCTATAGCGAATACTACTTTCCCGTAAGGCTAAGGCTACAAGTAGCGCATACTGACGTACCAAAGCAACTGTCACATGTTGTTTTTTCAAATCATTTAACTGTAAATTAAGCCATTGCTTGAAATCTTCGACATCTTTTAATTGTGCAATTGCTTCTTTTAGCTTACTGAATTTAGGAATTACAGCCATGATTTGGGTAACCTTACCTTCTTCAAGCATCGTCAAGCCATGAGACGATTCAAAAAAGTACTGGCGGCCAATTTCTGCCATGATTTCCCCATAAGCTCTAAACAGCAAGGCTGGATCATCCATCTTGCTACTAACGATTACTGGACGATACAGTGGCGAAACTTTGACAGGTAATTCATGTAAAAATTGATTCAAACGGGAGCGCTTGCCTACAAATAAAAACAAGACGTCTCTTTTTTCTTTAAAACAACCGCAAACTTCTGGAATATTTTCGAGATGATCTAACAACAACTCAACTGGAATCGGATTCAAAACAGCCAATAAATACATGCTATCTGTTGTTTGTAATCCTAAATTTGCTAAGAGATTTTCTTTTTGATAAGCTTTTTCAAGCGTTAATAATTCTCTTAAACGTACCCCTTTAGCCATATTAGCATTGGTTTGATTTTGTTGTTGCTTTGTTACCTTTTTGATGGCAACTTCAAGCGTTTCTTTTAGTTCATCTGGATCAACTGGTTTACGTAAATAATCGATTGCCCCTTGTTGAATACCTGCCTTGACATACTCGAAATCTGCATAACCTGATAATACAATCAAGGCAATTCCAGGTTGAATTTGATTGACCTTTTGCAAAAATTCAGGTCCTTTCATCTCTAACATATTCATATCAGAAATCAAGATATCCACATGATTTTTACGCAAATACTCTAAGGCTTCGAGAGGATTTTGAAAGGTCATTTCGACTGTTAAATCTAAGTCTGTCAGCGCAATCAACTTAGGTAAACCGCGCAAAATCATGTATTCATCATCGACTAATACTACTTTCATGTTCAATCCTCCTTAGGTTTAAAGCGTAAAACAACCGTTACTCCGCCATAAATATTACCTTGCAAGCGCATGTTAAAGCTTGGACCAAAATAATTTTGCGCACGTGCATAAACATTTTGCAAACCTATCGACTTGCGCTTTTCACCACTCAACTTATCTAACATCCGCACGTTAAGGGTGGCTAGCTGTTCTTGGGTTAAAGGTCGTCCATTGTTGATGATTTCAATGTAGACGTACTCATCTTTTCGGTATGCTTTAATCGAAATCACATTATCACTTCGACTAAAATCAACGCCATGAACAAAGTAGTTTTCCACTAATGGTTGGAGCGTAAACTTAGGCAATTCAATTCCTTTTAAATCATCATCTATTTTAATTTGGTACGCCAAGCGATCTGGATAACGCGTTTGATATAGGTAAATATATTTATCGATAAACTTTAACTCAGAACCAAAACTTGTCACCTGTGCTTGATCGATATTATTTTGCAACAGCGCTGAAAAACTATAGATTACTTTGGCTAATTCATATTGTCCCGCATCTAACGCCGCCATTCGAATGTATTCTAATGTATTAGCCATAAAATGCGGATTGATTTGTGAGCGCAAGGCCTTCATGTGTGCATCTTGTTGTTCAATTTGCAGTTGATAAATCGTATACACATATCGATCAATCTCATCTAACATATAATTAATTCCTATAACCAACTCGTTTAAGTCTGTATATTTTTCACTTTGATTAATCCGTGCTTTCAAATCACCGTGACTAACTTTTTTCATCGTATCTAAGATTGCTAACAGCTGCCTTTGATAAGTCTTAAAAGTCACTTGTAGCATCACCAATAAGAAAATCAGCACTAATAATCCAAGCAAAGCAATCGGAACCAAGCGTCCAAACAACACACGCTCGCTACCTGAATTACTAAACAAAATTGACATCTGATAATTACCACTCAAATAGTCGGTTTGAATGGAATAACCCTTCAAAAGATTAAACTTATCATCGCTGATTGCACGTTTTACTTCTTGGCGCTCTTTTTTGGTAACCATCGGATCATCATAGTGCAATAACATGCGCCCTTCATCGTTTAACACCACGATTTGCATATGCGCTTGGCTATTAATCTGTCCTAATTGTCGCAATAAATCTTGCGTTTTAAATTCCAACTCAATTGTACCAACTACCCCTAGCGTCTGCGGGTTAATTAAGGCACAAGTAAAGGAGTTTTTGGTTGGTAAAGTGCGATTGTTAATCACATAGCCGCTGCGATTTTTTTGTGTCGCTACAAAGGTTGCATCCATATTGGTCAAACGCAATTCAAGGCGTGCGATTTCTGGATGTTTAATCAAATAACTCGTTGTTTCACGTTCCCAACTAAAGTACTTGCCGGTCTTTATACTTTGATCGATTGTATATTGCGCATAAGTTGGTGTATCCAATTGGAAGTATTGTTCTAGATTACTTAAAAAATCGACATCAGACGATAAATACTCCCCGTATTCATTGGTCGTTGCCCGATAACGTTCGATCATTTCGCTGACACAGTTACGTGCTAAAATCTCGGCTTGTTTGCGATTGATAAAGTATTGCTTAACGTTGTTGGCCATCAAGATAGCCGTAATACTACTCATGACTACAATTAACAACACCATGTATAAGATCATCAAGCGTTGAAAACTAAATTTTAATCTATCATTTGATCTATTTTTTGATGCCATTTACGTGAGCTCCAATCCGTCCAAACAATAAAAGTTGCAATCGTAATAAACAAAATAAAGCCCGGCCATAATTTGGTAACAACCACCAACACGACGATTCCAATTAAATACACTAATAAGTCTTTAAAGTCTGCAAAAAAATGACCTAACGCCAATTTTAAGGCCGATTTTAAATTCGTATCGTAACGACTAAGCAAATCTAGTGTAAAAGCTGCCGAAACAAAGGTTAAAACCAAGGCAAAGACTAAGATAAATTGTACAAATAAGATCCACGCTTGTCTGATTTGTAGGCTTAAATACAAGTTATATATCAAGATAAAAAAGACTACTGCAAACAAATAAAAGTGAAGATTGGCCACCACGAAATATTTTTTGTAAGTTTGCCAAGCATCCTTAAAATGGTAAGCTTGATATTCATAGCGGTTATCCATAAATTGTTCAGTTACGGTCCGTAAGGCAGGCCCTATTCCTAAAACAACCCCTCCTATCAAGGTAAACAACCAAAAAATCAAGTTAAGGCGCAAAATCACATAGATTTTGACAAAAACATTTTGCATCACGCTTGCTAACATAGTCTTTCTTCCTCTCTAAAACATAATCATATTTTCTAATATATCGCCTAAATTATAACACAAAAATCGCCCAGCAATTTTTGCAAGGCGATTTTGTCGCATTCATTATTTCTTGTCAGCTAAGAACTTATCGTATTGTTCTTGTAAGGTCTTTTGTACCTTGTCGAAACCAGCGCCTTTGAGTTCTTTATCCATCTTTTCAATTGTAGGAATTGGATCTGCGGTACCGGTGTTTAAGATATCAGAGTATTTACTCATAACATTTGAAATGTTAGTAATTTCTGTCTTAACTTTTGAAGTATCAGGCACAAAGCCTAAAGCTGCAGATTCTTTAGCATTTGCAATGTTATCTTTACGTTCTTGGATTTGTTGTGGTGTAATTGTATCTTGTGTGTATAAGATATCGTTGTTACCCATCATCCAAGCACCGATAAAGTAGCCTGCTTTATACTTGTTAGTTGTCTTAATCTTACCAGCTGCTTTATCTGTAAAGTTCCATTGTTGCCCTTGTAAGCCCCAAACGATGTTGTTTAACAACTTAGGATCTGTGTTTAACAAGTTCAAAACTTGCATAGCTTCTTTCTTGTGTTTAGAAGTCTTAGAAATTGTCCAGATAGCAACTTGAGCTTGAGCTTCACTCTTGTATGCATCTGTGATTGGTTCTGTCACAATCTTATCTTTTTGACCAGCAGAGTTGTTCAATGCTGTGTTGCCATAATCGTATGGTCCAACTGTTTCTTGACGAGTGAACCAAGTGTTATCTTGCAAGTTGTATTGTGTACTTGAAGTTGCAGCATCTTGAGGAATGTAGCCTTTCAAGTAGTAGCTATGCAAGGTTTCTAAAATATGTTGCATTTCTGGTGTATCATAAACATTTTTAACTTTTGTATCTTTACCATCAGAATCAACAACAAATGGTAAGCTGTTTCCTAATGGGAATTCCATTGCACGTGGGCTAGCTTTGAAGCCTTGACCAATAGCAAATGCTGCCACGCTAGGGTTTTCTTTATGGAAAGCTGCCAATAATGGTTCTAAGTCATCATAGGACTTAACGTTGCTTGGATCTAAGTTATATTTCTTCAAGAATGTATTGTTGAATGCGATTGTATTTTGGGCATAAACGTTAGCGTTAATTGGGAAACCATAAATCTTGCCGTTAACGGTTAAACCTTTCCAGTAAGCTGGATCAACTTTTTCATAGGCTTTCTTAGCTGTTGTCTTTAACATATCAGTCATATCAGCATAAGCGCCTTTTTGTGCGTTAGTTGTGTAATCTTGTGAGAATGCCAAATCATAGTCATCACCAGATGTCACCATAACTGAGAATTTTTGTGCATATTCACCCCAGCCGATAAATTTCATATCCAATTCAATCTTAGGATAAGTTTTTTGGATTTCTTTATTGGCTGCTTTAATCATAGCCGAATAGTTCTTTGGCTTATCACCTGGCATATACATCGAAACAACTGTTTTGTCCGAGTCACTCGAACTGCTCCCCTTGCTTCCGCAGGCTGCTAAAGTTAAAGCACTCATAGCAACTGTTGCAAAAGTAAGAACTTTTCCCCATTTTTTCATATGAGAAGTCCCTCCATAAAAAATATAATTTGAAATAATTAAAAATTATTACCGTAAATTAAAATAACTAACCTTTAACCCCACCAATAGTCATACCTTTGACGAAGTACTTTTGGAAGAATGGATAGGTTAAAGCGATTGGTAAGGTTGCAACCACAACGATCGCAAACCGCATACCTTCAGTTGGTACTTGTTGACCAGCAGCGATAGTTGAACCACCTTGTTGCATTTGTTGTGTAAGCATTTGGATATTGTTTTGAATCCGAACCAACAAATATTGTAATGGCATAACATTTTCGTTGGTTGTATACAACATAGCGTTAAACCAGTCGTTCCAATAGCCCAAACAAGTAAACAAACTAATTGTAGCAATCCCTGGAATTGCCAAAGGAACAACGATACTTCTAAAGATCTTAAGTTCTGTTGCACCATCAATTCGTGCGGATTCTAGAATCGATTCTGGAATCGAAGTCTTAAAGTATGTCCGCATGATCAACACGTTATAAACCCCAAAACACATTGGTAAAATCAAAGCCCATACATTATCGCGCAAACCAAGCATTTGAGTTACAACCAAGTAAGTAGGTACCATACCTGGTGCAAAAAGCATTGAAATCAAAGCAAAAATCGTAAAGAAACGCGCATAAGCAAAGTCACGTCGTGAAATCGCATAAGCATATGTCGAACTAAACAAACTGTTCATAATCGTTCCAACAACGGTTACAAAGACTGTCACGCCTAAACTACGCAAAACTTGTGTCCCCATAGAAGACAAGTATTGATAACTTGCAAGCGTCCAATGTTTTGGCCAGAATTGATAACCATACTTAGTAATATCGGTTTCATTTGTTAACGACAAAATAATGATGAAGAAAAACGGTACGATACAACTTAAGGCAAAAATTGCTAAAAGCACGTTAAAGCAAAAGTTAGGTCCCGCACTAAAACTACGAATATCGACCGCTGAAATGTGTTTTTTCTTACGCAATTTTTCCACCTCCTAGAATAATGCTGATTCTGGTTGCAACTTACGTACGACTGCATTAGAAACCAAAATCAATAATAAACCAACGATTGATTGCAACAACCCTGCGGCAGTTGACATCCCAATATCGTTAGTAGATGTCAAGGCACGGTAGATGTAGGTATCAAAAGTTTGTGTAACATTAATCAATGTCCCAGAACTTCGTGGAATCAAGTAAAATAGCCCAAAGTCACTTCTGAAAATCCCACCGATATTTAAGATTAACATCAAAGTTGCAACAGGCAAGATGTGTGGCAAAGTAACGTTTTTAATTTGTTGCCACTTGTTAGCCCCATCAATCATCGCAGCTTCATAGTAGGTTGGATCAATACCCATAGCGGTTGCAAAATACAAGATACTGTTGTATCCAATACCTTTCCAAACACCCAAGAAGACTAAAATAAATGGCCAAACTGCTGGCGTATTATAAAAGTCGATTGGTTTGCCGCCAAATGCTTGAATAATATGATTTAAAATCCCTTTATCTGGACTTAAGAAAGCATAAATGAAGTATGCTAAGATAGCCCAAGATAAGAAATATGGAAAGAGCATCGCTGTTTGATAGCACTTAAGCAACTTACGGTTACGCAATTGACTCATAACAATCCCAAAGAAAATTGCAAAGAAGAAATTAAGTAAAAGGAATGTCAAGTTATATCCTACAGTGTTACGTAACACAATCCAGAAATCGGCTGATTTAAAGAAGAATAAGAAGTTCTGTAATCCGACAAATGGACTATGGAACAAGCTGTAAATAAAACCATTTTCTGAATATTGGAAGTCTTGGAAGGCCACCACGTTAGCTAAGACAGGAATATAGAAGAAAATAATCAAAAATAATGTCCCTGGTGTAACTAATAAGAAAAATACCCGATTTTCCCAGAGTTTTTGAAAGACATTCTTCTTTTTCTTTCCATTGTGTTTTTTGGTAGTAGGTGTTGTTGCTTCCACCTTCTTCAACCCCTTTCAATCTTTATAAATTAATATTAAAGCGTTTTCTGTATTTTCTAAATATACAAACTAAAGAGGTTAGTGCATAAACTAAAGATTGCGGATATATCTTATACCCAAACAATATACCAACTTTACTTTTTTTAATAAAAAACCCAAAGACTAGCAAGGCTAATCTTTGGGTTCATTTTTACGGTTGTATAATATTTAGGACTGATAATGTAAAATTTTTTTGCATTACGGTCCTTCTTTTATTTTCTCCATTTTTACGGCAAAATAAAAGAGATGGCCCACAACGCCAATCTAATTAAAGAAAGGACACCATCTCTATGGATAATAATATCAAACTTTTACTTGGAATTACAGACCCTAATTTAACTATTGACCCTAAATATCAATATACTTCGTATATTGAAGAAAAAATTATTAAAAATAGTAAGGCTTTGCTCTGTCATCTATATTTGTCTTACCCTATGTATTGCCCTAATTGTAAAGCATTGATGTTACATAACGGCACTAAAGTAGTTAATAATATTCATCTTTCTTCTGCTGGTAAAAAGCTTGTGCTTTCTATAAGAAAACAGAAGTATCTGTGTCCTGAGTGCAAAAAGACTGCGACAGCTAAATTTAAAGATACTAACTATCATGATCATTTTTCTAATGCTGTTAAAGCCAAACTTGTACGTGATTTAAGTCTATCCAGACCTATGTGTGAAATTGCTGCGGACTCTTTTACATCTTCAAACACAATTATTAGATCTTTAGAGAATGTAGAAAATAATTTTAAAGTCAATTGTAACTGGCTTCCTAGTCACTTATCCTTAGATGACTTCAAATCTGGTAAAAGATTTTCATCTAGTGGTATGAGTATGTGTTTAATCAACGCAGTCAATCATCGGATTATAGATATAATTCCTGAAAGAAATAATAAATTCCTTAGGAATTATTTCATTCAATATAGTTACAAAGCTAGATTATCAGTAATGACTATAACTGTTGACTTATATGCACCTTACCGCAGTTTGATTAAGGAGCTATTCCCTAATGCATTTATTATTGCAGATAAATTTCATGTGGTTACACAGGCATATACAGCTATGAATAAAATTAGAATTAGGGTTATGAAAGAATATGGAGCTGGAACCCATGAGTATCGAGCTTTGAAACGTTTTTGGAAACTACTTCTAAAAAATCAAGATGATGTTGATTATCATCGATATTATCCAAGGATAAATTTTAAATACGCTGAATTAAGCGATTCTGAAGTTTTAGATCGTTTATTTGATATGTCTTCTGAATTGAAAACAGCCTATGAATATTATCAGTTACTTCTACAAATGTACCGTAAAAACAGTTGTCAATTACTAAATTTATTAACTGATACAGTTTCTTGGAATCCTCCACCAGAAATGAGACAAGCTTTAAAAACTATCAAGAAGCATAAGGCAGAAATAGAAAATAGTTTTGTTTTACCTAGACTTACCAATGGTCCTATTGAAGGCGTCAATAATCACATTAAAGTAATTAAGCGTATAGCCTATGGCTATAATAATTTTAAGCATTTTAGACTCAGGATTCTGCTTTCGCTAAAAAATAATGTAATTTTCTTCTCCACCTAAAACAAAAAAACTATTAGACTTCCATCTAATAGTTTAAAAATAATAATTAAAATTTTGGCATCAGTCCTTTTTGACAAAGAACCATTTTTACCAGGAAATATCACTAGCACTAGCGATTTCCATATAGCGACCATGTCCAATTGGACCACTCGTAAATTTATCCATCAAAACTTTTGGTGCAAAGACATCACTTAATTCATCTCGACCATCTAACCAATTATTTAAGCGAACCTGCGCAGTTTGAATTCGTGCAAGTTGTCCACCCAAGCGAATATCGATGACTTCATAGCCTTGTGGATGACGCTTATCATGCCAAATAGTCCGGAAATTAGCGCTAAAGTCTAATAAACTATTACGGTATGCCACCAAGGCTTCTTGGGCTTGTGCGACTGTTTCTTTAGTTACTTCTTGAATCAACTTGACTGCTTTGGCCTTTTTGCTTAGCGTTTGTGCTAACAAGTAATAATGTCTAAAGAGCAATTCATCTTCAGCACTAACCTTAGCTTTTTTAAGCTTAGCGGCTAATTGTTGATAGTAGCTTTCTAAATCATAGCCTTGATAATTCAAATAATAACGTGGATTTAACAAATCTTCATACAACATAATCTTACTTAAATTATCGCCATCATGGTTTACTTCACCTTCAAGCAAATCAAATCGATCTAACAGCATAAAACTGTCATAGTCTTTCTCTTGCAAGAGTTTAAACATTTTGCGCAAATGCTTTGCATCAACATTGTCATAGTAATTATATTCGGCAAATGTCTGCCACCCAAGCCACATTGCTTCAAATGGTGTTTCTGCACCATCATCATGCCAAGAAGTAGCTGCAATTTGTTTAATACCGGTTGCTTTGGCTGCTGCCGTTCCAGCTTTTAAGGTTGCAAGCATCTTTCCTTGACTTGGTGCCATTCCAATCCAACTCCAAATCCCAGCCGCAAAGACTACATCATCAGTCAATTCAAAATGACGTTTCATCAAAGGTTCATAGTGATCTTGGTATTCATTATAGTAATCCCAATAAACTTGGCTGATATTTGGTAATTTATCATAGATGCTAAAATCAGCGTCTAGGTCATACATTTGGTGTTTTGGACTTGCGATTGTAAACCACATATCGCTCCACATCATAGGTTTTAAATCTAATTGTTCACACAATTCATTGACCACATCAAGATGTTCTAAAATTAATTTAGATTGATCACGATAACCCATCTCATCCATGTAACGGCCACGCCCTAATTTATAAGCTTCATCCATCCCTAAATGAATCTTTTTAGTTAAAAATGGTGCACTAGCTGCTTTTAGTTCGGCTAATAAGAAATCTCTTGTTTCTTTTTTACCGACAAATAAGTTTTCATCAGAATCGCGAATCGTTTCAAAAGCTTGCCATTTCAAAGCATTACGCAAATGTGCTAACGTTTGGATTGCTGGAACTAAAACCAAGCCTAACCGATCAGCATAAAGAGCTAATTCGTGTAATTGTGCTTGACTATAACGCCCACGTTGTGCTCCAAAATAAGGATATTCCGGAATTTCAAATTCATCTTCAAGGTATAACCACAATTCTGTGTAGCCTAAACTAGCCAAACGAGCAATCATTTTCTTTAAATAAGCAACGTTTGCTACCCCATTACGAGCAACATCAAGCATTGCTGCGACTGTTTCAAAGCGTGCATCTTCATCCACTTTAAAGTCTGCTTGTTCTTTGGCTAACGCTAAATACATATTGAGTCCACGTAAAAAGTTAGTTACACTGCTAGCTTGAATCTGTCCTTTTGAGCCTTGTTTAATGATGCTTATCCCTGCTTTTGGACGTGGACTAACCGTGATTTCGTCGTCTAATACATAAGTTTTTGTAGCTAAAAATTCAGTAGCGGCTGTTTGATATTGCTTTGATAAATCAACAAAATTTAACTTCATTTACTCCACCTCTAATTTTTAAAATTGATAGGTTCTAATTTCTGCTGGACGTAAGGTTGTATTTGGTGCAACCACCATTTTAGCATTGTTCAAATCAACCACACTATCAGCCTCTTGTCCTTGATACTTAACAACTACATCTTGTGCTTGCGCAGTCATATTATAACCACGTACCAAAACCTCACCACTTGGCAATTTTTGTGTAGCTGTAATCGCAAATGCAGGATTATCTACGCTTAAATAAGTTGCACTTGGAGCTAATGTTGCTGCGTGATGTTGGCTTTGAACGCTCAAGAGTTTAACTTGGGCACTTCTAGCTTGTTTATAAGCCATTAATTCTTCTACTTGCGAGCCATCGGTAAATGCTAATGAAAGTTGCGCATTGAAAGGTCCTTGACATTGCGCTTGTGGTGTTGGGAAATAACCCCAGTCACCCATTTCACCGACACACCGCAATAATGTCACTGCAATTTCATTACCATTTTGGTCTACTTCATATTCATTCAAACCAAAATTGCCCACAACAATGCTTGCATCTGTGCCTTTTAAAGCCACAAAACTTTGTTGATGTTGTGGATTTTCTGGGTTTTCCCAAGTCTTAGCCACTTTATTTGGCCGTTTAACCACTTCATAAATCGATTCAGCAAAATGCTCTGTTGCACCAAAATCAGTCGTCACCACAGCTCTTAGACGATGATCTAAGATGTTGTTATCACCTGAAACATTGATTTGCAAGCGATTTTCATCATCCAATAATTTAAGCTCTACATCAAGTTTAAATGGCACTAATTTTTGACTGCGGCCAGCTGTACGGTTTGTAATATCAATCACCGCTTGTTGTTCATAAACCAAGCGCTCATCAGCACTTTGTGGTAAAAGCTCTTCATGTGAATAACGTAGAACTTGGCCGTTTAAGAGACTATCTTTAACCATCTTTTTAAGTGGTGCCTTGAAGAATAAGCGTTTATTATCGCTAGAACGCTTGTAAATATACTCATTACCAATATCTCCTGTATCTTCAAAGCGCAAGACGTCAGTGTATTGTTTATTGGTCTTTTTATCCAAAACATCGATTTTTCCATTAGGAGTCACGCTTACCTTGAGACGCGCATTTTCTAAGATTGCTTGCGTATCTTGGCACAAGTTTTCCTTAACAACTTGTGGGCAATCACTTACTAACGCTAATGTCTTCCATGAAAATGCTGCAAGTTTTGGTGCAACCGCAACATCAACATAAGCCGCCATGTATGGCACACGGAACTTGTCATCTGGCAAATCATAATTAAAGCGAGCATAACGGCGTAAAATTTTAGCCGGTTGAATCTGTTTGTCTTCATCGATTATTGCTAGATCTTTTAATTCATTGACATACGCTAGCATTTCATCATAAGCGGCTTGTGGTGCACTGTCTTTAAAGAGACGTTGGTTTACCTTAACACTGATAACAACTTCTTCTTGTTTAGGACTTTCACTAGTGTTAATCACCACAAATGGATGTGCCTTGGCACTAAACTTGCTGGTATCGATTTGAGCGGCAAATTTAGCCAACGCATTTTGGGTTAAATCTTGTCCCACTTGGCTGGCCGTTTCAAATCTATGCATTACACCAGGGAAGACTTCATCAACCGAACAACCGCAAATACTATCGTGTGGATGATTTTGCAAAAGCGTCTTCCAAGCAAAATCCAAGCGATCTTGGTTGCTTTCATTATTACCATCTGCAATTAATATTGCTGGTTCTGTGATATTTTCTAACAAACGTTGTACTTCGGTATTCTTTTGTTTAATATACACACGTGCAGATGAAGTGTTAGCCAAAGTATACCAACCACTTGTTGCTTGAGAAGTCAATTCACCAGAGATGGTTGATAAATCCTTTGGCAAATCTTTTTTCAATGCCGTGATATATTCTTCAAAGCTTGAATGGATAAATTCGTAATCTGGGAATAATTCATTGGCAACCTTGATAGCTTGACTGAGGTCTTTTTGGACCGGTTGATGGTCAACCCCATTCATCATCAACAAATCATCGGTAGCTGCAAATTTTTCGGCATCCGCTAGCTTTTGTTGCCAATATTTTTGCGCAGCTTGACGTTCAACTGGAATTTCATTACCGTTTGAATACCAGTTAGCAAATAAAATCCCTAAAACCCTGCTGCCATCGGGACCATCCCACCACATTTCTGAATAAGTCGAGTCATACTCGCCTTGGCCTGTTTGATTGTTAAATCCAGTTGGTGTAACCCCACGTCCAAAGGCAACCGTATCAAGACCTGAAAGTTGCATCATTTGTGCAGTTTGGCCCATATTTCCAAATGTATCTGGGAAATAGCCTAAAGGAACGGGTTGACCATATTTTTTAGATTCCTTAATCCCGTATTGTGTGTTACGCACATTTGCTTCTGAACTGATCAAAAAGTCGTCTTGCAAGATATAAAAAGGTCCAATCTTAAGCTTACCCGCTTTAATCCAATGTTCTAGTTCGGCACGTTTTTCTGGACGTACTGCCAAATAATCATCCAAAATGACTGTTTGTCCATCTAAATGAAAACTGTGAAAGTCTGGATCGTTTTTAAACAAATCAAACAAATCATCCATCAATTGCACTAAGCGCATATGATGATGTTCAAAACCCATGTACCATTCACGATCCCAATGGCTATGAGAAACAATGTATACTTTCTTTTTTGACATTTTAAATTCCTCCATTAATCTTTGACACGAATATCAAAATAATCTAACAACAATTCACAAAACATCATATTTGCCCAAGAAAACCACTCACGGGTAAATTGACTTGGATCATTTACATCAAAGCCTTCATGCATCATATTAGTCCCAGCTGTTGTTTGGGTTAGATTATCTAAAATTTCGGCCTTACGTTTCTTATCAGATTGTGTTAAGCCTTCGATAGCTAAAGCGATTGGCCAAACATAATTAGCAGGTGTATGTGGCGAACCTAAGCCTTTAGCATATTTACCTTCGTAATAATATGGATTTTCCTTGCTTAATACCGTTGCACGTGTTGCTTGGTAGATTGGATCGGCAATATCGATGGCATCTAGATAAGGCAGACTCAATAAACTTGGAACATTAGCATCATCCATAAACAAGTAATTTCCTAAACCATCAGTTTCATAGGCGTAAATATCTTGATTTGCTTTATTTTTCATCAAACCATATTCTTGAATGCCTTGTCCGATAATTTGGGCTAATTCAAAGCAACGAGTAGCAAAGGCTTCATCGTTTTTGACTTCGCTATAAATTTCGGCTAATTGCAACAAACTAGCTTTAGCAAAAAGATTGGCTGGAATTGAATAGCCATACTTTGCTCGATCATCGCTAGGACGAAAAGCGCTCCATGTCATCTTAGTCAAGCCAAAGTCCCCACCTTTACCCGCATTAGGTAAAGTATCTTCAGGATGATCAACGGTACGAATAAAATAATAGCTCGAATTATTATGGTCTAATTCTGTTTCTAAAACATCTAACATCTTAGCCGTTGCACTTTCAAATTCCGCATCAAAATGTTGAGTACTTGCGGTTTTTTTCCAGAATAAATACGCCAAGTTGACTGGATAGCACAATGAGTCGATTTCATATTTACGCTCCCAAATCCATGGACTCATCTGCGTACCATCACTTTGATGGCCTGCGCCATTCGCACTTTGATTAAAGGCATTAGCATACGGATCTAGATTCATATTAAAAAATTGACGTTTAATAACCTTAGAGATAATCGCAAATATCTCTGGATCTTTATTGGCTAACACCAGATAAGGTCTTAATTGAGCCGTGGAATCACGTTGCCACATGGCTGGGATATCACCGGTCAACACAAAGATGCCATGTTCATCTTCAACAAGTGCATTTTTTAAAGTATCTGCAAAGGTCAATTCAAACGTCTTGGCCCAAGCAGCATGTTGTGTGCCGCACTTATTTTTGATTTCTGTAATTAATTGGGTAACTCCTGTGGGTAATTGTTTTGTCATATTTTAATTCCCCTTTGGTATATTTTTATACTTGAAATATATCATGTTATCTGTTTAAATTGTTAATGAAAACGCTAAATCCTTTAAAAAGTGGGATGTTAGTAATATACCAACCAGGAGGATGAAGATGGCAAAGTATCAAGAAATCTATGAAAAACTGCGCTTAGCTGTCTTGCGGGGCGAATATGCTCCCGATCAACAGCTACCCAGTGAAAATGCTCTTTCGCTCAAATACGGTGTCAGTCGTATCACCTCAAAGCATGCCTTAAACAAACTTGAAGAAAATGGCTTGATCTATCGCATTCAAGGTAAAGGCAGTTTTGTTAAACCACATGTCGGCACTAATTCACGCAAACTATTGCTTGTATTACCTTTTGCCGGCGATTTAGATCTTGGTAATTATCTTAGTGGGATTCAACAAACTTTAACTGGGACGACTTGGCAGTTGTTGTCGATTCAAAACTCAGCATTTTTAAATATGGATATCGACAAATTATTGACCGAATATGCCGGGATCATCTACTATCCACAAAATCTCACCTTGGAATTACCTTATCTTTTACAACTTTACTTAGCCAAAAAACCATTAGTTTTGTTGGATAAAGAAATCGCTCATCTTGGCATCCCAAGCGTTACCAGTGATAACAACTACGGCGGCCAAATTGCCGTTGAACACCTAGCTATCCACGGTTACCAACGGATTGCTTTTTTTGCTAAGACACCATTTTGGGAAGATTTCAGTGGCACAGTGGCTGCGCGCTTTTTTGGTTACCTCAACGCTTATCGGACATTTTGTGACCGCCAAAGCACACCACTTTCTTGGACCCAACAGATGGCGCAGCTTGAAGAAAACGAGTTAATTAGTTATTTAAAAGAACAAAATATTCAAGCTTTGATTGCCGAAAACGACATCGTGGCTTTACGTTTAGGACTTGAATTAAAGAAAAATGGCCTAAAAATTCCTGAAGATATTGCCTTGATTGGCTTTGATGACTTGCCAATGGCACAGTTATTCGATCCGCCTTTAACCAGTATCGGACAAGATTTCTATGAATTAGGTCAAAACGCCGTTGATTTGTTATTAACTCAAATCAACGATCCGGCACGTTTGTTAAATCAACATCAAACAGTGCCCGTCAAGCTAGTCGCGCGTCAATCAACATTAAAGGAGTAAATATCAATGAACATCACACAAATCGATACCCGTCTAGGAACGGACAGTACTTTTGCTTTTTCAAACGGTAACACCTTACCTCTAACTGGGGTGCCGTTTGCGATGAATTATTTAAGCGTTCAAACGACCCCAGAAGAAACTAGTTGGTGGTTTAATCCTAATGCCCACACTTATTGTGGCATTCGTCTAACTCATCAACCAAGTCCTTGGATTGGTGATTTCCAACATTTTACAATGCAAGCTCAAACAAAGCTTTCCGCCGAACCAAGCGATTATGATGCAACTAAGGCACACTTTGCACCTCATTTCCTACGCATTCAAGACATCACTCAAAATGTCTTAACGCAAGCTTGTGCAACAACTTATGGTGGTTGTTTACAGTTTAGTGCTTTGAACCAAGAAAAACTTTGGTTTAAGTTAAGCGCACCTAAGATGCAAGTCATAGGAACCGATGCTTCAACTTTACTTGTTAGCTTCAAGAACTTTGCAGACTGTGAAGATCCTGATTTCACAATGTTTACAGCCTTCAAATTACCAACAAGCGCTACTTTAGATACTTTAGAAATCAAAGATAACACGCTTTATGTAGCATTAAATTGTGTCGCCTGTGAAATTCATTTCGCTACTAGCTTTATCTCAACTACCCAAGCTAGCCTTAACTTGAAACGCATTGCTGCTGATGATTTTGAAACACTTTGCAACCAAAGCCTCCAAGCTTGGAATGAAAAGTTTAGCATAGTTGAAATCAGCGATAATAATCACAAAAATGTCAGCACGTTTTATCATAACCTTTACCGTGCATTGCTTTATCCAACACGTTTTTATGAATTAGATGAACAACAACAACCAATTCATTACAACACTAAAGATAAAAAAGTCGCTAGTGGTAAATTATTCACCAACAACGGTTTTTGGGACACATATAAGACAAGCTTCCCACTTTATTCGTTGTTATGGCCAAATCAATATGCTGAATTTTTAGAAGGCTTCTTGAATAGCTATCGTGAAACCGGCTTTTTACCTCGCTGGTTATCTCCTGACGAACGTGGCATGATGCCAGGAACAATGATTGATGCATTGATTGCCGATGCTTGTGTTAAAGGCATTGCAACTGATTTGATGCCGGAATTTTTAGAAGCAATGATTCATGGCGCTGAAACGATTAGCGATGATCCTAAATACGGGCGTGAAGGTCTAGCAGAATACCTCAAATTAGGTTATGTCCCTTGTGACATCCACGAAAGTGTCAACAAAACACTAGACTATGCTTATTCAGACTGGTTGATCAGCGTTGTTGCTAATAAATTAGGCAAACAAGACATCGCTCAAAAATATCAAAAACGTAGCCAAAACTACCGTAACTTATTTGATAAAGAGCACAACTTGATGCACCCTAAAGATCGTAACGGCAACTTTACATCCGATTACGAAAGCATCACTTGGGGATGCGGCTTTACGGAAGGTAGCGCATGGCAAAATAGTTTTGCCGTTTACCAAGATTTCCCTGGCTTAATCGAACTTAGTGGCGGCAATCAAAAATTTGCCCAAACGCTACATCAATTAGTCAATCAAGATGCTCGCTATAATGTAGGAAGCTACAACATGACAATCCATGAAATGCGTGAAATGGCAGCCCAACCATTTGGCCAGCTTGCTATTTCTAATCAACCAAGTTTCCATTTACCATACTTGTTTGCCCTTTGCCAAGAACCAGCTAGCACGCAACTTTTAGTCAAGCAGTTATTGACGACTTGCTTTGATGATGGTTTTACCGGTTATCCAGGCGATGAAGATAACGGTTCGATGAGTAGTTGGTATCTCTTCTCTAGCTTAGGCTTTTATCCAGTAACACCAGGTTTAGGGCAATATGTCTTAGGCATTCCGTTGTTTGATAAGGTAGTCTTGCATCTAGCAAACGAACAAACTTTATGCTTGCAAACTTATAACAACTATCCAAGCAACAACTTCGTAGATTACTACCGTTTAGATGGACAAGAAATCACGACTACGATTAAGCATGAAGACTTGATCAAAGCTAAAAAACTTGAAGTCCGCTTGCAAGTCCTTCCTAAATAACAAAAAACCCGTTCGTTTTTTGAACGGGTTTTTGTTATAAAAAAGCTTCGTTTAAGCCATAAACTTGCATTTCGTAGATACGAACCGCAGTGTCTGAGCCTTGGGTTGGCTTATCTACTACTAACTTGACATAGCGTCCTTGCGTTGGTGCAAAGGTATTATTGCTTGTTCGTGCGACTTTGGTGAAATCTCCTTTAATTTTATCTTAAGCCCAAATCTCTTAAAGAAACCCACGACTGATTAGTACTAAAAATCGTGGGTAAAATTAAGCTATTTAACAATTTTAGTAAACAGAAAGTTCAGTTTCTGAATCAAAGAAGTGTGCCTTATTCAAATCAAAGCCCATCTTGAGTACGGAACCTGGTTTCACAAAGTCACGTGCATCAACTTTAGAAATGAATTCAGTTTTGCCTACTTTATTATAAAGTTGCGATTCAGCCCCTAAAAGTTCGGAAACGACCACGGTTGCTTCAACCACCGCATCCGGGAAGGTTTCTAAGAAGGCTGGTTCGGTATGAACATCTTCTGGACGAATACCAAAGATCAATTCTTTGTTTTCATAACCTTTTTCGCGTAAAACTTTCAAACAACCTTCCGGCACTTTCAAGCTGAAGTCGCCATCTTTGTCGATAATCGTATCGCCTTTAAGGCTAACTTTAAAGAAGTTCATCGCTGGTGAACCGATAAAGCCACCAACAAAGACATTAGCTGGATTATCATAAACTTCTTGTGGTGTACCAACTTGTTGGATCTTACCATCACGCATAACAACGATACGATCAGCCATTGTCATCGCTTCAGTTTGATCATGTGTAACATAAATAGTAGTTGTCTTTAATTCTTGGTGCAACTTAGCAATTTCAGCACGCATCGAAACACGTAACTTAGCATCCAAGTTAGATAATGGTTCGTCCATCAAAAAGATTGGTGCATCACGCACAATCGCACGTCCTAAAGCAACACGTTGTTGTTGCCCACCAGACAAAGCTGCTGGCTTGCGATCTAAGTATTCTTTTAAGCCTAAGATATCAGCAGCACGTTGCACACGTTTGTCGATTTCTTCTTTAGAATATTTACGTAACTTCAAACCAAAGGCCATGTTATCATAAATTGTCATATGTGGATAAAGCGCATAGTTTTGGAAAACCATCGCAATGTTACGATCTTTAGGTGCTTCATCGTTAACAACCTTGCCGTCAATCTTGAATTCACCTTCTGTAATTTCTTCTAATCCGGCAATCATACGCAATGTTGTTGACTTCCCACAACCGGAAGGACCAACAAAAACGATGAATTCGCAGTCTTTAATGTGTAAATTAAAATCTGTTACAGAATAGTTTTCCGCATTTTCGTATTTTTTATAAATGTGATCTAAACTAATTTCAACCATATTTTTCACCTATTCATTAAATTTCTTGATTACGTTTTCATTTTAACGCAAGCGTTTTCTTCCTTCATCGGCAAAACTTACAAATTAATTTATCTTCTTTGTGCACATTTACAATATACAAAAAAGATGTCTCATCCATTTGGATGAGACATCTTTTTTAATAACCAATTCGTTGGAAATTGTATTTCTTTTTGAGATAGTTGCGTACAAAAAATGCAGCCACTGCTAAAATCGCATAAATAATTGGATTTAATGGTACATTAATGCTTTGTGGGATAAATGGAATCAAACCAAATGCCAACAACCAAACAACCACCATCAAAGCCGTAATTCCTAGACCGCGCAACCATTTGTTTTTAGCTTCTTTCATCTTTTGTGGATCCATCATCTTATAGAAGAAGGCCAAACCTAAACCAACGATGATTGATGTGACAAATAAGGTTAACCAACCATTGTTTTGTTGATCTTTTTCGTTTCCAAAGAAGCCCAAAACGCCATACAAGACACAAAACATCATGAAAATAATCAAGATGTTATCGACCGCTAGTTTCCAAAACTTGATTGGTTCACGTGGAGGTTCTTCACCTTTTTTACGTCCTGAAACAATTTCTTGGGCATATTCTGTCACGGTTCCAAATAATTTAACAGCGGTTATCCCTTGACGTTGCTTTTCTTTTAACTCCTTGTAGGTTGTTTCAAGAATTGCTTGTTTCTTGTCTAAATCGTAGCCTTTTTCTTCTAAAAGCTTGTTTAAACGAAACATGTACTCTTCGTTTTTCTTAGTTAAACCTGCATACTCACCATCACGAACAGTCACTTCAACTTGTTGAACTTCTTCGTTTTGTACTTCTACTTCTTGTTGCTTTGTTTCTTCAGCCAATCTTGAGTCCTCCTACTCTTATTAGACATTGAATCTAAATTCAATGATGTCACCATCTTGTACTTCGTATTCCTTACCTTCCAAGCGCAAACGCCCAGCTTCTTTAACGGCTTGCATGCTGCCATATTTGTCTAAATCGGCAAACGAAACTGTTTCAGCACGAATAAAGCCACGTTCAAAGTCAGAGTGAATAACGCCAGCTACTTGGGGGGCTTTCATGCCTTGTTTGAAGGTCCAAGCACGTGTTTCTTTACCACCAGCAGTAAAGAAGGTTGCTAGCCCTAGCAATTTATACGAAGCTCGAATCAAACGATCTAAGCCAGATTCACTAACGCCTTCTGCTTCTAAGAATTCTTGTTTTTCATCGTCGTCTAATTGAGCGATTTCTTCTTCAGTACGTGCACATACAGCTAGTGCTTGAGCACCTTCGCTTGCAGCAAAATCTTTGATTTGTTGATAGTATTTGCAACTATCTGGATCAGCCATATCTTCTTCGGCAATGTTAGCCACGTATAAAACAGGTTTAGTCGTCAACAAGAACAAACCTTTAACAATCTTTTGTTCTTCAGGACTAAATTCAAGACTACGTACAGCTTTACCATCTTCTAAAACAGGCTTAATCTTTTGTAATACTGCAAATTCAGCAACTGCATCTTTATCCTTGCTACGTGCCATCTTTTCAACACGGGTATAACGCTTATTGACAGATTCCAAGTCAGCTAAAACCAACTCGAGGTTAATCGTATCGATATCTTCAAGTGGTGCGACTTTGTTTGCCACGTGGGTGATATTTTCGTCTTCAAATGCACGTACAACATGTACAATTGCATCAACTTGACGGATATTTTCTAAAAACTTGTTTCCAAGTCCTTCACCTTTGCTAGCGCCTTTAACAATCCCTGCAATATCGGTAAATTCAAAGGTTGTGTGGACAATTTTTTTAGCCGGAATCATTTCGTCGATTCGTGCTAAACGGCTATCAGGAACTTCAACCATCCCGACATTTGGATCAATCGTCGCAAATGGATAGTTTGCCATTTCTGCGCCTGCCTTAGTAATTGCATTAAACAAGGTTGACTTACCAACGTTTGGTAACCCAACAATCCCTGCTGTTAGTGCCATAATGTAAATTCACTCTTTCTTAGTTAGTTTGGTTTGCTTTTTGCAAAACCTTTTTAAATCTTCTTTCAAATTCACGGCGTGGTAGCATAATCAAACGATTACACTGTGTACAGCGAATTTTGATGTCCATCCCCATGCGGATAATTTCCCAACGATTTGCACCGCATGGATGAGGTTTCTTCATTTCAACAATATCATGTAATTCGTACAATGTCATCACCTTGTCGTATTATTTCAATCCAAACTGATATTTAAAATCTCTAAAATGCGATTTAAATCGTCTAAGGATAGATAATCGATTTCAATCTTGCCTTTACCGCTAGTGTTATTTTTAATGGCAACCTTCGTGCCAAATTTTTCACCTAAAAGCTGTTCACTTTGCTTAAAGTAAGGTGATTGCAGTTTTTCTTTTTTCAGTGGTTTTTTTGTTTGTTCGTTTAACTTAGCCACTAATTGTTCTAACTGACGCACGGTAAGATTTTCTTTAACGGTTTTTTTAGCCACTTCGATGATTTTTTTCTTATCTTTAAGCGACAATAAAGTACGCGCTTGCCCCATCGAAAGCGTCTTTTCTTGAATCATCTGCTTGACTTGCGCAGGTAAACCTAATAAGCGCACACAGTTAGCAACGTATGGCCGGGATTTACCTAAACGCTCTGAGACTTGCGCTTGAGTCAGATGCAAGTTTTCCATTAATTGGCTATACGCTTGAGCTTCTTCTAACGGTGTCAAATCTTCACGTTGTAAGTTTTCTAAAACAGCAATTTCCATCATCGCTTCTTCGTCTAACTCGCGTACGATAGCGGGAATCACTTCTTTATTAGCCAATTGTGACGCACGATAACGGCGTTCACCTGCAATGATATCATATCCTTGAACGCTTGACTTACGCACGATAATCGGTTGAAAGACACCATTTTTAGAGATAGAAGCTGCCAATTCTTTTAAGGCATCTTCATCAAAAATCTTACGTGGTTGATATGGATTAGGACGAATTTGGCTTAATTCAAGTTCGATGACTTCTTCTTTTTGGCCATTATTTTCTTGCGCAATTTCTTCAAATAACGCTTCGATACCGCGTCCTAAGCCACGTGCATTGCTTTTTTTATTTGCCATTTGCTGCCAAAACCTCCTTGGCTAATGCCATATATTCCTTTGCTCCACGTGAGTTTGGATCATAATCAATGATTGCCAAACCATGGCTTGGAGCTTCTGATAAGCGAACGTTTCTTGGAATGATGGTTTGATAAACCTTGTCTTTAAAGTAGTTTTTAACTTCTTGTACGACTTGATTTCCCAAATTAGTCCGTGAATCATACATTGTCATTAAGACACCTTCGATCTTGAGGTTTGGATTGAAGTGTTTTTGCACCAATTTAATCGTGTTCATCAACTGGCTTAAGCCTTCCAAAGCATAGTATTCGGTTTGGACTGGCATCAAGATTGAATCACATGTCGTAAAGGCGTTGATTGTCAATAAACCTAAGGAAGGAGGGCAGTCAATCAAGATAAAATCGTATTGATCTTTTAGCGGTAAAACTGCACTGGCTAGCCGTTTTTCACGTGCCATTTGTGAAGTCAATTCGATTTCTGCTCCCGAAAGTTGAATCGTTGCTGGAGCCACATCTAAACCTTTTCTTTGCGTATGTTTAATGACGTCTTCTAACGCAACATCATTGACTAAAACGTCATAAATATCTTCTTTTATCTCTGGCTTTTTTATACCTAAGCCACTTGTTGCATTGCCTTGAGCATCGATATCAATCAACAACACTTTTTGGCCTAACTGTGCCAAACAAGCACCTAAATTCACGCTGGTCGTAGTCTTGCCTACGCCGCCTTTTTGATTCGCTAACGCAATAATTACTCCCATTGTTGCTCCTCCGTTTAGTTTTTATTGTCAGTCGCAATATCGATAATGATGCGATGATAACCTTCGATGTCTTCTTCACTGGCTTTAACTTCAATACCAGTCTTTTCAATCATCTTGAGTGATTCTTTGATCGTATTGACGGCTAACTTGCTGTTGCGTGCTACTGCCTTAGTGTTGACCTTTTTAACTTTTTTAGGGACACTTGGTTTTTGTAACTGCTTGATAAAAGCTTCTGTTTCTTTGACCGACATGTGTTTAGCTAAAATCTCTTTTAACACTTGCACTTGTTGTTCAGCACTTAGACTGACCATACAACGGCCGTGCCGTTCACTGACATTACGATTCATGATTTCTCGTTGTACACCTGGTGCTAATTTTAATAAACGCATCTTATTGGCAACAAACGATTGACTCTTTCCGATTGCTTGAGCCAGGTTTGTTTGCGTCATTTGATTTAATTCCATCAAGCGTTGATAAGCCTGTGCTTCCTCAATTGCCGTTAAGCCTTCACGGTGCAAATTTTCGATAATAGCCATCGATGCTGAAGCTTTATCGTCCATCTCTTTAACTAAAGCTGGAATCGTCTGCCAATTTAATGAGCTAACTGCCCGAAAACGGCGTTCACCTGCGATGATTTCATATTTTTGTGGTTCATATTCACGTAAAACTACCGGCTGTAACAAGCCATGTTCTTGAATTGTAGCTGCTAGTTCTTGGATGCTTTCTTTGCTAAAAACTTTACGCGGTTGAAACCGATTGGCTACGATTTGACTCAATGGTATTTCTTGAACCCTGGTGGCATCGTTTGTGGCGTCTTTTTTATTATGATCTTTAAAGAAAAATGAAAATGGCATCTGCGTCGTTTGTTATCCGCATGGAAATGTATTAAAGAAAGATAACCCCACCTTTCTTAAGATTTTGACTGTTCTCGAAATGTCCATGCTTTGATTCTTTCAGTTTCGAGTTTACATTTATTCACCCAACGGTTGCTTAGCTGGCGTACCGGCTTTACGTGGGTATTTAGCCGGTGTTTGTTTAGTCTTGCTAAACACCAAGATATGACGTTCATCGTTTACTTGCGGTAAAGTTGTTTCATAATCAGCTGTAAGTTTAGCCCCTAAAAGCGCTAAAGCTCGCTTGGCTTGGCTTAACTCTTCGCTTGTCTTAGCCGCCTTAAGTGCGATGAATTGTCCGTCTAATTTAACTAAAGGTACACATAATTCTGCTAAAACACTCATCCGTGCAACGGCACGTGCGGTCACTACATCAAAGCTTTGTCGTGCTGGACTCTTTTTACCACCAAATTCTTCGGCTCTGGCATGTATAAAATGTACATTTTCTAAGCCCAATTTAACGGCTAACCGCTCTAAAAAGCCAATCCGCTTATTAAGCGAATCGATGATGGTAACCTCAAGTTGTGGAAAAGCAATTTTTAATGGTAAAGACGGAAAACCCGCACCAGCTCCCACATCACACAAGCGCAGCGGTTTGGTGCGCAAATCCGCAACAAACAAAGCAGGCAATAATGAATCACAAAAATGCTTCAAATAAACTTCTTGTTCTTGCGTAATCGCCGTTAAGTTCATCTTTTCATTTTCCGCCACTAAAAATTCATAGTATTGCGCAAACTGTTGCATTTGTTGGGCACTTAACTCGATTCCTTGTTGGGCAAAAAAGCGTTGAAATTCTTCTGGTGTCATGGTTATCCCCTTCACTGCCAAATTATTGTGAAACACAAGTAAATTATTCAGTGTTTCACGCACAATACAAGTGTAATTTATTTAGCCGTGAAATACAAGTTAAGTCCCAGATTTTTTATAAGTTTTTGTTTGCATTTTCAAATAATTTCAGCTACATTATTTTCAACAAAGATTATATGAAAGGAACTTATCATGAGTATCGAAATTATCACTTCACACGAACCGACTACCAACCAGCAGCCTCACTTACAAACACTGGCTTTTGAACCCAACAATGATATTGAACTCATCTTGCCACCTCAGGTAAATGAAAAGCCTTTTAGCTTTATTATCTGTTTGCAATCTCAACCAACCAGTTGGCCTTTGCAAGCATTATGTACACTGGTACAAAATAATTTAGCACTTGGATTAGTCAAAATCGAGCCAACTTTAAGTCAAAAAAAGCAAATCGCCTTAATTCATCAAGCAACACGCCACTTATTATTGCATGCTTATCGTTTCAACTTAGATACCAATCGTTACTTAATCTGGGGAATACGGCAAAGTGCATGGCTTGCACATCAAGCCTTAGTAACGATGCGGCAACAAGCTTATCATACCCAGGATTGTCGGGTCTTGCCTTTACGTTATCGTGGAGTGATCATGAGTGCACCAATTCAGCTTGAAAACCTATTATGGGCCGACAATAGATTTAAGCAAGCTCCTTGCTTTATCGTCAGCTGTGATGATCCAAAACAAGACTGCATCGCTAAGCTTACAGCAAGTGGACATGAAGTACTTTTTTACCACCTACCAGAAAGTCAAAATATGGACGATTCTTTTTACACGCCCTATATTTTAGACAAGATGATTACCTTTGCTAAAGAAATTTTAGAAAAAAAATAAGCAACAAATGCCAACATTTAAGGTTTTGCACGCACAACTTTGCTCAGTATATATTTTTTCAATATTTCTTCACAATTTCTTCACAATTTTAGATTATATTACAATTATACCTAATAACAACAAACAAACTTTTCATTTACTCCCCCCTAAACAGTAAGTGAACCCAACCAATCGGCCCCCCCTAATCCGATTGGTTATATATTCCTTTTTCTCCACGGTTTCCCGACTGTGGAGTTTTTTTATTTCTAAAACAATTATATATTAGTGATTAATTTCACATTTTAAGAGGTATTTTATTAATGACTAAACAAGAACAACAATTAACTCAAATTATTTCTTACGCTTCTGTTGCACTAGCAAACGATAAAACCGGTCATGACTTGGCGCATCTTAAACGTGTGGCTTCTTTAGTTGAAAAGTTACATCAGGAATGTGATTTTGATCTTTTCATCGCTTTGAGTGCCGCTTATTTACACGATGTAATCGATGATAAATTATTTGCAAATCCAGCCACGCAACTGGCAAAACTCAAAGAATTCTTGGTTGCGCTTGATTTAGATGCTACACAAATCACAGCCATCGAAGACATCATCACACACATGTCGTTTGCCCATTCACTAGAACAAGAAGTTAATTTACCTATAGAAGGACAAATCGTCCAAGACGCCGATTGGCTTGATGCAATTGGTGCAATTGGTATCACACGTGCCATTTATTTTGGTGGAGCACATCATGAAAAAATCTATGATCCGACAATGAAGCCACGCCAAAACATGAGTAAAGAAGAATATCGCAATTTAGATAACGAAACGATCATCAATCATTTCTATGAAAAACTTCTCTTACTCAAAAATAAATTAAACACTTCAGCCGCACGCAAATTAGCTGCCCACCGTCATCAAGTCATGCTTGATTTTTTGAGTGAATTCAAAGCGGAATGGGATGGCCAACGTTAGCTTTAGCTTTTTTTAAATAAATCGCTAGTCTTTTTTAACTACTTTCGTGACTATTATTTAAGAATTATCGTTTATTATCCTAAACATAACCTGATAATTAAAACTCCGAGATATGTTACACATGTCTCTTCTTCTAAAAAATCAATGTTAGCGTCCTTTGACTAACTGATTTTGCTATATAACATACTCCTTTTTCTCCACGGCATTACGTCGTGGAGTTTTTTTTAAATCGTAATATGTTTTTAACAAATACTTAAATAATAACTTTTTACTATTTTCTAAATCGTAATGAACAACATTTAGCTCGCAAAAACACTTGACACAACAAGCTTTTTCCCCTAAGATACTAAACAGTAATCATTACTCAATAAAGGAGAGCATAAATCTACATGAAAAAAATCATCTATACTTTAGTATTGTTACTTACTAGTTTTTTATTCGCCCCAAGCGCACATGCCAAGGATACTAAGTTAAATATCGTGACTACCACCGATTTTTACGGCGAAGTTGCCAAAAAAGTTGCCGGTAAATACGCAACCGTCACTTCAATCATCAACAGTCCTAACATTGATCCACATGATTTTGAGCCAACGACTAAAACAGCTAAACTCGTTGCCAAAAGTGATTTAGTCTTATATAACGGCATGGGCTATGATACTTGGGTTAAAAAACTTGGTGGCAAAAAATACATCTCGGTTCAAACCATCATGCATGCCAAAGACGGCGCTAACGAACATTTGTGGTACAAGCCTCAAACTATGGCTAAAACTGCAACATATTTAGCCAAACAATATGGTAAACTAGATCCTAAACACAAAAAACAATACAGCGCCAACGCTAAAAAATACATTAAACAACTCAACGAACTCAACCAAAAATTAGCCCAAATTAAAAAGACTGCCAACAACCAAAAAGTAGCTGTTAGCGAACCTGTTTTTGATTATGCCTTAAAAGCAATGGGCTTTAAGATTGCTAATCAACATTTTGCCAAAGCAACCGAAGAAGGCGCAGATCCTTCTTACTCTGATATCAAACACCTTCAAAACGATATCAAGAACAAAAAAATTGCCTTTTTCGTTGCTAACAAGCAAAGCGATAGCAAAGTCATCCAAAACATGATTGAGTTGTGTCAAAAATCCGATGTTCCAGTAGTTGAAGTTACAGAAACACTCCCTAAAGATCACAGCTACATTCAATGGATGACTGCACAATATGAACAAATTCTTAAGTTACAAAAATAATTGGAAGTGAAATAAAATGGACAGTATCCTCAAAGTAACAGGACTTAACCTCGATATCCCTGGTCGGCGTCTTTTTAATGATTTACGCTTTGAGATTCCCAAAAACGCCTTGACTTGTATCACAGGCGAAAATGGTGTGGGCAAAACAACTTTGATCAAACACCTATTAGAAGACTTAGAACACGGTCATCAAGTCCACACACATTTTGATATCAGTCGCGATCAGGTACAATATGTGCCTCAATTACGCAGCATAGATGACGAATATCCTCTTTGTGTGGCTGATTTTGTCAAGTTCGGTATCAAAAAATGTTTCTGGCCTTGGAACAATAAACAAGCCAAAGATAAAGTCATGCAAATCTTAGCTGAAACTAAATTAACTAAGTTAGCTAAACAGCCTTTAGGCAAAGCTTCTGGGGGCGAAAAACAACGGACCTATCTTGCACAAGCTTTGTGTGCCGATCCAAAACTATTAATTTTAGATGAAGCAACTGCTAATCTCGATCAAACCTCAAAACATGAGTTGTTGTCATTGCTACGTAAAAGCATGCGTGAACATGGCTTAACGGTCATCTTCATCACTCATGACCCTGAATTATTGGCACAATACGCTGATTATGAGCTACATTTAGCTAATCAAACATGCACACTCATCAAAAAGGAGGCACAAAGCTGATGTTTCAATATGATTTCATGCGCTATGCATTTATCTCGGGGATTTTTATTGCCCTTATCTGTGGCATAATGGGCGTTTTTGTTGTCGCACGCCAAACGTCATTTTTCACCCACACCTTATCTGAAATCGGCTTTTCGGGTGCTTCGTTTGGTGTTTTTGCTGGGATTTCCCCGTTGCTTGGTATGTTGACTTTTACTTGTGCCAGTGCTATTTTCATCGGCTTATCTGGTCAACGTTTAGGCCGACGTGAAGCATCTATCAGTGTTTTTTCAGGGATCTTTCTTGGTTTAGGCATCTTGTTTTTATCTCTTTCAGATAAGCAAACTAGTTATGCAACAAGCATCTTGTTTGGAAGCATCGTTGGCATCAATCGTGATAATCTGTTGACCTTAGTCTTGTTAAGTATCGTTTTGCTTGTAGTCATCGGTGTATTATTTCGCAAACTGGCCTATAATTCATTTGATGCACAAGGCGCAGAGTTCAACCAACGTTTCAACCAATTAATCTCGGTTATCTTTTTAGTCTTATTAGCTTTGACCATCAGTATTACAGCGCAAATCGTGGGTTCGTTACTTATCTTTGTTTTATTGACGATTCCAGCTTCGGCGGCTAAATACTACACCCATTCACTTTACAAAATGATTGGCTTAAACATTGCATTTGCCTTGTTTGGTATCTGGTTAGGGCTTTATTTAAGTTATTTAACCGACTGGCCGGTCAGCTTCTTTATTACTTTGATTGAAGCTTTAATTTATGGCAGTGCCCTATTAAAAGAATATCTAGCAAATACACATAATTAGCCTTAACCCTCGCAAAAAAGCGAGGGTTTTTAATTTATTTTCAATCCCCAAAAACTGCACGTTATCAGCTTCACGGGAACATTTTTAAAAAAAAGTTAATTTTTTCTCTTGATTTTTTAATCTTTTAACCATATAATTTATAACAATCTAATCATTCTATAATTTACCTAAAAAGGAGAGTGTGTCTATGAAACTTAAAAAATTGCTTGTAACCGGGACTATCTTAGCTTGTTCTAGCCTAACGGTCAACTTACTTATTCCTGCTAGTGCCAGTGCCGCTAGCTCCAAGAAAGCCTTAAACTGGAGCATCCCATCTGAACTGTCTACAATCGATCCTTCTAAAGTTACCGATACTTATGGTGGTGACATGGTCAGCAACACGCTAGAAGGTCTTTATCGTTTAGGTAAAAACTCTAAGATTGAATCGGGTATGGCTAAAAAGACAACAGTCTCTGATGATGGCTTGACCTATACATTTACCTTACGTTCTAATAACAAGTGGTCTAACGGTGATCCTGTGACTGCACAAGACTTCGTTTATTCTTGGCAGCGTACGGTCGATCCTAAGACAGCCTCTTCTTACGCTTATTTATTTGACGGAATTAAAAATGCTAACGACATCATGGCAGGAACCAAAGCACCTGAAACCTTAGGCGTTAAAGCCCAAGGCAAATACAAGTTGGTCGTAACATTAGAAAAACAAATTCCTTATTTCAAATTATTGATGGGCTTTGATGTCTTTTTCCCACAAAACCAAAAAGCCGTTGAAAAATACGGCGATAAATATGGTACAGCCGCTAAATACATGGTTTATAACGGACCATTTAAGATGGTTGGTTGGGATGGCTCTAACCTCAAATGGAAACTCGTTAAAAACAACAGCTATTGGGACAAGAAAAATGTAAAATTAAAACAAATCAATTTCCAAGTTACCAAGAGTACTACAACTTCTTATAACTTGTATCAAGCTAACAAACTCGATCAAACCAACTTAAGTGCCGAACAAGCACGCCAATTGAAAAATCAAAGTGGTTATACCGTCTTAAAGCAAGCACGAACAAACTACTTAGAATTCAACCAAACAATGCCAATCTTCCAAAATCAAAAGATTCGCCAAGCTATCTCTTATGCAATCAACCGTAAACCTTTGGCTAATACCGTAATTGGCGGGGGCTCAACTCCTGCTAAAAGCGTAGTTTCTTCTGGTTTAGCCAGTCGTGATGGCGTAGATTTTGTCAATGCAGCTAAAACTTCTGTTGGTACGACTTATAACAAGAAAAAGGCTCAACAGCTCTTACAAGAAGGACTTAAAGAAATCGGCAAAGACAGCCTTAGTTTCACCCTTTTAGGTGACGATACTGATGCAAGCAAAAAGATTACAGAATACTTGCAAAGTCAAATCGAAGCTAACTTGCCAGGCACAAAAGTTACCGTAGAAAACGTTCCATTTAAAACGCGGGTCACACGTTCACAAAATACCGATTTTGAAGTCGTAGTTTCTAGTTGGCAAGCGGACTTCTCCGATCCAATCAGCTTTTTAGATATGTTTACCTCTAACAACAGCTACAACTTTGGTAAATGGAAAAATGCAGATTACGACAAGTTGATCACTGCATCTAAGACAACCGATGCAACCGATCCTGCAAAACGTTGGGATGATTTGGTTGCTGCTTCTAAACTATTAAATGAAGACCAAGGTGTAGTGCCATTAGTTCAAATCAACACCCCACAAATGATTCGGCCTGATGTTAAAGGCTTGATTCAAAATACAGCCGGAATAACTAATAACTGGAAAAACGTTTATTTTAAATAGTTAAAAACTCTAAGGTTTTTTGACCTTAGAGTTTTTTGCGTGAAGCTTTCAGACTAGCTTTTAGACTAGCTTTTAGACTACATTAATGTTATAATTTCATGGTTAGGGGTAGGAGATTTAACGTTAAGGATCGGTGGAACGGAATGTGAACACCGATAGAAAGACGCTGTTTCTGCGCTTATTTCTCCGCATTCACCAAAAATCAATTAAATAATTCCTGGTGCTTGTCTCCTTTCAAAATAAATTTTGGGAGATGTTTTAATGTCAAAACTCACATGGAAAAGTCCTAAACTGACGGTACGCATAATTGCGATCGCGGCTTTATTGATTGCTTTAAAGGTTATCTTAAGCAAGTTTTCAATCGGCTCAGAATCGCTAGTTAAAGTTAGTTTTGGCTTTGTTGGTACGATACTTGTCGGCTATTACCTAGGTCCTTGGCTTGGTGGAGTCGCAATGGTTATCTATGATTTAATCGCCAACACGATTTTTGCGACTGGTGGTAACTTTTTTATCGGCTTTACTTTTTCTGCTTTCCTAAGCGGTGTATTAGCCGGAGCATTCTTTTACCAACAAAAAATCAGCTGGCAACGCGTCTTGATCTATGAGTTTATCCAATCGTTAGTTTCAAATATTTTATTGACAACACTTTGGATTCATATTTTGTACCACGCACCATTATGGTCATTGTTAGTCGTACGTGTGCCTAAAAACTTGATTATGTGGCCGATTGAAACCTTGATTGGTGTCATCGTGTTAAATGCTATTGTCAAGATTGAGCACACTCGTCCAGAATCTTATAGCTAATAAAGCAAGCCATACACTGGCTTGTTTTTTTATTGCTCAAAAATGGTATAATAAAGGTAAATTAAGTAAGGACGTGATTGGATGGAAAAATACGCATTAATCACCGGCGCTTCAAGCGGCATCGGCTTTGAAATGGCACAAATTCTCGCACAAAACGGCCACAATGTCATCTTGGTAGCTAGAAACAAAAAGCGGTTAACCGAACTGCAAGAGATTTTAAGCATGAATTATCGGGTCAAGGCACTAGCTTACCCTTGCGATCTAACTAAAGAAGGTGCGTGCGTTGAACTTTACCGTGAATTAATCGAAAATCAAGAGCTTAACATTGACTTTTTAGTCAACAACGCCGGTATTGTGATTAGTGGTAAGTTTTTAGGTACGCCATGGCAACAAAGCGAAGAACTTTTACGGCTAAACATCACCGCTGTTTGTGAGTTGAGTTTCTTGTTTGGTAATCACATGAAACACAATCATGACGGACGCATCCTTAACATTGCTTCATGTGCAGGAATGTTGGCTGGCCCAGAATTAAACTTGTATTATGCTTCTAAAAACTTTGTCTTGGCCTTTTCACAAGCGCTAAGTCTTGAATTAAAGCATACTGGTGTAGCGGTAACAGCCTTATGCCCTGGCCCTGTGGCAACAAACTTCGCTAATAATGCTGGTTTAAACAATTCTTGTATGTTCAAACGCCTTCCAATCATGGATGCGCAAAGCGTTGCACAAGCAGGTTATCAAGCAGCTATGCAGAAAAAAAGCCTCAAATACTGCGGTGGGATTGCTCAAAGCGTCAACCTTGGTGCACGTTTGTTCTCCCGCAAATTCATGGCCCGCTTAGCCTATCGCATCAATAAGGTTAAATAATCTAGCATCGATAATACTAAAGTTGTTTAAAAGTAAAATCCGTCAAACATAGCGGATTTTTTATTTTTCTTTTTAATTGTAAACGCATTTTTTTAATATCGCTTGAATTTTATGTGAGTGAGTGCTATTCTTGTTTAAAAGTATTTTTTACTTAATTATCGCGCGCAAATTAAAGTAAATTTTATTTTTATACCCTTTTAAAAGTAATTGTTACTTTTAATCTCAAAGAAAGGCGTGTATTTACGTGCAAATTAGCAATACACAGAAAAAATCTACTCTTTTTATCTTTATGATCATTGGCACGGCTTGGATGTTTGATGCTTTAGATGTCGGCTTATTATCTTACATCATGCCACTAATCCACAAAGAATGGCTTTTAAGTGAATCTCAAACAGGCTTAGTTAGCTCCGTTAGTTCTATTGGAATGATTTTTGGAGGTTTCTTATTCGGTCGTCTCGCAGACAAAACGAGTCGCAGTCATGCACTTGTCTTGAGTATCTTAGTTTTTTCGTTAGGAAACTTCTTTTTAGCATTGAGTCCTGGGTTTTATAGCTTTTTGGTAATTCGTTTTATCGTTGGTTTAGGTTTAGGAGGCGAACTACCCGTAGCAGCTACTTATGTTGCAGACTTATACAGTGCCAAAGATCGTTCTAAAATGTTGATTTTAGCCGACAGCTTTTGGGCAGTTGGTTGGTTAGTCGCAGCGGCCCTCTCCTTTTTGCTTAGCCCTGTTTTAGGCTGGCGTGGCTTATTGATTTTAACGGCATTTAGTGCCTTTTTTGCACTAGTCGTACGTAAACACGTAGAAGATATCAGCAAACAAAAAACATCACTAGCAACACTTAATGGCTTAGATGCCTTGAAACAATCGTTTACTTGGCATACTCCACTTCTTTGGATTGCTTGGTTTATGGTCATGTTTAGCTATTATGGAATGTTCATGTGGTTGCCAAGCATCTTAGCGGCACGCGGAAATGATGTTGTCGAAGGTTTTGGTTACTCAACAATTATTGTAGTCGCCCAACTTCCAGGATATTTTGTGGCAGCTTGGTTGAGTAGCAAGATCAAGGTCCGTTACGTCTTTGCCATTTACATGGCGGGAACAGCGGTTGGTGCTTTATGGTTTGGACATGTTTCTGGTGCTTTATTGACGATTTTAGCCGGTTGTGTCTTATCATTTTTCAACCTAGGGGCTTATGGTGCTATCATCGCATTAACTCCACAACTTTATCACAACAACGTCAGAGGAACTATGACGGGCTTAGCACAAGGTATCGGTAGAATCGGTGCAGTCGTTGGACCTTTGTTAGTTGGTATCTTAATCGACCATAGCGTTTCGGTTAATAGCGTCTTTAATATTTTCATGCTTTCTTTATTAATCGGTGCGCTTTGTGTCTTAATCGTACCTGAAAATTTGCATGATGAGGATTGATACTAATGAACAACTTTTTAGTCAAAGAAAAAATGGCAGAATTTTTAAAAGAAGACTTTGGTATTGCGGATTTAAATTCCATTTGGTTACCACAACAAGAAATCAATGGTTATTTTATCGCCAAAGAAGATGGGATAATCTGTGGCCAACAAATTCCTAGTGCTACTTATGAACTTTTAGGAAACGCCACTTATACTCCCTTAATAGCCGATGGTAGCAAGGTAACTAAAGGGACCAAAATCGGGCAAGTTAAAGGCTTAGCTGCAAGTGTCTTAGGCGGAGAACGTGTCATCTTAAACTTACTCCAACGCATGAGTGCGATCGCAACTAAAACACATTATTTAAACGCTAAACTAAATGATCCAACCATCAAACTCACGGATACACGCAAAACGTTGCCTGGTTTGCGGATGTTTGATAAATATGCAGTCAGCTGTGGAGGCGGACATAATCATCGTTTCGACCTAACCGGAGCAATCATGTTAAAAGACAATCACATCGCTGCTTGTGGCCACAGTATTGCTACAGCTGTCGCTTGCATTCGTCAAAAACAAGGGCCGTTAACTCCAATCGAAGTCGAAGTTGAAACCAAAGAACAACTACTTCAAGCTATCGCAGCTGATGTTGAAGTCATCATGTTTGATAATCAACCTCCAGAAGTAATCAAAGAATGGAGAAAACTCGTACCTGAACATATCAAGATTGAAGCTTCAGGTGGTATCAACGCTGAAACACTACCACAATTTAAGGGCTGTGGGGCTAATTTCTTATCGCTTGGATGCTTGACTAATGAAGTAGCGGTATTTGATATTAGCTTTTTATTAACAGATGCAATCAAAGCAGACAACCCCTTAACTAAATAGTTTTGACTAAGCCACGAAAACCCATCTGTTGATGAGTATTTCGTGGCTTTTATAAAATATACCCTAAAATTTGCATAAATAAGACTAACTTAGCTATCAAACTCCCGCTTTTTTGCTCCTGTGCAAAAAAGCACAAATTATCTTTGTATAATTTTACATTTTTGTAACATTATTTTTAAAAATTCTTTTATTAGAAGTTTAGACAGGTTCACAAAACCTTGGCATAATAATTTTTCGAAATATTACTCACCTTAATAATTTAGTAACATTTTTGTAACATTTGTAGTGATTACTAAAATTTACTATTGACACAAAAACCTTGTATTATCAACTATAGCTAACCGAAATATAAGTTCTCATTTCGTTCGCAAATTAAAATAAAGTCTTCATAAACAATGGTTTCATAGGGGTTATGCGCCTTTTGTTACAAAAAACTGCAATTTGTAACATTTTTTAACGTTCACTAGTGTCATTTTAAGGATATAATAGCATTATGGAATTAATCTACACATGTTACATGTTTCTTTAAATTTGAAAAATTAGGGAGTGAAATCATTTGAATCATTCAGCAAAATCGTTGCTTGTCGGTACTGTAGGAGCAGCTGGTTTGTTATTAGCGACAAGCGCCACTGCAAACGCTGATACAACACATAAAGTTGTCAAAAACGATACGATCTGGGATTTATCTCAAAAGTACGGTGTCTCAATTGCAGATCTCGAAAAAGCTAATAACATTGATGGCAATTCTCATTTGATTTTTGTTGGTCAAACTTTGACGATTCCTACTAGCGGTTCAACAACTGATACTGCTACAACAAATCAAGTGACTGTTAAAGCTGGCGATACCTTATGGGCAATCGCTAAAGCTCACGGCGTTTCTGTAGATCAATTACGTTCATTGAATGGTTTGGCAGCAGATGCTTTCATCATCCATCCTGGTGATGTCTTAAAGGTTACTGGCCAAGCACAAAATGTTCAACAATCTGTTTCTATTCCAGAAACAACGGTTCAAACACCAACACAAGAAACACAACCACCTGTTCAAGAAGAACAAACACAAACACCGGTTATCTCTGCTAACCATGTTTCTTATACAGTTAAAGAAGGCGATTCGCTTTACATAATCGCTCAAGCTTATGGCGTTACGGTTGAATCCTTGCGTCAATCTAATGTCTTAGGCGCTACTTTACAAATTGGTCAAACATTAATTATTAATGACCCAACTAAGAATCCTACAGCTCAAGAAGAAACACAACAATCAACAACAGTTGAAGATGTTGTTGACTCTGTTCAAGAAGATGTGCAAGTAGACGCCCCAGTTCAAAGTACACCTTCTGTAAGTACAGACAACAATACAAACAACTCTGCTAACTCGAACTCCTCAAGTTCAAGCAATGCAGGTTCAAATACAACAGTCCAACAACCTGTTGCACCTTCTACACCATCTGTATCAACACCTTCTTACAGTGGTGCAGCTATCGCTCAATACGCAAGCACATTTATCGGTGTTCCTTACGTTTGGGGCGGAACTACTCCTAGTGGTTTTGACTGCTCAGGTTTAACTCAATATGTTTACGCACACTTTGGCAAGTCCATCGGCCGTAACACAATTGCTCAAGAAAATGCAGGAACAATTATTCCAGTTTCTCAAGCACAAGTTGGTGACTTATTATTCTGGGGTTCACGTGGTAGCACATATCACGTAGGTATCTACATGGGTGGCAACACTTATTTAGCTGCTCCAGAACCAGGCCGTTCCGTATCAACAGGCAACATGACTTACTTCATGCCTTCATTTGCGGTACACGTAAACTAATTAATACAAACATTATCCCCTGCGCTTGCGTAGGGGTTTTTGATACTAAAAAAATACACCACATAATCTAGGTTATGTGGTGTATTTTAGTTTTACTCAGTCAGTAAGTTTTGTTCGATATAATTAGCAATTCCATCGTGATCATTATCATCTGTAATAAAATTAGCAACACTCTTCGTTAATTCACTACCGTTGGCCATCACGACACCAATTTTAGCGTTTTGAATCATATCATGATCATTGTCGGCATCTCCAAAGGCGCATAGGTTATCCATCGTCAAATCATGCCAACTAAGAATCTTTTCTAGTCCAAATGTCTTAGAAATACGTGGATCCATGAATTCATACAAGGTACTTGTGGTGATGAGCGCAGCTGACTTGTAGTGTGGATTAGAAAATGATTGTCCACGTTTTACAACTTTATCCATGTCTTCTGGATTAAAGACAATCATCACCTTAGGCTTTGGTTTTTGTAAAAATTCATCAAAATCGACAATTCGGTAGTCAATCTTATCTTCTTTAGATAGCGTCTTGATTAAATCATCTTCTTTAGGCGCATATAGCAAACCTTGGTATGGAATGGCAAAGTTTACCGGCATATCTGCGTAATGTTTGATGATTTCTTTGATTAAAGCTCCATCAAGTGGGTAATTATCTTCTTGTTTATCCAAGGACAAATCACATAATTCTGAGCCACCCGAACCTACGATAAAATCGACTTGGCCAGCCAAGCCCCAATCAGCAAGTTGATCTTTAACACTAAGGCTTTCACGGCCTGTGGCAATTCCAAATAAGTAACCTTGGCTGCGTGCTTTTTTGATGGCAGCAGCCGTCTTTTCTCCAACGGTTCCTGTGCTTGTGAGTAATGTTCCGTCGGCATCGCATGCGATGACTTTGATGTTATTCATAAACATATCACCTCATCACAATTATACATGCACAATTCACTTTCAACAACCGTTTTCACATTTTTAAGCTAAAGTTTGATATTTCTTAGCGAAATGCTTTTCTAAAATACTCAATAGTTGAGCAAAAGTAAAGGTCAAGACAAAATAAATGCCAGCAGCTACCAATAATGACGCTACAAAATTATACAATGTACCGCCAACACCTAGGGCTTGTGCGGTAACTTTTTGTACACCAATATAAAAAAGTACCGAAGATTCCTTGATTAATGAAATAAATTCATTGCCTAAAGCTGGTAATGTTGTTCGGATAGCTTGGGGCAAGACGATAAAACGCATTGTTTGGATATGGCTTAACCTAAGACTTAAACCGGCTTCCATCTGCCCTTTTACAACTCCAGAAATACCTGCCCGAAAAATCTCAGCGATATAAGCTGCCGAATTTAACCCTAAGGCAAGTGAGCCTGGCAAAGTTCGGTCAAGGCTTGATCCTAAAATATGAATCGGAGCAATCTCGATGCACTTAGACAAAGTATAATAAATCAGCATTACTTGAATCATCGCAGGCATCCCACGTACAATTGCGATATAGACTCGTGCAAAGCCACGTAAAAATTTAACCTTTGACATTCTAAACAACACCAAAACCAACCCTAAAATGGTCCCGATAAAGCCACCGATTAGCGAGATGATGATCGTTTGTGCCGTCCCATCGATGAATGCTGGATAGTATTGGTACATGAAATCAAACATCTATCCTTGCCCCTTTCTAATTAGTTAACGTATTTGCTTTGAAGTTCTTGCGCTTCTTTTAACATTTGTCCATCTTGTCCACTGTCTTTAACTTGTTTAATAACCTTATTGACAGCTTTAATTAACTTTTTATCCCCCTTCTTAACAGCAACACTGTACGCTTCAACATCCTTAACATCTGTTAACTGCACTTTAGCTACCGCATACTTACCAGAAAATTTTTTTGCATAGTTATTAGCCGTTGCGTTTTCCAACACGACACCGTCAAGTTTATCGTTAGCTAATTCTGTCGCTAAAGAAGTTACTAATGATTCAGAAACAAGGTTAGCATCTGGCATTTTCTTTTTAACTAATTCTTCTTGCGTAGTTGATTGTTGTGCTCCAATCTGCTTGCCGGCTAACGCTTTTAGTGTGTCATATTTATCTTGGTCGCCTTTTTTAACTAACAAAACATTTTTAACACTGTAATATGAGTCCGAAAAATCAACGGCCTTTTCTCTTTTCTTAGTCTTAGATAAGCCAGACAACACTAAATCAACCTTGTTGTTGTTCAATTCAGAAATTAAAGATGGAAATTCGATATTGACGATTTTTAACTTCACACCTAATTCATCAGCAATCTTTTTAGCTAACATCATGTCATAGCCGACAAATTCTTTTTTACCATCTTTAACGATAGGAAATTCAAATGATTCAAAGTCCGCCGAGGTTCCTACCGTTAAAACCTTGGCTTTTTTAATGTCTTTAATCGAATTATCAGTTTGTGGGCCAGCTTTTTTATTGGAACACCCTACCAATACCAAAGCTAAACCAAATAACGCTACAGTCTGCATAAAATTTTTAAGTTTCATAATAATTTCTCCCTTTAATTTTTTTCTAAATCATTTATTAACAAACACTATACAGACCATTTTCGAATTTTTAATAATAAATATTCATAATAATGTAAATTTTAGATATTTAATACAAAAATACATAATTTTATACATTTTAAAACGCAAAAAAACGAGGTACAAACTACCTCGTTTTAATCTTTATTAAACTTACGCTTCGATAATCACAAAACCATTTTGTCCGACCCGATGTTGATCTTCAAGCAAATTTTGGCTCAAGATTAATTTAGCATTTTTAGGTAAGACAAACTTGACACTGCCATATCCCATGTTAAATAACGCAAAAATCTTACGGTTACCCAAGGTCCGTGTAAAGCTCAAAAAGTCAAACTTACTGTTACATTGACCCCATTCAAGGCTACCTTGCGTCAACAAATCACTGTAACGACGTCTAAATGAAATCAATAACTTAACGAAACGATGCATAGTTTCATCTTGTTGTTCTTTATTCCACTTCATGCAGTTGCGATTAGCGAAAGGCTGTGTCCCACTTAACCCGATTTCGGTACCATAATATAAACATGGCATCCCTGGTTGCATAAACACAAAAGCAAGTAAAGCCCGTAAAAGCTGGGCATCGTCACCACATTGTGCCAGCAGACGCAATGTATTGCGATTGTCTAAGGCATTTAACATCACTTGGTTGTTTTGGTCACGATACTTCATCAACTGTTCGTTTAAAGCATGAATCATCTCGGCTAGTGGAATTTCATGTTCGATGAAGTAATCACGCAAAATACCCATCAAAGCTTCGTTGGTTGTCCCATCAAATTCGCGTCGTTCAATTCGTGAACTAGCATCTTGCTTAACTTGCCCCAACAAGCATACGTCTGGTTTAATGCGCTTGGCTTGGCGGTAAAATTCATGCCAAAATTCGTGATCGACTTCATCGGCACAACTCAAATGCCAAGCATCAATATCAAAGTTTTCTAGCCAGTAGCGTGCCACTTGCAAGAGATAATCTTTAACTGCGGGATTTTTTGTATTGAGTTTTGGCAGATGCGGATTGTTGGCAAAAACTTCATAAGATAAGCTTTTAGCAATGTGGGGATTATCGGTTGGCACATAATGTGGCGGAAAATCATGAATCAAAAACCAATCGGCAAAGCGGGATTGGCGTCCGTAACGTTTGACATCTTGCCATTGTAATGAAAAGTCACCCACATGATGAAAGACACCATCAATCATGACTTTCATTCCACGCTGATGGGCTTGTAAAATCAACTCTTTGAGCTTTTCTTTAGTTCCAAAAGTAGGATCTAGACTATAAAAGTCAATCGGATCAAATTTATGATTAGAGTAAGCAACAAATAATGCCCCCAGATACAAGCCGTTGACTCCTAGTTCTTGTAGATAATCGAGCCGATCGATGACTCCTTGTAAATCTCCCCCAAAAAAGCTCGTCTCGTTTGCTTCTTGACTATCCCATTCAAGGGTCGATTCGTGGTCATTTTTAGTATCACCATTAGCAAAACTATCCAAAAAGATATCATACCAAACAACACTACGCGCCCATTTAGGTGTTTCTAAGACATCATCCGTTGCAAAATACGGCAACTTAAACGGTGCTACGTGTTTCAAACAATCAGCTGTATATGGGCGCAACTTGCGATCATCATAAATATATTCTTCGCCTTCTGGTCCTAAGAGATGAAAAGCATACTCTAAGCGCCGATTGGCTGGCAAAGAAAACTCTGCTAACCAATAATCTGCGACCACGCTTTGATACAAGCATTTCATAGCAATCACTTCTGGATGCCACAAGCCATCAGCAGCTTGAATCGCATATGGATCGGCATATAAAAGTTCCACCCCTAAAACATCTCTGTGTTTCAAACGCAAGCGGATCTGAACAGTATTTTTATCTTTTAAATAAGCCATCGCACTATCGGGGCGATGATAAACAGCCGCTTTTTGCATTTAACATCATCCTTCAATTCTCTATAATCATGCGTATCCCCACAATACGCAATTTTCAATAGTCAGCAAACTTTAAAATTGTTTAACTGTCGCTAATATCATTGAACCTCTCATGACTAAAGTCGTAAGATTCTTGGGAAAAGAGTGTACTTGATAGATTATTTCTTTACTAACAGCGTATCTCTTGTTTACCAAGCTATCCCCGTGGTTCCTACGGTTTATAAAATTTACCTATATTTTACTTTAAATTTGCTAGGTTTCGCAATCTTTTTCCTAACAAAAAGAGGCTGGAAAAAAACTCAGCTTCAATAGAAAAAAGGCTCACGTCAAAAAATTTGGCGTGCGCCGAGTACACGTTAGAGGTGAAAAAGCAGTCCGAAAGGAACTAGGATTGTTGCTTCTGGCGATTAACATATCAAAATTATGGTATTTATTCCAAAAAAGAGGGATAAAATCCCCAAAAAAACGAACCAAAAATAGACATAATAGAAAAATAGCTGATCAAATTTCATTTTTAGAAATTCAATCAGCTATTTTTATGTCCAGACTGGTACTTTTTTCCCAGCCTCCTTTCGTTAATGCATCATATTTATCGTTGTCAAACCTGCAAACATCACCATTGTTATCACGATAATAAACAATAACATCGGCAAGTTAAAAATAGCACGCTCAATGTAGCCTGGACGAATCTTGTTTTGTGCCAACCAATCCTTGATAGTTTGTCGTTCGCTGTACAATAAGACAAGCGCACACACGCAAGCTGCAAGATTTATCACTAGATTGATGTATTGTCCAAAATTGCCCCAGTGGTTATTTAAAAAGTCACTCACACCACTGATGACAAAGTTATTACAAAAATGCAGTACAATCGACCAGACAATCCCATAATTATACGCTACATAACCTAAAATCAACCCTACACAAAAGGCAAATGGCGTTTGCATAATATTAGCATGCATCAAGCCAAACATTGCCGCTGAAACAACGATTGCTAACTTAGCTCCATATTTTTCTAGGCTACGTAACAAATAACCTCTGAAAACCAATTCCTCACTGATTGGCGCAAGCAAGGCACTATATGCTAGCATCGACCAGGTTGTCCCTGAGCTAACCGCTTGTTTAAGCTGTTCTAGCGCACTATAGCCAAATAAGTTTAGCACCATTTCAATCACACTATCAAAAATCCCTAGCAAGAGCTGGATTAAAATAAAGGTGACCACCAACGTGAAAAAGGAAAATTTCGTCATCTTCACTCTTCCTGGTGCCAAAATCTTTTTTTGTAGCTGGGGCGACACATACGTCCAAACAAAAAATAATGAGATTGCTACCGCCCCAAAATATGGTAAGCCTGAGTTTTTGACTGCAGCTACATTACTTCCGCTTAACCAAGCATGGTTGACCATAAATTGGCTAATCAACAACGCTCCTACCTGGAAGGTAACCCAATAAATCAAGATAGTCTTGGTTACTTTACCAATTGTTTGATTGTACTCTTTAAACTCCCCTAAGTTCCAATCATCTTTCATCTAATCCCACCTTTCATTTAATTATTTCAGTAAATCAAGATGTTGTTGTCTCAATGTTTCAACTTGTTGTTTGCTTAGCTTACCCATTTGATACAAGGTATCTTCAATTTCTTCTAAGACAACAATCCGGTCGTTTAAGTTCGTCACAAAATCATACTTATCCCCGTCTATGATTAAAAGTGGCGAAGCATTGTATTCTTTCATCCAGATATCATAATGCTTTAACAAGCGATGGTAATAATCGATTAAAGATGGATCTTTTTCAATCAATTCATAACTGCGCCCTCTTTTTTCGATTCGCTTAAGCATTGTTTCATATGAAACTTTAATCGTAATCATCAAATCAGGTGATTTCTTTTGTGCCGCATATGGTAGTTCTTCCATCATATTGGCTAGCAAGCTCTTGTAGATCTGGTATTCTACTTCAGTCGCATTGCCCATCTCGGTATTCATCTTCATAAAGATCTCGTCTTCATAAATCGAACGATCCAAGATGTTATTATCTGCTTGCATCGCTTCTTTAATCATCGCAAAACGACGATTTAAAAAGTATGTCTGCAACAAATACGCATACGGATTAGTCGCATCTTTTTGTCCGTTTGCCCGCTTTTGGGCCGCTAATTCGTTACCCTTATAAAACAACGGTAACACCGGATTATCCTTAACCGGTTCGTAATAAGCTTTGGTTCCTAATTCATTAGCTAAAATCTCGGTTAGACTTGATTTGCCTGAACCGATGATGCCAGATAGTGTGATCAAAATAACTGAAACATCCCTTCTATTCGCTTATTTGTAAAAAGTATCGTTAACCGCATTAGCAATCGCAATCTTAACGTGTGCAAATGACAAACCACCTTGGATGTACAAGGCATATGGTGGACGTAACGGACCATCAGAGGAAAGTTCGATAGTCGACCCTTCCACAAAACTGCCTGAAGCCATGATAACCTTGTCTTCATACCCATCCATGTAACTTGGTTCTGGATCAACAAAGGCATTCATTGGTGAATAATGTTGGATTGTCGCACAGAATTTCACCATTGGTTCTTCCTTGCCAAAAGCAACGGTTTGCACGATATCAGAACGTGGTGCATCCCATTTTGGTGAAACTTCCATACCCATCTTTTCAAGCAAGGCTGCCGTAAAGATCGTACCTTTGATAGCTTCACCAGTTGTATGTGCCGCCATGAAGAAACCTTGGTAAAAATCACGCAAGTAAGCATAGGTTGCCCCTTCGTATTTACCTGCACCTGGCACGATCAAACGTGCACCAGCTTGAGCAATCAAGTCTTTGCGTCCTACAATGTAGCCACCTGATTTGGCAATACCTGCACCGGCGTTTTTGTAAAGCGAACCAGCCATCAAATCAGCTCCATAAAAAGTTGCTTCCTCTGTTTCGGAAAATTCGCCATAACAGTTATCGATAAAGACCACCGCTTCTGGGGCTACTTTTTTGGCTAATTCAATCATCGGCTTGATCTTTTCAATCGTAAACGTATCACGGGTTGCATAGCCACGTGAACGTTGAATTGCGATAACTTTGATTGTTTTGTCTTCTTTTAAGACCTTTTCAACCACAGCATAATCAACGCTACCATCTTCTAATAACGGAGTGTAGCGAAACTTGATGCCATATTCAAGCATCGTGCCTGGATTATCACCTGCTACTCCGATGACTTCTTGAATCGTGTCATAAGGCATACCCGTCATATAATACAACGTGTCTCCTGGACGCAAGCATGAAAAAATAGCGGTCGAAATCGCATGTGTACCCGAAGCAATATGGGGGCGCACGATTGCATCTTCTGTCTTGAAGTATTCAGCATAAATCTTTTCTAATTTATCACGGCCACGATCGTCATAACCATAACCAGTTGAACCCACTAAGTCTTCTTCAGCCACGTGATTTTCTCTAAACAAGTTTAACACCCGTTGTTGGTTGTGTAAAACTTGGTCATCGATTTCTTTGATTCGTGGTGCAATTTGTTGTTCAACTTCTTGAATTTTTGTTTGTAAATCTTTAGGAAAATGTTCCATCCATGTTGGCATCATTACCACAGTCCTCCTCCAATTTTTATACCATTCTTTATTGTATCATTATTTGTCCAAGTTCAAAGGTAAAACTTCTGCTTGTACGTGGATTTTTTTGGCAGCATCCGTAAAATAGTGTACCCCTTGGATTTCAGGAATAAAACCATCGAATCTTTCCATCGCGCCTACCAAAACTTGGAAATACTTTTGGTCGATGGCTTGCCAACGCTCACCAGGCGCAACAATAAAGACTCCCGGCGGGTATGGCAAGGCTCCTTCTAGCGCAATTCGTCCAACCACATCTTCTAACGTACATAACTCGCTGTCATTTTGCATGAATGCACGATCAGCTTTGGCCGGCGTTTGCACGTAATCTTGCATATTTTCTTTTGCAAAGAGACGTTGTTGCAACCTAAACGTCTTATTTTGACTATAAAAAGCATGCATCTCATCACATAATTGTTGAATAGTGTAGCCTTGATAACGTTTGGCATGCTGACTAGCCAATAACGGTAAAACCTCGCTCAACGCCGCATCCTTAAAATACAACTCTTCAAACTTTAGCAACGCATCTAATAACGCATCTAGATCTTGCTTGGCATCACCTGGTGTCAATAAGAACAACAACGAATACAAGTCGTCTTTGCCCTTTAAGATATTGTTTTCGCTTAAATATTGTGCCACAATCGGGCCTGGAATGCCTTTGGTGGTGTATTTTTCATTAACCACATCTACCCCTGGTGTACAAATCGTCAGCTTAAACGGATCAAGCCGTGCTTGGTGTGCGGCAATATGTTTAAACCCATGCCACTGTTGATTTGGTTTGAAATTCCAACAAGTCGGATCACTTGCTAATTTGGCTGTGGAAACTTGTTGCCAAGAAGTCCCGTCAATTTCTTTTGGAACAAATGGTACAAAGAGTTTAGATTTTTGTAAGAGTTGCTTACGCCAATCTATACTTAGCTCCAATAGTTCTTGCCAAGCTGCCTGATTGGCTTTTGAGCCTGCTAAATAAGCATTAACCGTCAAAGAAGCGTATAACGGATAGGCATAACTAGACGTTACATACTTAAGATATGCATTGTTGAAGTGCTTGTGATCGACATAGCGTTTTTGGCCTTTTAAATGTGCATCTTTTTTTAGAATTTGGGAGGCTTGACCCATGCCTGCTTGTTGTTTATGAATCGATTGTGTCACTAAAATCCCTGGATCATCTGGGCCATAAGTTTTGTTTAAGGCTGCTAAATCAGCCAATAATGGGCTAAACTGCTCATAACCACCCCAAGCACAGTCAAACAAGACATAATCACATAAATGCCCAATCTTGTCTAAAATCCATTTGGCAGAATAAAACAAGCCATCATACGTCTCTAATTGTAAAACCGCTAGCCTAAAAGGACGCTTTTTTGTAGCCTTATCCGGTGCAACTTTTTGGATTTGTTTGCGCAAATAATCCTCGTTTAAATACTTAGGTAACATCTCGCCAATCAACCCTAAAGCATTGCGGTCGGTAGGCACATAAACTGGTGTTGCCTTGTTCATGATCAAGGCACTGTTGTATAAAGATTTGTGATTATTGCGATCAAACAAAACTAAATCGCCCTCACCTAGCAATGCACTTGCGCAAATCGTGTTGGCGCTTGTCGTACCATTCGTGCAAAAATAAACTTTATCGGCCCCATAAACCTTAGCGGCGTGTTGTTGTGCATCTAAAGGTGTGCCTTGATGCGTCATCGTATCACCCAATTGCGCAACCGTATCGCTTGTATCAGCGTACAACATATTATCGCCAAAAAATTCTTTAAATACTACACCAGCCGGATGCAAGTTATAATACTGACCGTTGTGATGTCCTGGTGTCGTAAAACTTATCGGCCGCTCCTTGGCAAAAGCAATCAAATCCCGCAAAAATCCTGGTACATTTTGTTCTTCATAGCGTTTAGCCGCCTTAGCTAGGTTAGCTGCATCATTTTTTGGTTCACCTGTCAGCAATACAATTGGCACATCTAGCTTTGCTTTTTGACATAATTCTTGCGCCAATTGTTGTTCTTTAACCGTAACTCCTAAGGCCGCTAGTGTTGCTAAATTTAACTCCGCACTCAAAGCTACTGCTTGATATTCTTTAGGAACACTAGCTAGCATCGTAGCTGGCACGGCAATTTTTAATATCTTCATCTGTTTATCCTTCTCTTTTATCTTTGGCTTAATTATAATAACAAAAATACGCAGTGAAAAGACTCACTGCGTAAGAAAAAACATTATAATTGATTAATCATACTTGCATTATAGGCTGCTCCAAAACCATTATCTATATTAACAACACTAACACCACTAGCACAACTATTTAGCATAGACAGTAATGCTGCCATTCCGTTAAAACTTGCTCCATAGCCCACACTCGTTGGCACTGCAATTACAGGTTTATTTACTAAGCCCCCTACAACACTTGTTAATGCACCCTCCATTCCTGCAACAACAATTACAACTTTAGCATTACGAATAACGTCTAATTTAGCCAATAAGCGATGCAACCCTGCAACACCCACATCATAAACTTCTTCAACTTTGTTTCCAAATACTCGTGCACAAAAAACAGCTTCTTTTGCAACAGGCAAATCACTTGTACCTGCTGTTACCACACAAATATAATCCTTAGTTTTTTCTTCAAATTCTCCTAAAAATGCACATTGTGAACAATCATCATATATAACACTTGGTAGTATTTTCTTAATCGTTTTAGCTTTATGTTTATCTACCCTTGTAGCTAACGCGTTTTGTCCATTTTCATGCAATACTTGCATAATTTCAATAATTTGTTCTGCCGTCTTTCCTTGACCAAAAATAATTTCTGGATAACCATTGCGACTTTGACGTGTTATATCTACTTTAGCTTGTCCAATATCTATAAACTCTTGTTTTTCCATTATTTAACACTTCTTTTCTGAATTTGATTCATATTACCTGTATGATAGCCTCGCAAACTTAACATTACATCTAAGCATCCAAAACTACGAAATGCTTGATCTACTTGATTCATAAAATCTATATCAAAAAAATTAGCTCTCATTTGCGAGTCTACCTCAATACATGCACGATAGTTCATCAATCGTACTCGCAATTTGTCAAATCCAAATTGATGTAAATAATCTTCACACTGTCTGATTAACTCAAGTTTCTCCTCTGTAATAGTTTCATTACATGGTATTCTTGTTGCCAAACATCCACTAGATGGCTTATTCCATAATTCACATCCCCATTTTTTCAACTGTAACCGAATTTCACTTTTATGCCATCCACATTCTTCAAGTAAAGATATAACCCCTAATTCCTGTAAAGCTTGCATTCCTGGGCGATAATCTAAATGATCATCTGCATTTGTACCATCAATCACATTTTTTATTCCTGCTTGATGTGCAATTTCAAAAATATGATTAAAAATATAATGTTTGCAATAATAACAACGTTTTGGACCGTTTTCGATAAACTCTTTTGTTTTAAAAACATCTAGTTTGATTCTTTTTAAAGGTAGGCTTGTTTGTTTAGCAAAACGCAAAACATCATCTTGATCATTTGTGCAGATAACTGCAGCATCAACATGTATTAATAATGTCTGATCAGGAATTGTTTTTTGGCAAAGCAATGCCAAAAACGTACTATCAACTCCACCAGAATATGCAATCGCCACTTTCCCTAATTTTTTTAAAACTTGTTTAGTATAAGTTAATTTTTCTTCTAAATCCATCCTTCTCAGCTTTGAAGCTTTACTCCTCTCATTATAGGCAGAATTTCTCTTAATACTAAGTTCATTGGCAATTTTTAGCTTATTTTTTGAATAAATCTAGTTAATTGATTTTTTACATCAGTACAATCTATATGATTTGGTAAAGCTAGTAAATGTAAAACTTCTTTTTCAATTTCACTAAACTCATCTAATTTTTTAAGAAGCACTTGCTTTTTTTCTTGCGATAAAATATTAGCTTCTTGGCGTACTAATAAACTAGTCTGATATGCTTGCATTAAATAAATACGACATGTTTCCTTTTCATAAACTGCTTCCCTGGCATTCTCTAATTGAATTAACATTTGTTCAAACATAATTTTTCTCTCCTTATACGAGTTAATTACTCTTTTTTATTTCTAAAGATTCATTCATTCTTCCTGTTCGAAAAGGTTCTACATCAAGAGTCACATATTCAAATCCAAATTCACGTAATTTTTTTGCAATTCTTTCTCGTTTTTCCCATGCAACCATTAAATCTTCTTCAGGCAATTCAATACGTGCTAAATCTTGATGGGCACGTACACGAACAGTTTTAAACATAAACTCATCACGTAAATACTTCTCACTTGCGAAAACCCGTTGAATCACATCATGAGTTAATCTTGTTCCATATGGAAAACGTGAAGCTAAACTACAAGAAGCTACCTTGTTCCAGTTACTCAAATTATGTCTTTGTGCTAATAGACGAACTTCATTTTTATATAGCTTGACCTGTTGTAAAAGACTTAAAATCCCCTCTTCATCACGTGCTTTTAATCCAGGTCTAAAATCACTTTCATCATCCATTATCATGCCATCTAATATATTTTCATATCCTTCTTTATTAACATGTTTTTTTATTGTCTGATAGAGTAATTTTTTACTGTAATACCAGCTTTTAGGCGTATTCGCGACAATTTTAGGCTCACGTAATTCACTCATTTCCAGTCCTAAAACTTGCGACCCCATTTTATCTGCTATATCAATGGCTAAATTAAACTCTTCATCTGAAAATAATTCAGAATTGACAATAACCGCTAACACATTAGATTCTCCTAGTGTTTCTAAAGCTACTTTCAGCAAATAAGTACTATCAATTCCACCAGAATACGCAATTGCTACCTTTTTTAAAGTACACAACTTTTCAATAAGATGTTGTTCTTTTTCTAACATTTCTTGCATAATTTCACTCTCCCAATAAATTGCTAAACTAATGATGTATATTAGTATATGCAAAACTATCTTTAAAAAAAATAACGATTATTGTCATCATTTGCTACCAATTTATTGTGCTTTATATTCTTGCAATGCTTCTATGTTTTTGATAATAATTTTTTGTTTGTTGACTTCAATAATTTCTCCTTGTTTCAAATCATGCATTATTCGATTAACACTATTTCGTGTTGAAATACCACAAAATCCAGCTATATCCTCATTAGTTACACAGAAATCAATTAAAATACTTCCGTTTTCTTGTTTCTTCCCAAACAAATCAACTAATTTACAAAGTAGCGCACAAACCGCTCCTTTTTTACCATTCATTGTCATGGTCTGTAAAGTTTCAATATAAATCGATAATTTTTTACGATAATAATCCCTTACATAATCTTGTAACTTTTGGTCAGCTTTTACATAGCACCAAAATTCAGTACGTGGCATACGATAAAATACAGCTTCTTCACTTTCAATTCGAATATTAAAGGGTGAAGAAGTATATTTTGATACTTCATCTTTTAATAGCGAAATTACATCCGGTGCAGTGATATACGATAAATTAAATTCTCGTCCATCTAGCAAAATAACGCTAATTTTAACAATACCTTCTTTTAATATATAAACGTATGATTCATCTAGTCCATGGTATGCCAAATATGTGTGTTTTCTTTTGGAAATAATTGGTACATGCTTGTTTTCTAAAAATTTAATCAAATAATCTATCTTATCCTCTGACATTTTTACTACGCTACCCCTTTTTACAATTATTAACTTACATTAGTTTTCATACGCGTTTACAAATTTACTCTATTATTTTTCAAAAAACAATAACATTTGTTACTAACAATCGTGTTTTCGTTAATATACTTTTTTAGTATATACTACCCTTTGTTAAAAATTTAACACTTAGGAGATGTAAGAAATGGTAGAGATTAACTTACCTTACAACACAACAAGTATTACTGCAAAAATTCCAGATGAAAATTTTGCAGGCTTAATTGAGTCACATGCTGAAGATTTTTCAAATCCATTTTCTGAAAAAGAAACTGTTGAAAAATCATTAGATAATCCTATTGGCAGTCCAAGATTAGAAGAACTTGCTAAAGGAAAAAAAGATATCGTGATTATTAGTTCTGATCATACTCGACCAGTCCCATCTCATATAATCACCCCAATTTTACTTCGGCGTATTCGTAGTGTTGCACCAGATGCACGTATTCGTATCTTAGTAGCCACCGGATTTCATCGTCCATCAACACGTGAAGAATTAATCAACAAGTATGGGCAAGAAATTGTTGACAATGAAGAAATCGTCATGCATTTTTCTAAAAAAGATGAAGATATGGTTGAAATTGGCACACTTCCTTCCGGTGGTGCTTGTCTAATTAATAAAGTCGCTGCACAAGCCGACTTATTAATTTCTGAAGGTTTTATTGAATCCCACTTTTTTGCTGGATTTTCTGGTGGACGCAAAGCTGTTTTACCTGGCATTTCTTCTTATAAGACTATCATGTATAACCACTCAGGAGAATTTATTAATTCAAAAAATTCACGTACTGGTAACCTTAAGCATAATCTTATTCATGAAGATATGGTTTATGCTGCTCGCTGTGCTAAATTAGCTTTCATCTTAAATGTTGTCTTGGATGGCGATAAAAAAATCATCGGTTCTTTTGCAGGTGATATGGAAGCTGCACATAAAGTCGGTTGTGATTTTGTTGAAAAATTAGCCACTGTTAAAAAAATTCCTTGTGATATTGCAGTTTCAACTAATGGTGGTTTCCCATTAGATCAAAACATTTATCAAGCAGTTAAAGGAATGACTGCTGCAGAAGCTACTAATAAAGAAAATGGTGTAATTATCATGGTCGCTGGCTGCCAAGATGGTCATGGTGGTGAAGGATTTTATCATAATATTGCCGACTTGGCTACACCACAAGAATTTTTAGATAAAGCTATCAACACTCCACAACTTGAAACAACACCTGATCAATGGACTTCACAAATTCTTGCACGGATCTTAGTTCATCATAAAGTAATCATAGTTTCTGATCTAGTTGATCCACAACTTGTAACTAATTTACACATGCAAATTGCCAAAACATTTGATGAAGCCTTACAAATGGCCTTTGAAATGCAAGGCAAAGAGGCAAAAGTTACTGTTATTCGTGATGGCTTGTCTGTCATTGTCAAATAAAATTTAAAACCTAAAGGAGTTTTACTATGTCTCATATTTTGTATCTTGAGCCATTCTCTGGGTTAAGTGGTGATATGCTTAACGGCTTATTATTAGATTTAGGCGCAGATGTTGATAATTTAAAAAAGTCATTGACTTCATTATCGAATAAAGAATTTGAAATTAAAATTGAACATATTACTAAGAATAATATTTTAGGAACTGATTTTGATGTCATAATGCCACATCATCAACCTAAAGATTGCGGTATTGCACACAATCATCATCATTCCCGTAACTTAAAAGACATCTTAACTTTGATTGAATCTAGTGCGCTTAGTTCATTTGTCAAAAAACACGCAAGTAATGTTTTTTATGATATTGCTAAAGCTGAAGCAAATGTTCATAACAAGTCACTTAATGACATTCATTTTCATGAAGTTGGTGCAATTGATTCAATTGTTGATGTCATTAGCTTCTTTGTTATGTTTGAACAATTGCAAATCTCACAAGTTTATTCAACTACTATTACCGAAGGCTGTGGATTTATCAATGTTGCGCATGGAACAATGCCCGTTCCTGTACCAGCTGTTATACAATTATTAAACCATACAGACTTCCCAATTAAACAAGATACAGATGTTGAAACCGAGCTTGTAACTCCTACTGGTTTAGCCATTTTAAAAGAACTAAAACCCATCTTTCAACCATTGCCAAACTGCACTCAAATCAAAATCGGTTACGGATTTGGCAAAAAAAATACAGGAAAGTTTAATGCTTTACGCGGAAGATTATTTTCACTGAAACACAGTCAAACTCAAATTAATCAAACCAATGATCAAATCATCAAAATCGAAGCAAATATCGATGATCAAAGTCCCGAGCAACTAGGTTATGTAATGAATTTACTCTTAGAAAATGGAGCTCTAGATGTTTTTTATACATCTATTCAAATGAAAAAAAATCGACCAGCAACTATGCTAAGCGTTTTAGTAGACGTTACTCAAAAAGATAATTTTATTAAATTAATTTTAAAACATACTTCAACAATTGGTGTCCGCTATCAAATATTCCAACGTGTAGTTATGCGTCGCTCATTTGATACATTAACCACTTCCTATGGAAAAATCCGTATTAAAATTTGCCAATTTCAAGATTTAACAAAAAAAACACTTGAATTCGATGATTGTGCAGAAATTGCCAAGATAAATAAATTACCAATTTCAACCGTTTACCAAACAGCGAATGCTGCATTAAATAATCATACAAATTAAAGGAGTTATGTCATGTTACACAATGTTTTAGCTGAATTTATGGGAACCTGCTTAATGATTGTTTTTGGGGTAGGTGTACACTGCGATGAAGTCTTACACAAAACAAAATATCATGGTTCTGGTCACATCTTTGCAATTACCACCTGGGCATTCGGAATTACCGTTTGTTTGTTCATATTCGGTGGAGTATGTATTAACCCAGCTATGGCACTATGCCAAGCAATCTTAGGAATGATTCCTTGGAGCAGTTTTATTCCTTATGTAATTGCTGAACTTCTCGGTGCACTTTTAGGTGCAACAATTGCTTATATCATGTATGCAGATCATTTTAAAGCATCTGAAGGAATTATCGATCCAGTTGCAATCCGTAACATTTTTTCAACCAATCCTAATTGCCGTAATTTAGCACGTAACTATTTTGTCGAAACATTTGCTACTTTTGTCTTTTTAACAAGCATATTGGCAATAGCTCATAATGCCGAACCTGTATTGCCTATTGGTGTTGGTTTATTAACTTGGGCTGTTGGTATGGGACTTGGTGGTACAACTGGTTTTGCTATGAATCAAGCTCGTGACTTAGGTCCTCGTTTAGCTTATCAATTATTACCAATCAAAAATAAAACCAATAACGATTGGCAATATGGTTTAATTGTCCCAGGAACTGCACCTTTTGTAGGAGCTATTTTAGCGGCTTTATTCGTCAAATTTTACCTAAAATTCTAGTTTAAATTATCGAAAGGATGTGTTGGCATTTTATCCATTTTCAATGGTTAAATGTCGAATTTATGAAAAAAGAAATTTTATCTGACAGCTTAAAATATTATCTAGCTTGCTTAGGATTACACATCATTGGAATTGGATTATTGCTTAATGCAATGGCAAGCTATCCTCGATTCTTGGCATTAGGTTTATTAGCCTATTCTTTAGGATTACGTCATGCATTTGATGCTGATCATATTGCTGCTATTGACAATACTGTTCGTAAACTTATTTCTGAAAACAAAAAAACAAGTGGTGTTGGATTTTTCTTTTCACTTGGACACTCAACCGTTGTTTTTTTGATGGCTTTATTTATTGGTTTATCAGTAAAATGGGCTACTATTCAGCTTCCTATTCTTCAAAAAATTGGCGGAAAAATAGGTGCTGTGGTATCTGGGAGCTTTTTAATTGCTATTGCTGCCTTTAACTTTGTTATTTTAATAAGCTTATTTCGTTCACTTCTTGATTTGAAAAGCGGTAAATTAGACGATACCAAGATAAATTCATTACTTGTTCCAAATGGTTTTTTAACTCGTCTTTTACGGCCACTTTTTAAATGCATCAATCATAGTTGGCATATGTATCCTATTGGTTTTTTGTTTGGTTTAGGATTTGATACTGCTTCAGAAATTGCTTTACTTGCGCTTTCTGCTACAGCAACCCAAGCAAACTCATCTTTTCTAGGAACTTTATCATTGCCAATATTATTTGCTGCTGGAATGAATTTGATGGACACTACTGATTCTGTTATGATGTCTGGTGCCTATAAATGGGCTTTCGAAACACCCGTACGTAAAATTTATTACAACCTAACTGTTACAGCTATTTCTAGTATAGCCGCTCTTCTAATTGGTAGCATCGAATTATTACAAGTCGCTTCTAAGTCTATTAAATTTAAAAACATTTTTCTACGATATTTACAACGTTTAGACTTTGGAGTTCTTGGATATTGTATTGTTATTTTATTAGGAGCATGTTGGTTAGTAACATACCTTTCTTATAAGCTTAAAAATCAACATTTTGACAATCAAAAACTGTAAAATTTTTAAGGAGCTGGGAAAAATTCAGCTTTAATAGAAAAAAGGCTTACGTCAAAAAAATTTGGCGTGAGCCTTTTTTATGGCTAATCTCTTGCTAATATTAAGTTGAACAAAACCAATAAAGGAGAGGTTAACCATGTACAAAAATTATAACACATCTGAACTAGAATTAGATATTACTTATTCATTAAAATTACCATCTGACCATATTGCAGTTTTAATCAGCCACTTCGTGGACTCAATTTTACTTAATATTCTTTCAGAAGAGACTTCACATACCGGTCGGCCTGCTTTTCATCCGGCTATACTACTAAAAATGACGCTTTTTGCTTATCATGAAGCTGTTTTTTCTGACAGAAAGATTACTAAATTAAATTAATATTACCTTCCTATGATGTGGTTAAGTGGTAATACTCTCATTAGCTATAAAACTATCAATAATTTTCGTTCTAGTGATGCAATAAAAGAACTTATCAAAGAAACTGATATTAAACTAATTGAGTTGGAAGAAGAAATTAAAGCCGAACCTAGGGTTATAAAAGGTGGTTCAAAAAACAAACATGTTCGTCGTAAATTAAAGAGTATCAAACGTAAATTGAAAGAAGATTTTCTTCCTAGAAAAGTGAAGTATGAACGTGATAGAGAAATTTTCAAAGATCGCAATAGTTTCTCGAAAATAGATACTGACGCTACTTTTATGCGCTTAAAAGAAGACCACATGCAAAATGGTCAATTAAAACCTGCTTATAATTTACAAATTGCGACCAGTGGTCGCTTTGTTTTGCACTATGATATCTTCCCTAATCCAACGGATACACGGACGTTGGTACCTTTTTTGAAATCTTTTTCTAATTTGGATTTATTTAAACACATTGTTGCGGATGCAGGCTATGACAGTGAAATTAATTATCAAGCAGTTATTGACAAATTTGAAAAGATTCCATTGATTCCTTACGGAACGTATCAAAAAGAACAGAGTCGTAAATACCAAAGAGATCCACAAAATATTAACATTGGACATATTACGATAAAGATGATTATTATACAGACCCTGATGGAGTCGTATTTAAGTTCCAAAGATATAGTTCTCGTGTGGATAATATGGGGTTAAACGAGATTTTAAAGTCTACGTAGCTGATAAATTTCAAGCGACAAAGAAATTAGAACAATTAGCGAAAACTCAAAAGGGCCAACAACGGACTAAATCAATAAACTTAAACTGGGAATATTTAAAACATAAAGCTAAAGAAAACCTTTCTAGCGAAAAAGGTTCAACTATCTACCAAGAAGATGAACAGATGTTGCAACAATTTTCGGAGATATGAAGGGGAATTTTGGCGTGCGCCGAGTACACGTTAGAGGTGAAAAAGCAATCCGAAATGAACTAGGATTGTTGTTTCTGGCGATTAACATATCAAAATTATGGCATTTATTCCAAAAAAGAGAGATAAAATCCCCAAAAAAACGAACCAAAAATAGACATAATAGAAAAATAGCTGATCAAATTTCATTTTTAGAAATTTAATCAGCTATTTTTATGTCCAGACTGGTGCTTTTTTCCCAGTCCCTTTTATATTAATCAACTTTTCTTCTTGGAACAAAAAATCCTAAAATCAACCATACAAACACTACATATGGGAAGAGGTTCATTGGCCAAGCCGGTATCGGCCACAAGTTGCTATAAATTGGGAAAATCATCACACCAATCCCGATGATTGGCGCAATCAAGTGCTTAAAGTAAGCTTTGCTCTTTTGTTTTCTAAAATAAACAATTGCGCCGACATTAACTAACACATAAACCAACAATAAGGCGATCACGCCGATTGTACCAAAATAGTTGTAGTAATCACCAGCACTAACTTTTAAGCCAATACCAATGATTGCATAAAAGATCAACGCTAATACAGTAATCAAGTCTAGCGCTTTGGTTGGTGTTTGCTTTTCACCTTTTAATTCACCTAAAGAAGGCATCAAATACCCACTTTTGGCTAAGGCTTCTAACATAAACGCACCCGCATTCAAAGCACCAAAGTAGCAAGCAAAATAACTTGTTACAGAAGCAAAGTCAATAAAGACTGCCATCCAACTGCCGACATAACGAGTTGATAAGTAATTTAACGGTGCAGCAGAGTCTTGCATCTTGTCAAGATTTGCCAAACCAAAGCCCATGATTTCAGTGTAACTAACAATCATGTAAAAGAACATTCCAAAGACAACTGAACCTAAGATCGCAATCTTAATGGCCTTAGCCGGTTTTTTAGCTCGTGGTGCAATCGTTGCTGAACCTTCAAAACCTGCAAATGACATCAGGGCAAAAATCATCCCAGCGCCAATTCCACTCCAAGTCCCGTTGCTTGGATTTAGTGGTTTAGCTGAAAGTCCTGCATCGCCACCCTTAATTAAAATGATAGCCGTCAAGACTACTAAAGCCCCTACCGCAAAAAACTCAAGCACTAAGGCAAAACGTGTCGAAAATTCAATCCCTTTGTGACTCAATGCCCCACCTAAAAGCAACACGAAAATCACGTAAAGTGGCACAGGCAAATGAATTCCGAAATGTTGTAAGAAGACATCTAAAAAGTTCCCCACAACCGCTGAACTACTAAATGCAAAGGTCACATAAACTAATACCAACAACCAACCTGAAATAAAACCTGCTTTTTCGCCTAAAGCCTTAGCATTGTAAGCATAAGCCGATCCTTCACCTGGAATTTCACGTCCAAGTTGAACAAACGACATCCCGACAAACAAAATACCTAAACCTGCCAAAATAAAACCAATCGGTGCAACTACACCAGAAGTCTTGACCGCACCAGCCGTATTAAAGGCCATTGCCCCAGTCGGTGCTAACATCGCCACAGATAAACCTAAGACTTCAAGTAATGATAATTTCTTTTCTCTCATCTAGTCAACAATTCTCCTTAAAATTCTTCTCTAATCCCATAAATTTGTGCACTTGTTTGCCAACAAATCGCATCAATATAACGCTTCTTTGCGTCTAACGGTAGTAGCGTTAATTTTTCAAAATGTGCTAACAGTGCTTCTTTGAAACGTCTGGCTGCCACACCATACATTTCCGGACTTGTACTTGCATCAGAAGCAAATAAAAAGCGTGTATATGGCGCCAATTCCAACGCCTCATCCAAGACACGTTCAATTGCACTTGGTCCCAACGGATCGATTAACGAAATATCAAAATACAAGTTAGGAAAGACACTCGCTAGATAACCTGCTTCACGATGATATGGATAGCAATGTAGTAACACTACTTTTAATCCTGCTAAACACCATTTTTGTAAAAAGTCCCGCAACAACAACGGATTTCCTTGATACATATCGGTATCCGCATCACCATACCCTACGTGAAATTGTAGCGGTAAATCTTGTTTAATCATCAATGGTGCTAAATTCCAGACAAGATAACTGATAATTTGCGGATCACTTAAACGAACTACACTGGATTTTTTCCATGCTTCAAACGCAATTTTAGCTTGTTTTTCAGAAACTTCCGTGATTTTTAAACCAAAACGATAAGCTGCAATCGATTTAAAACCTACATACCCATTTGCTTTAGCCATTTTAACTTCAGCATACAACGCTTGCCACCATTGCTCAAAAGTCACACTTTTTTGCATGATATCTTGGGCTGCTGTTTCGAGGCGATAAATCGGATATACACTCGTATTGGTCAAAGTCGCTGTTTCCTTTAAATCCAAAATCGCATTGTCTGGCACAAAGCCAATATCAATCAATAAACTCCGATAACCATAATGTCCAAATAAGTTCGTACAATATTGTTGATATTGTTGTTGTGTCAGCACATTTAGCGGATCAAAATCCTGACTAAACTTCTTAGCTTCTGCTTGAAATTCCCACCATGCCAAGCGATTCTTGGTATCTTCTAGTGGATAATAACTACTATCAGCCTCACTTGATATCATCGCTGTTCTTTGGGCCCGATTAGCCAAGGTCCCATCAATCAAGAAATGACAATGATGATCAAGCAAAGGCACTTCTTTTAGATAATCTGCTAAATTCATTTTTTCTTCCTCTAATATAAATCACGGTACGCAGCCGCAATCTCGGCTGGCGTTTTATCGGAAAAATATGCCACATCTCGTTGCTTAACTTTCAAATACGTTTCTAAGCCTATTTTCCCTAACATTTCACCAAACAACTCATCTTGTTGCAAAGCTTCTAAAGCTTCGGTCAAACTTTGTGGTAACCGTGTGATTCCTAAGGCTTCTCGTTGTGTTTGACTCAATAAGGCCGGATCACTGTCTAATAGTTGAGTTGGCATGATTTGTTGTTCAATACCTTCAATTCCTGCAGCCAATAGCGCACTGCAGGCTAGATACGGATTGCAACAAGCATCGCTCGCCTTCAATTCGATATTTAATGTTTGGGCTGGGTCGCTTGCAAACGTTGATGGAATTCGTATGCAAGTTTCTCGATTATCTTGACCAAATGCCACATAAGCACTGCTCCAGTGACTTGGCTTTAAACGTTCATAGGAATTTAAACTCGCACAGCTAAATGCAAGCAATGCCGGCATATGCTTTAAAAGCCCTCCAACAAACCAATAACCTAGCTGGCTTAACTTCATTGCATCATCTTCAGCATACAAGGCATTTTTTTCACCTTGCCATAACGACACGTGCAAGTGTGCACCGTTACCAGCTTGATCTAAATTAGGCTTTGGCGCAAATGTTGCGTATAGACCATGCTTTTTAACAACACTTTTAAGCACACGCTTAAAGCGTAATAAATCATCGGCTGCTTCTAAAGCCTCCTTAGGCTTGACTGGTAATTCATGTTGCCCTGCCCCAGCTTCAGGATAATATGCAATAGGTTCGATTCCTACACGTTGCAAATCTTCTAATATTTCGGGTAAAAACACATAGACATCTTCCATTGATTCAGTCGAAAAACAAATGTTAGGCCGATATGGTTTTAATCGCTTATTTTCATCTTTTTCATACAGACTAAATTCATTTTCATAACTAAATTTAGCTGTCAAACCTAATTTAGCCAAACGTTTGATTTGCTTTTGTAAAATAACTCGTCCATCAAATTCTAAAGGTGTTCCATCTTGCATTTGGTAATCACACATCACCGTTGCTACCCAAGGTGTCTGAGGTAATACGCGTAGTGAACTTAAATCAGGTACTAACCGAAATTCACCAATTGCATCAAACCCTTTGACTGCAACGATCTCATCACGCATTGTTGATGCAGGCATTGCCCGGGTTATACCCATTCCATCGCTGAGACGTGAAGCCAATTGTTCTAAAACAATCGTCTTTCCACGTGCAATCCCTGTATAATCAACATAAATAAATTCAACTAATTTAACACCTTGTTTATACAACAAACTCACTAATTCTTCGACTTTCACCACGTTATTTCCCTTTTATATGTGCTAATTTCCATTCTTGTGCGCGTTTAACTAAATCACTGAAAAATTGTAACTGAGCTGGATCTTCTTGCCACAAGTTTTCAGGATGCCATTGAACGGCCAAGGCATTAGCTTGTTTTGATTCGATTGCTTCAATGACGCCATCATAAGCTTTAGCACTTGCGATTAAGCCTTCCCCCAAAGACTTGATTGCTTGATGATGTCTGGAGTTAACCGTTACTTTTTGCGCAAACATTTGCGCTAATTTTGTTTCTGGTGTAACAAAAGCATCATGGGTTGGGAAATGTCCTAACGTTGCTTGACTATGTTGCACTTGTAAATTCTCGTATTGACTTGGTAAATCTTGATATAAACTGCCTCCTAGAGCAACGTTTAAAATCTGTAATCCTCGACAAATTCCAAAAATTGGTTTTTGTTGTTTAATCGTTTCTTTAATTAAGGCAATTTCAAATTCATCTTTAGCACTTAAAGTAATGCCGATTTGTGGATGAGGTTGTTCACCGAAATAAAGCGGATCAACATCAGGGCCACCCGGAAGCAACAATCCATCATATAAATCCACCATTTCTTTAGCCGCAGCGGTCGCATCGGCTTTTCGATCAGGGAAAGGAAGGATTATTGGAATCCCATGAGTCGCATAAATCGCTTCTTTGGTGTCATGGGGCGCATAAGCTAAATAATCGCCAGGCATTCTTGGATTTACTTCAACTAATTGATCACTTGGAATCCCAATAATAGGTTTCATAAAAAAACAGTCCTTTCTTTCCATTAGAGATACCTCATTATGATAATAATTTCTCTTGTAAATTACAAGTTTTTTATGAAAATCTCCGCTAATTTACATTGATTTGCTTACAATTATCGACTATAATTCAAACTGTTTAAAAATATTTATTTTAAAGGAAATCACTACATGAAACTTGCTTGCAAAAATACACAGATAAAAACTATTCGTAAAATCTTCTTTGCTGTTTTATACGGTTTATTATCCGCAATTGGTATCAATATGTTTTTATCGCATGCTAACTCTTATTCAGTCGGAGTTCCTGGAATTGCGCAGTTATTACATGCAATCTTATTAAAAACCAACTTCAACTTAAGTATCAGTTTGCTGATGATTTTTATGAACATCCCTTTGTTTTTATTTGCTTGGCGCTGTTTTGGCCTTAGATATATCACTTATTCGTTAATTGCCGTTGCTTCTAACATTACATTTTTAGAATTTATCCCGCAAACAATGATTGTCTCTGATAAATTAACTAACACGCTATTAGGCGCTGCGTTAATCGGTATTGGTGTGGGATTATGCTTTAATAACGGATTTTCGACCGGTGGAACTGACGTCATTGTGACTTATGTCCAAATGCGCTTTAAAAAGAAGATTGGTTTTGTCAATAATCTCATCAACGGCATCGTCTTGGTGGCTGCCGCCCTTTGCTTTGATTTAGGACGCAGTGTCTTTAGTTTGATTGGTATGCTTGTCACCAGTTATTCAATGGATTATTTCTTCATCCAACAAAAAGATGTCAACATCATGATTTTCACCAAGCAATCCGCTAAATTAGCAGCAGCCCTTAAAAATTTCGTCCACGGGGCCACATTATTAAACGGGACAGGCATTTATACCGATCAGCCAACCGATATTATTATTATCGTCGCCCAAAAAGGCCAGCTTAAATACTTGAAACAAACGATTCAATTAACCGATCCAAATGCCTTTATCAGTGTGCAAGGTGCCGATGCTGATTTAGGTAATTACCGTCAAGTTTTTGAAGACTAATAAAGAGGACAGTCATGTTTTTATGACTGTCCTTTTTTTGACATTAAAAAAGCCGTCCTTTTCTAGACGGCTCAAGCACTTACACTTTTATGTTCTTATCGGTATAGATGATTAACATGACGATACCAATTTTGATTACCCCTCTTAAAAATTCATGTTCAAACAAGTTTAGTACCCCCTAACACTAACATCACTAAACACGCAACAATCAAAAAGATTCTTTTGACTTGTGTATTTAACATCATAATCCCCCTATTTACAAAAACAACCGTTGTTTGTAAAGCCTATTTTACAAAAACATACTCCGTTTGACTAGATTTTTCAGGTAAAAAGCGATAACCCAATTCATTGAATTCCTTTGCTTGAGCTAAATCTTGAATTTGCTTGCGTGCCAAAAACTGCACCATTTGCCCACGTGCCATCTTAGCGGCTGTCGCTTTTTGTTTAACTTTGCCATCTTTTAATTCACCAAAAACACAAGTCACAAATTTTTGGTCAGGCTTAACATAGCGTTCAATCGCTTTAGAATATTCCTTTGAAGCCAGATTCAAGACACAATCATCATCTTCATACAATACCTGATATAGTCTATCTGCCCATAAAGCATATAAATCCTTACTATCATTTAGTTTTACTTTAGCTTGCATCTCCAAGCGATACGGCACTACCCCATCAAATGGCGCTAACACTCCATAAAAACCAGATAAAATCCGCAAATATTTCTGCACATAATCAAATTGAACCTGACTAAAAACTTCTGGCGCCATGGTTTGATATTGAATCCCCACATAGGCTAATAAAGCCGGGGTCAAATTACCATCAAGGTTCATTTCCAAAAGATTTTGGTAGTTTTCTGTTGCCAATTTATCACTACACTTCCACAAATCTTTTAGTTCTTCAAAAGATAACGAACGTAGATACTCTAACAACTGCTGTGTTTGTTCCAAAAAAAGTGGTTGACTAAGCGGAATAAAGCTATCCGTATCAACTTGCATCTTTTTAGCCGGCGAAATAATAATCTTCATTACACCCACCCTTTCTTACTTTTTAATCCCTAAAAAAATATACTTGACTTGGTATGCTATAATCATAGCTGTTAGTTATTTTTTATGCAATTATTGCGGAGGAGATTTTTATGAGCGAAAATAATGAATCTAAACCACAGAATCAAAATTTATCGCCTAAACATCACATGGCCATGCCTTGGCATAATTTTGTCACAAGCAATGACCACATCATGGCAAGCGATGCACCTTTAAGAGAAAAGGCCTCTTTAGTTGGTAGAATCGGAATCATGATGCTTTCATGTGGGACAGGAGCTTGGCGTGTTAGAGATTCGATGAACACTATCGCACGCACTTTAGGATTAACTTGTTCAGCCGATGTCGGCTTGATTTCAATCGAATACACCTGTATTCAAGATGGTCACAGCTACACCCAAGCCCTAGCCTTACCAACAACTGGTGTTAACACCGATAAACTTTCGGAAATGGAACACTTCGTTAGACGTTTTGAAGAACAAGGTGCTTTTATGAGCATCGAACAAATTCATGACACTTTAGACAAAATTCAAGCCAAACCTGGAAATTACTCCGCTTTGGCAGCTGGTTTTGCTTCAGCCTTAGCATGTAGCGCCTTTGTTTTCTTATTAGGCGGTGGCTTAATCGAGATGATTTGTTGTTTTATCGGTGCTGGTTTTGGCAACTGGATTCGCCGTAAAATGCTAGACAAACATCTAACATTGATTGCTTGCATCTCAGTTAGTGTTGCTGTAGCTTGCTTGGCTTACTTAATAAGCTTTGAAGCCTTAGATTATTTCTTTAATATTTCTTCGGCTCACGAAGCTGGCTATATTGGCTCCATGCTTTTTGTGATTCCTGGTTTTCCATTTATCACAAGCGGACTAGACTTAGCTAAACTCGATATGCGCTCAGGAATTGAACGGATGATTCACGCTTTAGTCATCATTACCGTTGCTACCTTGGTTGGTTGGATCTTAGCTTTGATTGTCAACTTCAAGCCAAGCGACTTTATTGCTTTAAACCTTAATCCATGGGTTTTAGCTGGATTGCGTATAATTGCTAGTTTTTGTGGGGTATTTGGCTTTTCAATCATGTTTAATAGCCCTTATAAAATGGCAACCGTTGCCGGCTTAATCGGTGCAGTTGCTAATACCTTGCGTTTAGAATTAGTTGATCTAGCTAATTGTCCGCCAGCCGCTGCTGCTTTTTTAGGGGCTTTAGTCGCTGGATTACTCGCATCAGCAGCTCATCAAGACTACCCACGCATCACTTTGACAGTCCCTTCAATCGTCATCATGGTGCCTGGTCTTTATATGTATCGAGCTGTCTATAACATCGGTGTCACCTCGATTAGCGATGGTGCTTTGTGGTTAACTAAGGCTGCTTTAATCGTCTTATTCTTACCGTTAGGCTTGATTATTGCACGTGTTTTGACCGACAAAAAATGGCGCTATTGTAGTTAATAATTATAAAAAAACTCAGCTTACAAGGCTGAGTTTTTTATTTATGATACGGGGTATTGTTATTTATCATGTAGCAACGATAGATCTGTTCACTCAATACTAACCGCATTAATTGATGTGGCAAGGTTAATTTACCAAACGAAATTTGTGCATCACTTCTGTTCATAACTTCCATACTTAAGCCTAACGAACCTCCAATGACAAATGTCAAATCACTTTTTCCATACGTTGCTAATTGGTTTAACTCACGAGCAAATTCTTCTGAGCTTCGTTGCTTTCCTTCAATCGCCAAGGCATAAACATATTCTTTATCCTTAATCTTAGCTAAAATACGTTCGCCTTCTTTTTGCTTGACTGCTTGCATTTGAGCTTCACTTAATTTTTCTGGGGCCTTTTCATCTGCAACCTCAACAACTTCAAACTTACAAAACTTACCTAGACGTTTAGCATATTCAGCTATCCCCTGCTTGAGATATTTTTCTTTTAACTTACCCACAGCAATTATCTTTATATTCACAAAAATTCACATCCTATCAACAGGTTTTCCACAAAGTTATCCACAGTTTCCACAAAAAACACCCCATATCTTGTGTAGAACATATTTTCCCCACAAGATTTATTGTTTTGTTTCTTTTCCACAATCTAAAAGTTATCAACATCTCGACCAATAACATCCACAATATTCTTGTGTACTCATAAGCCTTGATATTATAACCTTTTCATGTCCAAACCACAACTAAATCTTTAAAGTTATCCACAATTATCCACAAGGGTTGTTGATAATTCTGGGTAAAACTTGGCTAAAATCATCTATATATTATGGACGATTCTTCTAGCTGATGCAACCTACAAAAAAGACCACTCAAGAAGAGTGATCTTTTCTACGATTATTGACCTTCGTTTGAAGCAGCTGACGTATTTGAATCATTTGCCTCAAGTGTTAATTTAACCGTTGTTGTTTTTAGCTTACCATCGTGATAGTACTTAATTGCCACACTATCACCTAATTTGTGATCATACAAGGCTTCTCTTAAGGTTGCAATACCTGTAACATCTTTGCCACCTAAGCCCACAATTACGTCATATTTTGAAATGCCTGAGTTCTTGAGTGGTGAATCACTATTGATATCAGCAACTACAATCCCACTTGTAACATCACTTGGTAATTTCAACAATGATTCACGTTCATTTTCAGGAACATTTGTCAAATCAATCAAGCTAATCCCTAAAGCAGGACGAACCACTTTACCGTTAGCAACCAATTGATTAATGATATTGACAACTTCATTACTTGGAATAGCAAAGCCCATACCTTCAACAGAAGTTCCATCAGAACCTGTGCTTGCCAATTTCATCGAGTTAATTCCGATTACTTGTCCATCCAAGTTGATCAATGGGCCACCAGAGTTACCTGGGTTAATTGCGGCATCAGTTTGAATAACTGTTGCTTGACCTGTTTCTACACCACTGCTGTTAGTTACTGAAACAGTCCGCTTCTTAGCCGAAATAATCCCTTGTGTTAGCGAAGTTGCATATTGTGAGCCTAATGGAGAACCGATAGCTAAGGCAGTTTCACCAACTTTAATATTATCTGAATTTCCAAAATCTGCGACTTGTTTTACATCTGCAGCGTTAATCTTTAAAACTGCCAAGTCTGTAATAGCATCATGTCCGACAACTGTCGCCTTTAATTTTTTACCAGAGCTAAGCAAAACTTCAACACTATCTGCGCCAGAGATAACGTGATTATTCGTTACGATAAAGGCGGTATCGCCAGATTTCTTATAAATAACACCAGACCCTTCACTTGTTGAAGTCGTTTCTTGACCCATACCACCAAGTAAAGCTTCTAAAGAATCGCTTTGACTTGTACTGTATGCTTCAACCGAAACCACAGCTTCTTTAATCTTATCAAATGCTTTAGTTGTTTGACTATTAACATTAACATTGATGTTACTTGTCTTAGCCGTACCTAATGAATTATTTGAGGTCACACCGTCAACCGTGCGATTTTCATATAAGGCATAGCCACCTGTGACAATTCCACCACCTAACAAACCACCAATCAATGCTACTACAAAAATTTTAGGCAAATTAGACTTGGATTGTTTTGTTCTTTTAGGTTCTTCATTTTTTTCTGGTTGTGTAAATTCTTCTTGTGTTGGAGGTACTTCTTTGAATTCCCCATCAAATTGATTATCTTCATTCATAAATAATGAACTCCTTTCATGTGTAACTAATTGTTATGGTCTTGATTATAATAACTAATTTTGAAAACTTTTTGAATTAAATGTAATTTTATCATAAAGAGCTCTGAAACTTCTTAAGATATGCTCAAAAAAACATCTATCTTTGTGAATTTAACCTTATTCCGTTCTTTTTTGACCTCTTTTTTAAGTGTATTATGAGAAAAATTAGAAAAATCAGATTAGTCAAACTAAACATTTTCTAATTTACACCCTAAATAAAATTCTCTATAAAACAACATTTTTAACTGTATTTACAAAAAACATCATATTTTTATTACAAATTTCTAAAAATCTATTGCATTATTTATTAGAAAATATTACAATACAGACATTATTTTTTAATAATTCATAAAGTAATTAAACGAATGAGGGGTTTGTATGAATGAAACGCTATTAAAAATCCGTGGTTTAAATACATCTTTTAAACTAGACGGGCAATTTTATACAGCAATCGAAGATATTAATCTCGATTTAAAAAAAGATGAAGTTCTTGCTATCGTGGGTGAATCTGGCTGTGGTAAAAGCACCTTAGCCACAAGTATTATTGGCTTACACAACTACAACAACACAAAAGTTGAAGGTAGCATCAACTATCTAGATCAAGATTTGCTTCAATTAAGTATCGATCAAATGGATAAATTACGTGGCAACAACATTGGAATGATTTTCCAAGATCCCTTGGCTGCTTTAAATCCATTGATGCGTATCGAAGATCAAATTAAAGAAAATCTCGATTTACACACCACTTTAGATGAAGAAAGCAAGCAAAAACGCGTCTTAGAACTTTTACAACAAGTCGGTATCCCTAATCCTAAACGTGTGGCTCGCCAATATCCACACCAACTTTCAGGTGGGATGCGCCAAAGAATCATTATTGCAATCGCTATTGCTTGTAAACCAGAAATCATCATCGCTGATGAACCAACGACAGCACTAGACGTTACAATTCAAGCACAAATTTTAGATCTTTTAAAAGATATCCAAGCACAAAACCACGCCGGCATCATCTTAATCACCCACGATTTAGGTGTCGTAGCTGAAATTGCCGATCGTGTAGCTGTTATGTATGCCGGTCAAATCGTTGAATTAGGTAGCGTTGAACAAATTTTTACAAACCCTAAACATCCTTATACTCGTTCTTTATTACGATCAATGCCACAAAAAGAAAGCATCTCCGACCAGCTTTATGTTATCGATGGAATGGTACCATCACTCAAAAACATGCCTCATGACGGTTGTCGCTTTGCTAAACGTATTTCTTGGATTAACGCTAGTGCTCATGAGCAACATCCAACATTACACGAAGTCGAACCACAACATCTGGTACGGTGCACTTGTTATCAAGAATTCACCTTTAAAGACGAGAGATAGGGGGACAACATATGAGCAACAACTTAATAGAGATAAAAGATCTTTGCGTACACTATCCAATTCGGTCTGGTTTTTTTAATCGTATCACCGATTATGTTTATGCCGTTGATGGGGTAACCTTTGAAATCAAACAAGGTGAAAGTTATGGTATCATCGGCGAATCTGGTTCAGGTAAATCAACCATTGGTAAATCAATTGTTGGCCTTGAAAAGACGACTTCCGGACAGATTTTGTATCAAGGAAATGATGTAACTAAAAAGCATACTAGAACCAAAACTAAATACAACAAAGATGTGCAAATGATTTTTCAAGATTCACTTTCCAGCTTGAATCCACGTAAAAAGATTTTAGACATTATTGCCGAACCGTTACGTAACTTCGAACAACTCAGCCAACACGAAATAGTCGAAAAAGTAGCACATCTCTTAGAAATCGTTGGGTTAGAGCGTGACTCGCTTTACAAGTACCCCCATCAATTTTCCGGGGGACAACGACAAAGAATCGGGGTTGCACGGGCTGTAGCATCCAATCCCAAGCTCATCATCGCCGACGAACCCGTTTCAGCGCTTGACTTATCTGTGCAAGCACAAGTTTTAAACTACATGAAAAAGATTCAAAAAGAATTTGGTGTCTCATTTATGTTTATCTCACATGACTTAGGTGTCGTTTATCATATGTGTGATAACTTAGCCATCATGCACCGTGGGCGTTTCGTGGAAATCGGCTCACGCCAAGATATTTACCAAAATCCACAACATATCTACACCAAGCGCTTATTAGCGGCTATTCCACGTGTTGATGTTACAAATCGTGCAAAAAATCGTGCACTACGCCAACAAGTTGAACAAGAATTCCAAGAAAATCAATATTCCTATTATGACGAAAACGGTCGAGTCTATCCATTACGCCAAATCTCAGATACTCACTGGGTAGCCCTACCAGAACAAAAGGAGGGGAAATAAGATGTGGAAAACAATTTTGCGGCGGATCTTATTAATGATTCCGCAAATTATTATCTTAAGTATCTTAGTTTTTGTATTAGCTAAAGCCATGCCTGGCGATCCATTTACCGGCAAGGTGACTCCACAAACTTCTCCTAGTCAAATCGAGGCTTTAAAAAAGGCCGCTGGATTGTTTGATCCTTGGTATGTGCAATATTTCCGCTGGGTTAAAAATATTTTCCACGGTGATTTTGGTATCAGTTACCAATTCAAATCACCCGTTCTCAACCTAATTGCTTCACGGGCAGCCAACACTTTATGGCTTTCCTTAGCAACGGTTATCTTAAGTTATGTGATCGCAATTCCTTTAGGTGTAATTGCTGGTCGTCATGAAAATAGTAAAAAAGATAAGGCCATCCAAATCTATAACTACATTTCTTATGCTATTCCTGCCTTCGTCTTTTATCTGTTAGGTTTGTGGTTATTTGGTTATGTTTTAGGTTGGTTCCCAACATCTGGTTCGGTCTCGGTTTCTGCTGGTGGCGGTCTAAATTATGTCTTTAGTCGTATCTATCACATGATCTTGCCTGCACTTTTAATGTCATTATTATCAACAACTAGTGTAGTGCAATATTTACGTAGTGAAATCATCGATTCTAAAAACCAAGATTACGTTAAGACTGCACGTGCTAAAGGTGTTCCTGAAAAGAAAGTCTTTAATCGTCACATCTTACGTAACTCTCTTTTACCAATCGCTGCATTTGCCGGCTATTCAATTACCGGACTTTTAGGTGGTTCAATCTTTGTTGAAACTGTCTTTGCTTACCCTGGCATGGGCTTGTTGTTTGTCGATTCAATCACCAACCGCGATTATTCCGTTATCACCGTTTTAGTCTTGCTTTATGGTAGCTTAAACCTTTTAGGTACCCTACTATCCGATATCATCTTAAGCATTGTCGATCCACGGATTCGCATCGAATAATCTGCAAGGGGGAAATAAGATTATGCTCTTTAATAATAAAAAACAAAAACCAGAAAAAGCCTATGATGATGAGCAAATCATCGCTAATCTCAAGCAAAACGAACAACCCTCTGGCTTACGGGTCTTGATGCGTGAATTTGCTAAAGATCGTTGGGCTTTAGGTGCATTAATCGTCTTAATAATCATCTTTTTAGGGATTTTTATCGGCGCACTTTTCTTGAAGACTTCTAAGGTCATGACCGTTGATATCTTTGCACAATATAACAAACCTGGTACTGACGGGATGATTTTAGGGGCTGATCAAGGCGGACGTGATGTCTTTAAGATGTTAATTCTTGGTGGACGCAACTCCTTGATTATTGGCTTATCAATCACCTTTTTAATGGAAATCATCGGCATCATCTATGGTATCATCGCCGGCTATTACGGCGGTTTAGTCGATAACATCATGATGCGCTTCTTAGATTTTATGTTAGTCTTACCAACATTGATGTTAATCATCGTTTTGGTTACGGTCATTCCACATTACAACATCTGGACTTTCATCTTGGTGATGGCCGCATTTTACTGGGTTGGAACGGCTCGTTTGATTCGTTCCAAAGCACTATCCGAGTCGCGCAAAGACTATATCAGCGCTTCAAAGACCTCGGGCACCAGTGATCTTAAAATAATGTTTCGAGAATTACTTCCTAATTTAAGTTCTATTATCATTGTCGACGCTACTTTAAGTTTGGCTGCTAACATCGGGATCGAAGTTAGTTTGACCTTCTTAGGGTTCGGTTTACCAAACGATGTGCCTAGTTTAGGAACCTTGATTGGTTATGCGACCGATCCAGACGTTTTAACCGGCATGCCATGGGTGTGGGTCCCTGCATCAGTCCTCATCTTAGTTTTATGTGTCGGTATCAGTTATGTCGGAAATGTTTTGCGTAGAACGGCTGATGCCCGTCAGCGTTTGGGTTAATTCTAAAAAAATATGTAAAGGGGAAATAGCTTTATGAAGTTAAGAAAATCACTTGCCTATATGGCAACCTTACTTTCTGTCGTTGCACTTAGTTTTGCTTCAGGCGCTCAAAGCGTAGCCGCCGCTACAAAACAAGCTAATTTACCACTCGCTTATAACAATAAGAAAGCTGCTAAAAAAGGCGGTACACTTAAAATTGGTTATGTCAGTGATTCAGCATTTAAAGGAATCTTTAACGATGGTTTATCCGATGACGCTAACGATTCTACCTTCGCACAATTTGGTGATATGCCATTATTTAAAACCGATGATAACTACAAGTTTGTCAAAGGTGGCGCAGCTGATATCTCATTTGATCAAAATGCTAAAACAGCCACAATCACCATCAACCCTAAAGTTAAATGGTCCGATGGTCAACCTTTAGTGGCTAAAGATATCGTTTATTCTTATGAAATCATCGCTAACAAAGATAGCGGCAGTTCACGTTACACTGATAGTTTGAAAAACATCGAAGGGATGGAAGAATACCACGAAGGTAAAGCTGACAGCATCTCTGGTTTAGAAATCAAAGATGATCACACCTTAGTGATCCACTTCAAGGAAATGAAACCCGGCATGACCACTTCTGGATCTGGTTATATTTGGGAAGTTGCTTCACCATATCACTACCTTAAAGACGTACCATTCAAAGACTTACAATCTTCCGATAAAATCCGTAAAGCACCTTTATACTACGGCCCTTACATGATCAAAAAGATTGTTCAAGGCGAATCTATTGAATGGGTACCAAACCCATATTACTTTGGTAAAAAGCCTAAGTTTGACAAGATTACCATCGAAACAGTTTCTCCTTCTTCAGCAAGTGCTGCTTTGAAGTCTAAGAAATACGACATCTTATGGCAATTACCAAGCTCTGTTTACGGTAAGAACAAAAAAGTTAACGGCTACGTTTACACCGGTAAACAAGAATTAGCTTATAATTACTTGGCATTTAAAGTTGGTAAATTTGACAACGAAACTTCTAAAAACGTCATGGATAAAAACGCTAAAATGAACAACCGCTCTTTGCGTCAAGCAATCGCTTATGCGATGAATATCCAACAAGTCAGCGACAAGTTTGGTTATGGTTTAAAGACTCGCGCAACAACGCTTATCCCACCTGCATTTGGTGATTACCACGACAAGAGCGTCAAAGGGTATGCTTATAACTTGAAGAAAGCTAATAATCTTTTAGACAAAGCCGGCTACAAGAAAGGCAAAGATGGCTACAGAACCGATCCTAATGGTAAGAAGTTAACCATCTACCTCGCAGCAATGAGTGGTTCTGCCGACCAAGAAGCTATCATCAAAAACTACATCCAACAATGGAAAAAAGTTGGTTTACGTGTGAAACTTGTTAACGGTCGTCTCCTTGATTTCAATAATTTCTACGATAAAGTTCAAAACGACGTTAAGGGCATCGATATGTTCATGGGTGCATGGTCCTTATCTTCTGAACCATCCCCTAACGACCTTTACAGCGAAGGTGCGCCATACAACATGTCTCGTTTCGTCTCTAAAGAAAACAACACGTTGTTAGCAAACATCGATTCTGCTAAATCATTCAATACAAAATACCGCATCAAGCAATTCTACAAGTGGCAAGAATACATGAACAAAGAAGCTTATGTTGTGCCAATGCAATATTACTATGATGCAACTCCAGTAGCTAAAAACATCAAAGGTTACACTAACCAAGTAAGTAAGGGTTACTACCTCTGGGAAAATGTATCCTTCTCTAAATAATCGATAACAAAATACTTTTTAACTAAGGTCATTTATTGACTACGGTTAGACAACTCCTTAACCCGAGTGGGCTTGATGCTCCCACTCGGTTTTTTTGCTCTTGGTCTAATTGAACCGATAGAGTCATCAGCAAAAATTAAAGTTATTAATTTTTAAGCCCTTTTTACTATTTTTCAGTAAGCAGGGCTTTTTTGTATAAACATGAAAAAGAGGTCTCATTTTTTCAAAACTTTTGCGTTATAATAAAAATAATCTTTTTATTTTACCATTAATTTTCATAAGGGGGTTTTCATGATGAGTAATCTCATCAAGAAACGATATATCGCTTGGCCCGTCTTGGCTTTGATGGATTTTGTTACCGTAATCGGTTTTGATGACATCATCTACAACTTCAAAAACCAAGGCTTAGGCGTGGTCACATCATGGATTATTATGTTGTTTGTTTATGTTTTGCCTTACGAACTAATCGTAGGTAATCTAGGTTCGGCTTTTAGTAAGGAGTCAGGTGGTATGTCATCGTGGGTCCGTAAGACTTCAGGTGATAACTGGGGCTACCTTTGTGCCTGGATTTATTGGGTAACTGGTTTGCCTTACCTAGTCGATGTCGCCAATTCAATGGTCGTTTCTTTTGGGTGGTTGATTTGGGGTGATAACTCGATGGAAGACAAATTGACCAACTCGCAATTCGCCTTAGCTACTGCAATTATTTTTATTTTATTCATTTGGGTGCAACATCGCCTAAAAAACTCATTACAAGTGCTTAGCATCCTAGGCGGGGGCGCCATGTTTATCATGTCGATCATGTTTGTCTTTATGACCTTTGTTTCACTTGGGCAAGGTGGTCACATTGCCACACAGCCTTTTTCAGCTAAAGCTTTCTTGCCAACCTTAGACATGAAGTTTTTATCGTCTCTTGGGCTATTAATCTTTGCGATGAACGGCGCTGAATTTGTTGCGCCCTACGTCACACAGATGAAAGATGGCAAGCGTGATTTCCCACGGGCAATGATCATGTTAGCTGTCATGACCGCCTTTTTAACCGTGTTAGGCTCATTTTCTTTAGGCGTCTTCTTTAATGCCCATCATTTACCACATGATTTGAAGATGAACGGTTCATACTATGCTTTCTTAGCTTTAGGTCAACAATTTCATCTTGGCAAATCCTTAATGTATCTGTTTGCCATCACGCAAGCTTTATACATGTGTGCGCAACTAGCCGTCTTATTAGATGCTGGTACACGGATGTTTTTATCCGATACCGCTAAACAATTCTTGCCAAGCAAATTAACTAAGACTAATGAACAAGGCCTACCAATCAACGGTTATTGGCTTACTACCATCATTTGTACCGTGATTTTACTTTTGAGTGCAACGCTGCCTGAAATGACCGATATCTTTAACTGGTTATTAAACATCAACGGAATCGTTTCGCCTTACTCAACGTGCTTTTTATTCTGGGCGTTCATCAAGATTCGCTTAAAAGAAGATGAATTTCCTTCTGAGTATGTCTTCTTAAAAAATCGTAAATTAGCTTTAGCCGTGGGAATCTGGTGTTTTGTGGCGACCTTTGTCTGTGCAACTGCCGGAATCTTCCCAACCGATGCCACACCTGGCACCGCTAAATATACCCATGAGTTAATCTTAAACATCGTCTTACCAATCTTGATGATTGCACTCGGTGTGATCTTACCATTGATTGCGAAGTGGGAAAAACAAAAGAACTTAAACTAAACAAAAAACCAATGTAGTTTAATGGACTGCATTGGTTTTATTTTTTATCAAACAGTTTTATGCGTTGCTTATTTTTACTATAATGCTTACAAACATTTAAGAGGAATCTATTATGAAAGAACCATTCAAACAAAAATGGAATAGAAAAAATGGTTTATTTTAGGGGCATACACGCCAGTGATTTATATGTTTTTCAAAATGTTGTTTGAGCACTACTAAAACGTCTTAATTAACCAAAATACCTTCTATACTTGGAGGGTATTTTTTAGCTATTTTAAAAGAAGTAGCACCGAAAGTAAGGCGCAAATCTTTCAATGCTACCATCAAAAAAACGACCTAACCGTAGTCAAATACCACAATTAGGTCGGATATATTTAAAGCATCCTTACATAAGTTTTTTACCATTTGCGCAGATTGACGTAGACATGCTTTAAAAACAGCAAACCTTACTCAACCTCTTTTATGAAGTAACCAAACGACACGATCAAAAACAAATACATTGGCAAATAACCTGTTAGATACATGTCAAAATGTTAATATATTCTTTGTTTTTTATATCGCAATTCGCTTGATCAAAACCTCATTTTGCATCCTTTATAAAATAGAAGAATCCAAGTGCAATAAATGCATAAAAAGGAAGATACAGCGTTTGAAATCCTTGTAACACACACAATGTAGTAAGAGCTAAAAACAATATAAAAGTTCCCCGATTCCTTCTTAGTTTCACCGCAAAAGGATGATTTCTAAACATCCTAGAAATTATAATACTTAGTAATGCGATTAATGCTAAAATAATATAATTCATAGCTTACTTCCCCCGTTTATACTGTATAAATCTGATAAATTCATGTTAGATACATGTCCAATATGATTAATTGCCTTCCTCCGCCAAAGCCACCCTTTTATTAACCAAAGCGCTTTCATGAATATGAAAAATAGGTTTTGTTATCCCCGGAATAACAGACACACCTAGCGTTAACAATGAGATACCTAATAACATTTTTTCATTTCTACATCCCCCTGTAGTATGATAAATGTTTTTAAGCTATTTATTATCGTTATTATAATATATAACAAAAAATATCGAGATATATTTTGTACAAATTAATTAATAGTGTCGCCTTATTTCGCTGTTTTTCTTACTAAAATAGTTAAAAAAGTCCTCTTCGCTGGATAATTCCAACAAAGAGGACAAGCTAACTTTAATCTTTGACGACTACACTAGCAATCAAGTTTGACCAGGAACCTTTTAAATTTCCGTTAACGGTGTGGCACACTCCGGATCGGTATCTAGCAACGCAAAATCTTGTCCGACCGCCACATCTTGGCCTTTCATGATCATTTCGACCGTCAGATGCGCTAATTCTTTCATGTTATTTTCCCTGCTTAAATGCCCTAGATAAATCTTTTTAGTCCGATTTCCCATGACATCAATCAAAGCTTGCGCCCCATCTTCATTTGACAAATGTCCTTGATCGCCTAAGATGCGTTGTTTTAAAGACCACGGATAAGCTCCCATCCTTAACATCTCTAAGTCGTGATTACATTCAAACAAATAACCATCTGCATTTGCGACTAGCCCCGCAACACGACTCGACACATAACCGGTATCAGTTACGATGGCAAAGGTTTTGTTGTTGTGATGCAACGCATAAAACTGTGGATTAGCTGCATCGTGTGACACCGCAAAGCTTTGGACATCGATGTCGCCTAAGGTTTTGATTTGTTCAGGCTCGAAAAGATGCTTTTGTGCACTCGGTATCTGACCTATTTTATCGCCTAAAGCCTGCCAAGTCTTTTCGTTAGCATAAATGTCTAAACCATACCGTCTAGCCAAGACCCCGACTCCCTTGCAATGGTCGCTGTGCTCATGACTTAGCAACAAACTATCGACTTGCGCTAATGACCGGCCAATCGAGTTCATCAATTCTTCGAGTTTTTTACCAGACAAGCCGGCATCAACGAGAATTTTTTGTTTAGGCGTCTCGAAATAAGTCGCATTCCCACCGCTACCACTCGCTAAAATGCTGACTTTCAAAGCATCGCTATTATCGTCTACCATGTTTTTGACCCTTTCTAACTAGTTAATGTTCATCGTGCCATCGATCACAGCCCCCGTAAAGGCGTTGATGCGGCGATAAACCACGCTTTCAGAAGATTTATTTTTAATCGAAAAATTCCAAGTTGGAATATAAATCGTGCTGCCATTGACTGCTAGTAATTTAGAATAACCCAAATGACACCATTCAACGCTACTATTATAGGGCAATTTATTGTATTGATACAACCAAATTAGCGCCCTTTTTTGACTGATAGTCTTCTTTTTTTCACGCAAAATTTGGAGGTTATCCAGATACGTTTGAACATAACCTGTCACATAGCCATCCTTAATGCTAAAGCTAATTGCACCGTCTTCGGAATAAAGTGGCAGCCCATAGATTTCTTGAAAACAAATTGCGCGCTTATCGGTTGATAAATCCGCTGTGTAAACATAATCTTGCCCATTACTAATAAGTGTTTTATTATCTAAAATTGTTTTTAGCGTTTGTTTTAAACCTTTTTTATCATCTATTTTGATTGGACTAACAAAATTTACTTCTAAACGATTATTAACATATGTCCAACTAACATTTTTTAAAGTCTGAGCTTGGCGTTGCAAAGAATCTTCGTTTGTACTTGCTAAGTAAAATCCTGTCGACGTTTTATCCGACAGATTCCCATAGCTAATCTGTTCGCTTCGAATACTTTTCATAATAGAGTTTGTCGCATCTTCTCTTGAATTAGTCACAGAAATAAGCTGACTGTTTTGGCGTAAAAACGATACGACCAAGAAGATGTCTAAAGCGATGAATGTAATAAAAAAGATCCATTCGATTCGTTTGAAATTCATCTTTTCTCCTCCCCTTACTCTATTGGTAAAAAGTTCCCTAACAACAAATCTTGATAATCACACCAAGAACCTTGATACTTCACGAAATATGTGGGCGTCAAATCAACCACCATATCAGCACTAGCATTATCAGACCATCGATACCCAATTGTTAAATCACTTAACTCATCAAGCTTCACACCTGACTGTTGCAACTGTTCTAACATGCTATCTGTCGTTGGCAATTGTGACGCTTGCCCATTGGCTGGTACTGGAATTTGCAAAGTATCTAAAGAAAAGTCAAGCCGTCTAGCCCCATTAGACTTTGTTTGAGCCTTAAAAGTTCCATAACAATTTTTAGCAATAATAGGATAGCTATTAATATAGCTACGATAAGTTACTGTTGCTGTCTTTGCATTATAATTATCATAGCGAATATCGTCTAAAGCCAAGCCTAAAGAACTCAACAAATCAAAATTAGCCTTTAAGTTATAATAAAGCGAACGTTTGCCGTCAAGATCTAGGCGTGATTCATTATAATTATCAAACGTTACTTCTCCGCTTTGATTATTAACAGTCAATTTTTTACCATTATCATCAGAATAAACTGTCACTTCTTTTTGCTCTCTAGTCGTAATCGAACTACTGTTACTTGTTCCTAATAGCCTTCCAATATAAACACCTGCATTTTCTTTATTGACTAAATAACTATATTTAGGCACACTGACCGGTTGAGGATAAGTGATAACATAGTTTGAACCTATTTTACGATAATCAATCTCTGTTTTCTTTACACGATTATCCTGTAACAATTGCGCAGCTTTGGTACTAGTTTTTTCTTTAGAAACCATCTGGTAAACTTGCCTTTTACTATCATTTAACAAATAAGCATGATACGGTGCTTTTAAGGATAAAACAATCCAATTAAAGTCGTATTTTGGCGTCTTTTTTTGTGCTTTTTTACGTGCAAAAAGTAGCGTTGAAACCCGATCAGGATAACGTAATACCACTGCATTTTTAAGCGTTAGATAGTGTAAATAATCCTTATCACTAGTAACTTTCATTTGCTTGAGCTTTTGTGCATTCCAATTTTTACCTAAGTCCTTGATATTACGAATTAAGTCGATTTTCTTGCTCGAAATCAAATAATGTTGCTCATTGGTTACATTATATAAAATGCTCGTTGGAAAATAAATATCGGTTATATCATAGCCATTATCCTGTCGAACCGTTGTTGAATCCTTTTGTTCATTAGTCACCGGTCTTTGAAACGTGGCTGGATTAATCCAGATTAAAGCCGAAAATAAAATACTGATTAGGATTGTTATCGTCAAGCAGATATGCAATAAATTTTGTCTAATCTTCTTCATTCCACAAATCCTCCTCATATTCTTCATACGGCAATGAAATATAAAAAGTCGACCCTTTGCCTTCAACACTATCAACCCAGATACGTCCATGATGAAGCTCAATAACTTCTTTAGAAATGGCCAATCCTAACCCAGTACCACCTTGGGCACGTGAACGGGCCTTATCTACTCTAAAGAAACGATCAAAAATTCGATTTACGTCTTTTTTAGGAATACCCAAGCCTTGATCGGTAATACTTAAAATCACATGGTTATGTGTTTCAAGTAAGCGACATGTAATTATTCCACCATCTGGAGAGTATTTGATTGCATTATTCATGATATTATCGACTACCTGAATGAATTTGTCAGTGTCAATTTCAACCCATAAATCACGCTTAGTAAAGTCGCGCTTAATCGTATAGTTTTTTTGTTCATGTTGTTGTTCATTTTCTTGATTAAGCATCATTTCAAAACGATCCAAGATATAATTAAACAACTCGTTTAAATTCACTAACTCTAAATCAAGTTTCACTCGACCTGAATCCATACGCGATAAGCTCAATAAATCGTTGATCATTCGAATCATACGGTCGGTTTCATCTTGAGTAACTTTCAAAAAGCTTGGCGCAACTTCAGGATCTTTCCATGCTCCATCATTTAACGCTTCAATATAACTGCGCATACTTGTCAAAGGCGTGCGTAACTCATGAGAAACATTAGACACGAATTGGCGTCTTTCGCGATCAATCTTTTCTTGCTCCGTAATATCATGCAAAACACAGACTAGCCCTGATAAATATCCATCTTCACCACGTTGAATCAATGAAAAATAAGCATTTAAAATCTGATTATGTTCAACATCGGATAAATCTAAAGTAATTTCATCTTGATTTTTTAACAAATCACGGATTGTATATTGATCACGCAAATTTAAAACATCTAAGATTGACTGACCTACAACTTGTTCAGCATCATCGATTTCCAATGCTTCACAAGCCATTTCATTAATAATCGTGATTCGGCCGGCACGATCGGTCGCAATCACCCCATCAGACATATGCGCTAACACCGAATCTAAGCGCCGTCTTTCCGATTCTGAAGATTCCTGGGCGTCTTTGACTCGAATAGACAAATTATTCACGGCCAAAGCCAATTGACCTAATTCATCGTTGCCATAGATGCGCACATGACCACTATAATCTCCACGAGCGATACGTTCGGTTTGCTTTTTCATCTCATCAATTGGCTGCGTAATTGTCCGTGAAATCATAATAGCCAAAATCATCCCAATAGCGGTCGCAAATAACGCAGCCGTCGCAAAAATTACTGTCACCGAATTAACCGAACTATACACGCTATCAAGATTTGCTTTCAGATAAACAACACCGATAATCGTATTGACATTACCCCCTGTTCCATACAAAGGCGTAATAGAAATATAATAACGCTTGTTATCTTCTCGACTATATGTCGTTTTAGCATACGCTTGCCCTGTATATAAGGCTTGTTTAATATCTGTGTTAGCCGTTTTTTGGCCGATTAACATCCGATTGCTAACATCGCTGTCGCCTCGAATATTTCCCTTGGCATCGACAACTTGAACTTGCGAGATATTTTCATTATTAACGTCTTCCAAAATTTCTTTAATCTTGGCATCAGCACGGTTTGTGTCTGAACTGCTCAAGCTAGTCGTTAACAAGTTATCAACATAAGAAGAAAGCTCTACTCTTTGTTTGAAACTCTTAAGATTATCACTTTTTACTCGTTGTACAAATACTGCTCCAACGATTTGAAAAGTAATCAATAACAGTAAAGCAAACACTAAGGCGATTTTAAAATGAATCGATTGAAAGAAATTGAGTTTTTTGTTTTCCATCGCTTTATTCCTTTATCAAATGTCTAATTAGAAAGACTGCCGCATCTCAAACGAAGCGGCAGCAACATCTTATTCAGCTTCAGGGTTGCGTAAGTAATACCCCACACCACGGCGCGTTACTAGCCATACTGGACGGCTTGGGTTGTCTTCGATTTTTTCACGCAACCGCCGGACAGTCACATCGACTGTTCGTACATCTCCAAAATAATCATAACCCCACACAGTTTGTAACAAATGTTCACGTGTCATCACTTGACCGATATGTTTAGCCAAATAATGCAATAATTCAAATTCACGATGCGTCAATTCAATTTTTTCATCGTTTCTAGAAATGGTATAAGATTCTGGATGAATCGTTAAATCACCGATAATAATATCGTTACTCTTTTCTTTTTCAGCAGATGAAGCCGCTACAAGCGTTGATTGACGCCGTAAATTGGCTTTGACACGTGCAACTAACTCACGATTTGAAAATGGCTTAGTCACGTAATCATCTGCGCCCATTTCAAGTCCTAAAACCTTATCGATTTCAGTGTCCTTAGCTGTCACCATAATAATTGGTGTATCCCGTGTCTTACGTACTTCACGTACTACATCTAATCCAGCAACCTTTGGCAACATCACGTCTAACAAAATTAAATCTGGTTCAACGGCTGCTACTTGTTCAAGTGCTTCCTTACCATCATAAGCTGTATAAACTTCATATCCTTCTTTATCCAAATTAAATTTAATAATATCTGAGATTGGTTTTTCATCATCGACAACTAGAATTTTTTTCATACCCAAAGTCTCCTTTGTTTCACTTTAACGCAAATACACTCCTTTTAATTATAAACTATATTTAACAAAGGAGCAAAAAACAATGCAACAAAAAAGCTCAGCTAACAAATCTTTGCTACCCAAGCTGTGAACTACTCACCACTTAGCTAAACCTAACGGTTCTTAACGCTTGAAGTGGGAGCTTCTTGGGAAGAGAGCATACTTGATAGCGTATTTCTTTACTAACAGCGGTGTCTCTTATTTACCAAGCTATCCCCGTAGTTCCTACGGTTCTTGATTATATCTAAGCTAACGCTTGTATTCTTAGACCTTCGGTCAGAATATTGATACTAGCATTGATATCTCGGTCGTGATGAGCATGACAAATAGGACAAGTCCATTCTCGAATTTCGAGAGATTTCTTGCCGTCTTGATGTCCGCACTCTGAACAAATTTGACTTGATGGAAACCATTTATCTATCTTAATGATTTTACGTCCATACCAGTCAGCTTTGTATTGTAATTTCGTTACAAAACTAGACCATGACACATCAGAAATACTTTTCGCTAGTTTATGATTACGCAACATACCTTTTGTGTTTAAGTCTTCAATACAGATAATATCGTGATTTTTGATAATTTCTGTACTCAACTTATTTAGAAAGTCGTTACGCTGATTCATTACTTTTTCATGTAGTCGTGCTACTTTTCGTTTTTGTTTTTGGTAGTTTTTGGCTTCAAAAAGATTGATGGCTTTCTTTTTAGCTAGTAATGCACGCCTTGACAGTTTACGTTGTTCACGTTTGAGTTTCTTTTCCATTTTTGACGTGAATCGATTATTATCAATTTTTTGACCGTTAGAAAGAATGGCAAAATCAGTCATACCAAGGTCAATTCCGATAGCAGAATTAGTTTTAGGAAGCTCAATTATTTCTTCTTTACACAATAAGGAAATATAATATTTACCACTTGAATGACGTGATATTGTGGCAGATTTAATCATTCCTTTAGGTTGTCTATGAAGCTTAATTTTGACTAAAGACTTCAACTTAGGAATTTTGATAAATTTATTATCAATCAAAGCTACTGTTCCTTTTTGATTATTAGTCGTATAACTTTGAACTGGATTCTTCTTACTTTTGAATCGAGGAAATCCAACGGATTTATCTCTAAAGAAATTCTTATATGCTTTATCTAAATTGAGCTGGGCATTAGCTAGAGCAAGGCTGTCCACTTCTTTCAAAAATGAAAATTCTTCCTTGTATTTAGCAGGCGTTGGAAATTTCATTTTTTTAGAAGGATTCTTTTTAGTTTCTTCATAAGCTTTCATCCGGTCATTAAGCATTAGATTGTAGACCTTACGGACACAACCAAAAGATTTAGCAAAGAAAATTTCTTGTTCTTCTGTTGGATATAATCTGAATTTATATGCTTTTAGTCGTTCCACAAGGTTCACCTGCTTTCTATTTATGATTGTTTCCTTGATTCTGAATGTATTTCTTTATAACGTCAATTGGTGCTCCACCCGTAGTCAAAAGACAGAAACTTTTAGACCAGAACATTTCTTTCCAAAGAAACTGTTTGACTCTTGGGAAGTCTCGTTTTATCAAACGTGAGCTGGCACTTTTATAAGCATTGATAAACTTTGTCAGCTCTGTTTTAGGTTGTGCTTTGAACATAATATGAACATAGTCTTTATCATGATTCCACTCAATTAGAGTAATATGATACGACTCTGCAATTCGTACAAAAGTTGTTTTAGCAAATTCAGATATTTCATCGTCAATCACCTGTCTACGGTATTTAGTTACTAGTACAAGATGATAATAGAGAAGAAACACTGAATGATTATTAGTATCTAGTTCCATGTTATATCAACTCACTTCTTATATAGACTGATTGTAACATAGGACAAAATAAAAAGGCAATATGCCTTGTATGTCGGTTTTCGAGTTACCAACGGTAACCCTCATACCGAACGGCATTCATCACCCACCTATAGAGGATGGGCGACTTCTGCCTAAATTAAGTTAAAATTTTAGTGCTTTAGTTTTATATCATCTTATATCTATTACTCAAATGTTTTAAGAACATCCCTAATTCAAACGAATAAATGTATGAGAATATAATCCCTAAAATCACAGATTCATAGCCATACACAAAAAAGCCTATACCTAAAATGAGAATATTTAATACCCTGATAGTTTTTTCTAACGGTAAATCACGATATTTGTTCAATATAAGAGCTATTACATCCATTCCAACAGTCGAAGAATTAGCCACTAAACAACAAAAATAACCAAATGCAACCAATATACTAGCAAGCAACATTGACACAATCGGCCCACAATCAAGGTTAAAATTATGATTAACAAAATAACTAAAAAATACAGCGTATACTATGCTACTCATTATTGATTTAACCAAGATTTCTTTGCCTAAAAATAATGTCACTAACACGAGCAATAAAAACATTATTACTACATTCATGATATCAATAGGTGCATTAAAAAAGCTAGATGTTATCAATGCAAGACTCGTAACTCCACCATTGATAATGTTATAGGGCACCATAAACTGCGCATACCCAAAACTCATCACGATATTACCTAAGATGATTACAAAAATATCCAAGAGATGCTTTTTAATTTGCATTTGTATTTGATACCTCTTCTTTTAAATCACCATCATCTTAACATAGATTTGCTATCTTGGATTAAGATTACTAAAAAAACTAGTATCTTGAATAGATACTAGTTTTTTTACATATTGATATGGTGCACTTTACCCCAGCACACAGATGGCTTTTTAATCAAACTGTTTATCTAAGTCCTTGATCTTATTGCCGATTTCTTTAACCAAATCCACTCGTTTATTGTATTCTTTAAGATCCATATCAATCAAAGAAAAACAACCGCGAACTTTTTCTTTAACCGGCATTTCAAGGTCTTTAGCCTTTTGCGTTAATGTCACATAGACCTTGCGTCCATCATGAATATCATGCTTACGCATCACCCATTCGTCTTTTTCCATCCGTTTTAATAACGGTGTTAAAGTTCCGGTATCTAGGCCTACTCTTGCTCCGATTTCTTTAATCATCAAAGGCTTCTTTTCTTCCCACAAGACCAACAAGGTAATATATTGCGGATAAGTCAAGCGAAACTCTTTTAAACTTTCAGTATAAAACTTGTTGTAGTATTTTTGCGCAGAGTAAATCGCAAAACACAATTCATCTTCTAAATGATTTGGAAAATGCTCCATCATGTTTAACACATCCTTTACTCGTAATGTCCATTAACCGGTTCAATCACCACATAACGATGTGGTTCTGTTCCACGTGAATATGTCTTAACGTGTGTATTGTCGGCTAATGCAAAATGAATTATCTTACGTTCATAAGCAGGCATCGGATCGAGTTGTTGTACTTTACCTTGGGCAATAGCATCTCGTCCAACCTTTTGAGCTAGATGTGTCAACGTTTCTGCACGTCGTTCACGATAATTAGCTACATCCAAGATAACACGTACACGTCTGCGAACACGCTTGTCTAAATAATCTTGTGCCAATAATTGCAATGCATTTAGCGTCTTGCCATGTTTACCAATCAATAAACCTTCTTGCTTGGTATCAAAATCATAGTATACTGTATGTTTTTCTGGAGTCACATCAATCGATGTTTCAACTCCCATTTTTTCTGTAATATCAGCTAAGTAATGCCCTAAGTCAATCAATGCTTGTTCAAATTCTTCTTGGCTTTCAAATCTTTTTTCTTCGACTTGCGGTGTTTCAACTACTTCCTTTGGTGCTTCTTGACTCGGTGTTTTTACAGGTTCTTCTTGCACAGAAGCTTGCTTGATAACTTGTAACTCAACTATAGCATCTTGCTTACCAATACCTAAAAAACCTTTCTTAGCATCTTGAATTACTTTGATTTCAACCTGATCTTTGGTAACTCCTAATTCTTTTAAGCCTACTTCGATTGCCTCTTCAATCGTTTGCGCAGTATATTCCATTTAATAACACTCCTTTCCATGCAAGACAGGCAAAATATTGCCTCAAACATATAATAGTTCACCTATCAGTATATCACAATATGAAACTTGATTTTTCAAAAATTTCAATCGTTTCCTTCACCAATCGTTTTTTATCGCCTTTCTTCTTTAAAAAAATAGCGTACAATCAATCTTTTGAGAACGTTTTAAGTTTTAAATTATTTTTATTCTAGTAGTATTAAGAATTATTTTTTGCTATGATTTAGTCAAGATAGGGAAAATTTACACCCCAAATTAATTTAAAGTGAGGTCTTTTATTATGAGTCTGATCGATACTTATGAATTATCTAACGGCAGCAAAATTCCTGTCGTTGGTTTTGGAACTTGGCAAACACCATCTGGAGCGGTTGCTAATTTTGCTACTAAGGCTGCTTTAGCTTCTGGCTATCGTCATATTGATACCGCTGAAATGTATGGTAATGAAGCTAGCATTGGTGAAGCCCTCAAAGAATGTGGTATTTCCCGCCACTCCGTCTTTATCACTAGCAAATTAAACAACAACGCACACAACTATGAAGCTGCCAGTACTGCCATCGAACAATCTTTAAAAGACCTCAAGACGGATTATCTTGACTTATTTTTGATTCATTGGCCTAATCCAAAGCCTTTCCGTGATGAAAACTGGGAAAAACATCTACAAGAAACTTGGAAGGCACTTGAAGATGCTTATCAAGCAGGCAAACTAAAAGCGATTGGTGTTTCAAACTTCAAACCTAAACACTTTGCTGTTTTAGAACAAACCCAACGTATCGTGCCAATGGTCAATCAAATTCGTCTCTGCCCAGGAGATCATGATGAAGAAACGATTGCTTATTGTCGTCAACACAACATCTTATTAGAAGCCTACAGCCCTCTTGGCACTGGTAAAATCTTTAGCGATGAAACCATGCAAGCTATCGCTAACGAAACGGGGCGCTCGATTGCTCAAGTCTGCATTCGTTGGTCTTTACAACATGGCTTTTTACCTCTTCCAAAATCCGTTCATGAAGAACGTATTGAAGAAAACACCCGTGTCTTTGATTTTGAATTGACCCCTGAACAAATGGCGCGTATCGACGCTTTAGACGGTGTCGTTGGTTACGCAACCGATCCAGATACAGCCGAATTTTAAAATCAAAAATGCATCGACTAAGTTTTAGCCGATGCATTTTTTTATTGTTCACCGTTTAGTTGTAACAACAAACCATAAAGTGCGCCGTATAAGTTGGCATCATTTTGGAAATGAGCTTGCACGATTTGTGGAGAAGTCAACACTTCAGTAAACATTCCTAATTCAGATTTTAACTTAAGATATTGTTCATTAATGGTTTTAACCACGATTGGTTGTGCACTGATACCACCACCAATCGCAAATTTTTGTAAATCAATAACTGCTTGAATATTAAAGATAATCATCGCTATTTCACGGCAGTAACTTTCAAAAATTTCCCATGCTTGTCCTTGTTTAGCATTAATCGCTTCAAAGGCCGCCAAACCATCTTTAAGATTACTATTTCCAAGAGCTTTATTGACTCTTGTAATCATTTGTACGGCTGAACCTAAGGAGCCTTCCATGGCAATTTTACCATCTTGATCGGTCCCGTTTAACAAGAAACTCAATTCACCTGCTTGAAAATGTGTTCCACGTACAAGGTGCCCACTGACGATGATTCCACCGCCAACACCAGTTCCTAAAACAACTGCCGCACAATTGTTAACATCTTTAAGATTGCCTAACCACATCTCTGCCAGGGCAGCCGCTTTACCATCATTTTCGATGCCTACAGGAATATTATATCTATCCTCAATCAATTCTTTCATACATGCTTTATGCAAGAATTGCAATGCCCCACCATAATAAATCGTCTTTGTATGTACATCAATCTTACCAGGTGCACTAAATGCGATTCCTTTGACCCTATCTTTATATTGTTCAACGATTTGATAGATGGCTTTCATAAATGTCTGTAAATCCGCTGTTGGGGTGCTAACTTTATCTTTTTCAACAATATTACCCGCTGTATCTAACAATGCATATTTAATATTAGTCCCGCCAATATCAATACTCAAATACTGTTTCATAATTAACTTACCTCACTTTAAAATTAACCGCTTTCTTGTCTTTTAGTATACGTTTTCTAACCGCGCATAAAATGTGCTATACTGATATTTATAGGACAATTATGCTAGAAAGGAATTATTTTTATGCAAGCTCTTCTTAATCTTTTCTATGAAACGACCGCCACACCAGTTTATTGGGTGGACATTAAGAAAAACTTACTTTGTTATTTACCTAAAAATCCATTAAACACCTTGCCTAAGCCCCTTTTAGAGCAACTTTTGACACTTGATTACCATCAACATTGTGCCTTAATGATCCTAAAGCAAACCTATTATGGCATCATCTTTTCGCCTACTAAAGGTTACTTTATTTTTAAAAAGCCGTTTGAATTAGTCAACAACACCTTAAATACACAGTTTAAAATGTTATATTACCTAATATTTAATGAATTCTTAGAGCCTTTCCCACACTGTTTAGATGCTAAACCACTAAAAGACACTACCTCACCTTCCCAGCCTCATAAAACTAATCAAGCTGAACAGTGGCTTTTAAATTCGATTACCTTAGGACTGCCCTTAGAATTCAAGCGCCGGCATCAGCAATTTTGGTATAGTTATGGGCATCTAGGTGTCTTAGATACGCAAAGTAATCTTCGAAGTCAAAAAAATTTAGCCATTGCTTGGATTACTTTGGCAACACGTGCAGCTATTAAAGGTGGTATGCCTGGTGAACAAGCCTATCATTTAAGCGATCAACTCATTCAACAGTTAGAAAAACAAAGATGTTTAGTCTTAGAAACCTTTAATCAAAATGCGGGTGAACTCTTTGCTCAAGCCGTTAATGACAGTAAGCTACAAGCTGTTAGTGCCGATATTTTAGAAGTCTGTGTCTATTTGCAAGAAAACTATGCTAAACCACTAAATTTGCCTAGTTTGGCTCAAAAGTTGGACTTAAGTGTCGGCTATCTTCAGCATAAATTCAAAGCACAAACCAAGCAAAGCATCACAACTTACTTGTGTTTGCAACGTATTAACAAAGCTAAAGAACTGTTAACTTACACTTCACTTTCACTCACCCAAATCGCCAACCAGTGTGGCTTTGAAGATGTCAGTTATTTTGGTAGGGTCTTTAAAAAATATACTCATAGCACTCCACTCAAATGGCGCCAGACAATACATTAAAACATTTATGAATAAACATTCAAAAAATATGTACATTTGACCGAATGAATGGTATAGTTTAAGAATAATTAATCTAAAATATGCAAGGTGACCAATATGATAGATGAACAAAAAATTCAAATTCTCGCAAACTTTATCAAGATTAAAACCGTCAACGACAACGAAGCTCAATTAGCCGACTACATCAGCGAACTTTTTAGTCCTTATCAACCCAAAGTTGAAATTGAACGCCTCAGCTTTGCACCAGGTCGTGACAATTTAGTTGTTACCATGGGGCCTAAAGACAAACCAATCCTTGGCTTATCTGGCCACATGGATGTCGTAGCTATCGGTGACGAAAGTGATTGGAACAGTGATCCTTTCACTGCAACCATTAAAGACGGTTGCCTTTATGGTCGAGGCGCTGCCGATATGAAGAGTGGTTTAGCTGCCTTAGTCGTGGCTATGCTTGAATTGCTTGAACAAGACCAAGTCGATAACTTGCCTGTTCAACTGCGCTTATTAGCATCTGTTGGTGAAGAAACTGGCGAATATGGTGCTGCTCAATTAACTAAAGCCGGTTATGCCGATGATTTGGTGGGCTTAATCATTGCTGAACCAACTGATAACCTAACTAAAATCGTCTACACTGGCAAAGGCGTTATCGATTATAAAGTCACTTCAAGTGGTAAATCCGTCCATAGTTCAACGCCTGAATTAGGAATCAATGCCATCACCAATTTATTTGAGTTTTGCCAACAAGCTACGCAAAAATTAGCGCAACTCGATCAAATCAACCCAGTTCTTGGCAAATTAACGCACAGTATCACGATTTTTAACGGGGGCTTGCAAGTTAACAGTATCCCGGCCAAAGCTGAAATGATGGGCAACATTCGCACGATTCCTGAACATGCTAATAATCAAGTCTATCAAATTCTTAATCAAATCGTTGCTGACTTAAACACTAAACCAGGCTTTGATCTTAAGATTGAATACATTTATCCAGAAGAACCGATCCCTGGTTCACCAGACTCATTATTGGTGCAAAAGGTGCAATCTTGCTATGAAGAAATGTTTGGCCATTACGCTACATTATCCGGTAGCACCGGCGCTAATGATGGCTCGGAATATCTGCAAGCTAAAGGTGATTTTAACAGTATTAACATCGGCCCTGGTTCAGAAACAGGGCATCAAGCCAATGAATATGTCCAATTAGACAAATATCTTGCGGCTATCAAACTTTACCAAAAGATTGCCTTAGAATTTTAAAAAAGAGACTCGTCTCGCTTGAGATGAGTCTCTTTTTGTTTGCTAGTCTCTTTTCATGTACAACAACGGATAAGGATTACCTTGTTCGTCTAATGGTGTCCTTTGATAGACGCTAAAGCCCATCCGTTCGTAAAAGTTGCGGGCCTGGGGATTTTGTTCGTTGACCGTCAACTTGGTTAGTGTATACTTGGTGAGGCCATATTCTAACAGTTGTCTGCCGATGCCTTGTCCGCGTTTGTCTTTGGCGACAAAAAGCATCTCTAGCGTGTGCTCAGCAATGCCCATGAAGCCTAACAGACGGTCGCTAGCATCTAGTGCAACGACCAACACAGGAACATTTTGCAAGGCTTGCGGCACATATTGTTTAATCTGGTGTACCTCATCTTCCGTCAAAAACGTATGGGTGGCTTTGACGGAGCCCTCCCAAAGCGCTAACAGTTGGGCGACGAGGGCTGGCTTTCTTGTTTGAACTTCTATAATTTTCATTTTTCCTCCTGTAACTTGCGCTTTTTTAGTAGCTAACAGCGGTTTTGACCTCTAAAAACTTAAACTTTGTTTGGATTGGTTGCCAACTTTGGCGAATCACTAGTGTTGGGCGTTTCTTTTGTAAAGGCAAAGTCGTTTGATTAAGCTGATTATACAGATAGCTAAAACAATTTTGGGCTTGTGTCTTTAGATCCATGTCAACTGAAGTTATATCTAACAAATGCGAACTTGTTGTGTTATCCAAACTAATAATATCTAGCTGCGGTTGTTTTAGTTTTTGCCAGCGATAATGAAATTCACATGCCAATTTATCCATGTAAAAAAAGACGGTATCAAAGCCTTCTTGTGCGGTTGCAATGAGTTTTGCAACATCAGTTTCAAAGCAATTTTGGGCCACTAATCCATGTTTTTTCAAAGCTGTAATTGCCCTAAGAGCCGACTTAGTATTTTCTGTACGCCGCCGATTTAACACAAATAAAACACGCTTTTTTTGTGCTAAAAGCTCTTGGCCTAATTCTAGATAAACCTGGTAGTGATCAATATAAGAAGAATAAATCTGCTTTGAATCAATCCGATGCCACGTCGCTAGCGGGCCATATTGTTGATAAGCCAAGATCGTGGGCCAATCGTTGCTGCGCGTGAGGATAAAAAAGGCATCGACTTGTTTATACTTTAAAAAATCTAGATAGTCTAGCTCACGTTTTTTATCGGCTTGACAAGAATACAAGATGACCTCATAACCAAAACTTTCAGCAATCGTGATAAAGTGCTCTAAAAAACTAGCCGCACCTTTGATCGAACCATTAACGATAAAACCAATTGTCTTAGTTTGACTCTTGCGAAAATTACGTGCTAAAAAATTAGGAACATAATTTAATTCACGTACGGCTTCTTGCACTTTTCGCGTAGCTTCTTGACTAGCATACCCTTGACCACTTAAAACACGTGAGACGGTCGACTTAGAAACACCGGCTTTTTTAGCAACATCGATAATTGTTGGCATTTTTTATTCTCCTTGCTTGACATGGGAATATTCCCACAGTTTACACTAAGTATATCACAACGCTTACAAAAAGAAATGGAGGTCTTTTAATGACACGTGAAGCATTGAAGTTAGTTACTATTGGCGGTGGTTCAAGTTATACCCCCGAATTGATCGAAGGTTACATCAAACGTAAAGACGAACTACCTATCAAAGAAATTTGGTTAGTTGATATTGAAGCTGGTAAGGAAAAACTTGAAATCGTTGGAGCCATGGCTAAACGGATGGTCAAAGCAGCCGGTTTAGATTGGCAAGTGCACCTTACCTTAGATCGACGCCAAGCACTCAAAGATGCTGATTTTGTCTCCACCCAATTTCGGGTAGGTTTGCTAAATGCCCGCATCAAAGACGAACGCATCCCGCTTTCTTATGGTATGTTAGGTCAAGAAACCAACGGGGCTGGCGGTATGTTTAAGGCCTTTAGAACGATTCCGGTTATCTTAGATATCGTCAAAGATATGAAAGAACTCTGTCCTAATGCATGGTTAATCAATTTCACCAATCCAAGTGGCATGGTCACAGAAGCTATCAAGACTTATGGCAAATGGGATAAAGTAATCGGCTTATGTAACGTACCGGTCAACGCAATGATGAAAGAACCCGAATTAATCGGCAAGACCTTAGATCAATTAACTTATCGCTTCGCTGGGATTGACCACTTCCATTGGCATCGGGTCTTTGATGAGACTGGCAAAGAAGTTACGCTAGACATTATCGATGCTATGCAAAATAATGATGCTGGTTTGCCTAAAAATATTTTTGACGTTAAATTCTTTAGCGAACAACTTCACCAAATGAAGATGATCCCTTGCGGCTATCATCGCTACTACTATCGTGAAGAAGAAATGTTAAATCACAGCTTAGAAGAATATTCTGGCGTGGGCACCCGTGCACAACAAGTTAAACGTATTGAAGATGAATTATTTGAACTTTACAAAGATGAACATCTCGACTACAAACCAAAACAACTCTCTGAACGTGGCGGAGCATATTACTCTGATGCTGCTTGCGAGGCAATGGCTTCAATTTATAACGACAAGAAGACTCACATGGTCGTTTCAACCTTAAATAACGGTACTTTACCTGATTTACCAGCCGATCATGTTGTCGAAGTCTCTGCGCAAATCGGTGCTTGCGGGGCTATTCCATTTACATTTGGGCCTTTACATCCAGCACAACGTGGTTGGTTGCAAATGATGAAAAACATGGAACTTTGCACCGTTGAAGCGGCCGTTACCGGCGATTATGGATTAGCTTTACAAGCCTTCACCATGAATCCGATGGTTAAATCTGGCGCTACTGCTAAACGCATCTTAGACGAATTATTGATTGCGCATGAAAAACACCTACCTCAATTTGCAACTAAGATTGCCGAATTAAAAGCTGCTGGCGTAACGGTCAAAGACCCTATTGCTGCTAAATTAGACTAGTTTTATCAAAATAGAAATTGCACTTACTCGTGTAATTTCTATTTTTTTGACCCTTAATTTGTATTAGAATAGACAAAGTAAATACTGTCTAGGAGGAAAATGCATGAGTTTTGTCAAAAAAGATAACTATCGATTTTATAATCCTGTAAGGCGCGCTATCTTAAGTTATGAAATGATTAAACCTGGTGAAAAAATCGCCATTGGCATGTCGGGTGGAAAAGATAGCACTACCCTTTTATACTTACTTGATACCATCAAAAAACAACGGCGTTTAGGCTTTGATTTTGAAATTTGTCCCATTAGCCTAGATATGGGCATGGAAATGGATTTAACGCCACTTAAAGAATTTTGTCAACAACTTGGCTATGAATTAATCGTCGTCCCAACTAATATCGCCAAAATTGTCTTTGATATTCGTCAAGAAAAAAATCCGTGTTCCTTATGTGCTAAATTACGACGAGGAACATTATATAATACTACCAAACAATTAGGTTGCCAAAAAGTTGCCTTAGGTCATCACCTTGATGATGCTATCGAAACGTATTTGATGAACTTTTTATTTCATGGTGAGCTGGCTAGTTTTGAACCAATCACTTATCTGACACGTAGCGAAGTGTCGATTATCCGCCCTTTAATCTATATCGAAGAAAAAGAAATCGAATCACTTGTTTCACGTGAAACTTTACCCGTCATTTTTAATCCCTGCCCGGTCGATAAGAAAACCAAGCGTGAAGAAATCAAAAAATTAGTCAGCCAGTTAAGTCAAAGTTATCCAGATATTCGCCAAAAATTCATCCAGGGTATTCAAGAAACAACACCAAAACAACTCTGGGGCGAAAAACTTTTGCATCCTGAATTTTTAAGACACTAGGCAGATACTTTGGGTTTCTAACTTAGAAGTGTTATACTCAAGATGTACCAAAAAATAATACAAAGAAGGTTATCCGCATGAAATATGAAAAGATAGTCAATCAAATCGCCGAAACAATCGTTAAATTGGATGATGATTTAGCTCAAATCGATGCTGCTAGTGAACCTAAAGACAAGATGCATGAAATGAAAAAATGGTTTGCCGAAAAAAAGGCAATTCATGAAGTTAAACGTTTATTACATGAAGTTTCAAAATATGAAAAATATGATGAAAAAGAACTTGAAAAAATGACTGCTTTCTTGAAATCATTTGAATAAGTTTTGCTATCGAAACTAACGTTATGCCCAGATGCATAACGTTTTTTTATTAACCCCCTGGAATTTCACAGATAACCATTAAAATTACGTACAAATAATGGTATAATGCTTATAAGCTCTGATTTTTTGAGCACACTACTAAAAAGTGTTATTTCGATAATGTAAGGATGTGAAAAATGCAAATGCAACCCAATGTTTTAATCAGTCAAGACTTATCATGTATGGGACAAGTTTCATTAGGCGTCGCACTACCCTTGCTAGGTGCTTGTGGGCTACAACCCAACGTCTTACCTACCGCCCTTTTATCAACACACACCGGTGGTTTTGGAGCTAACACACACCTTGATTTAGCTCCTGAAATGATTAAGATTCTCCAACATTGGCGTCAGCTAGACACTAAATTTGATGCGGTCTATCTGGGATATTTAGGAGCGCACCCTTTAGCTGTTTTGCTACAGCATTTGCAATCTGTTTGTCAAAAGGACTGCTTGTTTTTAGTCGATCCAGTTATGGGTGATCATGGTAAATTATACCGTGGTTTTGATAAAAGCTACGTTGCTCAGATGCAACAACTTGTGCAAAAAGCTTCGATTGTAACACCTAATTTAACTGAAGCCAAATTATTACTGGGAATGGCTTTAAAACCAACTACTTCTCCAGTTACTTTATCTGAAGCTCATCAAGTTGCTCAACAACTCGCAACTCAGTTTGAAATTCCATACGTTATTTTAACAGGGTTAGACTTGACCGCACACCAAATTGGTGTCGTTGGTTATCAACTTGCAGATAAAACAAACTGGGATATTGTCCAACCAAAATTACCTGGGAATTTTTTTGGAACGGGCGATTTATTTGCAAGTGTCCTTTTAGCTGGGATTTTAAAAGGATACCAAGTTAAGCCAGTCGCTCAAATTGCGATGAATTTCATCAGTCAAGCAATCCAACAAACACCTAAAGAACATGACTTACGTTATGGCGTTAATTACGCTACAGCAATACAAACTTTACTTAGTAGTTTAGAAAATAAGAAAGGATAAAGCATCATGCGTGACCAACAAAATACTTTTCGAGCTTTGATTTTAACTGGTCTTTTTGCAGCGATTATTTATATCGGAGTTTGGACTTTACGAATTCCTATTCCAGCGATGGTCGGGCGCCCGTTCATCCACTTTGGAAATACTTTAACCGCTGTTGCAATCTTATTTTTAGGCCTTCGAAATGGAATGTTAGCCGGAATTATTGGCTTAGGTGGCTTTGATATCTTAAATGGCTATGCTGCAACATCGTGGCTGACGATGCTTGAAGTCGTAGTTGTGGCTTTGATAATTTCCGGACTTTTCAAGATGCTCAAATACAACGACAGTAAAAGAAATATCATCTTATTAGCTATTGTTGCTGGGGTAACAAAGATTTTCACTTCTTATTTTACCTCGATTATCGAAGCCTTAATGGCTGGGACATTATTAAAAACAGCCTTAGTTGCATCGTTTTTAAGTTTGCCTGCAACAGTCATTAATTCTATTTCTACTGCGATTTGTACACCGATTCTTTATTTCTTTGTCAAATCCGTGTTTAATACCGTTCAAAAACGTCAGAGATAAAATTAAACAATTAAATCATCCTACAAATATTGTGGCTTATTAAGTCGCAATATTTTTTTTGTAAATCTCTTGCTTTTTGAGCTAAAAACTGGCATAATAATTTAAGTATTCTGGGTGGTTAGCTCAGCTGGCAGAGCAACGGACTCTTAATCCGTGGGTCCAGGGTTCGATCCCCTGACCACCCATTTTAACCATATTATGTAATTTTAATATCACATACACTCCTATGCTCGGTTAATCACCGAGCATTTTTTTGCCTCTTTGCCATATCAAACTGATGCAGTAGTCACCAAAAATTAAAATTATTGATTTTAAAACTCTCTTTACTGTTTTTCCAGTAAGGAGGGTTTTTGTTTTGTCTTTAAAGCTAGTTGAGCTCACACAGCGTACAAAACAAAAAAAGTTTCGCAAACTTAGTTATCTAAACTTGCGAAACTTCTAAAAGCTTTATATATTTTATTGTTTAGCGGCTAATTCTTTGGCCTTAGCTTGTTCTTCTTTGTAAAGTTTACCATCGTAAAACTTGAAGAATGGATAATAAATTAAGGTTGCTACTACAGCAGTTACCACGCCTAAAACAGCTCCACGCCAGTCACCACCAGTTCCGATAAAACCAGAAATCCCGATTGGTGTTGGCCATGGCACTTGCGCAATTACGGCATGAACCATATGCAACTTAATCGCAAAATAACCGATTGAAGCAGCTGCCATTGGGGCTAAGAAGAATGGAATCGCCATATAAGCATTGTAAACCATTGGCAAACCAAAGACGATTGGTTCATTAATGTTAAAGAATGATGGTACTAAAGCAGCCCGACTTAAAGCCTTCAATTGTGCTGATTTAGCAAACAAGGTCATTGTCAACACTAAACCTAAAGTTGCACCAGAACCCCCGATAGTAACAAACATGTTGTTAAATTCACCAGCAAATGGAATATTTGCACCATGAGCATTAGCTTGCATGTTGGACAATACGATTGGGGTTAAGAATGAAGTTACGATGTTAGCACCATGAATACCGACAATCCATAGGGCATGAATCAAGAAGTAAATCACCATTAAACCTAACCACGTATTAGTCAAGTTAGTAACAAAACTAAATGGAATAGCAATCATATTAAAGATATCTGTGCCTAAAGCTACTAAAGTCCCATTAATTGCTAAAACAACGATAGATAAAAGAGCTGTTGGAATCAATGCTGTAAATGAGCGTGAAACCCCTGCAGGTACAGTTGGAGGCATCTTGATAACCCAGTTATTTTTAACACATAGACAGTATAATTTAACTGCGATAATCGACATGATGATCGCCGTAAAGATCCCACTTGTACCTAAACGTTGAATAATTGTGTCCATCCGATAACCGTGAATAACTGTTTCACTCTTATTAATAGATTCAAGTAAGCTCATCGTGCCACCTTTAATAACGAATTCAGGTAAACACATGAAAAAGGCAAACATTGAAAGTAAAGCACCGTTTAATGGGTTAACATCGATTTTTTCTTCTTGAGCTTGAATCGAGGTGTATTCATAACCAAACACCAACCCAAAGTATAAAGCCAAAATCCCCATCGTGCTGACGTTAGCAACCATGTAAAGATCGCTAATTTTGAAAAACGTTGCTTCAAAGAAGTTTTCTAAAACTGGAAAAGCTTGGGGCAAAACATTTAATACCAAAAACATCGAACCAACGATCGTAAATGGAATCGACGCCATCCCGGCTGCCATAACGGCACGCACAATGCGAAATTGGGAGAGCTTACCCATTGGACCCATCAAATATTTTTCTAAAAACTGAAATGCTTTATTATTTCCATTATCCATAACTCAAAATCCTTTCTATACTCATTTGATCACTGAATCGACGCTTCAAAATCTTTGAGCGCTTTAAAATAGCGATCTTGATCATGAGCAATCTTAAACAGTTTGCGTTCAACGACTATACAACCAATACTGCCAACTACTAGCAAAATGGCTAAGGCCCCTTTTCCGGTTGGCTTGATAAAAGGATACAAATTCGTAAATAACGGTGTATACAAGCTGATTAACAGACAAATGTTAATGCTCAACTGCAACCAATAATACCAATATGCTTGGGGCAAATGGCGACTAGGTTGACGGTATTGCTTAACTTGCTCGGCACATACTAAAACCAAACCAACAAGTAAGCAAGCTGGCAAAATAAGCGTCATCTTGCGCATACTTGCTAGCAAGATCAACCAGTAAAGATTCATGAAAAAATAGCCTGCCGTAAAGTAGCGCACCAATAAATAGCGGTTAAAATGCATATTACGCAAACTCGTTTGCCTTTGTTTAGCTTGTCTTGACGTCATTTTGAATCGTTCCTTTCGTACTTAACAACTATTGTTTTATGCTAAATCTGCACCATTTGTCTTGATAACTTTTTGATACCAGTAAAATGAATCCTTGCGTGAACGCGCCAAAGTTCCGTTACCTTCATCATCTTTGTCGACATAGATAAAACCATAGCGCTTAGACATTTGTCCTGTTCCTGCAGATACTAAATCAATGCAACCCCATGGAGTATAACCCATCAAATCTACACCATCTTCAAGCACGGCTTTTTTAACTTCTTGTATATGTGCCCGTAGATAATCAATACGGTATGGATCATGGATGCTGCCGTCTGCTTGTACCTCATCGACGGCGCCTAACCCATTTTCTACGATGAACAATGGAAGATGATAACGGTCTGTCAAAAGATTTAAGCTGTAACGCAAACCGACCGGATCGATTGGCCAACCCCAATCACTGGCTTTGAGGTTTGGATTTTCCACTTGGGCTTCATGCGGATCTGTGAGTTGGTCGACACTAACTTTTTGGGATGAAACGCTCATCGATTGATAGTAACTAAAACCAACATAATCGACGGTCCCTTCGCTTAAAACGATTCGATCTTCGGCCGTGATATCTGGTCTAAAGCCTTTTTTCGTGATATAAGCTTCGATGCCCGCTGGATAATAGCCCCAAACTTGCACATCGGAAAACCAGTTGCGACGTTGATCGACTCTTTGTGCCAACAAGACATCTTCGGGATTAGAAGTAGCCGGATAAACCGGGGTGTAGTTGATCATCGTCCCAATCATGAAATCAGGATTGATCTTTTTACCTTCCTTAACCGCTAACGCACTTGCCACTAATTCGTAATGGGCCGCCTGAAACATTTGGGCTTCGTTGTCTAACTCGTTATCTAACAACAAGCCTGAATTGGTACACATCAAAAAATCATTGTTAAAGCTACTTTGATTATCGATTTCGTTAAAGGTCATCCAGTATTTAACCTTGTCTTTGTAACGTTTAAAACATGTCACAGCAAATTTAACAAAAAAGTCGATACACTTACGATTAGCAAATCCACCATAAGCTTCTACCAGATGATATGGCATTTCAAAATGTGCCAAGGTGATTACTGGTTCGATTCCATACTTGAGGCATTCGTCGAATAAATCATCGTAAAACTTTAACCCTGCTTCGTTTGGATTGGCATCATCCCCATTTGGAAAGATACGTGTCCAAGCAATCGAAGTTCTAAAACATTTGAAGCCCATTTCAGCAAATAGCTTAACGTCTTCTTTATAATGGCTATAAAAATCAATTGCCTCATGGTTAGGATAATTTTTACCAGGAAGTACACCTTTTGTGATTTCACGGGGCACACCATAAGCACCGGCCGTCATGACATCGGCAACCGAAATACCTTTGCCATCGGCTTGCCACCCACCTTCTAGTTGATGAGCAGCGACCGCACCACCCCATAAAAAGCCTGCTGGAAATTGATTTGCACTCATTTTAAGCACTCCTTTATCATGATTTTGCAAAAAACAATTTGGAAACGTTAACTGTAAGTGTTTCCATAAAAGATTATAAGTTATTGGTACAAATTTTTCAAGTGCCTACATCTAAAAAAATGACGGTTAATACAAAAAGTATCGCTTCAATTTTACAAAAAGCCTTATTTGCGTACGTTTTCAAACACCGATATTTATTTTTTTAACTGTTTTTTCACCCTAAAAGTCAAAGTTCATGCTATATTGTAAAATATGAATATTTAAGAGAGATGAGAATTATGACTTTAAATGTATACTTAGTCCGTCATGGACAAACTTTTTTAAATCTATATAACCGCCTGCAAGGCTGGTGTGATTCGCCCTTGACTCCTAAGGGAATCAACGACGCACATAACGCTGGACAACATCTCGCACATATCGCTTTTGATGCAGCCTATCACAGTGATACAACACGGGCGATGCGCACGTGCCAATATATTCTAGAAGAAAATGTTGCTACACCTGTCTTGCCTAACCCACAAATGTTGCGGAATTTTCGTGAACAAAGTTTTGGTTACTTTGAAGGCAATGATGCTGGTCAAACCTGGTTAATGGTTGGAGCTAGCCATGGTTGCCGTACCTATGATGAACTGATTGATAAATTCGGCGCAGCTGCCACACGTGATTTTTTGAAACAAACAGACCCTTTCCACCATTGTGAAAACGATCAAGAATACTGGCAACGTATCCAGGCTGGCTTTGATTATCTTTATCAACACCACACCGATGGTCAAAATATCTTACTTGTCAGCCACAGTATTACAATTCGAACAATTGTCGATCGTTTTGCTCCCGAATATCAAGCACCCAAAAACGGCCCTAAAAACGGTGCAGTAACTAAACTAGCCTTAAAGCAAGGAAAAATTGAGGTCTGCTATTATAATCACTATCAAGAAACGCAAAACTACTAAACTCTTTTATCTTGTACTATACTGTATAAAAAGATGCTGCGTTAATTTTCAAACAACCCATGGAGCTTTTAAAATTTTTAGATCAACAAAAAAAGACAAGGATGATCCTTGTCTTTTTTTAGGCCTAAAGTCCTAAACTACATAATAAAGCTAAAAAAATGATATTCCACAATGAAAAAATCAATAAGAAACGCCCTTTTTGTTCAGGGTAATTAGCGACTAATTGTTTATACGAAATCAAACTAGCCATCGAGGCGATCAACGTTCCTAAACCACCCAAATTAGTGCCAATCAACAAGCTTTGATAGTCATGACTAAACCCTGCTAATAATAAGGCTGCCGGCACGTTACTGATGACTTGGCTAACCAAGATAGCCACCCCGCGCACATTTTGGGCTAACACGTGTTGAATCAAGTGACTAAACGCGTCCACACGGGCCAGATTTCCAATAAAAATAAAAAAGCACACAAAAGTCAGCAATAAACTATAATCAACTTGCCCTAAAAGCTTGCGATTTTCAAATAAAATGGCTAAAAGAATCACCAACAATAATTCTAACGGTGGTAAAATCTTGGCGACACTTAGCAGACATACTAAAAATAAACCCCAATAATAAGCTAGTTTACGCGTATTTAATTGCAGTTGATTTGGATTAACCTTAACAGTTAAGACTTGCTTTGGGAAAAAAAGCCAAACGCTAATAACCAAACCAAATGCTGCTAATAAAGTATACGGCAATAAAACAGCCACAAACTGTGGCAAAGAAAAACCTGAAATCGAATATAAGTAAAGATTTTGCGGATTGCCAATCGGTGTCAACATACTACCTAAATTACTTGCAATCGTCATTAAGGTAATCACTAAACAGACACTTGCTTGCATCTTAGCTAGCCTTAAAACCAATAAAGCCAGCGGGACAAAGGTTAACAAGGCTACATCGTTAGTAATCAGCATGCTACTAAAAAAACACAAGAAAACCAAGGTTAACACTAGGCTGCGTTTAGTTTGGATTTTTTGTAATAAAGCTTCTCCTATGTATTCAAAAAACGCTTGTTGTTTTAAACCGGCCATCACCGCCATCAAACAAAAAAGTACAATCAACGTATGCCAGTCTAAATAATTTAAATACGCCGCATCTGGTTTTATTAAAAAACATGAAAAAATGGCTAATAAAAAAGCCACTCCTAAGACTGTTTCCTTCTTAAAAAAAGTGATGATTTTTGTCAATTATATTCCCCTCTTTGATCAGCTTAACAACAAAATCTTATCACACTCTTTTTAAGCTTTGAAGTCCCAATTAATTTAACCAAGCCACTCCTAAAGTCAAATAACTAGCAAATAAAATCCATAATAGATATGGCCAAAGCAACCAACTAGCCCAACGATTGACTTGCTTGAGATAATAAATCAAATAAGCAACAACAAGATCTAAGATAATAATCAAACCAAAACCTAACCAATAAGCACTACCACTAAAAAAGACAATGCTCCAAATAAAATTAATCAGCATTTGTAAAAAATACAAACCACATCCTAAGGCCTTAGGGCTTGTTTTAGTTTGCCAAAATAAATAAAACGATACCGCAATACTCAAATATAATAACGGCCAAACAATTCCAAACAAATAATTGGGCGGTGCTAATGGTGGTAAAACTAAATTGGCATAGACTTGCTTGATATCACCAGCAAAAAGGGCCGATAAGCCTCCAAGTCCTTCGACAACAATAATGATGACAATTAAGCCACCAAAACGTTTTAGACGTTGCATAACCTCGCCTCCATTTCTTAACTTCATTATAGTCTTAAAAAAAGATTTCCTCTAATAATTCAACTCATTTTAACAGGTACCTGTCAAAAAGTTCTTGCATTTATAACCGGTACCTGTTAAACTTTAAATATCAAATCACGAAAGTAGGTCACACAATGGAGCAAAACACCGAACTATACGTTAAACTCTATCAGCTGAATCATTTATTAAAAAAGACCTTCATTGCCGAAAATCATCAGCTTGATGGTATTCAAAACTTCAATTGGGGTCAAGGAAAAATCCTTGCCTTATTAAAAGCTAAGGATGGTTTATCAACCAAAGAAATGTCTTATCTTTTAGGTATTCGGACCTCTTCTTTAAACGAATCACTCGCTAAATTAGAAAAAAATGGTTATATTACGCGTGAACCTTCGCTTAAAGATAAACGCATTATTCTTAACAAATTGACCGCTAAAGGGCAAAATTTGCAGCGTCCCCATACTAAAGTCGCTGATATTTTTGATTGTTTAGACAACCAACAACAACAAGCCTTCAAGGAATGCTTAGATTTGCTACTTGAAAAAACAAACGCTAAGCTCGAACAAATTCCTGGTATAAAAGATCAAAATGCTAAAAAACAAGAACTGTTAGCTAAGCTTTTTCAAGATCCAACAACTGATTTTAGCTGCTTTAATTTCATGGACGAACTAGGTTCACTTGATTGTCCATATCATCAATAACTAACTGTGAGGGGAAAAATATGACAACTGCTAAAAAAAATACAACATTTGCCTTGAGTATCTTTGTCATCGGCGTTTTTATGTCGGCCTTAGATAACGGGATTATCTCAAGTGCACTTTCAACTATCAATTATTCTTTTCATGTCAGCGAAGTCGCCGGAAGCTGGGGTATTACCCTTTATACGCTAGGTATGGCAATCTCAACTCCAATTATCGGTAAACTTGCTGATAACTATGGTCGTAAAAAACTTTTCTTAATTGAAATTGCTTTATTTGTCTTTGGTTCATTGCTAGTGGCATTAAGTCCTAATTTCACTTTCTTTTTGGTGGCACGTTTAGTGCAATCATTTGGTGGTGGCGGAATTTTCATTATCGCTTCAAGCCACATCTTATCAACTTATCCTAAAAAACAACAAGGTAAGCTATTAGGTATTTTAGGTTCTGTTAATGGAATTGCTTCGATTGTTGGGCCTAATTTAGGAAGTTTAATCTTAAATTTGACCGGTAAATGGCATATGTTATTTATGATCAACTTACCCATCGCCATTTTCGTCTTGATTTCTGGAATTATCAGCATTCCTGAAACAACTAATGCCAACGATAAAAAAGTTGATCTTAAAGGTTTGAGTTATTTAACTTTGGCGATTTTAAGCTTTATGTTGGCTGTAACCAATGTCCAAAGTGGCTCACTTTTGGCAAGTTTAACTTCTGTTACTTTCATCTTACCGTTAATTTTAAGTATTATTTTTATTGCTTTACTTTTAAATACCGAAAAAAACGTCAAAGATCATGTCGATCCATTCCTACCATACAACTTATTAAACAATCAACGCTTCGTCTTAACGCTTTTGATGGGCGCTTTGTCTGGTATGTTAATCGCTATTTTCGTCTTTATTCCAAGTTTTGTTGAACAAGCTTATGGAATCAGTGCCAACAACAGTGGTATTTACATGAGCGGCATCGGTCTGGGATCGATTTTTGGGGCTGGCATCGGTGGTGCTTTAGTTACCAAAATGGGGGCTCCTAAATCAATCGTTATTTCTGGTGCTTTATCAACTCTTGGATTTGGTTTAATTGCTTTGGCTTCTCCTAATCCATTAACCTTTATCTTGACTTCAACTGTGGCCGGATTAGGCTTTGGGATGTTGATGGGAGCGCCATTATCAGTTTTAATGTCGATGATTGCTGGCCCTAAAGATAGTGGCGTGGCTTTAGGAACACTATCTGTTAGCCGCCAAATTGGTTTAACAATTGCACCGACAATCTATGCTGCTTTAGTGCAACAACAAATGTTTAATAGCTCATTAGCTAAGAATTATCCCGCTAAATCAATTGAGCAACTTTATATCAAATTACAAAATATTGATAATTCTTCCTTACGTCAACATGTCTTGGAAATCTTCCATCAAAGCGCTAAAGGTGCTTATCAACATTTATTCTTTGCAGCTGTGATTTTTTCAGCTATTATCTTAATTTGTGGAGCATACCTTAAGAAAAAAGCACATTAAAAAAGAACTCTTTGCTGTTTAAAAAATAGCAAAGAGTTCTTTTTTATTAGTGTCGCTTATAAATAATTATTCCACCCAAAGCAACTAAGATAGTTATTCCTAAACCAATTGCAATACCATAATTAGCTGTTGCTTTTTGCGCCTTAGTTTTGGCTTTAGTTGCTGATTTAGTTACTTTATTTTTTGTTGCTTTTTGTGATGACTTTTGCTCATCGGTTGACTTAGTTTCTGATTGATTTTGCGTTGCTATATCTGAAGCAGTTATTTTTTCTCCTGCTGTTACAACTTTTTTAGAAACAGCAGGTGTATTTTTTGCCGTTGTTTTAGGTGTATCTGTCCGAACGACTCCTGTTTCAACTGTTTGATTATCATTTGACGAATCATCGACGACAACCTTTTTTTGTAGTTGTTTAATTGCTGTCTGTAGTTGAACAACTATTTGATCAATCTGAATTTGTGTCGCACTATTCAAATATAATAAATGCTTAGCTTGAGCCACTACTTGTTGGAGCTTTTGCCAACTATCTGAAGTGTAATCTTGTTCATTTAATTGTGAGATTTGCTTGATTAAAGTTGTTAATTTACTCTTATCTACCTCTTTTTTAGGAACTAAATTTGCTTGTAGCTTAGATAACTGATACGCCAGATTTAAAACTTCAGTCTGGGTTACTTCAGTTTGTTCTACTTGATCAAGCAGTTCTTGAGCTTTGGCCAAAGTTTCACTAAACTTAGTCGTATCTTGATATTTATCAAGATCAACTTGTTTAGCTGCAGTAACTGCATCCGTTAGCGTTTGAATATCTATACTCGTCGCTAGTAATTCTAAATCGTTTAAACCTTGGGCTAGTTTTTCTGCAACTTGATCAATCTTACTTTGCTGAATTGTTGGCGTTTCTAAAAGCTTTTCTGCTTCCTTCATTATTGCTTGCACTTTTTGATAACTGTTTGTTGTATACTGACTAGCATCTAATTTATCAAATTGATTCATTTCAGCTTGAAGTTTGGAAAAATCTGAAGCTTGTTCATATACAGCAAATTCTGCAGCCGAAGCAAATTGATTCTTAGCACTCAAAATTTCTAATTTGACATATTGGGCTTTAGTAGCTGCAAACTTCACTTTTTGAACTTCATTAACATCTTTGAAAGTTCCTTGATCAACTACTTTAGTCCAAGCATCATCTTTAGCTTCTTTGACATATAAATTATATTTTTCAAGCTTCCCATTATCGCCACCTTGTGGACGTTGTAAATATGAAAATTGATTAAGCTTATAAACCTTTCCTAGATTAATTTCCACTATTGCTGGATTACTTTCAGAAACTGCAAATCCTGCATATGCACTATGCCAAATTGTATTTGGATTATTATCAAAAGCTAATTTAATTGGGCCTTCATTTCCGGTTTGCGCCTGTTGTGTATTAGCCGAGACTACAAAATTATCAGCTGCAATTTTGACTGCATCGCTAACCTTTGGACGAGATAACTTATTAGCTAAGCTTGCATTCAATTGTTCTAAAATATCATAAAATGCTGCTGCGCTAACATTTGTTTGACTTTGCAATGCTTGTAATTTTTGTTTGCTTGCCTGAATAACTTGCCAATCTTCATCTAAGAAATATTCTTCTTTTACATTAGTTTGGGCTATAGCCGTTGCAATTAATTCAGCTTGACTTTCAGGTTTTAATATTAATGCTTGATAAGCATTCGTTAAAGTTTGTGTTGCATTTGCAATTTCACTTTCAGTTACCCCCGCTTTCAAATCAATTGCTTGAGCATCATTTAATGCGGATAAAAAGCTTTGAAGTTCTTTACCATCAACAATTGCGTTGCGGTCAACTAATTGTGCTTTTTTAATTGCTTTATGCAATTGTGTACGATCAACTAATGGTACAAGTTTATCTTTAGCTTGATTTAAGTTACTTGTCATTTGTTGAATTTCTTTAACCGTTACTTTTGACTTAGCTAAGAGCTTATCTGCTTGAGTTAAAATACTTTGGAAAGTTAGCCAATTTGAATCTTGTTTATAATCTGTAATCTGTAATGTTTTTAATTGTTCAACTAAAGTTTGTAACTCTTGTTTTTCTTGTGACGTAGCATATTTATCTAAATTTTCTAAAGCTTTTTCCAGCTTTTCATAAACTGCTTTAATTTGCTCATTTGTTGCGTTACTATTGTCATACACCTCTTGGGCTGCCTTTTTAGCTGTCAACATTGCTGTATACGATTTTTCAGTATAATCTTGTGGTTGTAACGCATCTGCTTGTGCAATTAATTCTCCTAAAGTTTCATGATTAATCGGCTTTTTAGCTTCAACATAGAAATTATCTAAATAATATTCTGATCCACTCTTCTTGGTTACATCGATATAATAATCATCATAATTCCCCGTGGTAAACTTAAGCTCTAAATGTCCATTTTGATTTTGTAACGTTGCATCTGTGCTAGCGATTACCGCATGCTCTGTATCATTTGCTTCTTTGGCTTTGTCAGATTTCACAGCTAAAGTAAACGCATTAGCTGTTGGAGATTTATAATCTATACCTACAGTATATTCAGTATTTGGTTCTAATCTAACAGTTGATGGTAGCGTGCGTAGATAATCGCCTGCGCGAATTTTTAATGAATAATCTCCAGCAATTACATCAGTTGTGTATTCAGGATTAATTGGATTTCTTTGTGATAAATGTGATTGATCAGATTCTGTCGATACAAATGGTCCAAAGCCTTGATCAATATTTTCAAAATCTTCCCAGTACAAATATTTTGTTGGTTGTGGATTTTGTCTTAGCGTGACCTTTGCTACTCTAACATCATCAAAATCAACTTGAAAATTTTCATCTTTTCCATTAGCTACACTAAGAACCAACTTAGCTGTTGTTGCTTTAGCTACAAAAGTAACCTTCATTCGTTGCGCATAAGTCTTGTATTTATCATTATGGTGAATTCCATAGATAACATTACTCCGTGTCATATAATTTGTAACTGTTTGGTCACCATTTTCAACACTAATTGAAGCTTTACGTCCATCATCTGTGATTGCCCAGACGGATGCACTATAAGCTTGTCCTGGAACTAAATTAGTCATTGTTTGACTCACTTGTCCATCTTTGGTTCCCGTAATATATAGATGTGCATTGCCTAAATTATTATTTTTTATTTGAATATGGCTTACATCACCTGAGCTTGAACTTGGTTGCCAATTCTTAAAAGTATAAGAATCAAATCCCATATCTTTGATTGGCGAACCTTGTGACCAATCAACGTTAGCTGCAGTTTTAATTTCAGCTTTAGCTAACTTGTCCTTATATAAAACATATCCTTGTTTAGCTTTGGCATCAATTGTAACTTCACCATTTGTCACCGTTAAAGTTTTAGCATTAGTTTTACCTTTTTCATCTAAATTATATAGTGTTACGGTTTTAACATTTTTCCAAGAATTTGGTAATTGCCAAGTTGTTGTACCACCTTCACGATTCCAATGGTAAATCTTAGATTCATTATCCCATGGAATAAATACTTTATTACCCTCTAAAACTTTTTTACCATCTTGTGTAATTACATTTACGTTATTTTCAATTTTGGTTACAACTTGATTATTTTTACCTAAAACAGCTTGATTAGCAGTATATTGCATTACTGGATATTGAGCTAAATATTTGTTAGGTAGGACTTTTTCATAAAATGCTTGAATTGCATTGTAAAAATTCTTAGCATTTTGCCATCCATCAATCCCCACATCATCAGATGCTCGATCAGCTTCTCCATGGAAAAGTTGATCATTAGCAAAAATATCAGCTTGGTTATTATCTACAAATCTTACTAAATTTCCTGCACCGCCAAAATTCGAACCAATATGATGTGCAAAAACACTATAAGATACCATTTCATCCACATATTCAGTCCCAAGAGCCATCCCACGTCGATTAATATTATCCACTAACTTATACATTGGCCATCTTGTTCCAAAGAATACATCAATATATGTTGTTGCAATTTTATTAGCTGTATCCTTATCGTAAAGTTGACTAAAACGTGCATCTAAACCATTTGAGCTCGTATCTAAATCATCATTTTCACGAACAATTTGTTGTGCGGTATCATACCATGACCATGCACCTAAATCAGTTTTGATTTTCCCATATTCCGGTGACTCTGGATATACATCAGTTTGATTAATATGGATTCCAATTTTGGCATTCCATTTCTCAGCATTATCAAGTAATGTTTTGAAATCTTCCAAACCACCTGCATGTTTATTATAGTTTGCAAAATCTGGATGCGAAGAATCATGCCCTTCTCCTTGATAGCCTTTAATAATGATATTTTGCCCAAAATTATCAGTTGCTAATGACATTTTTTTTGCATTATCCAAAATACGTAAAAATGGATATTGCGCTTCAGAACCAACATTCATTGCAATCATGCTCCAATTGCTAGTTGCTATATCGGCTCCTGTCTTACGTGGTAAACAATCATCACGTAAAGCAATTGCTCCATCTTGATAATCAACTTTATTATCTTGATTACGGTCTTTAGTAATAGAAACCTTAGTCCACATATTATCTCCAAGTTTCTTACCATCTAAACCGCGATAAGCATATTCATTCATCCATAAACCCGTAGAAGTATGATCTCCAACGTTAAATGTTTGATAAGCAATTTCATGACGATTTTTGTATGATTGTTCCCCAATTGCGGCCGCTACATTATCATTACTTAAAACGGCCAAAGTCGTCTCATTATATGTCTTTTGTGCAGTAGCCTGTGCTAGTTGTAGAGTTGTTTCATTTTGATAATTATTTACTTTTAAACTTGCATTAGGCTCTTGACTACTCATCGAAACTAAACTTTGTCCTGGAAAATTTAGAGTATATAGTTTTTCATGATCGTCAATTACATTAGCAATTTTTAGAGTTAAAGTATTGTCTTTAACTTCAAAAATCACATCAAATGACATCGCAAGTTCATTAATTTTTACATGATAAGTTATCGAACTAGGATTTACCTCGCTTTTTACTTCTGGTTTGTATAAGGTATTATTAACTTCTAATTGATGCAAAGCTAATTCTTGGCCGTTAATTGTTTGGCCATCTAAATCATAAGAAATTACTCGAGGAAAATCTTTATCTAATTTAACTGTCATCTGATTAGATTTAATTGTTGTTTCTGTTATATCTTCTGTAACAACTTGTGGTGCTTTAGCAGTTTGTTGCTTAAATTGATAGACATTCATGCCTGTACTATTGCTACAATAAAATCCAACTTTACCTGGATTTTGTGTTATTCCATTAACTTGTCCAGTATAAATTTCTTCATTATCAACAAAAATCGTTATCACATCGTCAATAACACGAACTTTGATTTTATAGGGTTTAACTCTACCAGACAAAATAAAACCACTATCTTGAATATCTGCTACTTTTCCTTTAGGGGTATAAACTCCCCAATTAGTATAATGTTGTCCATATTGACTTGCTGGTCCAACATAGAGATAATCATTTGGTGAATTATATCGTAAAACCACCCCGTAATTACAGTTATTATTCATCGGATCATATAAAAATTCAACTTCTTGATTTTTTAATGTTTCTGATTGCTGATCAATGAATAAACCATCACCTTGCATTTGGGCTACTTTATTATTTTCATTCCAAACTAAATTTCCATTGCCAGTAACTTTTTCAAATCCTGTAATTCCTTGGCTAAAGTCTCTTTGATAAGACACTTCTTTATCTGGTTTATTAATCATAATACTACAAGTTTTCTTTTGCCCGTCTGAAAACTCAAATGTTAAATCTGTATTAGCAATATCCTTAATTTTTGCTAGATAACTCTTTTTCAAAGTTACTGTTGCATTTTTTAAATCATAATCAACATTAGCGGTTAGACTTTCTTGTCCATTTTTAATTGCTACCAATTTAGGTGTAGTATCATTCAAATTAATTTGAACATCATTTTTTCCAACTTCATCATAATCTAAGGCTATATTACTAGGTGTTAAAGTTATTTCTTTAGCTAGTTGCCCGGTCTTAATTTGCGTAAGATTTAACTGACAATCATACCCATCAGCCTTTACCCCCCATAGGCGCATTCCAATTTTTCCTGTTTTAGGATTAGCAAATTCACTAATTACTTGATTAATAATCTCTTTACCATCTTCAAGGACTCTAATTGTTGTTCCTCGATACTCTACTTTAATTTTGTGATTTTCCCCGGTAGTGGCAAAACTTTGTTTAGTTGAATTAACACTTCCCCAACTTCCATCGCCCTTAAACCAAGTCCAATTGCCACTATCAACTCCGATTCCTTGCCAATCGGTTGGATTATTATAGCGGAAGATAATCCCAAAACGAGCATTCTTGATATTATTGATATTCATCTCAACATATCCATCTGTTCTTGACTCAGCTTTGGTATCTGCAAAAATTGTATTATCATCGGAATTTAAATTTAAGTAATTCCCAAAACCTTCATTTTTAATCGCCAAACTACCATTGCCACTTACTTTTTGCCATCCTGATAACTCATCTGTAGTCGATGCCTTTGAATGTGCAGTCGTTGTTTGAGCATAAGTAATTAACGAGCCAAAAGGTAATAAATTGGTACACATACATGTAATTGTCAAAACTGATAACAATTTCTTGTTGATTTTCCTCATGTCAAAAACTCCTCTTAAAATTCTTTAAGCGCTTACAAAAAGAAGTATAAACTATTGAATAATCACTATCAAGCACATTTTTTAGTAAATATACAGCTTAATCTAATGTTTTTTACATAATATAAAACCAATTTTTTGAACGAACTTAATATATTAAATCCCACAACTATACCATTCAAAAAGCTAACTTCAAAAAAATAAAAAACATTCAGATTTTTTACAATCTGAAGTGCAACAAAAAAGTTAGACAAAAATAAAATATTTTTAAGCAGCTAAGACATAGGTTTGGTAATCAACCGGACTCATGTTTTTTGTTTTATTGGAAATTCGATCATTATTGTACCAATTGACATATTTGTTAAAGAACTGTGTGAACTGAGAAATATTCTTTTGGCAAGTTTTGTTGTTCAACCCTGATCTGATCCACAATTATTGTTTTCTCCTTAGCTTTGAGGATCCGAACAGGGTCAACGATTTTTTTAAGATATCACGCTCCATTTTGGCTTGACGTAATTCACTCTTTAGTGCCGCAATTTCATCACTTTCCTTTTTTAAAATTTTACGTGCATCCTTCTTTGTCATTTTTGACATCTTACTTGGCCTACCTTTCTTCTTGGGTTTCAAGACCTCAGATCCACCTTCCATAAACAACTTCAACCAGATAGATATCTATGAACACAAAAGATTATGGGAAGACGCTGCTTTGGACATTGAAACATCATTATTTAGGTAGTAGTTTATCACACGAAGTTTAAAATCAACAGTAAATTTACGTTTGAAATATCGTAATTTCAACCCTTCGGGTCCTTTTAAATTGTATACAGTCCACCATTTTTTTAAGGTATCTTTTGGTAAAGAATACTTATTTTCTAGACATCGTTGTGAACAGCCAGTATCTAGGTATTCTTGAATAAGATCTAATTTGAATTTTTGAGTATATTTAGTCATACGAAAAAAGCACCTCACAATTGCTAGACTTTGTCTAACAATTGTAAGGCACTTCAATCTGAATATTTTTTGTTTACATTGCTTGTTCTTGCATTTTTTCGTTATGTTCACACACTTTGAAGAATGGCAGATAAATAACCATTGCTACAAAGATTAAAGCAATCCAAAAGACCACGTTACGCCAATCCATCGTTGACATGTAGGCTTGAGCAAAAAATGGTGTAAATGACGGATCAACAATATAACCTAGACTGATCAAACCAATCTTTTGTGCTCCATAAGTCAACAAGAGGTTTACGATTGGTGCTAAGATAAATGGAATACCTAAGATCGGGTTAAAGACAATTGGACTACCAAAAATTACGGGTTCATTAATACTACACATTCCTGGAATAAAGGATAAACGTCCAATACTACGGAATTTTTCAACACGACTAAACATCATCAATAAAACTAACCCTAAAGTATTGCCGGCTCCGCCTAAAACGGAAATTCTAAACATTTGCAAGTTGATCAAATGGCTAGCTGCTTGGCCATGATTGATTAAATCAGCATTCATCCCACTTTGTGAAACACCTAGGGCAAACAAAATCGGAAAGACGATACTTGTCCCGTTAACGCCGATTAACCATAAAAAATTACCGATTGTCACGATCAAGATAAAGCCCCAAAGATTTGTTGCAATCGAGGTAGCCGGTGTCAATAACTTCGTGATAAATTCAGGGAAAGAAGCATGTGTCCAAGAATGAATCAATAAATTAGCACCATAAAAGACCAAAATATTAACTGTTAATGGAATCAATGAATTAATAAAGGTCGTCACCATTGGCGGTACCGTGCTTGGCATATTAATCTTTAAACCATCACGATCAACTAAGCGATTTAATTCAACAGATAACAACCCAATTAAGATTGCCACAAATAAACCGTTAGTTCCCAAATAATCCATCGCTAACTTGTTATCTTTAACATCGGTCGCTACCATCATGAAGATGATTAACGCCATCATTCCATCCATTGGAGCGTTGCGCTCATAGGTTTTACTTAACTCATGGCCAATTCCAAAGGCACAAACAATCCCATAGATGCCCATCGTCATGTTGTAAGGCAAGGTGATAGCATCATAGTTAGCCACCGCAAAGTCCTTCCAACTAGCCATAAAATGCATGAAAAAGTTGGCTGTTTCTGGGTTGTATCTATCTAGGTTAATTGGGGGATTCGCAAAAATCAAGAAAAATGACCCAATCACCAAGAAAGGCAAACCAAACATCATCCCGTTGGCGATTGCTTGTAGGTGCCGTTGATTACCTAGTTTGACGCCAATTGGCGAAAGAACCTTATCTAATTTTGCAAGCAGTCCATTTTGCATCGTGATTAAAACTCCTTTTCTAATGTTGATTAAACTTGATATGGATTAAAAACAAAAGCACTATCAATGATCTTGCTTGGATCATAGTCTTTCATCAATTCGTTGTATTCTTCATAATAACCATTGTCCACTTCCATTTGTGGAATAACCTTGCTTGCTTCGTGTAAGAAGTGCATGCTATCGCGCCCCATTTCTTGTCCGCGTTTAGTGTGTTTATCCAAAGCATAATCAGGAATTTCTGGCACATAGCCTTTGTTAAAGTTTTTGATAACAATATTTTTCAACAAGTCAGAGGAGCGATCCTTAGTAGATTGGCATAAATAACGAATCGCATGCACAAACATCATGGCACGATCTGGTTCGCTGTATTCAAAGTTTTTACGCATTTGGTTTAATGTATTAACAAAAATTGGTGCATTAGGATTACCCATGCCGATATCTTCAACAGAGATAGCTAGTAAACGACGCCATAATTTTTCTTCAAATTGTGGTGAAGAAATATACATTTCATAAGCAAATTCAACCGCAGCACGTTCTTTACCACGACGGATTGATTTTTGCAAAGCAGAGATTACTTCGTCTCCAGCTAAACCGTTACGTGTAGTCGTGCGTGCCCATGGATCAGCGATGAACTCTTTTTTTGCTTGGCAATTTTTGTTATTATTTTCTTGTGACATATTTTGTTACTTCCTTTCAATACTTAACTTTATTTAGGGGGTTTTTACTTGGACATTCGACAAATCAGCGAAAAATACCAACTAAATGAAACTGAAGTTGCTGTTTTAAACTACATGCAAGAGCATCGAGATAAACTAAAAACACTTGGTGTACGTCAGTTAGCCAAAGAAACTTTCACCTCGCCTAGTTTCATCGTTAAAATGGCTAAGCGCATGAATCTTTCTGGCTATTACGAATTAGTCTTTTTGATGACTGACACAAGCTTTGCTTTACTCAACTTCGAAGATTTACTTAACATCAAACAATATATCGAATCCTTCAAAAAGCTACTAAACAAACACCGTGATTCGATGATAACCATCATGGGAAGCGGCTTTTCACAAAATATCGCTAACTATATGAGTGAATATTTCAACATTCATGGCTACCGCTGTACAGCTAATTCACATCTTGAATTAATCCGTAAAGATACCAATCGTCAAAATTTGATCATTGTTATCAGCAATTCTGGAGAGACAAAACGTTTGACCGAGTTGTGCCAAGAAGCCAATGGCAATGAGTGTGATGTGATCGCTTTTGTAGGCAATACCAACTCAACAATTGCACAAAATGTCAAGCTTGCTATCAGCACCGATTCTTTTAAACCATCTTTTTTTGACAGCAGTCATCCACAACTGTTCTTTGGCCTGGCTTTAATCTATTTTGAAGTCTTAATGAGCTCAGTTTTAACAGACAACCAATAATTTTACTATAATTGAAAAATGAGAACTTGTGAACAGTTTGGTAGCTTTCGTGAACATGTTATTATTCTTAAAAAACATGTTTTCCGATTTAAAAAGAGCTCTTTTTAAAAAAATAAGCACAAAAAACCGAACTTCATATTAGATTAACCCAATATGAAGTTCGGTTTTTCATTTCAGTAAAATGCACAAACGATTGACAAATTAAATAAATATGCCACATTATTCATTAGACCTTAATCAGTATCAAGATAATGGTGCCTTAGCTAATTTTAAAAATCTATTAGCCCAAGCTAACACGCTATTAAGCAACGATAATGTTACGCAAAAACAAATCGATCAAATGCTAAAGGATTTGACAACTGCACGTGCTGCTTTAACTTTAAAAGAAACTAAAAAGCCAACAACTGATAAAAACAACTCAAATAATGCTAAGCCAAAACAAAAATTACCTCAAACCGGCGACAGCAAACAGACTGTGCTTGGTCTATTAGGCTTTAGCATCCTTACAATCGGTGCTATTAGCTTAAAAAAATTTAACTAGATATTAAATAAGGACTACGAAAAGTTTCGTAGTCCTTATTTTGTTAAAAATTATTTTAAAATAGTTTTTTGCGCAGCTTCGCTAGCATGTGTTAATTTAAAGACCAACAAGTTAAAGACCATAATCAAGCTGCTGACCACAAAAATACCGCGGTAATCAAAGATCCCAGCCACAAACGAACCGATCATTGGTCCTAAGACACTACCAACTGATTGGAAGCTTTGGTTATATGAAAAGACAATACTTGTATTTTCTGTTGTTGTGTTCTTGGTTAATAGAGTTTGAACAGATGGCAACATTGCTGCATCAGAAATCCCTGTTAAAATGCGCATCCCTATCAATTGATAGACATTGGTTACAAAAGAAGTTGCAAAAAAGACCAGCATCGCAAAAATAAAACCAAAGACTAGCATCTTTTGCGTTCCAATCCGATCACCTAAGCGTCCAAATAAAGGTGCTGCGATAATTGTGGATAAACCTGGCATCGAAGCTACAATCCCAGCCATAAAGGTCACGGATTGATGTGAAGAAGTCAATAATTCTTTAACGAATAGACTTAAAATGGGGTTGATCGACATATTGACGATTTGAACAAACATCGTTGTCGAAAATAAAACGAGGATTAAACGTACACTGATAATTTGTTTGAAGGTTACTTTTGGATGTTTTTTATCAGTGGCTGGCTTAGCGGTAAAATCTTCTTTCACACAAAAATAAGTCAAAATAAAAACCAACATCATGATGATTCCTGTAATATTAAAGGTCATGCGATAAGAAAATACACTCGCTAATGCCCCGCCTAATAAGGGACCTAGCAATGTTCCAGCAGTCAAGCCGGTTACTAAGATACTCAATGCTTGTCCCGAATTTTTCTTAGGTGCTTGTGAAGCAATCAAGGCATTGGCATTGGAAACATACCCGCCAAAGGCTCCTTGTAGTGCACGTAAAAGCAAAAGTTCCCATACATTGGTCACAAAGCCCATCAATAAAAAGACTACCGCCATCCCAAACGATGCCCGTAACAGCATCAAACGCCGGCCCTTTTTATCCGCTAACCTGCCCCAAACAGGCGAGACTATCGCCATTACTAAAAAGCATGAAGCAAACACAATTCCCGTATAAAACGTCAGTTGTTGTTTGCTATAATGCCCCAATTCACCAATAAATAGTGACAAAAACGGAGTGATTTCACTCATCCCCATCCCCGTCATAAAAACGCCAAACCAAAGCACAAATAAGTTTTTGCGCCAGAGTGGACGTGTTTGTGTAGTTTCCATACTAATTCCTTCTTTGTCTATATTTTTTTGAAAACCCCCAGTACAAATTTTTATACAGTTTTTTGTTTAACCATAATATATAGTATAGACCTCAAATAAGATAAAAGCTATACAAAAAGTAAGTCAATTTGTACACTTTGTTTCTTCATCCGTTTTCAATAAGTTATTTTTTTCTGCACTAAAAAAGCCGTAAGATAACAAACAGTTTGTTATTTCACAGCTCTTTTAGATTTCACTTGCTTTTAACCCATTCCTGGCGGTTCGGGAGCATATGAAATGTTTGCAAATTTATAACACGTTTTGTTAAATAAAAGCTTTATCGTCCCACGCGCACCAGCACGGTTTTTTTCGATGATCAATTCGACCACACCAGCATCGGGATTGCCTAATGGCGCAGAATTTTCTTCGTTTTCGTCATCACCTTCTGCGCGTTCATAGTAATCATCACGATACAAGAAAGCAACAATATCAGCATCTTGTTCAATCGCCCCAGATTCACGAATATCTGAGAGGACCGGACGTTTGTCTTGGCGTTGTTCAACCCCACGTGAAAGCTGGGATAAGGCAATGACTGGTACAGCCAATTCTTTGGCAAGCTTCTTTAATTCACGCGAAATCTCAGAAACTTCTTGTTGTCGGCTTTCCTTATTAGAACCTTCAATCAACTGCAAGTAGTCAATCACAATCAAACCTAATTTACCAGTCTTTTTAGCCAAACCACGACATCTGGCCCGAATAGCCGCCATTTTGATCCCTGGCGTATCATCGATATAAATATCAGTCCGCTTCAAAGACTCGATTGATACACTTAGACTAGCCCATTCTTCACTAGAGAGATTCCCGTTTTGTAAATTAGAAGCATTGATTGAACCTTCTGCCGACAACATCCGGCGCACCAAAGATTCTGCCCCCATTTCCAAAGAGAAAATAGCCACAGAAACATCATTTTCTTTGGCCACATTTTGGGCGATATTCAAAGCAAAAGCCGTTTTACCCACGGCTGGACGTGCCGCTAAGATAATCAAATTATCTGCTTGTAACCCAGCCGTTACCTTATCTAGCTCACCATAGCCAGTTGAAAGCCCGATGATTTCTTCTGTTTGATTAGCCCGTTGTGTCGTTTCATCATAAACTGCATCCAAAACATTGGCAATGCGTTTAAAACTGCCATCCGTTTTTTGTTCGGCAATCTCTGCAATATTGCGCTCTGCTTCGCCTAAAAGGCCGGCAATATCTTGATCATCATTTTGTGCTATCGCAAAGATTTCACGTGCTGCACTCATCAAACGCCGCCGGACTGCTTTTTCTTGCACTAATTTAGCATACGAAACAGCATTTCTAGCCGTTGGTTGCGCGTTAGTCATTAACCTTGATAAATAAACAATCCCACCAGCATCATCGAGTTGTTTTTGAAGACTTAAACGATCATTGAGTGTTACCAATGATATTTGTTCATTGCGATTATTTAAATCTATCATCGTTGCAAAGATAATCTGATTTTGACGTGTATAAAAATCGAGTGGCTGAACAAATTCTAAAACATCATCTAAAACATTAGAGTTAGACAAAATTATTCCTAAAAGATTTTCTTCTGCCTCTATGTTTTTAGGCAAATTATCTGTCGCCAAAAAATCATTAGCCATGACTCTTGATCCTTTCTACAAAACTTATGCTTAAGCACTCATTATTTTTCTGCAATGTGTACACGAATCTTAGAAGTTACTTCATTGTGCAACTTAACAGGTACATTTACATAACCCATCGAACGAATTGGCGCTGCTAGTTCCATCTTACGCTTATCAATCTTCAAACCATATTGTTCATTTAATGCCTGTGCAATTTGCTTGGTAGTAATTGAACCAAATAAGCGCCCATCTTCACCGGCTTTTGCCTTTAGTTCGACTACATATTTGCCAGATTCTAATTTTTCTTTTAAGGCCTTGGCTTCGGCTAAAATTTCTGCTTCTTTCTTAGCTTCGGCACGTTTTTGCCCCTTAAGCTCGCTCATCGCTGCTGCATTAGCTTGCTTAGCCTTATTAGCCTTGATTAAGAAATTAGCGTAACCATCGGGAAGTTCCTTAATTTCTCCGCGTTTACCTTTTCCTCTAACATCTTGTGTAAAAATAACTTTCATAATTTTTTCCTCCTAATCTTGTGCATCGCCATCTTCAGCCAATTCTTCTAAAATCGCTAAAAGAGCTCGTTTTACTTGGCTGACACTTTGACCTTCAATTTGAGTTGCGGCATTGCTCAAATGACCGCCACCGCCCATTTTTTCCATGATTAACTGTACATTAATTTCACCATTACTTCGTGCAGAGATTCCAACTTTGCCTTGTGGTCGACTGGTAATTACAAACGAAGCATGCACTCCACTGACATCTAAAAGTGAATCGGCTGCTTGAGCGGCGGTCACCGGATCGTATGGACGACCATCTTCACCTGCACAAACCGCCATGGAATTACCAATAAATTCCACACGATCAATCAAATGATTACGCTGCAAATATTGTGTTGCACTTTCTTTCATGAAATGTCTAGTCATTTCTAGATCGGCACCTACCGAACGTAGATAACTAGCCGCATCAAAGGTTCTTGTACCTGTATTCATAGAAAACGATTTAGTATCGATAATGATCCCTGTAAGCATCGCTGTCGCCTCTAATTTATTGATTGGCTCACTATCACGACTTTGATATTCAAACATTTCTGTGATTAACTCACATGTTGAGCTTGCATAAGGCTCAATGTAAACTAACAGTGGATTTTCTGGGAATTCCTCGCCACGGCGATGATGATCAATAATCATCAGTTTATCTTGCAGACGTTCATATAAACGTGGGCTAAGTGCCATCGATGGTTTAGAATGATCAACCATCACCAATAAACTATTGGCACTAATTTTTTCAAGTGCTTCGTCTGTTGAAATAATCTTTTCTTTAATTTCAGGATATGCACCCAACTCTTCTAATAAACGCGCAATATCTGAGTGGACAACTTCATTGTCTAAAACAATCCAGCATTGCTTTTTATTCATCTCTGCAATCCGACGTAAACCTAAACAAGCACCAATTGAGTCCATATCAGGACGTGTATGCCCCATTACAAAAATTTCTTCGCTTTGTGCCATTAATTCCTTTAAGGCTTGGGAAATCATGCGTGCACGCACCCGCGTTCGTTTAGCCATCGGGTTAGTCTTGCCACCATAAAAACGCGCTTGACCATCATCTTGGCGTACTACCGCTTGGTCACCACCTCGTCCTAAGGCTAAGTCTAAATTACTTTGTGCCAATTTAGCCAAAGAAGCCAGGTTTTCTTGCCCATAGGCTAGACCAATACTTAGTGTTAATGGTGAATTTTGCTTTGATGTCCACTCACGAATAGTATCTAAAATCTTAAAACGTTGCTGCTCGATTTCTTGTAGAGATTTAGTATAGCCTAAAACTAGGTACTGATCTTCATCGACACGTTTAACAAACATCCCAAACTCATTAGCCCAATCATCTATCGCATTAGTCACGAAATTGCTCAAGTTAGAAACACTCTTATCGTTCATCGCTTTAGTAACCTCATCATAATTATCGACAAATATTTGTCCAATAACTAACTGTGATTCACTAAAATGTTTTTGTAACTCGACATAATGAGTTACCTCATACAAATAAGCAACATGTAATTCTGGTTGAATCAAGATATTAAAATAATTATCGCGCCACTTAGCTTCAAAAAATGTCTCTTCTTCTTGATGTTTACTAATCAATGCTAAAAGTTCGCTATCAACATTTTTTAGCGGTTTTCCTAATAAATCAACCTTGCCAAAATATTGCTGTAACGTTGGATTAATCCATTGAACATCATAGTCTTTACTATAAAATAAAATTCCAATTGGCATTTGTACTAAAGCATCTTGTTCACCACGTTTGATACGATAAGATAAATCTGAAATATATTCGTTGGTGCGCTCCACAATTTTGCCTAATGTTTCTAACACCAAGACAATTGCCAAAACTAAGGCAACTAACAAGATAATTCCTAACATCCAATTTAAGATGAAAGCCATCACATCACAAGCCAACGCAATCAACAATAAAAAGACCGCGATTAAGCGTGGTTGTCTTTCTTGCATAAAGTCTAATGTTTGCCAAAAATCCTTTGAAATAATTTTTTTCATATACTTCCTCACTTTTTCTTTGCTTATTGTCAAAGAAAAACTTTTACTCCTAACAAAAATAGACATAGATTTTATCTTTTATTTTATCACACTTTGTAATAACAAAAAAAGGAGCCAGCCTAAAACTAGTTCCTTTCTTTGGTTATGAGTTTTTCTTACTTTAAGTATACATTGAATTCATTGTTTTGTCAGTTAAATCTAATCATATTTTTTTAAACAATTTTTGTGCTTTCTTATACATTGGTACAAAGATTTAATGGTAAAATGAAAGTAAATATATTTTCTAAGAAAGGAGCAAGGAATTTTAGAGTTCCTTAATATCGCTCGTGAAAACAAAGCTTCTTAAACGTTTAACCATCGCCGCTTTGGCTTTAATTGCAACAACTAGTTTACCCGCTAATATCAAAGCCGACACAAACTCTACTAGTCATACTTTAAATGCTAGTTACGTTGTTTATGGGGCCGGTACAGCTACTGAGGTGCGCTCAAAATTAGCCGATGTCTTAGGGACCGACTCTAATTTTAAGACGTTAACCGCTACGGCTAGCGATTATAGCAAATACATCGGCAACGGTGCCACGACGACCGATGCGGCCATGATTAGCTCGGTGGCAATCGCTCCTAGCGATCCAGGGTCTGGCGTTAAAGTCAACATCAAAAAATACGACGGCCAAGACAACATCACCCAAGTGACCGCCCAACAATATGCGATGGTGGCCCAGATGGCTGGGGTTAACGACGTGACAATCGTCGTAACAGCCAATCGTGCTGTCTCGGGTGAATCGGCTCTAACCGGCGTCTACAAAGCCTTGGCACAAGACGGTATCACCCTTAACACCACCGATACGGCCACGGCTAACCAAATGCTTGATGCTACCCAACAAGCCATCAACGAAAACAAAGACGACAGTGCCTATGCCGGAAAATTGATGGCAGCCGTTGGGGATACCACCAAAGAAATCGCAAAACAAAAACAAGACGGTCAAACTTTAACAAGAGAAGACATTCAACAATTGTTAAACGAAGCCTTACAAAAACATGATATTGCCAACCAAACTTCCCAAAATGCGGTCAACAATATCATCAACGTCTTGATTAAATTTGAAAACTCCCCAATTTCTTTGAGTAAAGACTACCTTGAAAATGTGACAAACACAATTGATAACGTCAAAAACTCGACAGGCGATCTGATGAACAAGGTCAAAGACTGGGCCAACAGTGATGCGGCTAAAGAAACCGTCCAAAAAGCTAAGAATATTTTTACTCAATTTATCGAATGGATCAAAAGCTTCTTTAATTAAAGCTTGCTTGCTAAAATCAACTCCTGAATTCCTTAGCACTATGTCCTGTCAAGTATACAGTTTAAATATATAAAAATTGATTATGCGACCTGATTGCGGAATTGTTCCGCTGTTAGGTCGTTTTTTGATGCATATGCTTTCTGTGTATTGAAATATTTAATTCCATCTTCTACCAATTGTTCTAACTCTCTAAATGATCGAGGTCGAGGATGACGTGCTAGCCAAAGAAGCTTAAAATCATTCCACCATCTTTCAATTGGTGAATTCTCCCATGAATGCCCAGGGTGTGACATACTGTGAACACAATTCATCTTTTCTAAATAGTTGTTAAAACTTATTGAACAGTATGCTGCACCTCTGTCTGTATGAACCCATCGGATGTGCTTGTGGTTCATGCGCAAAAGCTTTTTAAATGTCTCTATAGCTGCCACTGAAGTTTCAGTTTGTGATAAATTATGACTTATTACAAAACGACCATATAAATCTAACACTACGTGTAAGCGAACTTTTCTTAGTTCATTATTCGCAAAGTAACTAACTTCTGTTGTATCTGTAACCCATACTTCATTTTTATGTCTTCGATTAAATTGACAAGCTAATAAGTTTTCGCTGATATATTCCTCGTATCGTTTAATCCGATTACGTTTCTTTTTTCTAACATTTACTCTAATGTTATTTTTACGCATACAAGATCTTACTCGCTTTAAACCAACTTTAAAATTTAGTTTCCCTTCAAATTTTAACTGGGTAATCATACTTAAATATCCAAGTGTATAATTATGCTTCTCTTCTAAATAAATTATGGTATTAAGTAACTGTATTTGTTGTTTCCGATAGATACTATCACTTCGTTTAAATCATTTATAGTATGCATCTCTTGTTACCCCAGCAATTTTCGCAAGTTTACTAATAGCCCATCCATGTTCATTATGCAATTCTTTAATTGCTTGATATTTTATTTCTTTCCCCTCGATTGCGTATTTCCATTAATTTTTTTGCGAAGGCTATCTCCATTTCTTGTTGTTTAAGTTGGGCTTTTAGTAGACGATTTTCAGCTTTGAGATGGTCAAGTTCGGTCAATGATTCTTCTGGTTTTGATTTTCCACGATTATCACGTAGTGATTCAGGATTATTACCACTAGCTGTATATTTTTTATACCAGTTATATACTTGAATATAACTGACATTATTCTTATTTGCGACTAAGTTATAATTTAGATTATGTTTAATAAGGTCTTCAATTATCTTTAAACGTTTTTCAAAGGTTGTTTTTTTGGCGGGCTTTCTTTTTTTAGGCATACTTGAGTCTCTCTTTCTAGGCGAATACGCCTCTATATTAAATTCATTATACCGTTTTATCCAATCAAAAAGTTGTTTATCTGATTTCACTCCATTTTTTATTGCGAATTCGAGTGCAGAATCTATTGATTCTTTAAAAGAAGCGACCAAAGAAATTTTAAATTTAAGAGAATATCTCTAATTATTGGATTTACTATTAAGTCCGTCGATTCCCTGATACTTATACAATAGCCTCCAACTATTTAATGTTTTTCTATCAATAGAATACTCATTTAGAACTTGCGAAATACTCGTCTTCTTTACTTCTTTTAAAATAGCTAATTTTTGTTCTGGACTAAATTTTGGTTTTCTTCCCATAAAAAAATACCCTCCAAGTATACGATGATTTTATATATTTCATCTGTATACTTAGAAGGCATTATAGCCCCATGTGATTTCAGGGGTTTTTTATTCTTTTAAGTTTCCACAAAAATAAAAAAACTTCGCGGTTAAGGGGAAAACCGCGAAGAAAAAAGAGTAGTCTTTCCTATAAAGATAAGCACTTTTAGTATGTTTACTTTTTATAGAGAAAAAAAGTTATGAAACTTGTTTTGCTATTGGGTATGCTTATATACTAATGCTTACCTGTGAAAAAAATATGACTATCTTATACAGATTTAATTAAAAAAATATGTTTTCTTTCTTAAAAATTTGCGCTTTTTTTGAACAAAAAGGCAGTTGCATACAACAACTACCTTTAAAATCACTTATTTCCCTTCTTCTAAAGCTTGCTTTGCTAAGGCAAAATCACCTAAAGTTGCCGAACCATTGTTAGCAACTTTTGGCATCACGATATATTCAGCCAAATCACCGACTTCGACATAGTCATTTAACATTTCGCTAAATTGCACGCGAACTTTTTGCAAGAATGTCTCGCTAGACACCCCACCACCGATAATAACTTTATCTGGGCGCACGGTTAAAGTCGCTTGCATCACGGCTTGGGCCACATAATAGGCCACGATATCCCAAGTTGGGTTATCAAACGGTACATCTTGGCCGGCAATCCCTAAACGCGCCTTAAAACTTGGGCCAGCTGCCACGCCTTCTAAACAATCACCATGATATGGGCAAACACCTTTGAAAGCTAAGTCTTCTGGATGACGTTTTACCAAGACATGGCCCATTTCTGGATGACCCTTCGCGCCTACTAGCTTGCCATCGATCACGATTCCAGCCCCGATTCCAGTTCCGACTGTGTAATATACTAATGAACTTAATTCTTGACCGGCATCCTTGTAAGCAACGTATTCACCATAAGCCGAACCATTTACATCAGTTGTCCATGCCATTGGTACATCTAGGGTCTTCTTTAATGTTCCTAAGAAATCAGCATCATGCCAACCTGGCTTTGGTGTAGTTGTCACATAGCCGTACTTAGGCGAGTCCTTGCGAATTTCAATCGGACCAAATGATGCAATCCCGATTGCCTTTAAATCAGGAAATTGTGCAAAAAATTCACTTGTCTTAGCTAATGTTTCTTCAGGTGTAGTCGTTGGAAATTGGACCATTTCTTTTACTTGATAATTTTCATCACCGACCGCACAGACAAATTTTGTCCCGCCGGCTTCAACACTTCCTAAAAGCATCTTATATTACCTCCATCACAAACAAATTATGTTTGTTTTAAGTTTATCTAACTACATTAAATTATGCAATTTTTCACGCAAAAAAACTAGTCCTATCTGGAAAATCGTCTAAAAAGATGCATATCGTCAATATATCAGGTTACCTTCTTAATAAAAATTTTAAAGATTAATTTAAAGACATTAGTGAAGAAAATCACATTGTGCACAATTTAAAATTTTTTTCAGCATATTAATTTCAATTATTATCAGTTATTTAACATATATATACAATATGTGCAAGATGCAACAATGTTTACAACGTTAAACAAACAGAGTAACATTCATTGTGTAAGCGTTACAGTAAAGAAATGATTTGTTTGTCGGTTTTTTGTCATATAGTTAAAAAATTGCTTATTGTAGCAATAACTGATTTAGGAGGCTTTATAGATGAGTAGAATAGATTTTGATAAATTAAACGCAGCCCCTGTGATTGAACCTATCCGTGTTTTAGATGAAACCGGAAAAGTGGTTGATCAAGAGTTGGCTGCTTTATTGAGCGATGAAGAGTTAGTAGAACTCTTCAAACAAATGGTTTGGTCACGTGTTTTAAACGAACGTTCAACCAAACTTAACCGCCAAGGTCGTTTGGGCTTTTTTGCTCCAACAGCTGGCGAAGAAGCAAGCCAAATTGCTTCTAACTTTGCAATGGAAAAAGAAGATTTTTTATTGCCCGCTTACCGTGATATTCCACAATTAGTTCAACACGGTTTACCACTTTATCAAGCATTCTTGTGGTCAAAAGGTCATGCTTTGGGAAACAAGTATCCTGAAGGTTTACAAGCTTTACCACCACAAATCATCATTGGCGCACAATATGTACAAGCTGCCGGTGTTGCTTTAGGTCTTAAGAGAAATCAAAAACCTAATGTCGCTTACACATACACCGGAGATGGTGGTACTTCTGAAGGTGATTTTTACGAAGGAATGAACTTTGCCGGCGCATTCAAAGCACCTGCTATCTTCTTTGTTCAAAACAACGGTTACGCTATTTCTGTGCCACGTGCTTTGCAAACAGCTGCACCTACTTTAGCACAAAAAGCTGTTGCTGCCGGAATCCCTGGCGTTCAAGTAGATGGTATGGATGCTTTAGCCGTTTATGCGGTTACTAAATCTGCTCGTGATTGGAGCGTTGCTGGCAACGGCCCTGTTTTAATCGAAACATTAACCTATCGCTATGGTCCACATACATTATCCGGTGATGATCCAAAACGTTACCGGACTTCTGCTGAAGAAGGCGATTGGCAACAAAAAGATCCATTGATCAGAATGCGTAAATACTTGCTTGAAAAAGGTCTTTGGACATCTGAATTAGAACAAAGTTGGGAAGAAGAATTCAACGAACAAATCAACGAAGCAATCAAAGAAACTGAAGCAGCTCCTGTTCAAAAGATCAGTGAATTCTTAGAAAACACATTTATCGATACACCGCAAACCTTACAAGATCAAATTGCGGTTTTCAAGGCAAAGGAGGCTAAATAAAATGGCAAAAATCACAATGATTAAGGCTATTACAGAAGCCATGGACCAAGAATTAAAGAACAACGACAAAGTATTAATCTTTGGTGAAGACGTTGGACGTAACGGTGGGGTTTTCCGTGCAACCGATGGCTTGCAAGACATTCACGGTAAAGACCGCGTTTTTGATACTCCACTAGCTGAATCTGGTATTGGTGGTTTAGCCTTTGGTTTAGCTTTACAAGGTTTCCGCCCTATCTGTGAAATCCAATTCTTTGGTTTTGTATTTGAAGTTATGGATCAAATTGCTGGTCAAATCTCACGGACTCACTACCGTATGAGTAAGAGCCGTAAAATGCCAGTGACAATCCGTGCACCATTTGGTGGTGGTGTGCATACTCCTGAACTTCACTCTGATAGTTTAGAAGGTTTGATGGCACAAACACCAGGAATTCGTGTTGTGATCCCAAGTGGTCCATACGATGCTAAAGGTTTATTACTTTCTGCGATTCGTTCAGATGATCCCGTTGTCTTCTTGGAACATATGAAACTTTATCGCTCTGTCAAAGAAGAAGTGCCTGAAGAAATGTACACTATCCCGTTAGACAAAGCAGATGTTAAACGTGAAGGTAAAGATTTGACTATCATTTCTTATGGCTACATGGTTCAAGAAAGCTTAAAAGCTGCTGATGCTTTAGCTAAAGAAGGTATCGATGTTGAAGTTGTTGACTTACGAACAGTTTCACCAATTGATGAAGAAACAATCCTCGCTTCTGTTCAAAAAACTGGACGTGTTGTCTTGGTACAAGAAGCACAACAACAAGCTGGTGTTTCTAGCCAAGTAGCTACAATCATTGCTGAAAAAGGCATTATGTCTTTAGAAGCACCAATCGGTCGTGTTTATGCGCCAGATACACCATATCCATTTGGTGAAGCAGAACATGCATGGTTACCAAATAAAAACGATATTATCGCTAAGGTCAAAGAAATCGTGAACTACTAATTGGAGGTAAAAATTAATGAGTAGATATCAATTTAAATTACCCGATATCGGTGAAGGTATCGCCGAAGGAACAATCGGTGAATGGCACGTTAAGCCAGGCGACGAAGTCCAAGTTGACGGCGAATTAGTACAAATTGAAAATGATAAATCAGTAGAAGAATTACCATCTCCTGTGGCTGGTAAAGTTATTAAAATCTTAGTGGCTGAAGGTGAAACGGCCGAAGTTGGCGATCCTTTGATCGAACTTGAAGTTGCTGAAGGTTTGGGTAATGTTGATGAAAGCCAAGAAGAAGCACCTGCTCAAGAAGCTAATGCTGAAGTTAAGCCACAAGAAACAACCCCTGCCACACCAGCAATCGCAGCTACAAATGCACCTAGCGTTCAAGACCACAGCTTACCTGTTTTAGCTATGCCTGTAGTCCGCGCTTATGCACGTGAAAAAGGTGTTGATTTGACTCAAGTTAAGGGTACAGGTAACCACGGCCAAATTTTACGTAGTGATATCGATCAATTCTTAACTCAAGGTAGTGCTCCAATCGTTGTTAGTGAAGAACAAGAAGTTAAACAACCAACTAAAGCACCACAAGTTATTGCCGATGCAGCTTGGCCACAACATGCTGAAAAAATGTCAGCTGTTCGTTACGCAACCGCTAAATCAGTGGCACGCTCAGTTCAAGAAATCCCACACGTTCATGTCTTTGATGAAGTTGTCGTGGATAAATTATGGGAACATCGTGCAAAATACAAAGAATTGGCTTTACAAAAAGATGTCCGCCTAACCTTCTTGGCTTACATCGTCAAAGCCGTTGCTGTTGTGCTTAAAGAATTCCCAATCTTTAACTCAGTTGTTGATATGGACAACAAGCAAATGATCTTTAATGACTTCATCAATGTTGGTATCGCAACCGATACTGAACGTGGTTTGTTTATGCCAAACATCAAGCATGCAGATCAAATGAGTTTATTTGGCATCGCAAAACAAATCACAGAAAACACAGCCAAGGCTAAAGAAGGTAAATTAACAGTTGAAGATATGAAACATGCAAGCATTTCTTTAACTAACATCGGTTCTGTTGGTGGTGGATTCTTTACACCAATCATTAACTGGCCAGAAGTTGCCATCTTAGGTATTGGTCGCATCACCAAGGAAGCAGTTGTTCAAGGCGATGAAGTCATGGCTGCTAGAGTCTTGAAACTTTCCTTGGCCTTTGACCACCGTGTGATTGACGGTGCAACTGCTCAAAAGGCACTTAACCGCTTGAAAGAATTACTTGGCGAACCAGAATTGCTATTAATGGAGGGATAAGAATGGTTGTTGGAGATTTCGCAATCGAACTAGATACAGTTGTCATCGGGGCGGGCCCTGGTGGTTATGTTGCTGCAATTCATGCAGCTGAATTAGGTCAAAAAGTTACTGTGATTGAACGTGAATACATTGGCGGTGTCTGCTTAAACGTTGGTTGTATTCCATCTAAGGCTTTAATTGAAGCCGCACACCGTTACCAAAATGCAATGAATTCCCAAGACATGGGTTTGCGTGTAACCGCAGCTAACCTTGATTTTTCAAAGACCCAAGAATGGAAACAAAAAGTTGTTTCTCAATTAACCGGTGGTGTTGCTGGTTTATTTAAGAAACACAAAATCGATGTTATTTGGGGTAATGCTTACCTTAAAGACGAAAACACATTGCGTGTCTTAGATAGCGAAGACAACGCACAAACTTATACTTTCAACAACTTGATTATCGCAACTGGTAGTCATCCAATTGAAATTCCTAATTTTAAATTCGAAGGACGTGTGCTTGATTCAACTGGCGCTTTAGCTTTAACAGAAGTTCCTAAACGTTTAGTTGTAATCGGTGGTGGCTACATCGGTTCTGAATTGGCTTCTGCTTACGCTAACTTAGGTGCACACGTTTCTATCTTAGAAGGCTCTGATTCAATCTTAGCTAACTATGAAAAAGACTTGGTGAAAGTTGTTGAACATCACTTTAGCAAACAAGGTGTAGATATTTACACTAATGCTTTTGCTAAAAATTCTGAACAAACAAAAGATTCCGTAATCATCACCGCTAACGTCAATGGTAAAGATATGGAAATCGAAGCTGATTACTGCATCGTTTCCGTTGGTCGTCGCCCTAACACACGCGACATGGGCTTAGAACAAATTGGTGTTAAAATTGATGAACGTGGCTTAATCGAAGTTGATGCTCAAAGCCGTACAAGTGTACCAAACATCTATGCAATTGGTGATGTGGTTCCTGGCTTTGCTTTAGCACACAAAGCTAGCTACGAAGGTAAAGTTGCTGCCGAAGCAATCGCAGGTAAGCCAACAATTGTTGATTACCATGCAATGCCTGCTGTTTGCTATACAGACACTTCGATTGCAACAACTGGTTTAACCTTTGCGGAAGCTAAAGAACAAGGCTTAGACGTTAAAAAAGCACAATTCCCATTTGCAGCTAATGGTCGTGCAATCTCAATGGGTGCAACAAATGGTTTTGTACGCTTAGTCTTTATCAAAGACTCTAACATTTTAGTCGGAGCTCAAATCGTTGGGGCACACTCTTCTGACTTGATCAGTGAATTGACCTTAGCTATTGAAGCCGGTGCAACCGTTGATGACGTTGCCTTAACTATCCATCCACATCCATCAATCAGTGAAGCTGTCATGGATGCTGCTGATGTTGGTTTAGGGTTCCCAACAAACATCTAAGGGGTGAATTAGATGCAATATCTAGCAATGCAAACCAATGATATTCGCACAAACTTAGCAACTGAACAATATTTGCTCAACTCTGGTAAAATCAAACCACCTTTCATGTTGTTTTATATCGAAAAACCTTGCATCATCGTAGGGCGTAACCAAAACACCATGGAAGAAATCGATCCGATTTACTGCCAAGAAAACGGCGTAACAGTTACTCGCCGTCTTTCTGGTGGGGGTGCAGTCTATCAAGATTTAGGCAATCTATGCTATAGCTTTGTCGTTCCTGCTGAAAAACAACAATTCGGTGATTTTTCAAGTATCTTGCAACCAATCGTCGATGTATTACACGACATGGGCGCAACTGGTGCGCAAGTTAACGGACGCAACGATATTATCATTGATAATAAAAAATTCTCCGGCAATGCAATGTATACCAAAAATGGGATTAGCTTTTGCCATGGAACCTTGATGTTTGACGTTGATACAAGTGCAGTTGCTAGTGCCTTGCGTGTTCCTCAAGATAAGATTGAATCAAAAGGTATCAAATCTGTGCGCTCACGTGTTACTAACATCAAACCTTATCTAAAACCAGCATACCAAAATTTGGATGCTTTTGGATTTAGGGATGAATTAATTAAAAAACTTCTCAAAGTCGATACACTAGAACAAGCCCAAGCTTTTGCTTTTAATCTAGATGAAACCGACAAAAAAGAAATTGAAAAGATTACCCAAGAACTTTATAGCAATTGGGATTGGGTCTATGGTAAATCCCCTGAATTTAGTGTGCAACGGCGCCAAAAATTCGTAGGTGGAACCATCGATGCTCGTTACGTCGTTGAAAACGGCAAGATTACTGTCGCTAAAATCTATGGTGATTTCTTCGGTGCTAAAGCCGTCAACGACCTTGAAACAGCCTTAATCGGCGTAGTTTATGATGCTGATACCATTGCTAAAGCTTTAGCTGATTTTGATTTAAGTGCTTACTTTAGTGGTATTGAGCCTAATGATGTTATTGATCTGTTAAGCAAACAAAAATAAATCATTTCTGTAACCATCTAACCTAACCAGACTTGCTTAACAGTAAAATAAAAATTCCTTCCCAATTTACGGGAAATAAAAAGCCATCCGTCAAGACGGATGGCTTTTTTGTATAAAAATAGATGCTAGCTGTTAACCAGTAGCATCTATCCAAAGATTATTAATCTAAATCAGATCCGTTTGAAGCAATGACTTTTTTGTACCAATAAAATGAATCTTTCTTAATCCGTTTTAGGCTACCATTACCAAGATCGTCACGATCAACATAAACAAAGCCATAGCGTTTCTTCATTTCACCGGTCCCATTTGAGACAAGGTCGATGCAACCCCACATTGCATACCCCATCAAATCGACACCATCTAAATTAACGGCATCATCCATCGATTTAATAGCGGCGCGTAAATATTTAATGCGGTAATCATCATGCACGCTACCGTCTGCTTCGAGCTTATCATCCCAGCCTAAACCATTTTCAACAATCCATAATGGCTTATGGTATCTATCCCACAAGGTATTTAACGCTAACCGTAAACAATGTGGATCCGTTGCCCAACCCCAGGCATTGGTTTCAAGATATGGATTCTTTACGCCGGCCATCCCTAAGTTGCCATCTGCTTTAGCGGCTTGTTGATGCGTCGTCACAACCGCTGAACTATAACAAGAAAAACTCAAGAAATCAGCGGAATATTTAGCCAACAATTCATAATCTTCTGGCGTATCGTCTAACTTGATGCCAGCACGTTCATAGTATTTCAAGCGATATTCTGGATAATACCCACCCGTTTGCACATCAGAATAAAAGAACGTCTTTTGTTGTTCTTCCATGATGGCAATTTGATCAGCTGGATCACAAGTGTAAGCATAAATTGGTGCATAAGCTAACATTTGGCCAACACGCATTGCAGGATCAATTTCATGAGCGGCTTTGACAGCTAAGGCACTAGCTACAAATTGATTATGTGCTCCTTGTGCTCGATTTTGCGGTGTTGGATCAAGTAAACCACCACCCATGTATGGCGCGTGATCCATTGCGTTAATTTCATTAAATGTCAACCAATATTTTACTTTACCTTTATAACGCGTAAAAACTGTTTTAGCATAGTTTTCAAAGATTGTAATCATCTTACGATCAATCCAACCACCATACTTATTAATCAAGGCAAGCGGTGTCTCATAATGCGATAATGTTACCAATGGCTCAATTCCATACTTAGCACATTCATCAAAAACCTTATCATAAAAAGCTAGCCCAGCTTCGTTTGGTGTTTGGTCATCACCGTTTGGAAAAATTCGTGCCCAGTTCATCGATAAGCGAAAGACCTTAAAGCCCATTTCAGCCATTAACTTGATATCTTCTTGATAATGATGATAAAAATCTGTTGCAGTATGACTTGGATAGTAATAACCATCAACCAAAGCAGGTTTTGCGCCTTGAGGGACACTAAACTCCTTTCCCCAAACCAATGGTGAAAACCCAGTCTGTCCATTTTTATCAATCCACGTTACCTTACGTGGTTCAGTTGCTGAACCATTTGTTAAAACATCGATTGCATTTAATCCTTTGCCATCTTCTTGATAGCCACCTTCATATTGGTTAGCAGCAGTTGCGCCACCCCATAAAAAATCTTTACCTAAAGTCATCTTAACCTAGCCTACCTTTATCTAAAAATTAACTTTATGCTGTTGGATCATAAATATCTAATAATGTAAAACTTTTCGTAGTTGAATCATATAAATATTTAAAAATACAACAATTAGGGATACGTCCAAAACGTTCAAAAACAATCTCTGGATCTCCCCATTTAGCTAAAAACGACATCGAAGATCCTGCATGTGAGACAGCTAAAACAGTTTGATTGTTTGGATCTTGCATAATATCAGTTAGCGTTTCAACCATACGTTTTTGTACTTGACTACGCGTCTCACCACCATAAGATACAAAAAATTCTTCTAATTGGTCCCGCTTGGGATTTAAGTATTCATGTTCACCTTCAAACGCTCCAAAAAAGGCCTCTTTTAGACCTTTTAAGCGTGTATAAGGTAGTGCACTAACTAATTCAAGTGTGTCACTACAACGCTCAGAAGTCGAGCAATAAGCAGCGTCAAAATCAACATCTGCTAAAAATACACCAGCTTTTTTAGCCTGTTGGATTCCTTCTTTAGTTAAAGGTGAATCACACCATCCCTGAATTTTACGCATTTTATTGAAAAGTGTTTTGGCATGGCGCATTAAGTATAACGTCTTTTCCAAAAACCACACATTCTTTCTTAAAATGTTTTTGATAAAAAAGGGCCGCCCTTTGTGATTGCTCATAAAGGTGCGCCCCTCCTAATATTTTTAAATTATTTCTTTAAATCAGCCAATTTTTCGTAAACATCAACGAAATCAGCAGCTAGATCACAAAATGTAATAGCAGTCATCAAGTGATCTTGAGAATGAACAGTCAACAATGTAACGTTGGCATGGTTTCCTTGTGCTTCTTGTGTCAACATCCCAGTTTGTGTATTATGAGCTTCCACAAGTGCTTTTTGTGCTTCATCTAATTTTTGGTGTGCTAATTCAAAGTTACCTTCTTTAGCAGCCTTGATTGCTTCTACACCAAAAGACTTAGCATTACCCGCATTCATGATTAAGCCCATTGTAATCATTAATTGTTCTTCTTCTGACACTTGGTTTTTTACTTCTTCTGACATCCCTAATTCTCCTTTGCGATCCTAATTAAAAAAACTATTCGCCCATCATTTCGTATGCTTGGCCTAAAACTTTTTCACCATTCATCATACCGTATGCTTGCATATCGATAACAGCCAATGGAATATTCTTGCCTTCAAGTTTCTTCTTGAAGTCTGCTTCCATGTAACGAACTTGAGGTCCAAGTAACACGCAGTTGATGTTCTTTGTTGCTAATTCGTTATCAGCTTCAGAAGCGGATACCGCAAAAATTTCAACATCCTTATTTTGTGCTTCAGCAGCCTTTTGCATCTTTGCAACCAACATACTTGTACTCATACCTGCAGCGCAGCATAACATAATTGTCTTTTCAGCCATAATAAATTACCTCCATAATTCACCAAATCATTAAGCGATTTCATTTCGCTCCACTTGAATGATTAAGCGTTTTCGATTACAATATAGTTATATCATATTGGTACAAATTTTACAAGTACCTTTAAAACAATTAAGGAGGACAAATTTATGGTTTTGAAGTATCAAGAGATCGCACGTGATATTGCAACCAAAATCTTTAACCATACTTTTGTAGAAAAACTCCCGAGTGAAGCAGAATTGATGAAAATGTATCTTGTTAGTCGCAACACTATTAGAAGTGCCATCAATGTCTTACACAACCAAGGAATTATCAGCCGTATTCAAGGTAGTGGCTACTTTGTCAGTACACCTTTACACAGCGATCAAAATCTGATGAACTTGGCTAACAAAGTCGGGATGAATGCTTTTCATAAAGACTATCCTGTAGTCTCAACAATTTTAAAGCTCGAAACAAAAGTTGCTGGAAATAAAATTGCTAAGTTTTTAAAATGCGATCCTAGTAGTTCTATTTATTACATCAAACGTTTGCGCAAAATCAAAGATGAACTCTTTAGCCTAGAGCGTGCCTATTATCTGCGCGAAGTTGTACCGTACTTACCAGAAGAGGCTTGTCAAAATTCGATTTTTGCTTTTATTACCGAAAATTATAACGTTGAAATCAAAACAGCTGACGAATACGTTTCGTTGCATCGGTTGACCAAAGACGAAGCAACTTTAGCCAACCTACCAGAAAATAGCCCCACTTTACGTATTGAAGAGTTAAATTATCTAAAAAATGAACAACCTTTTAATTACTCAACTAGTGATTACTTCCAAGAAGACTTAACTTTGTATTATCACATCAGTAATTACTTGCACTAAAAACGGGGCTGGGAAAAAAGAACCAGTCTGGACATAAGAATAGCTGATTGAATTTCTAAAAATGAAATTTGATCAGCTATTTTTCTATTATGTCTATTTTGGGTTCGTTTTTTTAGGGATTCTATCCCTTTTTTTGGAATAAATGCCATAATTTTGATATATTAATCGCCAGAAGTAATAATCCTAATTCATTTCGAACTGCTTTTTCACCTCTAACGTATACTCGGTGTACGCCAAAATTCCCCTTCATATCTCCGAAAATTGTTTCAACATCTGTTCACCTTCTTGGGTAGATAGTTGAACCTTTTTCGCTAGAAAGGTTTTCTTTAGCTTTATGTTTTAAATATTCCCAGTTTAAGTTTATTGATTTAGTTCGTTGTTGTCCCTTTTGAGTTTGCGCTAATTGTTCTAATTTCTTTGTCGCTTGAAATTTATCAGCTACGTAGACTTTAAAATCTCGTTTAACCCCATATTTATCCACACGAGAACTATATCTTTGGAACTTAAATACGACTCCATCAGGGTCTGTATAATAATCATCTTTATCGTGATATGTCCAATTGTTAATATTTTGTGGACCTCTTTGGTATTTCCGACTCTGTTCTTTTTCATACATTTCATAAGGAATCAATGGAATCTTTTCAAACTTGTCAATAACTGCTTGATAATTAGTTTCACTGCCATAGCCTGCATCCGCAACAATGTATTTAAATAAATCCAAATTAGAAAAAGACTTCAAAAAAGTACCAACGTTCGTGTATCCGTTGGATTAGGGAAGATATCATAGTGTAAAACAAAGCGACCGCTGTTCGCAATTTGTAAATTATAAGCAGGTTTTAATTGACCATTTTGCATGTGGTCTTCTTTTAAGCGCATAAAAGTAGCGTCAGTATCTGTTTTCGAGAAACTATTGCGATCTTTGAAAATTTCTCTATCACGTTCATACTTCACTTTTCTAGGAAGAAAATCTTCTTTCAATTTCCATTTGATACTCTTTAATTTACGACGAACACGTTTGTTTTTTGAACCGCCTTTTATAACCCTAGGTTTGGCTTCAATTTCTTCTTCCAACTCAACTAGTTTAATATCAGTTTCTTTGATAAGTTCTTTTATTGCATCACTAGAACGAAAATTATCGATAGTTTTATAGCTAATGAGAGTATTACCACTTAACCACATCATAGGAAGGTAATATTGATTTAATTTAGCAATCTTTCTGCCAGAAAAAACAGCGTCATGATAAGCAAAAAACGTCATTTTTAGTAGCATAGCCGGATGAAAAAGGCCGACCGGTATGTGAAGTCTCTTCTGAAAGAATATTAAGTGGAATTGAGTCCACGAAGTGGCTGATTAAAAGTGCAATATGGTCAGATGGTAATTTTAATGAATAAGTAATAAGTAATATCTAATTCTAGTTCAGATGTGTTATAATTTTTATACATGGTTAACCTCTCCCTTATTGGTTTTGTTCAACTTAATATTAGCAAGAGATTAGCCATAAAAAAGGCCCACGCCAATTTTTTGACGTGAGCCTTTTTTTCTATTGAAGCTGAGTTTTTTCCCAGCTCCATTTTTTAGCTAATTATTTTATTTCAACATTTTTCCAAGTGTAAGTACCACCAGAAGAGTTGATGATTAAACCTTTAACATTTGAGCGTACCAACATTGCTTGTTTAGATTGATACAACGGTACGATTCCTTGTTGTTCATTTAGTAGATCTGATGCTGCTATTAAATCTTGCCAACGTTTGGCAGGATCATTAACGTCTTGTTGCCGTGATGCTTCAATTAATTGATCGTATTGACTGTTTTTGTAACGGCCATAGTTATTGGTGTTGTCGCTTGTAAACAAATCAAGATAGGTAATCGGATCAGCAAAATCTGCTCCCCAACTAGAAACCGTGATATCATAATCACCAGCTTCAGCCCGATTTAGTGCTGTTTTTAACGGTACGCTGCTAACATTAACCGTTAAGTTTGGCAATGTTTGTTCAAGTGAACTTTGCAAATATTCATCAACTTTTTTAGCCGTATCCGTGTCTTGAATCAATAAGGTAATTGACACCTTATCTAAACCTAATTCGCTTAGTCCTGTTTGCCATAATTTTTTAGCGTTCTTCTTATTAAAACTCATCCCTTTATTACTAATGGCTTTAGTAAAATCAACACCATCTTGTTGGACTAAACTTTTAGCAACCACCGTATCAATAGCTTGTGCACTACCACCTAAAACCTCGTTGGCCAATTGTTTTTTATTGATAGCAGCTGCGATTGCTTGCCGAATATTTTGATTTTTAAACAATGCCTTGTCTTGGTTAAAATCAATATAATACGTTTGGGATTGTTTACCTACCGTATAACCAGGATCTTTGGTTAAATGTTGTGCTTGTTCAGAACTAAGAGGTGTCATATCTAATTGCTTGTCTTGATACATGTTATAAGATGTTGATGTTGTCTTGTTAACCTTAAAATTAACTGCTTGTAGCTTAACATCTTTTTTATCCCAATAAGCATTATTTTTGACCAATTTCCATGTCAGACTAGAACCACTCCAGCCTTTTAGAACAAATGGACCATTATAAACTATGTATTTGGCTGCTGTACCATACTTTTTACCATATTTTTGTACTGCATCTTGGTTTTGGGGATAAAATGATGGAAAACCTAGCAATAATTTAAAGTAAGGAATATTTTTTTCTAAGGTAATTTCTAATGATGCTTTCCAGTCGCCTTAATTCCAAGTTCTTGTGGTTCTTTTTGTCCTTCCATAATAATTCTTTATTCCATCGTATAAGTAGCAATACTGCGAACCAGTCTTAGGATCAATCGTACGTTGCCAACCATAAACAAAATCTTGTGCAGTTACAGTTTGCCCATTTGACCACTTAGTATTTTTCTTCAAATCAACCTTATATGTCAAACCATCATCGCTTACACTGACCTTTTGTGCCAAAGTAGGTTTAACCTGATTATTTTTTGTATAACGATACAAACCTTCCATACTGTTGTTGATAATGTCAAAACTAGTCGAATCAATCGCCAAAGATGAATCAATCGTCGTCAATTCAGCCCCAGAACTCCAATTTAAGACTTGTTTAGCTTTTTGATCTGCTTGTGCCTTACCGCAGCCTCCTAATACAAAGGCTAACCCACAAAGAACAAGACTTGACTTTAATATTTTTTGAATTTTCATAACCTGACACTATCTTTTATTCTATTTTTATTCATTATAACAAAAGATATTGTTTTATCAAGATTTTTTGCATAAAAATTTATAAAATAAGCATATTTTGTGTAAAAAAATCGGATATCCCACCGAATATCCGACTTTTTATTATTTAATTTGGACATGTTTCCACGTAAATGTCACCCCAGAAGAATCAATGATCAACCCTTTAACGTTTTGACGCAACAACATTGCTTGATTTTCTTGATAAAGTGGCACAATCCCTTGTTGTTCATTTAAAACATCTGAAGCATCGACTAAATCTTGCCAACGCTTGTTTGGATCATTAACATCTTGTGTCTTAGATACTGTAATCAATTGATCATATTGAGCGTTACTCCACTTACCATAGTTGTAAGAATTACCACTGGTAAACATATCTAAAAAGGTAATTGGATCAGCAAAATCAGCTACCCAACTAGAAACAGTAATATCATAGTCACCTTTATCAGAACGATCTAGTGCCGTTTTTAATGGTACATTGCTTACATTTACGCTCAAACCAGGTAAAGCTTGTTCAAGTGCACTTTGTAAATATTCACTTACCTTTTGAGCAGTATCCGTATCACGATTGAGTAAAGTCAACGAAACCTTAGTCAAACCTAGCTCTTGTAGACCTTCTTTCCAGAGTTCTTGTGCTTTTTTCTTGTCGTATTGCATTCCTTTATTAGTGATAGCTTTGGCAAAATCAACACCTTGGTTTTGAGCTAAACCGTTAGCCACTACCGTATCAACCGGCAACGATCCATTACCTAAAATTTCGGTAGCTAGTTGCTTTTTATTAATAGCCGCTGCAATCGCTTGCCGAATCTTTTGATTTTGGAAGATTTTTTTGGTTTGATTAAATTCTAAATAGGTTGTCTGTGATTGCTTATTGATTGTGTAAGCTGGATCGTTTTTCAATTGTTTAGCTTGTTCAAAACTCAAATTTGTTACATCTAATTGCTTGTCTTGATACATGTTATAAGACGTATTAGTTGTTTTGTTAACCTTAAAATTAATCGTTTGTAGCTTCACAGCTTTTTTATCCCAGTAAGTTTTATTCTTAACCATCTTCCAACTTAAGTTTGAGCCGGTCCAATCTTTAACAATAAATGGGCCATTATAGACCATGTATTTAGACGCCGTACCGTACTTTTTACCATATTTTTCTACGGCTGCTTGTTGTTGTGGATAAAATGATGGAAAACCAAGCAATAGCTTAAAATAAGGAATATCTTTTTCTAAAGTAATAACCAATTGATATTTACCTACTGCCTTGATTCCCAAAGTATCTGGACTCTTTTGTCCTTCCATGATTGCGGTAGCATTTTGAATTCCTTCAAATAAATAGCTATACTGCGAACCTGTTTTAGGATCAACCGTGCGTTGCCAGCCATAAACAAAGTCTTTAGCAAGTACTGGTTGCCCATTTGACCATTTAGTATTCTTTTTTAAATCAATTGTATAAGTTAAGCCATCATCACTAACCGTCATCTTTTGAGCCAAAGCTGGTTCAACCTTATTATTTTTCGTGTAACGATACAAACCTTCTTGACTATTGTTAATGATGTCAAAACTTACTGCATCAACAGCCGTAGAAGGATCGATTGTCGTTAATTCTCCGGATTCACTCCAATTAAGAACTTGTTTAGTTTGTCCTGTTTCTTTTTGTTGGCCACAGCCTCCCAACACAAGCATCAGTCCAGCCAAACTCATACCAAAAATTAAAATTTTATGCATTTTCATAACTTTATTACCACTCTTTTTTAGATTTTTATTCATTATAACGGTTAAAGAGGCTAAACGCAAGTTGTTTTTGAATATTTTTTCAAAAAACAGCAATAAAGCTAGTATTTGTTGTATAATTAACTAAACAAATCATGAAATACGGGGGAAATTTATGAAACCATATTTGCATAAAGTTCAATATTATGAAACCGACCGTATGGGAATTACCCATCATTCCAACTATGTCCGCTGGCTTGAAGAAGCACGCGTTGCCTTTTTAGAAGATATCGGTTGGAGCTATGCAACACTCGAACAAAATGGCGTCATCTCGCCAGTTGTTAGCGTTGAATGCAAGTATCTTAAATCTACAACATTTGACGATACAATTTCGATCAGTGTTACAGTTAAAGAATTTAAAGGCGTCAAATTAATCTTAGACTATCAACTCATCAATACTAAGACTAATGAAATTGTATGCCAAGCACAATCTGCTCATTGCTTTACCACCAAAGATGGGAAGCTTTTACGTTTAACCAATTCTCATCCTCAATTTGCACAATGTCTTAAAGATCGCTGTACAAATCAAAAATTCATATGAGTTTTAAAAAAGTACTTGCATTCAACAATATATTTTGTTATGATATCTCTTGTTGATATGATAACAATTTGGGTGGTTAGCTCAGCTGGCAGAGCAACGGACTCTTAATCCGTGGGTCCAGGGTTCGATCCCCTGACCACCCATCATTGACTCGCTTTGGCGGGTCTTTTTTTATCTTAAAAATAAACCAATAAAAGAGTCGTGAAATAACAAAAACATGTTTTTTCACGACTCTTTTTATATAACTAATTGTCATCTTACCAAACAAATAAACCAACAGTTGCAGCTGATAATAAGGAAACTAAAATTCCTGAAACAAGCATCAACCACACATTTTTAGCGATTAATTCGTTCTTTTCTTTGTCAACTAAGCCTTTAAATGCCCCAATAATCATCCCAACAGTTGAGAAGTTAGCAAATGAAGTTACAAAGACTGTTAAACATGCACGATAATGTTCACTAAAGGCTGCTGTTGTGATTGTCTTAGTTACTTCACCCATAACGACAAATTCATTGGTTACCAATTTTTGACCCATATATTGTGCAAATTCAAATGCATCATGTACAGGTAAGCCCATTAACCAAGCAAATGGGAACATGATAACCCCTAAAATATTTTCTAGACTCAAGACTGGTGAAATCAAACCTAACAATTGATCAATCATCGCTGCTAAAGCAACAAAGGCAATAACATTAGCTGTGATAATCAAGATTAAGCGTCCTGCCCCTAAGATAGAATCACCTAAAAATGAGAAGAATGGCTCACGTTCACCTTTTTCATTGACTTGGTTTGCCATTGTAGCAACCGTGTCTTCTTCTTTTGATAATTTAACAGGATTTAACATCGCAGTCACGATTAAAGCATTAATCACGTTCAATGGAATCGCCGTTAAAATATAACGCGCAGGCATCATTTGTGTATAAGCCCCCACGATTGAAGCAGTGATACAGCTCATAGACATCATCGCTAACGTCAAGTTACGTGCTGGACTCATTTGTTTTAATTGCAAACTAGAAACAGCCAATGCTTCTGTATTACCCAAAAACATCATTTCCACAGCGAAAAATGATTCAAATTTCGGTTGACGTGTTAACTTAGATAAACCAAAGCCGATCCATTTGATGATAAATGGTAAGACACCGATGTAAGTTAAAATATCAAACAACGGTACAATTAAAAGAATTGGCATCAAAACAGAAATTACAAAGTCCATGCTCTTGACATTAACCATGCTTGGCAAAGCAAAAGCAATCCCTTTATAAGAGATTTCCACCAATTCATTGAAACCAGCTGCCGCTCCATCGACAATGACGCGCCCAATAGAAAAACTTGTCAAAAACCATGCTAAAAACATGTTAAAGACAACCATAATAATAATTGCACGCCAGTCAATCTTCTTACGGTCACGTGAAAATAACCATCCAATACCTAAGAAAATCAACAAACCTATAATATTAATTGCTAAATACACAAAAATTCCCCTTTCTAGATTTAATTGATATTTAGCTTATTCAAGTATAGCTACTTCAACCGCATTTGTAAACAAAACCCGAACATTATCTTCTTAAATTCAACATACAAATAATTCAATAATGATAACGCTTGCATTTTTAGAAGAAAGCAGTATAATAATAATTGTAAAGGGGTTACAAAATCCTACGGGTAGTCAAAAGAGGTGACTACAAGGTATCAACAGGGATATCTAATTAATAGTGAAACGACTATATTCGCCACAGTCAGAGAATATAGCTTGAAGGGAAATGATAGGATTTATCAACTCCTTGCTTGAATAACCAAAGCTAGTAAGACGTGTTAACGTATCGCCTTATAATGTAAAAGAAGATCGTGAAAGTTATTTGCGGTGATGTAAGGTTGACATGGCTTACTAGTTTTTTTATGCCAAAAAGACGTGCGCTTTGCACGTCTTTTCTTTTTCAGTAACAATTACATTTTGGTTGCTGTGAACCTATATATTATGCCACTAGTAGCTATTCTTGTAGGTGTAGTAATAAAATCGAATTGGGCTTGTGGCTTATTTATGCTGAATATGACTTTCAAATAAAAAAACTTAGAAAATCTAAGTCCTTTTTTTACATCATTTTTTTGACTCAAGAGTAATATAACGTTTAATACCAAAATTATTCATCTTGAATCGACTATAAATTGGCGCTTTTTAAGTTCAATCAATTCATCGCAACTTTTAGCTACCTCTTTTTCATGTGTCACAATGATAACACACTTATTTTGCTGATGTGCTAATTGTTCAAACAATGCCATAACCTCATAAGTATTTTGTTCATCGAGATTTCCAGTCGGCTCATCTGCAACCACTATCGGTGCATCACAACACATTGCACGTGCAATCGCTACTCGCTGTTGTTGTCCTCCTGATAATAATTTGACGTTTTTTAGTGCTAATTGCTCATCGATTCCGATTTTAGCCAACATTGCTAAAGCATACTCTTTGTCTTTGGCATGCTTTGAGCGCGTAATCTGTAAGATGGCCAACACGTTATCCAAAGCCGACATATACTCCAAAAGATTATACGATTGAAAAACAATCGAGACATATTGATTACGATAGTTATTTAAACCGATTTTTTCTAAAGTCTTTCCTTGATAACAGATACGTCCTTTTTTGGGGCAATCTAATCCTGCTAATAAAGCCAACAACGTCGTCTTCCCAGTTCCGCTACTCCCTACAATCACATATGATTTTCCTGCCACAAATTTTAACGTAACATCTTGATATAAAGGATTGTTACAATCATCATACCAATAACTTACTTCTTCAACTGTTAACATTTTTTCACCCCTTATCCTACTAAAATCTTCTTAGGTTGCATCCGTAAGATACCTATTGCACCTAAAATAATTGCTAAAAAGACAATGACTGCACTGACTAAGCTTAACTTAAGCAAGAAAATCACATCAACTTTAACTGCCAATTGGATTTTTTCTTGCTTGATTGGTATCTTTTGTTGACCTTTTTGTGGTACTTGTCTTTGCTTTGTTGGAGCTTGGGTATCTTGATTTGGTCCTTGTGCTTGTTTTTGGAAATTAGTCGTCATGCTTGTTGTTTGTTGTGTTAATAGCTGGATTCCTAACGCATTGGCCACAAACTTTCCTCCGATTCCAGCCAATGCTAAAGCTAAAATCATTAAGGTCAACATTTCAGCTAAAAATTGCGCAATAATCTCATGGCGTTTTTCACCTAACGCCATTAAAATTCCAATCTCATGTCGCCGTTCCCTAACCATTAAAACTACCAATAAAGTTAAGATAATTGTTCCTGCTAAACAAACTAACCAAACAATTTTGTTTGCAAAACTCTTAACATTATTTAACGGAACTTTAATTGCTTGGTAGGCCATGTCGTCAGTACTAATAGTTAATTTATTGGTATTAATCTGCTTTTTAGCAGCCTTGATAAACGTTTTAGCTTTAGTTGGATTCGTCAAATTATAAGTTGCGCTTTGAACCTTACCTTTTTGATTGGTTAAATCATTAATCAAGGTATAAGATGCATAAATCACGTTAGCTGGATCACTCATCATTCCTAGCATCTGTAAACTTGTTGCCTTATAGATACCTACAATCTTTAACTTCTTAGTTTTATCAGTCTCAACTTTAAGCGTATCTCCTACTTTTAAATCATTTTGTTTAGCTAGTTGTTGTTCGATTACGACATTATTACTGTTCTGGTCGTCACTTGTTAATTCGCGTCCAGAAATGATTTTATTGCTTCCATCAGAAAATGACGTTACCAAATTCAACTCCAAAACACCACTGAGTGAAACTTGATTGCTATCTTGTTGTTCACCCATTGCACCACTTGGCCGTTGCATTACCGACATCGAATTCGTTGTTGCGATAACATCAAATGATCTAGCTGTTACCGGCGTTGAATTAGTCAAATTATAACTTTTCACCAATGAATTACGTGCAATTTTTTGCGCCGTCTTGACACTGACTTGTGCTAAATTTAGCTTAGGTTTACTAGACTCTTGTTTTTACTTCGTTTCTTCTTGACGTTGCTGATCTAATTTAGCGAACGCTTTTTGGCGATCGGCTTGTAGAGTCACCATTGCTTCTGCTTGTTTTTTTGCCTCATCAACTGCACTTTTAGCAACACTTTGAATCAAGATTCATGCCAATACAAACAACAAGATTACAGTCAAAATACTTCCCAATAAAAATGAGCGTCCCTTTTTAGCACGTAGACTTAAAAAAGCCCGTTTTAAATAATTCATATCTAACCTCCAGTTTTTTGCTGATTAATAGTTAGCTTATCCGATAAATATGAATAATTTGATACTAAAATACTTTATTTTTAAGAATATTTAGCTAAATTAATTAGCTAAAGTTCATGAATGATTCTTAAATTTTTATTAAATACATTATTTTAAATGGTTTTTTATGGTGAAAATTTGTTAATTTTATAGTTAGATAAATACGTATAAACAAAGGAGTGATTAGCCAATGGAAATGGACGCAGACCCGCATTTATCATGGAGTCTAGTCAAAGATGATGTTTTATATTTCCTAATTGAATAACAAGTTTTTTCTTATCGATAAAACATTGCTTATGTAATTCAAGGAGGAAATTTTTTTAAATGGAACATTATCAAACCAAAATAGCAGATTTAGCTCAAGAGTACCCCAACCAGTCGTTTGAACAAGGCTTAAGCGACCAGCAAGCCCAACAACGCTTGGCTCAAAATGGGCCCAATAAACTGGAAACTAAAACTACCCCTAAATGGATCTTGTTTGTACGCCAGTTTAATAACATGATTACTTATATTTTGCTGCTTGCGATGATTTTAACGTTAACAATGGGGCATCATACCGATGCAATCGTTATCGCATTAGTTGTCATCATCAATGCCATTATCGGTTATTACCAAGAAGCCAATGCTGCTGATGCATTAAGTAAGATTCAACAAATGCTTGCCACCAAAGCTACCGTCTATCGCCAAGATCGACGCTTAGACATCCCAGCCACTGATTTAGTCGTTGGTGACGTGGTGTATTTAGAAGCCGGCGATAGCGTACCGGCCGACTTACGCTTGGTAACAACCGCTAATTTGCGGATTCAAGAATCTGCTTTAACAGGCGAAAGCGATGCAGTAACCAAGACAACCGCAGAACTCTTAGCCGATAAAGTACCTTTAGCCGAACAAACTAACATGGCCTTTACTTCAACAGCTGTAGCCAACGGTTCTGGTTTAGGAGTGGTCGTTGCTGTGGGCAAAGACACCCAGATTGGTCAGATTTCAACAGCTATAGCTGAAACCAAACCTAAATTAACCCCGCTAATGCGCGAAATCAATGGCTTAGGTAAAGGCGTTTCGATTGCTGTTTTGATTGCGGCTGCCTGCTTATTTGTTCTTGGCTTAATCTTTGACACATATTCCGTTTCCGTTTTGGCTTTGGCCGTGGTAACGATGATTGTGGGTTCCGTGCCTGAAGGATTGCCAGCCACAACTTCTGTTATCTTGGCATTAGGGGTTTCTGACATGGCTAAAAATAAGAAAACCATTGTCAAATCTCTACCAGCCGTTGAAACACTTGGCGCTGTCGATGTGATTGCGACCGATAAAACCGGAACACTAACTAAAAACGAGATGACCATGACCGACATCTACACTAAAAAAGACCACTTTACACTTAGTGGTACTGGTTATAAGCCACAAGGTGATTTGTTGGCTGATGGTCACAAAACAACTGCTAATCAAACAGTGCAAACGCTCTTACTTTCAGGATACATTGCCAACGATACCGAACTAGTCCAAGAAAATGGTCAGTTTAACATCAACGGTGAACCGACTGATGGAGCCTTTTTGACAGCTTATCACAAAGTTTTTGCAACGATGAGCGAACCCGAATACGAAACAATCGACATGTTGCCGTTTGATTCCGATTATCGCTATATCGCGCGCTTGGTCAAATTACCAAATCAAACTAAGCCTCAACTCTTTATCAAAGGTTCTCCTGATAAGTTATTTACGATGGCTAAAAACGATCCAACATTTGATGAAAAATATTGGCAACAAAAAGTCGCAGAACTTTCATCTTGTGGCAAACGGGTAGTGGCCGTGGGACAAAAGACCTTAACCTCCCATGAAACAACCATTAGTCACGACCTACTTAACACAGGCATCGATTTTCTAGGAATCGTTGGTATCATCGATCCACCTAGAACCGAGGTCATCGAAACTTTAAAGACGATGAATCAAGCACACGTCGAAGTCAAGATGATTACAGGTGACTCGCCACTCACAGCCAGTGCAATTGGTAAACAACTTGGGTTAGCCCCTGACATTAAGGCTATTACCGGGGCACAATGGGATACTTTGACTCCCGAACAAAAACGTAAAGCCGCCGTTGAAAACCAAATCTTTGCACGAACAACACCAAAAAACAAGCTCGAGATCGTTAAAGCTTTACAACAAAGCGGTAAAGTAACCGCCATGACCGGTGATGGTGTCAACGATGCGCCCGCCCTCAAGGCTGCTGACATTGGAGTTGCGATGGGAATCAAAGGAACCGACGTAGCACGTGATGCAGCCGATATGGTCTTGACCGATGATAATTTTGCGACTCTAGGCCAAGCGATCAAGGAAGGCCGCCGTATCTATGACAACATTAAAAAAAGTATCTTGTTTTTACTACCAACATCTTTTGCAGAAGGCTTAATTATCTTCTTTTCGATTATGTTTAATCAACCAATGCCTCTGCAAGCTACTCAGATGCTGTGGATTAACATGGTTTCAGCAATTACGATTCAGTTTGCGTTTATCTTTGAACCTGCCGAAGCTGGCATCATGCAGCGCCGGCCACGTAAAACCAATCAAGCAATGATGAATCGACATGATGTAATTCAGATGGCTTATGTTTCAGTCTTAATGGCTGTCAGTGCCCTTTTTTCTTATGAATGGCTCCAAAGCCTGGGCGCCGATGCCAAAACCGCTAGCACGATGATGTTAAATATTATTATCATTAGTAAAATTTTTTACTTGTTTAATATCCGTACGCCTAAATTGGCTTTTTCAAAAGAATTTTTCGGCAACAAAAAAGCCTTCTATGTCATCTTTGTAATGTTGTTATTGCAACTAATCCTGACATATGTACCATTTATGCAAGAAGTCTTTTACACGGAACCTTTGACTTTAAACGAATGGTTAGCTGCAATTTTATGCGGTATGTTTGTTTTAGTAATCACTGAAATTGACAAGTTCATTCGTCTAAAAAAACAAGCTTAATCCAAAAAAGCCCCAAAGTAGCATTGCGCTAGTTTAGGGCTTTTTGTCTAGCTACGTTTGCTTTTTTCTCTTAAGGAAAAGTGCTATGATTAAGATAACTTTTACAGGAGGATAATCGTATGCCAAATATCATGACTTGTCGCCAGACACTCGCTGTTACTAGCCATCGCATCTTAGCTAGTGATTTAAATGAACACGAAACCGTCTATGGTGGTCGCTTATTAGAGATGTTAGATGGGACTGCATCAATCTCAGCAAGTCGCCTAGCTCGCAGCCAAGTAGTCACTGCATCGATGGATCAAACAAACTTTATTGCACCATTTGAATTAAACGATTCATTTTGCATCGAAACTTATGTCAGCGGTATCGGCAAACGTTCAATCGAAGTCTTTGCCAAAATCATCGGTGAACATCTTAAAAGTGGTGAACGTTTTATCGGACTGACCGCCTTTTTAACCTTTGTGGCCGAAGAAGAAATAACCTTTACTACCCTTGAAGCGCAGTCAGCCGAAGAAAAGTTTGTTTGCCAAGGTTATCAACAACGCCAACAAGTCCGGATGCAAAATTTGCATCGACAACAACAATTTAATCGCCAACTTAGTTTGAAACATCCGTGGGACTTATAATTTTTTAGGAGTGCTAATCTTACTAGCATTCCTATTTTTTAACAACAAAAAAGGATTGCTTTTTTGCATCAAACAGAAAAGCAATCCTTTTTAATTATTTTATCCAATCAATAGAAATCAGTTTATTTAACAACCATTCCTGGTTTCCAGGTTAGATATCCTTTGTAATCATCAACATGCAAGAGTTTTTGCGCATTTTCGATACGCTCGGTTGTTGGTGGTTCCACACCTTCTAAGCGATACTTGATGCCCATTTCTTTGTACTTGCGCACACCCATCGTATGGTATGGCAAGACTTCGACTTTTTGCACGTTTTTTAAAGTCTTGATGAAATCACTGGTTTGTTCTAGATACATATCGATATCGGTAATTCCTGGCACCAATACTTGGCGAATCCAAACAGGCTTACCAATATCAGAAAGATACGTACACATATCTAAGATATTTTCGTTTGGGAATCCCGTCAATTTTTGATGTTCAGCCGAATTGATATGCTTAATGTCAACTAACAAAATATCAGTCACTTCTAAAAGTTCATTGAACTTGCTAAACCATGGATCACGACGTGTAAATGGCTTACCACACGTATCTAAACAAGTACTGATGCCTAGCTTCTTGCATTTTTTGAACAATTCTAAGGCAAAATCAACTTGTAATAAAACTTCACCACCAGACAAGGTAATCCCACCTTGTTCACCCCAGAAACTTTGATATGACAAGGCCTTTTCTAAAACCTCATCTGTCGTCATCTTTGTACCGACATTTAGCTTCCATGTATCGGGATTATGACAAAACTTACAACGCATGTGACAACCTTGCATAAACACGACAAATCTAATCCCAGGGCCATCAACGGCGCCAAATGTCTCAAACGAATGAATATAACCTTCGACTTGACCATCTCTCATTGGAACCGGATTTAATAGATGTGACTCTGCTTGCGTACTCATAATTCTTAGGCCTCCCAAACTTCTCTTATTGTACTATCACTATAACACATTACATGGAAGTATGGAATGTTCTTGAGATAACGTCATCTTGTTGTTCTTTAGTCAAATCAGCAAAGTATACGCAGTAACCCGAAACACGAATTGTCAATGTTGGGTATTTTTCTGGATGAGCTTGAGCATCTAACAATGTTTCACGATTAAAGACATTGATATTTAAATGATGACCTTCATTTCTCATATAACCACTAATCATGTTTACCAAAGTATCAACTTGTGATTCTTCGTCATGACCAAGTGTTGTTGGTGTTACAGCGAAGGTATTTGAAATACCATCTGTTGCGTATTTGTATGGTAATTTAGATACTGAAAGCAATGATGCCAAAGCACCGCTTGTATCTGCGCCATAAGCTGGGTTAGCACCTGGTGCAAATGGTTCACCAGCTTTACGTCCGTTAGGTGTTGTACCTGTATTCTTACCATAAACCACGTTAGATGTAATCGTCAAAACAGATGTTGATAACTTAGCATTGCGATATAGATGATGTTTGTTCATCTTAGTATATAATGCTTTAACTAACCACTTACCGATTTCATCTGCACGATCATCATTGTTACCATAACGTGGGAAGTCATTTTCAGCCACAAAATCAACTGCCATGCCATCTTCATCACGGATAACTTTAACATGACCATACTTGATAGCAGAAATTGAGTCGGTAGCTACTGAAAAGCCAGAGATACCAGTAGCAAATGTCCGGTTCAAACGGGTGTCTTTCAAAGCTAATTGAGCTGATTCATAGTAGTATTTATCATGCATATAGTGGATAACATTTAAGGCGTTAACATAAACATCTGCTAACCATTCCAACATGTCATCAAATTTCTTCATAAATTCATCATAATCGATGTATTCGGACTTAATTGGTTCATAAGCAGGACCAACTTGTTGCTTAGTCATTTCATCTTTACCACCGTTGATGGTATAAAGAACGGTCTTAGCCAAGTTAGCCCGTGCCCCAAAGTATTGAATACCATCAGCAATTGGTTGTGCAGATACACAACATGCAATACCATAGTAATCTGTACCCCATGTTTTGACCATCAAATCATCGTTTTCATATTGAATAGTTGAACTTTCAATCGAAACACTTGCTGCATAGCGTTTGAATGCTTCAGGCAAGTTTTCTGACCAAAGCAAAGTAATGTTTGGTTCTGGTGCAGAACCCATGTTATGCAAGGTGTTTAAGAAACGATAAGCCGTCTTAGTTACATGATGACGACCATCAAGTCCCATACCTGCTAATGATAAGGTTGCCCAAATTGGGTTACCAGAGAATAATGAATCATATTCTGGTGTCCGGATAAAGGAAACCATTCTTAATTTCATTGTAAAATGATCAACTAATTCTTGTGCTTGTTCTTCTGTCAAAAGACCACGTTCGATATCACGTTGAATATAAATATCGATAAAGGAGTCTACACGACCAATTGACATAGCAGCCCCATTTTGTTGTTTGATAGAAGCCAAGTAACCAAAGTATAACCATTGAATAGCTTCTTTAGCTGTAGTAGCTGGTTTAGAAATATCAAAACCATAAGATGCTGCCATTTGCTTGATTTGATGTAATGCACGAATTTGATCGGTAATCTCTTCACGCATTTGGATAACATCATTTGTCATTTGGCCATCGCCATAGTTTTCAAGGTCTTGTTGTTTTGCTTCAATCAAGCGATCAATTCCGTAAAGAGCGATACGTGGGAAATCAGCTACTAAACGACCACGTCCATATGCATCTGGCAAACCAGTTACAATCTTGTTGTGACGTGCATGGCGAATATTAGCATCATATGCATCAAAGACACCTTGGTTATGTGTCTTAGTTAATTCTGAAAAGATTCGATCGGTTTCAGGATCGATTTGTAAGCCATGAGCTGCCAAAGCGTCCTTAGCCATTCTGATACCACCATAAGGCATCAAAGCCTTCTTAAGTGGCTTGTCTGTTTGTAAACCAACAATTTGTTCTAAGTCTTTATCTAAGTAACCTGGAGCATGCGAAGTAATACTTGAAACAACCTTTGTATCTGCTTCAAGCACACCACCAGCCGCACGTTCTTTTAATTTTAAATCAAGTAATTTGTCATTTAATTTTGTTGTAGCTTGTGTAGGTCCTTGCAAGAAAGATTCATCGCCATCGTATGGTGTGATATTTTGTTGGATGAAATCACGCACATCGATTTCTGATTGCCAATCACCTTTCTTGAATCCATCCCAAGCAGCAAACGTCTTTTCTTCCATGTTTAACATAATAAATTTGACCTCCTTAGGTACTGTAGAAAACAAAACCTATAAAACGCTTTCTTCACTTATTATGGTAAACCCATTCAAAAAAAATTTCAATAAAGAAATATGCACCAAATTGCATTAATAACGATAAATCGCGCACAATGTTTTTATATTTATTAATCTTCTAAATACAGGTATTAAACCCTTTAATTGCGCTAAAAAACTTTTTACTTCAAGCCTCTTTTATTAGATATTTTTTTCACAAGTCCAATAGGTATAGCTCTCTTTTTATACAAAAATCGACATTTTTTGCATAAATAAACACAATAAACTTAAATGATACAAAACCTCAAAAGTGTCTTATTTCACATTTTTTCTATCTGTTCTTCAAAAACCTGTCCTCTTTTTTGAGCAAAATCTACTAAAAGGTGTAGTGCTTCTTCATAATTACAATGTTTTTCCGTCATAACTTTTTGAATCCAAAAGCTTAAGTCTTCCTTAATTAACCCCATTTTGCTACCTCTCCTGTCATTTTTAAACTCTACTGCTTTCAGTGTAGCTCATCTGAGCTTAGAGTTGTTGCCTCGATTTTAAAAAATAAACGATAAAACACACAAATAACATCGATAACATTTAAATAATCCTGTATATAATCAAAAAATAATCATAAATATGCAAAAAAACAACCATTGCTGACTAGCAACAGTGGTTGTTTGTAAATTAATCTCAATAATTAAATATGTGCCCACACATTTTCTAAAACGTTGGTTTGTTGACGATCTGGACCAACAGAGAAAGTTGAAACTTTAACACCTACTAAATCTTGGATACGATGAATATAGTTACGTGCATTTTCTGGTAAGTCTTCTAATGTCTTGCATTGCGTGATATCTTCGCTCCAGCCAGGAAGTGTTTCGTAAATTGGCTTGCATGCTGCTAAGTCCTTTAACCCTGCTGGATAATGATAAATCTTTTCACCATTTAATTCATAGGCTGTACAGATCTTGATTTCATCTAAACCGGTTAAAACATCTAAACAGTTTAAGCAAAGGTTAGTCAAACCTGATACACGTTTGGAATGACGCATCACAACACTATCAAACCAGCCGATACGACGTGGACGCTTGGTTACCGTACCGTATTCATGACCAACTTCACGAATACGATCACCAATTTCATCAAATAATTCAGTTGGGAATGGACCATCACCAACACGTGAAGTATAAGCTTTACATACACCTACAACTTTATCGATTTTAGCTGGTCCAATACCATTACCAATTGTTACCCCACCAGCAACTGGGTTAGAAGACGTTACAAACGGATAGGTACCATGATCGATATCTAACATGTTACCTTGTGCTCCTTCAAATAAAACACGTTTTCCTGCATCCAATGCATCATTTAAAACAACAGACGTATCGGTTACATATTGTTTAAATTCTTGACCGTAAGCATAGTATTCTTCAAAGATTTCTTCAAATTTTAATGGTTCTCCATCGTAATCATAAAGTTTTTCAAATAAACGATTCTTTTCTTCTAAGTTACGACGTAATTTTTCTGCAAAAGTATCTTTATCTAATAAATCGGCAATTCGGATCCCAACGCGTGCAGCTTTATCCATATAGCAAGGCCCGATCCCTTTATTAGTTGTACCAATCTTGTTATCTTTTTTAGATTTTTCTTGCAAGCCATCCAATACAATATGATATGGCAAGATAACATGGGCACGATCAGACACGCGTAAGTTGGCGGTTGAAATGCCACCTTCATTTAAATATTGCAACTCAGCAACCAAAGATTTAGGATTAACTACAACCCCGTTACCAATCACACTAATCTTATCAGAATAAAAAATTCCTGATGGGATTAAACGCAACTTATAAGTTTCACCATCAAATACGATGGTATGACCAGCGTTGTCGCCCCCTTGATAACGTGCGATTACTTCTGCGTCTTGACTTAAAAAGTCTGTAATCTTACCCTTTCCTTCGTCGCCCCATTGGCTACCTACAATAACTACTGATGACATCTCATTCACCTCATTAAATTTCTGCATGCTTTTTTGTGTGTCTTAAAATTTCACACACACCTTGATAATTGTAGCAAATCCAAGGTCGATATTCAAGCAAAAGACGAATATTATCCCAACAAATATACAAGTTTAAAAATATAAACGAACGATCCTATTTAAAAAACAAACATTTCGCCCATTTTCTAATTCCAAGGATCGTATTTTTTAAATGGCCACCAGCTTCGTTGACGTGCTAATTCTTCCATTGCTTTGAGTGTCTTAAAGGCTTCATTCCCAATGGTAATCTTTTCTTTTAAGACTACATCATAAACACCTTTAACGAACTTTTCCATAATAACTTGTGGCGCAATTTGGCGTTCTTTCAAAGCTTGTTGGGCCTGATTTAAGAAAATGTCAATCTTAATATTTGACGGTTGATACTGCTTTTTAAAGACTTCTACAAGCTGATTAGCCTTGGTAGCAATCTCTTTATTTGATTTAATCTTAAACATGCTATCTACCCCTTCATTTCTTCCTAGAAATTATTATCGCACAACTTTGAAAGCGAAATCAAATACAACTACATTTTAAATATAATAAACTTTAATATACACACCTCTATTACGACTTCACACACCCTATGGCCATGGCTAAAACTATGCTAAAATAAAGATAATTAATCTAACTACGAGGTAATAAATATGCAAACAAAAGAAGAATGGATCAAAGCACTTGATTTACAACCACATCCGGAAGGTGGTTACTTCAAAGAAATGCTACAATCTCCACTTCATACAATCGCTTTGGACGGTCAACAAAAACCCCTGTACAGTAGTATTTATTTCATGTTGACACCTGAAAGCCCTTCACATTTTCATCAATTAACTTCCGATGAGGTTTGGTATTACCATGCTGGTGCAGTCTTAACAGTTCATGTCATCAGTCCTGATGGGCAATATTATCAATATAACCTAGGAAATAATCCCGCCAAAGGTCAAGTCTTACAAGCTCTCGTCCCTGCTGGTAGTATCTTTGGATCAACTGTTGAACATGGATTTGCGGTCGTTAGCTGTATGGTCTCACCAGCTTTTAGCTATGAAGATTTTAAATTGTTTGATCAATCAACCTTACTGGCTAAGTTTCCACAGCACAAATCCATCATTAACCGTCTTGCTTATAAAGAAATTCCTCTTCAATAATAAAAAAGGCCCTGTAATTACAGGACCTTTTTATTATTGAGCAGCACTAATTTGAATAGCACCATCTACCAAATCAGCCTTAAGCTCCTTAACATCTTGATGTTCCAAATAATAGTCGGTGATTTCATCGCGAATATTTTGTTCAATAACACGGCGCAATGGTCGTGCACCCATCGCTTCATCATAACCTTCTTCAATCAACCATTCCTTGGCCGTTTCAGAAACTTCTAATTTAATATTTTTCTTAGCTAGCGTTTGGGCCACTTCACTTAACATCAACTCCACGATTTGCGCTAAATCTGTTTTACTCAAATGACTAAATTCAACAATCCCATTAAAGCGATTCAAGAATTCAGGTCGGAAAAATGGTGCCAACTTATCCATTAACACTTGGTCTTTAGCCGCATCACCTAGCAAGGCTTCGTTGCCAAATCCTGCATTTGATGTAGCAATAATAACCGTATTTTTAAAATTAATTACATTACCCTGGCCATCTGTTAAACGTCCATCATCCAAAACTTGTAACAACAAGGTTAAAACTTGTGGGTCAGCTTTTTCAATTTCATCTAACAAGATGATTGCATATGGATTACGCCGAACACGTTCAGTTAAAGTGTTACTGTTGTCGTTATATCCGATATAACCAGCTGTTGTCCCTATTAACTTCGAAACCGCTGTACGATCAGAATATTCTGACATATCCAAACGAATGATGGAGTCTTTACTACCAAATAAATCAAGAGCTAGTTGTTTAGCTAATTCAGTTTTACCTACACCTGTTGGGCCTACAAATAAGAAACTTCCGATTGGTCGATTTCCTTCATCAAACCCAGCTCGATTACGTCTAATCGCTTTAACTACCATCTCTACAGCTTCATCTTGTCCAATAACCTTACCTTTAAGACGGTCATTCATTCCCTTTAGACGTTCAATGTCTGATGCACTCATTTGACTAACAGGAATTCCGGTTAAACGTTCAACCGATTGAGATACATCATTTGGTGTTGCAACAATTTTAGCTTGGACAGTAGCATCTTTGCTTTGCTCAACTAATTTTTCTAGTTGTTCTTTTAGAGCTGCTGCTTTTTCAAAATCTTCATTTTCTGCAGCTTTTTGCTTTTGATCACTAAGCTTCTTGATTTGCTTTTCTAAATCAACTTTGTCAACTACTGGATTTTGAGCAGCTAAGTGAGCAGCTGTCATATCTAACAAGTCAATGGCCTTATCAGGTAAACAGCGTTGTGGGATATATTGGATCGAATAATCAATAGCAGCTTTTAAAACATTATCTGGCAATTCAACATGATGATGCTTTTCATAAAGTGGTTTGATTCCTAATAAAATATCAAATGTTGTCTTAGCATCTGGTTCATTAACCACTACATCATTAAATCTACGAGCTAAAGCTGCATTTTTCATGATTGTATTTCGATACTCATCTTGTGTAGTCGCTCCGATAACACTCAATTCTCCACGTGATAAAGCTGGTTTGATGATATCTGCTAGACCTTTGCCACCTTCTTCAGAACCTGTACTACCGGTTGTCAAAATTTGATGGATTTCATCAAAGAACAAAATGACATTTCCAGCAGCTTTAACTTCTTTAATCAGATTTTGAATATTTTCTTCAAACGATCCCCGATATTGTGTCCCAGCTTCCAAAGCTGATAAATCAATTGAATAAATTTGCTTATCTTTTAAAGCAGCTGGGACGTTGCCTGCTACAATAGCTTGAGCTAACCCTTCAACTACAGCAGTCTTACCAACCCCTGCATCACCAACTAAAACAGGATTATTCTTGGTACGACGGCTTAAAATTTCGGCAGTTTCTTGAATTTCATGTTCTCTACCAATTACTGGATCTAAAAGATTTTCTTTAGCTTCTTTAGTTAAATTGCGTCCTAATTTTTCTAAGATACCACCTTGCTTAATCGCTGTTTGATTAGTGGTTTGGACCGGAATTTCACAATCACTTTGTTGGGGTAATTTGCCAGTAGCACGATATTGTGCAAATTCTTCAGGTGTCATCTTATGCCCATTGACGATATATTGTGCACTTGCTTGATTACCACCCATTTTGTTTAAAACTTCATTGAAGAAGTCGTCCATGTTGTCATTAAAAAATGAATTGGAAAAATTGTTCATAACTTAAAACCCCTCTCTAATTTTACTGCTAAACATAAAAGGCACTTAGCAAATAGCCAGTGCCTTTAACTTGTTTATTTGATTTTCAAATCTGCTAGCTATCTGCTTGTTTAGCTTACGATATTATAATAACACCATTTTAGCACTCTGTCAACATAAGTGCTAAAAAAATAAAATATTTTTCTTATCGAAAAACAGTCGATTTTAACCGACTGTTAGCAGATATTAATTTTTAACGCCTCCAAAAGTTGTAGACATCTCATCATCAATTTGCTGATACTTCCCTTAAAAGCTTCCAGATCTATCCAAGACAGATACTACACCCATTCCCAAGCATTACCGATCATTTGATATAAACCTGAACCATTTGATTCGTAGAACTATATTGATAAAACCATCTTCTTTAATATTCACTAGCAGACACTCTCCTTACCAAATATTGCAACACAAGAGCTGGGAAAAAAGCCAGTCTGGACATAAAAATAGCTGAGCGAATTTTTAAAAATAAAATTGATGGCTCTATAATTTTTAGGACTGATAGAATTTCTAGCGGTCCTAATTTTTTTATAAAAACAAAGTATAAATTTCTAATTATCTTTTTATATTTTCTTAAATGCTCGTAAAGCCTTATTCTATGTGCTTTCGAGTATTTTTACTGTAGGAAGATACTTCACGTTTCTTTGCATATTTCCTCATGTCTTAGCTGTCAGAAGTGGTAAATAAGTAGTAAATTCATTTGTACTACTAAGCAACAAGACGCTCCTGTTGCTTCTCTTTATTCAAGCGTTTCATTTCTGCCATTGCAGAATCGAATGTTGCATGTGCGTAATAGTTCAGCGTCATGGCTATATTAGCATGTCCCATAATGTACTGTAATGCCTTTGGATTCATTCCTGCATTTGCATAGTTGGTACAGAATGTATGTCGCAAACTATGTGGAGTGATGTGTGGCAATTTATCCTCGTTATACTTATTGTATTTCTTAACAAGACCTTTCATCATGCCGTTGTAATCACTTGCCACTTTTGGATAGTTCTTTCTATTAAGAAAGAGGAAATCACTATATCCATCAATCTCAACACGCTTATCATTCTTTCGATTCGCTAACACTCGCTTAAATGCTTGATAGGCTTCTTCAACCATAGGAACTTGACGTTCGCCACTTTTGGTCTTTGGTGTTTCAATGTAGTACCCAATTTCAGTATCTCTCAATAGCTGATGGTCTATATTGACAAGACGATTCTCAAAATCTAAATCTGGAAGTGTCAAACCACCAAACTCTGAAATACGAAGACCTGTTTTTAAGAGTATCAGAATTTCATCATAATTTTTGCTGTAGGTTTTATCAGCTTTTGCAAAGGCTAACAGTTTTTCTTCCTGTTCTTCTGTTAGTACGGTCTTAGGGACAGTATCATCATTCGTTCTACTTTTTCGCTCTCTTTGATTATGAAATTGCATGCCTTTTAGTCCAGCTGATTTCACTTTTTGCATTCTACAAACTGCATAACTCATATGTAAATCGCTCCTTTTTAGGTGGCACAAATGTGAGGCATTTTCGCTCTTTCCGGCAACCACTTCCAAGTAAAGTATAACACACTATACTTTATATTCATAAAGTGTGTGCTCTGCGAGGCTGTCGGCAGTGCCGACCAAAACCATAAAACCTTTAAGACCTTTCTTTTTTTTACGAGAAAAAAGAAACAAAAAAACCTGCCCTCTGCCACCTCAGCAAAGGGGGGTTTTGCTCTCGTGCTCGTTTAAAAATCAGCAAGGGACAGGTAGTATTTTTTGAGAAGATCACTCAAAAAATCTCCACCTTTAAACCCTTGCCAATTTTTATTTTGTCCGTTTTGTCTAGCTTACCGAAAGCCAGA
>NZ_CASCJC010000002.1:0-44132 GCF_949152225.1 Ligilactobacillus sp. Marseille-Q7487
AAAAGGCGAACAAGCAGCTATCGAATGGTGCCAAACACAAGGCAAGACAAACATTGAAGAATTAAATGCAGTCTTAGAAAAGACCGCTCATTCATGGTTAGATAAAAAATAATCATTAAAAGGTACCAAGGTAGTAGGCCTTGGTGCCTTTTTGACTTTGGAGGAATATTTGAAATGCAAATTGAAGAGTTAACGACTGAAAAACGTAATGCAGATACGTTAAATATCGATACGATGACGACCTTAGAAATAGTTGAAACCATCAATCGTGAAGATCAAAAAGTAGCGCAAGCTGTTTCAACTCAAAGTCACCAAATTGCCCGAGCCATTGATTTGGCAAGTGAGCGTTTTTTGCAAGGTGGACGCTTGATTTACTGTGGAGCAGGAACTTCAGGGCGTTTAGGTGTTTTAGATGCAGTTGAATTAAATCCAACTTATGGCGTTAGCCCAACCCGAGCTTTTGGAATAATGGCTGGTGGAGATAAGGCGATGTATCAAGCAATCGAAGGTGCTGAAGATTGCTTTGAGCAAGCGGGCTACGATTTGAAAAAGGTCAATTTAGGTACCAAGGATATCGTGATATGTCTAGCAGCTAGTGGCCGCACACCATATGCTTTAGGAGCCTTAGCTTATGCCAAAGAAAAACAGGCTTTAGGAATTGGAATTGCTTGTGTTGCTGATAGTCAGATGAGGGAGTTTGCTGATGTGATGATTGAAGCTGTTACCGGACCAGAGGTAATCACGGGCTCAACGCGAATGAAAGCGGGGAGTGCACAGAAAATGATTTTAAACATGTTGTCGACAGGAATCATGATTAAGACGGGCAAGGTCTATCAAAATTTGATGGTTGATGTACAGGTTACTAATGAAAAATTACAGCAACGAGCACTTAATATCATCAAACAAGCGACGAATTGCTCACCAAAACAAGCTGCTGATTTTTTAAGCGAAAGTAACCAAGGAGTTGCAAGTGCAATCGTGATGGCTAAACGTGGTTGTTCTTTAGATGAAGCTAAGCGCCTATTAGCAAAAAATAATGGTCAAATTAGCCTGGTATTAAAACAAGAGGAAAAGTAAATGGAAGCATTAACTAAAAGATTGCAACAAGCCGTTACTACTAAGCAAATTCATGGTGTCTCATATGCCTTATTGACTCCGACCAAGACTGATTTAGAATATTTAGGAATGCAGGGTGGAGAGCAAAAAATAGCCATTGCTCCTCAGATGCAATATGATCTAGCTTCACTAACAAAAGTAGTTGCTACGACGACAAGAATCTTGCAATTGTTGGCAAAGCAAAAGTTAAGCCTTGAAGATGAGATAGGAAACTATGTTTTTGATTTGGCTGCACCACACATCAAGATTAAAGACTTGTTGTTGCACACTAGTGGTTTACCGGCTGATTTAGCAAACTATCATAATTTGTCACGATTAGAATTGATAACGGCCATAAAAAATACGATGCCACGGGCTAAAATGAAAAAAAGTGTTTGCTATTCGGATTTAGGTTTTATTTTGTTAGGTTGGGTAATCGCAACAATTGATGGAGATTTAGACGAAAGTATTATAAAAAATGTATGCACTCCACTTAAAATGGCAAGCACACAGTATAAACCACAGCTTACACTAAACGTTGTGCCAACCGAATATCAAGCAAAGCGAGGAGGTTTGATTCGTGCAGTAGTGCATGATGGCAAAGCTTACCGATTAGGTGGAGTCAGTGGTCATGCGGGCTTGTTTAGTACACTTGAAGATTTGACAAATTTTATGCACATGTATTTGCAAAATGGAATTTTTCAACAACGACAAATTTTATCGCCAGAAATTTTTACATTGTTAAAAGACCAGTGCTTTGAAACACGTACACTAGGTTGGCAAGTATGGCAAAATCAGCCAACTAAACTATGGCATACGGGCTTTACTGGCCCAGTGCTTGCACTTGATTTACAACGAAAACGAGGGTTGATTTGTTTGACCAATCGAATCTGTCCAACACGCAAAAATACTGAATGGATACAAACAAGACAAGAAATACTGACGGAATTTTTTGAATAAAAAAGTGGTGATGAATTTTTTGTTTTCATCACCACTTTTTATTTTATTTAATAATTCCTAACGCACCAACAACTAATCCAAAAATGATGATTCCAAAAAGCAAAACGTTGGTATTTACTTTTTTTTGAATCAACCAGTAGACAATGAGTGTAAACATAAATGGAAGCATACCTGGTAAGATAGAATCTAACATATCTTGTAAGACAAGTTTAGTACCACCTGAGTTAAACTTGATAGGAGTCGATATAGAAACCATACTAGCCACCATCCCTCCGATTACTGAAAGACCAACGATTGAAGCAAATTGCATTACACGATCCATCAATCCTTCTTGATACAATTTAGTTAAGTATTTGCTTCCAGAGTTATATCCTAAGAATGCTCCGTAATAAGCTGTAAGTAAAGAAGGAATAGCAAAAAGACCAACAGCTAAAAGAGGTCCAAGGATACTTCCTTGTTTGGCAAATGAAAGGCCAATACCAAAAGTAATGATGCGTAAAGTTCCTTGAAAGAAACTATCACCAATTCCTGAAAATGGTCCCATTAAACTAGTTTTTATCATAGAGATTGATTCTGGTTGGAAAGAGCCATCTTTACTGGTAGCATTTTGTTCTTCCATCGAAGCGGCTAAACCCATGATAAAAGATGTCATTTGAGGAGTACAATTAAAAAACTCCATGTGCCGATGATAAGCTTCTTTTTTTGCTTTTTCATCATCTTTATACAATTTGTCCAAAATAGGCGCCATTCCAAACAAAAATCCCATATGCATCTGACGTTCGTAGTTCCAAGAGCACATAATGGTCATAGAACGTAGAAAGATTCTACGCAAATCTTTTTTTGTGATGATGCTTTCTTTGTTTTCAATATCCATAGCCTAGGCCTCCTTTTTTTGTCCAAATGTAACTTTATCGATAACAAATGCTAAGATTCCAGCAAAAAGAGTTAAGCCAATCAAATCTAAGTGGGAGTATGCAACTACTAAAAATCCAAATAGAAAGTAAGGAAAGAGTTTTTTAGAAAGCATAGTACTCAATAACATAGCAAAACCTAAGGCTGAAAGTAAATTACCTGCTACAGATAAGCCAGTTGTAATAAAATCTGGAATAGCATCTACAACATCTTTAACGATTCCAGCACCAAAGTAAATTGTTAAGAAGACAGGAATGAAATAAATTAAAGAATTTAATGTAAATGACCAACCGATATGGATAATACGAGTCTTTTTAAAATTACCTTCATCAATAGCCTTATCAGCAACATGAGAAAATTGAGCAATAATAATGCGCATCAAAATCCCTAAAAACTCCGCAGCAACAGCGATAGGAATAGCAAGCGTGAGGGCTGTTTCTGTAGAAGAATTAGAAATGATTGCAAAGGAAGTAGCTATAACACTACCGATTTGCATATCGGGAGGTCCAGCGGCCCCAATAGCAACAAAACCCATAGAAATTAACTCAAGAGAAGCTCCGAGCACAATGCCAGTATGAATATCTCCTAAAACGAGACCAGCAAGGGTGCTCAAGATAAGTGGACGACCGATGTTTTGTCTCCCAATTAGGCGAGAGTCAATAACACCAACAACATTAACAAGTCCAATTAAAATGGCTTTTATGAGCATATGAAACCCTCCTTGATTTTAAGTTGTTTTTATAAAGCAGTATATTAAAATTCAGTTGCTTCAATAGAAGAACTAGGAATCTGTTGAACAAAGATCTTGAGACCTTTATTAATTAAATCTCTTGTTATTCGGAGTTCTTCAGAATTTAAGAAAACAGCCTGTCCAAAAGATTGGCTATTTTCTTTTTTGGCTATTCCTCCGTAATTGATTTCCTGAACTTCTGGTAAAATTTCAGATACTTTGGCAGCTTCTTTAACGCCTTTAATGATAATCATGATATTTTTAGAAGAATTTGCATCAATATTTGCACGTAATTTATCAAAAGAGATAATATCTAATGAGCAATCAGCAGGTTTAGCCAAACCTAAAGCCATTGAGCGAATCGGATCGTTAGGAATATCATCATCAACTATAACAATATGATTTATTGAACAATACTTTGTCCATGAGAAAATAACCTGACCATGAAGTAAACGGTGATCGACACGAACTAATTTAATCATAATAACAACCTCCTGTAAGATATACAATTATTTTATGATATTATAATATATTATAATATCTTTAAAGGAGAAAGTACATAATATTTTAATATTATTAAAATATCCTAACAAAAAGATTTGTATTTAATATTTGTTAGGATATTTTACAAAATTCATTTCAATACAGAACAAGCATCTGAAAGGCATGAGAGAAAATGATATTTATCATTATCTTCAAAATGTTCTTTTCCTAAAATATCAGGGACTATGAAACAATGCAGGTTTGCTTCGGATGCAGCATGAGCACCAACCGGAGAATCTTCAAAAGCTATAGTGTTTAAAGGTGAAATTGAGCTTTCTTGAAGAATACGTAAATACACATCGGGATTAGGTTTGGCATTTTTTACTTGGTTACCACAACAAACATAATCAAAAAGGTCCCAAATCCCAACTTTTTGAAGTCGTTCTGCAGTTAGTGAGTATTCTATAGAAGTTGCAATCCCTAATGTAACGTTATTTTTTTTGAGATAAGATAATAACTCTGTTGCACCTGGTTGAAGAGTTAATGATGTTTCCATCCGTTGAATACCTATTTTTTTAACCGCAAGAAGTAAACTTTCAATGTTAATTTGTTTATCTGACATAGACTCTTTTAATATATTACGAACATCTTTACTAGATCTGCCGATCAATTTGCGAAAGACAAGCTCGCCAGGAGTTGTGAAATCATATGAAAGAGCAATATCATGCCAAACTTGTTCCCATATTCTTTCAGTGTTTAATAAAAGACCATCTACATCAAAAATAGCAAGTTTTGTTCTCATTTTAATATTCCAAGTGCCACATATAACGGCGAACATCAAGGGAATGACCACGATGATATGCAATAGCTTCAACAAAGACTCTGATTGCCACCCCAGATAAGATAGCTGCAATATAAGGTTTAGCTTCTTCAGGAACAGATGCTAATGGTAGATTTGTTTGGTCTAAGATTAAAACATCTTGAGAATATTTGGTTGCAAAGTTTTCAACACGTTGATCTAAGAAGCGGGTCTTACCAATACCTTTAACTAACAAGAATGGTACATCGAAATCAGTTATTTCAAATGGGCCATGAAAATATTCGCCTGAATGGATGCAACCTGAATTAATCCATTGCATTTCCATAAACCAACACATAGCGGTTGAATAAACTTCACCATAGTTTAGACCACTACCAATGGTATAGATGGTATCTTTTCTTTTATTTTTTATTGCCCATTTTGTGGCAGCATCTTTATATTGTTTTTTGGTTTGAGTACTTAGATCTGTGAGTAAATCAAGTGCTTCAAAGCAAGTTGCCCATTTTTGATCTGGTGCAAGGAGTTCAAGAACTTTAAAAAGCACACCGTAGAAAATACCTTTATTTTTATCACTGTCACTAACATCAGTTCCCCAGTCATAATGAACAGGAAATTCAGCAGCATTCCACAGTTCAGATCCTTCAAGGTTTGAAAGAGCAATTGTTAATGCGCCATTTTCACGAGCGAGCTTGGTAGCAGCGACGGTTTCGGGTGTATTACCAGAATGTGAGCAGGTGATGACAAGAGAATGTGAGTCTAATGAGGCTGGTGTGTCATAAACAAATTCATTAGCGTTATAAACTTGACTAGGAATAGTAGTCTCCTTATCAAAGATATATTTACCTGGCATCAAAACGGCTTGGGAACCACCACACGCAACAAAGTAAACGGTATTAATTGACCGATTTTTAAGTTCGTTGATGGCTTGAGTGATTTGTGATAAGTGTTCTGATCTCATTTGAGATACCCCCTTAATATATATCATTATATAATGTATTATAATCTTTAGAGATATTTTTGCAAGCGATTTTTGGGTGTTTGTTTATATTTTTTCAATAAATATTATGATTAAAATGTAAAAGTCTTATTATGTTATAATAAGACTCGATATGTAAATTCAAGAATACTTTTTTATTAAAAATATCAAAGGAGGTAGTTTTAATGGACATTAATAGCACAAAACCGTTATATCAACAGGTTGAAGCAATGATAAAGCAAGATATAGTTACTAAAAAATATATGTCAGGAGATAAGCTTCCAACAGAGTCAGAGTTATGTGAAATCTATGGAGTTAGTAAAATTACTGTTCGTAAGGCCTTAAGTAATTTAGTAGAAAAAAAATGGATAACTCGTATTCAAGGAAAAGGAACTTTTGTTTCATATGAAAATGAGAAATATACTTTGAAAGAGGCGAGAGGATTTGATAAATCTTTATCTGAGAATGGTCATATTTCGGAACATAAAATAATAAGTGCTACTTATGAAAAAGCAAATAAAAAAATTGCAAAGAAATTGAATGTTTCATTAGGAGCACCACTTACTCATGTAGTTCGTGTAATATTAGCAGATGGAGTACCAATAGGTCTAGATAACACGTATATCTCGGATGAATTATTTCCGGGAATTATGAGTGATTTAACAGCTGGAAAATCGTTATACACCATTTTAGCAGATAAGTATAATGAAACTTTGGATTATTCAATTCTTGAAATAAATGGATCGGTTGCTAATCGAGAGACTGCAGATTTATTAAATTGTTTAATGGGAGATCCAATGTTTTATGTAGAAAAAATAGGTTATGGCTTGGATGAAAAAGTATTACATTATTCTGTAACTACTATCAGATGTGATAAAGTAACTTATGTTATTAGAACTGGAGATACTTCACAAGTTACGCAAGAAAATAAAAAATAACTTATAATAACCTTGACTTTAGTCCTTACAAAGACTATTCTAGAAATAGTTAGTCCTTGTAGGGACTATTTTATTTTGGGGTGAACTTAATAAAATGAACGAAAAAAACTTTGATGCTAAAGCTAAACAAAAGCAATTAGATACGGAGATTGTGCGAGGATATCGTAGTTATGAAGATTGGGCACGACGGGTTGATTTGCCAATCTATCAGCTTTTTATCTTATATGAATTATTGGCGAGTGCTGAGCTGACGCAAAAAAATCTTGTATTATTAACTAATCTACCTAAACAATCAATAAATAAAGGTGTGCAACAATTAAAAAAGACAGGTTATGTCGTATTGCGTGAAAATAGTGCTGATCATCGCAGTAAGATTGTGACTTTGACACCAGCTGGGCACGAATATGCTATGCAAAAAGTTGCACCATTGTTTGAGTTAGAAGAGACGGTTTTGCGCAAATTAGGTATAAAACGCTTGGAAGAATTATTAGCGCTGTTACGCCTTTATGGAGATATTTTTGAACAAGAAGCCCAAGCTTATTGGCACAAGCAAGGGAAATAAGCGAAAGGAGAATTTGAAATGAAGATTATATGGCCACACTTAAAACGCTATAAGATGAGTGCTTTAGGGGCAAGTTTGTCCATCATCATTGTGGCTTTAAGTTCGGTATGGCAACCTAAATTATTACAAAATGTGTTAGATGCATTATTAGCTAATCAACAAGAGCAAGTGAAAGTTTATGGTATAGGATTGATTGTGTTAGCATTAATCGGGATTGGAGCAGGGATTGCAAATGTTTATTTTGCATCTAAACTAGCACAAGGTGTGACTAGTGATTTAAGACAACAATTATATGAAAAAATTCAAAGCTTTTCATTTGGCAATATTGAAAAATTTTCACCAGGTAGTTTAGTTGTACGTTTAATCAACGACATGAATCAGGTGACTAACTTGGTGATGACTTGTTTTATGCAGCTGTTACGGATTCCAATTATTTTCATTGGAGCGTTCACCATGGCATATGTGACCTTACCTAGATTGTGGTGGATTGAGATTATGATGGTAGTTTTGATTGCCATTGTGGCCGGTGCGACTGCCTATAAAATGGGAAAATTGTTTGATCGCTTCCAAAAATACATGGATAAAATCAATACATTGGCTAAAGAAACACTTCAAGGAATACGTGTTGTTAAGTCGTTTAATCAACAAGCCCAAGAAGAAGAGGAATTCAATAGTGTTTCTAATGATTTAAACTCATTGAATTTAGTGATTGGTTATTTGTTTTCTTTGACTTTTCCAGCATTTATGTTGGCAACTTATTTTGCGGTTATTTTGGCAATTTACATTATCGGGCAAACAATCGGTCATTATCCTAAAGATGTTGCAGCCATTAGTTCGTACGTAACTTATTTGCAACAATTGATGTTTTCGATTCTAATCGGGGCAATGACATTGATGCAGTTTACACGTGGATTTGTCTCACTAAAACGTATCAAAGAAGTGTTAGAGACTACACCTGATCTACATTTTAATCAAAATGCACCAGATTATGATTTAGATGCTAGCGTAACTTTTAACGATGTAACATTTAGCTATCCGGATGCGACGGAACCAACGTTAAAAAATATCAGTTTTACGGCTAAAAGTGGTCAGATGATAGGGATTGTTGGGGCAACGGGCTCTGGTAAATCGACACTTGCCCAATTGATTGCACGTTTATACGATCCAGACCAAGGTACAATTCAAATTGGTGGTCATGATCTAAAAGAGATTAGTGAACCGACTTTAAGAAAGACCGTTTCGTTTGTTTTACAAAAAGCAATTTTATTTTCGGGAACAATTGAAAGTAATTTACGTCAAGGTAAAAAAGATGCTAATTATGAAGAATTAAACCGTGCAGCTCAAATCGCACAAGCGGCGGAATTTATTCAAAGATATCCAGATGAGTTTGAACACGAAGTTCAAGAGCGCTCGGCGAACTTTTCTGGTGGACAAAAGCAACGTCTTTCAATCGCAAGAGGGGTTGTTGGTCGGCCTAAGATCTTGATTTTAGATGATTCAACATCTGCTTTAGATGCTAAATCTGAAAAATTGGTTCAAGAAGCTTTAGACCGTGAACTAAAAGAGACGACAACATTTGTCATTGCAGAAAAAATCATCTCCGTTTTGCATGCCGATCAAATCTTGGTTTTAGATGAAGGGCGTTTAATCGGTTGTGGAACACATCAAGAGTTATTAAAGACATCGCCAGTTTATCAAGAAATTTATGCGACACAAAAGGCTAAAGAGCACTTAGATATAGTGCAATAGAAGGGAAGTGAGCAGATGAATGATTTTAAAACGGCAATGAGTTATTTTACTAAGTATTTGAAACCATATTGGAAAGGAATCTTAGTAGTTGTTGGTTTTACGCTCGTATCGACTTGGGCGCAAGTTTTAGCACCGACATATTTAGGTCAAGCGGTCACCGAATTGACTAAGTTTGTTGAAAGTGGGGAAGTAACGCGTTTTGAACATTTCGAGGCTTCCTTAAAATTATTAGCAATCTACTTTTTATTGACTACAATTACGATTTTGATTGCTTGGGTAGTGACTTCGCGTTTCAATGCGCATTCGACTAATAATATGCGGATCAATTTATTTGCCAAACTTCAAAAAATGACAATTCGTTATTTTGACACACATCAAGATGGGAAGATTTTATCGTTATTTACCTCAGATTTAGATAATATCTTTAATGCAATGAATAATGCAGTCTTTGAGATCATCTCACAGGGGGCTTTATTTATCGGCACGATTTGGATGATGTTTTTAGTTAGTCCACCTATGGCCTTAATTACAATAGCCTCTACACCAATCGTTGTGTTAGTTAGTTTTATTATCATGAAAAAGGCACGTACGTATTTGGATCGTCAACAAGAAGATATCAGTAGTTTAAATGGTTATATTAATGAACAAATCAACGGACAAAAAGTCATCATTACTAATGGTTTGCAACAATCTTCAGTTGAAGGATTCAAGAAATATAATAATCAGGTGCGGCAAACGATGTTTCGAGGCCAACTTTACTCAGGTTTGTTATTTCCGGTGATGCAAGGCTTGTCATTGTTAAACTTAGCCATTGTGATTGCAGCAGGTTCGCTGTTTGTTTTGAGTGGCAATTTTGAAACGGCGGCTGGCTTAGGCTTGATCGTGACTTTTGTGCAGTATTCACAAACATATTTTCAACCACTAACCCAGTTGACGGCGATTTATTCGATGATGCAACTAGCTGTGACAGGGGCCAAACGCTTGGCACGTATTGAGCGCCAAGACGAAGAAGATTATGTACCAAACGGCCGCGTCTTAACAGGAATCAAAGACAAAGTCAGCCTAGAAGATGTCCATTTTGGTTACAATGAAGATAAAGAAATCTTGCATGGCATCGATATCGAAGTTGCTAAGGGCAAGGCGGTGGCGTTAGTCGGGCCAACCGGTTCAGGCAAGACGACCGTGATGAATTTGTTGAATCGTTTTTATGATGTCAATGCCGGAGCAGTCAAGTTTGACGGTGTCGATGTGCGCGAGTATACGTTGACTTCGCTACGGCAAAATGTCGGTATCGTGTTACAAGATTCAATTTTGTTTAGTGGGACCGTGGCCGATAATATCTGCTATGGTAAGCCCAACGCCTCAAAAGAAGAGGTAATCGCGGCCGCTAAGCAAGCTCAGATTCATGATTTTATTATGAGTTTACCAGATAAATACGAAACAATGGTTTCCGATGAAAATTCGTTATTTTCAACTGGACAAAAACAATTAATCAGTATTGCGCGGACGATTTTGACGGATCCGGCCTTCTTAATTTTGGATGAGGCAACATCAAATGTTGATACCGTGACAGAAGAAAAAATTCAAAAGGCAATGGATGCAGTAATCGCAGGGCGCACGAGCTTTGTGATTGCCCATCGGTTGAAGACGATTATCAATTCAGATAAGATCGTTGTTCTGAAAGATGGTGATGTGCTAGAGTATGGTAGTCATAAGGAATTACTAGCACAAAAAGGCTTTTATTATGACTTATACACTAATCAGATGGCATTTGAATAAAATGTTTCATGTGAAACACCCCCGACGAGCGGGGGTGTTTTTTGTTATGTCTGATTCAAGATATATTCACCTTTATCATAACGGCGCCGTGTTTGAGAATATTCGAAAGGTTTGCCGTTAGCTAGATAGGCAATTTGCTCGACTTCTAATACCGGATCGTCTGCTTGGCAGTTAAGATATTTAGCATCAAAAGCATCGGATTTATCAGCTCGAAAAATACGGTTGGCTTTTCCAAGATTTAACCCAAGAATATTTTTAATATATGCATAAATTGAATTATGTAAAATATCTAAGGTCAAACCAGGAATCAAATCAACTGGCATGATGGTGTATTCAAGAATTAAAGGCTCATCATCAATTACACGTTGGCGAATAATATCATAAACCAATCTATGTGAAGCTATTTTTAACATTTCACATTCTTTTTCAGTTGGGTAGCGTGTGTAAAAGGAGATAATGTTACTTTGCAAAGAACCGTGATTATCAACACTTGCAGAAAAGCCAGTATGTTCTCGAGCGTTAGCAATCGAAGGAATAATACGTGCGTTGGCTGATTGAATATAGCACCCGTGTCCACGGACTGGGCGAACGATATCTTTGATTGCTAGATATTGTAAAGATTTGCAAATAGTAACCTTACTGGTTTGGTATTTAATAGCGAGTTGCTCGATGTGTGGGAGTTGTTTGGTATAAATACCTTTAGCAATATCGGATTCGATTGCGTTTGCGATAACAATATATTTTGGCTGTTTCATGTTTTACCTCGTAAGTAAAGTTATATGTTTACTTATGATTTTACAATTATTTACGTTAAAAGAAAAATTGTTTAATATCAAATTATAGAAAACGTTTTCTTTTTCGTTGTGAAAGGAGTTAATAGTAATGACACAATTTTTTTGGGGTAACTCGGTTTCTAGTATGCAAACTGAAGGCGGTTGGAATGAAGACGGTAAAAGTTTATCTGTTTATGACATAAGAAAAGCTAGTGAAAATGCAAGTGACTGGCATTTTGCTAATGATAACTATCATCATTTTGATGAAGATCTTGATTATATCAAAGACTTAGGTATGAATATGTATCGTTTCCAGATTTCTTGGTCACGTGTTGTTAAAGATGGTGATGGACAACTCAATGAAGAAGGTCTAAAGTATTACGACCGTTTCATCGATGCCTTGTTTGCACGTGGGATTGAACCGATGATTTGTTTGTATCATTTCGATATGCCACTACATTTGGCTCAAAAATATAATGGCTTTGTTAGTAAAGAAGTTAGCGCGGCTTTTATTCGCTATGGAAAAGCGATGGTTGATCGTTATGCTAAGAAAGTCAAATATTGGATTACTTTTAACGAACAAAACTTGTATCACACTCCGAGCGAAGCTTTTAAGATTGCTGGCTACTTAGAAGGTGAAAAAACGGTTGATGAACTTTATCAAATCTCACATAACGTGATGTATTGCCACGCAGCGATTGCAAATTATTTGCATGAAACAAGTGATGCTAAGATTGGTGGAATGTTAGCTTATAGTGAAGTTTATCCGGCTAGTCCACATCCTAAAGATATTTTGTTGACACATCAATTAGATGAATTTATGAATTATACGTTATTAGATGCATTTACTTATGGCACTTATTCAAAAGCATATTTAGCTTATATTAAACAACATAATATCGATTGGAAAGCTACAGATGTAGAATTAGCAGAAATTGCTAAACTTCGTAGTGACTTTTTAAGCTTTAGTTACTATGCTTCGACAACATTGGATACATCAAAAGTTCCAGATGGAGTAGCCCCTAATTATTATTTACAATACGGTAAAAAAGACAATCCATACTTAGAAACAACTGAATGGAATTGGCAAATCGATCCAGATGGCTTTAGAGATGTTTTAAATAAAATTTATCATCGTTATCATCTGCCTGTTTTCCCAATCGAAAATGGGATTGGTGTTCAAGAAGAGTGGGACGGTCAAAATCCTATTCAAGATGATTATCGAATCGATTATCATCGTGCTCATATTAAAGCTATGCAAGCTGCGATGATTGAAGATGGTGTTGATGTTATCGGTTATTTAGGATGGGGCTTAATTGATATTTTAAGTTCACAAGGTGATATGCGTAAACGCTACGGGGTAGTTTATGTTAACCGAACAAACCATGATTTGCGTGATATGAAACGTGTTCCAAAAAAGAGTTATTATTGGCTTCAAAAAGTTATTAAATCAAATGGAAAAGATTTAGATTGATTTATAGATTAAAGGAGGATTTCTTATGGCAGACAAGACAAAGGGACAAAAATTTTTAGATAAGTTTACCGAAGTGTCGATTAAGATTGGTAACCAGGTTCATTTGCGTTCATTACGTGATGCGTTTGCAACAATCATGCCGGTCTTTATCTTGGCTGGTTTAGCCGTGCTGTGCAATAATGTTATTTTTCCTTGGTTTTTACATGGCGATATGTTAGCAAAGTTCTAAGTTTTTGGAACAGCTATTTCAAATGGGACCTTAAATATTGCTAGTGTTTTGATAGCACCGCTGATTGCTTATTTCTTATCGCGTAATAAAGGTTTTGAAAATGCAATTTCATCTTCAGCCATTGCTTTATCAGCTTTATTTATCATGTTGGCAATTAATATTAGTGTAACTTCAACAGGAGCAACTAAGGCTGTTGAAGTAACAGGGGTTGTTTTATATAGTCATATCGGGACAACAGGGATGTTTGCCGGGATCATTATCGGTCTTTTGGTAACCGAATTATATATGGCAATGTCTAAAGTTAAAGCTTTTAAAATTGATTTAGGTGATCAAGTTCCACCAGCTGTTGGTAAGAGTTTTACCGTTTTAATTCCATCATTATTAACATTAAGTATTTTTGCGGTTTTTGGAGCAATTCTAGCAGCTTGTGGGACAGATTTGGTAACATTAATTTCAACTTTAGTACAAGAACCTTTACGTAAGGTGAATACGTCTTTACTTGGTTTCTTATTGATTTATTCAACAGGTAACTTCTTGTTTACTTTAGGGATCCATCAAACTGTTATTAACGGTTCGTTACTTGATCCATTAAACTTAGTCAACATGAATGAAAATATGGCAGCTGTGGCAGCAGGTAAAGCTCCACAACATATCATTAATTCGGATTTTGTTACAGTGTACGCTCAAATGGGTGGGACAGGTTTAACGATTGCTTTGATTTTAGCTGTTTTGATTTCAAGCCGATATAAACCATATCGTGATGTGGTTAAATTAGCCGCTGTTCCAGGGGTTTTTGAAATCAATGAACCAATTATTTTTGGTTTCCCAATTGTTTTCAATATTCCAATGATTATCCCATTTGTATTTAGTCCAGTAATTGGTTCGTTGATTGGCTATTTTGCAACGGCGATTGGTATTGTAGAACCGCTTAGTGTGCTGGTTCCATGGACAACACCTCCTTTGATTAGTGGCTTTTTAGCTAGTCAAGGGGATTGGAAAGTTGTGGTTATTCAACTTGTGATTATTATTGTAACTACATTATTTTATATGCCATTTATTAAGATTGCAGAACGTGTTGCTAGAAAACAAGCTGAACAATATAATGCTTAGTTAATATTGAACACACCATTTCACGCAGAAATGGTGTGTGTTTTTTTTTGAAATCATTTCCTGGGAAATAATAACCGCCAATCAGCACAAAAATATGCTAAAATTTTTAGTAATAAGATATGTAAGGAGTGAATGCTTTGTCATTTTATAGTTTTAAAGATTTTGACAAACTCTCCGAAGTTGATATGGCAATCTATCGCTTCATAACGAATAATAGTTCCAAAATACCTTATATGCGAGTGCGTGATATTGCTAATGAAGCACATGTTTCCAATAGTTCTATCATGCGTTTCATTCATAAGTTAGGGTATAGTAGTTTTCCAGAGTTTAAAGTCTTATTTCAAAGCGAACAGCGTCGCAAATCTGGTGAGCCAACAGGCATGAAGTTTGTAACTAAGGAGAATTTTCCTGCCGATATTGAAGACAAGATTAAAGTTGTCGCACAAAAAATTTTTGAAGCAGATAGTGTAATCTTTTTAGGGATTGGTTCATCATCAATGTTTGCAGGCTATGGAACACGCCAGATTGCTGTCCATGAAATCAACACTTTTTATGTTTCCGATCCATTTTATCCGCTAGCTGAACAGCTAAAAAACTCAACTAACAATGTTTTGATAACTATCTCAAATTCGGGTGAAACGCCGGAGTTGATAGCGTTGTTGAACAATTTTGTCAATGATGCAGATGCGAGTTTAGTGGCCATCACAGGTAATAGTAACAGTACAATTGCACGCTTGAGTCAGTATAATTTGTCGTACCATGTTCCGATACATAAGATTGGCCAATTTTATGATATGACAACTAAAGTTCCGGTGTTGTACATTATGGAAAGTATTTTAGAAAATCTAGCTTATTTGGATGGGAAATAAATGGAACACAGTGTTCCGAAAGCGGAATCATACACAAAACACGTAGCTTTGTTTCTAAACGCTTTCAAGGTCTTGTTGAACTGTAATCGCTTCAATAAAATGTAAGTATCAACAGAATTTATTGATAAAAGGAGAGACTACAATGTTTAACAAATTTAATGGCTTCATGGAAAGAAGCATTGTTCCATTTGCTGCTAAACTTAACGAACAACGTCATGTTGCTGCGATTAGGGATGCCTTTATGTATACTTTCCCAATTACTATGGCGGCATCTTTGGTTATTTTGATTAACAACTTGCTTTTCTCTAAGGATGGGTTTATTGCACAGATCTTATTTTTACCTAAATTTTTCCCCAACCTTAATGATGCACAAAGTTGGTTAAATTCCGTAACAAACGGGACAATGGATATTTTGTCTATCTTTATTGCTTATTTGGTAGCGCAAAACTTGGCTAAACATTTCAAAGCTGACGAAATGTTGACTGGTTTGACAGGAATTGCGGTGTTCATGATTTTATATACACCAGCAATCGTCAAAGATGGAATCAACTATTTACCTAAGACTTATTTAGGTGCCCAAGGCTTGTTTGTGGCGATGATTTGTGGGGGCTTAGTCGGAGAATTCTTGCCAAAGCTTTTCAAAGTCAAGAAATTACAAATCAAAATGCCAGATATGGTTCCACCAGCTGTTGCACGTTCATTTAATGGGATGATTCCTATTGTAATTATTATTATGTTAGCTGCGATTTTAAATCATTTGATTTCGCTTTTCTCACCGGAAGGTATCAACCAAGTTATCTACGATGCAATCCAAACACCGCTTCGCAAGGCAGGGGTTAATATCTTTAGTGTAGTCTTGTTTGCGATTGCCCAAAATCTTTTATGGTTAGTTGGTATTCATGGACCAAATACATTAAATGCTTTGCGTTCGGTTATCTTTACTGAGGCAGATTTAAGCAACCAACAATTTATCAACGCTCATGGAACAGCTTGGGGTGTACCATACCGTGTGACTTGGGGAACAATGAATGACGTATTTGCCAACATGGGTGGTAGTGGGATGACTTTAGGTTTATTGATTGCGATTTTTATTGCTTCTAAACGGGAAGATTATCGTTCAATCGCCAAGATGGCATTTGTTCCAGGATTGTTTAACATCAACGAACCATTGATGTTTGGTTTACCAATCGTGATGAATCCTATTTTAGCTGTACCATTTGTCTTGACTCCAGTGATTAATATTTTAGTGGGATATTGTGTAACTACAGTTTGGAATTTGATTCCAACTCCGGCCTTTGGCTTAACTTGGACAACTCCAGGACCGTTAATGCCATTTTTAGGAACGGGTGGTAATTTATTAGGTTTAGTAATTGGATTTATCTGTTTAGGAATCTCAATTTTAACTTACTTACCATTTGTGATTGCAGCTAATCGTGTAGCTCAAAAAGAACAACAAGATACACAAAATGCCTAATATATTTATGTTGGAGGAAGAGAAATGACACAAGATACACGCAAGTTTCCAGAAAACTTCTTATGGGGCGGTGCAGTAGCTGCCCATCAGCTCGAAGGTGGATATCGTGAAGGGGGTAAAGGTTTAAGTACTGCTGATTTATCAACCTTAGGTAGTAAGGATCATCCACGTGAAAATACAGCAACCATTGAAGAAGGCAAATACTATCCTAATCATCAAGGAATCGATTTTTACCATCGTTATCCTGAAGATATCAAACTTTTTGCCGAAATGGGCTTTAAGTGTTTTAGAACATCGATTGCATGGACACGAATTTTTCCAAATGGTGATGAAAAAACACCTAATGAAGAAGGTTTGAAGTTTTATGATGATATGTTTGATGAATGCTTGAAATACGGTATTCAACCTGTTATTACCTTATCACATTTTGAAATGCCATATCACTTAGTAACGGAATATGGTGGTTGGCGTGATCGCCGTTTGATTGATTTCTTCTTGAATTTTGCTGAAGTTTGCTTCAAGCGTTACCATAAAAAAGTTAAATATTGGATGACTTTCAATGAAATCAATAACCAAACAAATTTTGAAAGTGCAGGAGCTGTTTATAGCGATTCTGGTTTAGTTTTTGGGCCGGATGATAATAAGGAACAATTGATGTATCAAGCAGCTCATTATGAATTGGTCGCTAGTGCTAAGGCCGTGGCTTTAGGTCATCAAATTGATCCTAGTTTACAAATTGGGAGCATGATTGCGATGTGTCCAATTTATCCAATTTCTTCTAAACCTGAAGATATTTTATTTGCGCAACGTGCAATGCAAACCAGATATTGGTTCTCAGACGTCCATTGTAATGGTTTTTATCCGAAATGGTTACTCAATCATTTTGAGACACAAGGTTTTGAGATGGATATTACCCCAGCTGATTTAGCGGCCTTAAAAGAAGGTACCGTTGATTATATTGGATTTAGTTACTATATGTCATTTGCTGTTAAATACAAAGGCAATCTATTATACAATGAAAATCAAGATTTAGTGGCTAATCCATATGTCAAGGCTAGTGATTGGGGTTGGCAAGTTGATCCAGTTGGCTTACGCTATGCATTAAACTGGTTTACAGATCGTTATCATTTACCATTATTCATTGTGGAAAATGGCTTAGGAGCTATCGACCAACTTGGAGAAAACAATGAAATTCATGATGATTATCGTATCAAGTATTTACGCGAACATTTAGAACAAGTTAAGAAAGCTATTTTAGATGATGGTGTTGACTTGTTAGGTTATACCCCATGGGGATGTATTGATTTAATTGCAGCAAGCACGGGACAAATGTGTAAACGTTACGGATTTATTTATGTTGACCAAGACGATTATGGGCAAGGGAGTCTAAAACGTTATAAGAAAGATTCTTTCTATTGGTATCAAAATGTTATCGCAACTAATGGTGCTCAACTTTAATAAAACAATGAAAAACAGCTTATCTTAGAGATTAGCTGTTTTTTTGGTATATATCAAGACTTATTAACTTATGATATAGTTATAACAAGATAAAGATGGAGGAGATGGTATGATGAAAAATCAAAAATTAGTGCTTGGCTATATAGGCAACGGGAAAAGTTGTAATCGATACCATTTACCGTTTGTTTTGCAACGCCCAGCCACATTTGAAGTAAAGACGATCTATGCACGACATATTAATCATGATGTTTGGGCACAAATACCTGGGATAGAGTATACGACTGATTTAGAACAGTTATTAAACGATCCTGCCATCGACCTGATCGTGATTACGACCCCGCATCAAGTTCATTATCAATATGCCAAGATGGTGCTAGAACATGGCAAACACTGTCTAGTTGAAAAACCATTCACACAAACTGCTAAAGAAGCTAAGGAACTTTTTAATTTGGCCAAACAAAAAGGCTTGGTCTTGAGCGCTTATCAAAATCGACGCTATGACAGTGACTTTTTAACTGTTCAAAAGGTTATCGAAAGTCAAAAATTAGGAGATTTATTAGAAATTGAGATGCATTTTGATTACTATCGTCCAGAAATTCCCGAGGCTGCCCATGAATTCAATCCGGATGCTTCGTATCTTTATGGGCATGGCTGTCATACCTTAGATCAAGTTATCAGTTATTTTGGTAAGCCCGAGCGGATTAATTATGATGTACGTCAACTATTAGGCCAAGGGAAGATGAATGATTATTTTGATCTTGATTTATATTATGGCGCCTTGAAGATTTCTGTTAAATCTAGCTATTTTAGAATCAAAGCACGACCAAGTTTTGTGGTTTATGGCAAAAAAGGAATGTTTATTAAAGAGTATAAAGATCGTCAAGAAGAGCATTTAAAACTTTTTTATATGCCAAATAATCCTGACTTTGGTATGGATCTACCCCAACATTATGGAACGCTAACTTATTATGATCAGCAAGGAAATTATCATGAAGAAAAGGTTGTTTCACAACGTGGCGATTATGGCTTGTTTTATGATGATTTATATCAAACGATTGTCAATGACAAACCACAAGTTGTAGCTCCATGGCAAACAATTTTACAAATGGAAATCTTAGAAAATGGAATCAAAGACTTACATTAGGAGGTAGATGCGATGCCCAAAAAACAACCGATTTTTTTAGAAATCGCAGATAAATTGCAACAGCGAGTAGCTGATAATGTTTACGTCCACTCACAAAAGTTACCTTCTGAATATGAATTAGCCAATGATTTTGGAGTAAGTCGTTTAACGGTTAGAAAAGCCATCGAACATTTGGTTAAGCAAAATGTCTTGGTTAAGCGCAAGGGATATGGAACTTATGTGATGCAAGATTCCAAGATTCAAAGTGGCAAAGGCGGACTGTTAAGCTTTTCAGAAACAGCAAAACTTTATAATAAAACTTCACAAACTGAATTATTAAAGTTTGAAAAGTTAGTTTATGATGAACAACTTTGGAGTCTATTACAAGCTGATAAAGATGAAGTCGTTTGGCGAATTGTCAGATTGCGTAAATTTGACCAAGACCCGATGACCGTTGAAAATATCTGTATTCGTGCCCGTTACTTAGGCGAGGTGACGCCCCAAGATTTGGTCGGTTCGCTCTTTAAATTGATCGAGCGACAAAGTGACATTGCTTATTCACATCAAGAAGTACAAGCAGCCGTTGTCGATCAAAAATTAGCTACTAACTTGCAAGTACCTGTAGGCGAGGCGATTCTAGTGGTTAAATCGATGACATACGCCGCCAATGGAACACCGTTATTCTATGATGTTTCGCATTATCGAGCTGATAAGTATACTTTTAAAGTAACACTTCAAAGATAATAAAAAACAGGTATATACAAAACAGTATATACCATGTATAATGTCTATGTAAGCGGTTGATTTTATTTAATGATAGTTGCAAGAAGATTAAAAAACATTGAAAATAACCGATATAAATGCTAATCTTAAGTTATTGTTATTTAAGAAGAATCGTTGATTTTTAAATGTTTATCAAAATTGATGGTATCTAATCTTCTTCTAATTTTTGGATTAACGTGAAAGGATGACACGCAGTGAGCACTAAAGTAGAGGCAAAAACGAAGCAACAAGAACCAAGTCTTGGTCGCCGTTTTGCGGGCTATGTGGTCGATTGGTATGTAGGCGGGTTGTGTACCTCTTTACCGATTGCCTTGGTTTCGCAAAAACTTTATCGAACAATGCTTGAACAAAACTTACTGAAGTTTCCCACCCCATTTGGGTTGCTTGCCGGGAGTTTAGCGTTGCTTTTTGCTGTTTTTTATTTTGTGATTGTGCCGACTTACATTTATCCCGGGCAAACCTTAGGTAAGAGATTGTGTAAGATAGCCATTGTTAAAGACAACGGAACTAAGGTAGGACTAAAAGATTTGCTCTTAAGACAAATCGTAGGAATTTTTATCATCGAGGGCTCTATCGTGACGGCAAGTGCCATTTGGCATCAATTAGCAGAGTTGTTGACAGGAGTGAAGTTGGTAACTCCGTTGATGTATGTGGGAATGGTGGTTAGCATCATTAGTGCGTTGCTCGTAGCCTTTGGCAAACGGCATAAAGCAATTCATGATTATGTGGCACAAACAAAAGTAGTTATGGTTTCACGTGAAACAAATTAGCTAAAAAATAACAATAATTTTTTTAGGAGGAATAATTATGAAAAAGATTTATTTATTCTGTAGTGCAGGTATGTCTACAAGTATGTTGGCTAACAAGATGCAAGAGGTGGCAAATGCACATAATTTGCCAATCGAAGTAAAGGCTTTTGCTCATAATAAAATCGGAGAAATTATTAAAACTTTAAACCCAGATTGTATCTTATTGGGACCACAAGTTAATTATATGTATGAAGAAACTGTTAAGGAATATGGTGAATTAGGAATTCCTATTGCAGTGATTGATCAAGCAGCATACGGTATGATGGATGGTGAAAAAGTCTTAAAGACTGCTATTAAGTTAATTAAAGAAAATAAAAAATAATTGGAGGAGGTTTTTTAGATATGATGAAGAAGCTAGAAAAAATCTTGATGCCACTGGCCGAGGCCATTGGTCGTAACAAGTACTTGGTTTCAGTTCGTGACGGTTTTTTAGTCTCGACACCACTTTTAATTGCAGGTTCGATTTTCTTGTTAATTGCTAACTTTCCAATTCCTGGATGGACAGAAATTTTAGAAAAGATTGTGATTAACTCAGCTACTGGTGAAACATTAGCATCATTTATCAGCAAGCCATCTAGTGCAACATTTGATATTATGGCTATTTTTGCAGTTATGGGTATTGCTTATTCTTTTGCACGTCAGATGAAGACTGATAAGATTTTTGGTGCTGCTGTTGCTTTGATGTCATGGTTCTTAATTATGCCTTATAGTGTAACAGGAACTGTTGAAGTTGGTAAAAAGACAGTAGATGCAACTTTAGCTGGTATTCCATTAGGTTGGGTTGGTGCTAAAGGTATTTTTGTTGGTATTATCGTAGCTTTTGTTTCTGTCCATATCTATGCATGGGTTGAAAAGAAAGGTTGGGTTATTAAAATGCCTAATGGTGTACCACCAACCGTTGTGCAATCCTTTGCAGCTTTAATTCCTGCAACGGTTGTTATGGGCTTTTTCTTTTTACTTAACTTGATTTTTGGTTACTTCCAAACAAATGTGTTCCAAATTATCTTTGAATTCTTGCAAACACCATTACTTAACTTAGGGGATACCTTAGGTGCTATGGTTATTGCTTATATCTTCTTACATTTGTTCTGGTTCTTTGGTATCAATGGTGGCTCTGTTGTAGGTGCCGTGTTTAATCCGATTTTGCAAACATTGGCAATTGAAAACTTAAACTACTTTAAGACCGGAGAAGGTCAAGGACACATTATTTGTCAACAATTCCAAGATTTATTTGCAACATTTGGTGGTGCAGGTTCAACGCTATCTTTGATTATTGCGATGTTATTCTTCTGTAAATCAAAACGTATTACTGAATTGGGTAAACTTGCTTTAGTACCGGGAATCTTTAATATTAACGAACCAATCATTTTTGGGTTGCCAATCGTGTTGAACCCAACGATGTTGATTCCATTTATTCTTGTTCCTACTTTAAACATTGTAATTTCTTATATTGCGATGAGCATTCATCTAGTTCCAATTTGTAATGGTATTCAGATTCCATGGACGACGCCGTTGATTATTTCTGGTTTCTTTGCAACTAACTGGGTTGGTGCAATTTTACAAGGTTTATTATTGATTTTGGGTGTCTTTGTTTATATGCCATTTATTAAAATCATGGATAAGCAATATTTAGAAGATGAAGCAAAAGCTAATGAAGCTAATGACGATGATGATATTTCATTAGATGATATTTCGTTTGATGATCTTTAAAATTTTACTAGGGGGCATTTAAAATGCTTAAGGTTATTATGATTTATGATCAAATTCAAGCTGGAGCAGGAATTAAAGACGATCATATGATTCCGTTAGCCGCTAAAAAAGATGCGGTAGGACCAGCGATTATGATGGAGCCATATCTCAAAAAAATTGACGCTAAAGTTGTGGCTTGTTTATATTGTGGTGATGGTTTTTATGAAGCTAATCCAGATGAAGTGAGCCGTAAATTATGCGCGATGATCAATAAACTAAAACCTGACGTAGTAATGTGTGGACCAGCTTTTGATTACCAAAACTATGGCAAGATGGCTGCGCGTGTAGCTTATGACATTAACCAAACAACTTCGGTTCCTGCATTAGCTGCTATGGCAGTTGAAAATGAAGAGACAATTGCTGCATATAAGGATAAAGTTCATATTGTTAAGACACCTAAAAAAGGTGGTATTGGATTGAATGAATCTTTAGAAAATATGTGTAATCTTGCTAAGGCATTAGTTGACGGTGCAGACGTAACGTCATTGACAAATGAATATTGTTTTTAAATAAAATAACTTGAAGGATGTGTTTTTAACGCATCCTTTTATTACAGGAGGAAAAATTTTATGTGGGGTATCATTGCAACATGGCGTATGGCCTATGAAGGAATCGAAAAAGCAGCACATATGTTAGCTGATAATCAAAATGCAGGTGATGCAATCGAAACAGCGGTTAAAGCAGTTGAAGATTTTCCATTCTATAAATCAGTTGGATATGGTGGCTTACCGAATGAAGAGATGCAAGTTGAATTAGATGCAGCTTACATGGATGGTGATACATTAGATATTGGAGCAGTAGCGGCTATCAAAGATTTTGCTAATCCAATTTCGATTGCGCGTCGTTTATCGCAAGAAAAAGTCAATAATTTGTTAGTCGGTGAAGGTGCAGAAAAGTTTGCACATAAAGAAGGCTTTGAACGTAAAAATATGTTAACTGATCGTGCTAAGATTCATTACAAGAATCGTGTTAAAGAAACACAACAGTTAGAAATCAAACCATATTCAGGACATGATACGGTGGGTATGATTTGTTTAGATCAAGCTGGAAAAATGACAGCTGCAACTTCGACAAGTGGTCTATTCATGAAAAAAGCAGGGCGCGTTGGCGATTCGCCTATTTCAGGTTCTGGCTTTTATGTTGATAGTGAAGTCGGAGGGGCTAGTGCTACTGGTTTAGGTGAAGATGTGATGAAAGGCTGTGTTTCATATGAAATTGTTCGTTTGATGAAAGAAGGTCTACATCCACAAGAAGCTTGTGAGCGCGCAGTTAATATGTTTGATCTTGAATTGAAAAAACGCCGTGGTAAAGCAGGTGATATGTCTTTAGTAGCGATGAATAACAAAGGACAATGGGGAGTTGCTACTAATATTGAAGGCTTTTCGTTTGCAGTAGCAACAGCTAATGAAGAACCGATTGTTTATTTGACAAAAAATGTCGCTGGCAAATGCATCCATGAACCAGCAACTCAAGAATGGTTAGATGAATATATGGCAACAAGAACAGCACCATTAGAGGAAAAATAATATGGAAAAAATCGAAAATGAAATTTTAAGCAAGGTCGATGAGATCAGCCAACAAATGATCGCAAGTATTCAAGATATCGTTAAGATTAAAAGCGTACGAGAAGAAAGTTTACCTGATGCACCTTTTGGTAAAGGGCCCAAGCAAGCATTGGATGCCGTTTTAGCCTTGGCTAATGAATTAGGTTTTACGACAACAAATGTTGATAATTATGCAGGTTTTGCAAGTTATGGTGAAATCAATGATGAAGATTATGTCGGTATCATGGGACATTTGGATGTAGTACCAGAAGGAACCGGTTGGAAACATGCACCATATAGTGGTTATATTGAAGATGATGTTATTTATAGTCGAGGCGTCTTAGATAACAAAGGACCAATTCTTTCATGCTTGTTTGCTTTATATGCGTTAAAACAACTTGGTATTAAGCTCAAACATGAAGTACGGATTATTTTTGGATGTAATGAAGAAACGGGTTTTGCTGATGTCAAATATTATTTAAGTAAGCATAAACCACCAAAAATGGGCTTTACACCAGATTGTAAGTATCCAGTTGTTTATGGTGAGCGTGGTCGTGCGGTTGTTAAAATCAGTAATAAAACAGCTAATTTACAAGCATTTTTCAACTTGGTTAATACTTATATTCTAAATGCTAAAAATAACGGCGAGCGTTTAGGCATTGATTTTACTGATGAAGAATTTGGATTATTAGAGGTTAGGAACTATCAATTACTAAACGATAATAAACCAGCTGTCCAATTTAGTGTCAGTTATCCAGCTAGTTGTACACCACAACAAATCATTGAAAACATTCAAAATGCAGTTGGATGTGATTATTGTGTTGAACTAATTGATAACTATAATCCAGTCAAGTTTGAAAAAGATTGTTTCTTAGTGAAAACTTTGGTTGATACGTATGAAAAAGTCACGGGTAATGATGGAACGCCTGTAACAACGACTGGTGGAACTTATGCCAAAATGATGCCAAATATTGTACCGTTTGGACCATCGTTCCCGGGACAAAAAGGAATTGGTCATCAGCCAAACGAATGGATGACAGTTCCTGATTTGATTACTAACGCTAAAATTTATGCGTTGAGTATTTACCAATTAGCAAAATAAAAAGGTAGTAAAAGAAGGAATTTAAAATGATTGAAATTTGTTGTGGTAGCTATCAAGATGCCTATAATGCTTATTTAGGCGGAGCAAAAAGAGTTGAATTAAACAGTGCACTTTATTTAGGTGGTTTGACACCAACAGTTGGAGCTTTACGCTTAACAAAACAAAATACCGATTTAAAAGTGATTTGTATGGTACGACCACGAGGTGCGGGTTTTTGTTATAATGATGCGGATTTTGCTCAAGTTTTGGCAGATGCACAAGATATGTTGGATAATGGTGCAGATGGGTTAGCCTTTGGTTTTTTGACTGCAGATCATCAAATAGATGTCGCTAAGACTAAACAAGTTGTTACATTGGTTAAAAATGCTGGCAAAGAAGCTGTATTTCATCGGGCATTTGATTGTGTCAAAGATCCATATCAAGCAATTGAGTTATTAATTTCTTTAGGAATTAATCGAATTTTAACGAGTGGATTACAGGCAAAAGCATTTGATGGACGCGATTTAATCAAAGACTTGCAAGAAAAGTATGGAGATAAAATTGAATTGTTAGCGGGAAGTGGAGTTAATGCACAAAATGCGATGCAATTAGTTGAATATACTAATATCAAACAAGTGCATTCATCGTGTAAAACATGGGAAAATGACCCAACGACAAGTGGTGTAGCAGTAAATTATTGCTTTGCGTCTGCACCTAATCAAGATGATTACGACACGGTTAGCGTTAAGTTAGTTGAGGAATTAACAAAACTAGGGATTTAAGCATGAAAGATAAGAAATGGTTTCGTAATTTATTAACGGCTGTTTGTGTGGTGGTCTCTTCTTTCTTGCAAGCGTATGCGTTATTAGTTTTCGTTCAGCCCGCTAATTTGTTGTCGAGTGGTTTTACGGGTGTGGCGATTTTGCTAGATAAGATCACGTCTTTATATGGTGTGAGTTTTTCTACGTCTTTAGGGATGATCGTGTTAAACGTGCCGGTGGCGTTGATTTGTTATAAAAATATCAGTCATAAATTCGTGGTATCGTCATTGTGTCAGGTTTTTTTAACAAGTTTCTTTTTGAAGGTATTAAGTTTTCCTAGATTATTTGATGACATTATTTTAAATGTTATCTTTGGTGGCTTTTTATATGGCTTTTCGGTAGTGATTGCACTGCGCGGAAATTCTTCAACAGCAGGTACAGATTTTATTGCTTTGTACGTTTCAAATAAGACCGGTAAGGCGATTTGGGAATATGTTTTTGCTTTTAACGCTTGTATCTTGTGTATATTTGGTACGATGTTTGGTTGGAAATACGCAGGCTATTCGATTGTATTTCAATTCATCTCAACTAAGACCATTTCGGCATTTTATCAACGATATAAACGAGTAACGCTTCAAGTTACGACTAAGTATCCGCAAAAGGTGGTTAAAGATTATATCGCACATTATCACCATGGAGTTTCTGTGTTAAATGGATATGGTGGCTATAGTGGTCAACCGATGAGTTTGTTGCATACCGTTGTATCAGCTTATGAAGTCCAAGATATTGCACATTTAATGCGAAACAGTGATCCTAAGGCAATTATTAATGTTTTACCAACTGAGACATTTTTTGGTCATTTTTATCAAAAACCTTTGGATTAAAAGTATTTATCTTTAGAATGTAGTATATACAAAACAGTATATATTATAATCAGAATGGGTAGTTGTGAGCGTGAAGTTTCACGGATTGTTAAAACCTATTGAAAAGAATTAGTCAATGACTATATCTATTTTCTAAAATAGTGTAGTGAACTTGTAAAGTTGCAAATCAAGTTGGTATTAATATCAATTAAGTAGTTTTTTATTTCGGTAAAAATCTTCCTTAAAAGAGTTGATTTCGATGTTTTTTAATATAGTGAAGAATTGATTATATAGAATTAATTGTGGACATATAAAAATTTCCTTTTAGAACTATTTAGTTTGGTGACTTTATTCTAATGGATATTTTTATATGTCTGTTTTTATTTTTTTATAAAAAATAGCATAAAAATCTAGTTATCCGCATAAAAACTGGACTTATCACACTTTATCAAGGTCAAAACCACTCAATTTACTACTAATTTACTACTTATGAATCAGCTTTGATACGACGATTTATCCTTGAAAAGTGAAGATATAAAGATACTTCCAATAAAATTTGAATATTTAATAGGTAGACACTTCAAAAAATGAGGTGTCTATTTTTTTACCCGATTTTGAAAGGAAGTGAACTTATGAAAACAAAAAATCAAGAATCAAAAGGTCGTTCCCCACTCTTTAAGACCATCAAACATTCATTCAGCCAATAAAAAAGAAAGGATAGGTAAAAATATGGAACTTAAATTTGTGATTCCCAACATGGAAAAAACATTCGGCAATTTAGAATTTGCTGGCGAGGATAAAGTCGTTCAGCGAAGAATCAACGGACGGCTAACTGTCTTATCAAGAAGCTATAATCTCTATTCTGATGTTCAAAGAGCAGATGATATTGTGGTGGTGCTTCCTGCTGAAGCTGGCGAAAAACATTTCGGCTTTGAGGAACGTGTGAAGTTAGTCAATCCACGTATTACCGCAGAGGGCTACAAAATCGGCACTCGTGGTTTTACAAATTACCTTTTACATGCTGACGACATGATAAAAGAATAAAGAAAGAGAGGAAAAATGATGAGATTAGCAAATGGCATTGTATTAGATAAAGACACGACTTTTGGAGAATTGAAATTCTCTGCTCTACGTCGTGAAGTGAGAATCCAAAATGAAGACGGGTCGGTTTCAGATGAAATCAAGGAACGTACCTATGACTTAAAATCCAAAGGACAAGGACGCATGATTCAAGTAAGTATTCCTGCCAGCGTGCCTTTGAAAGAGTTTGATTATAACGCACGGGTGGAACTTATCAATCCCATTGCGGACACCGTTGCTACTGCCACCTATCAAGGAGCAGATGTTGACTGGTATATCAAGGCAGACGATATTGTGCTGACAAAGGATTCTAGTTCATTCAAAGCTCAACCACAAGCAAAGAAAGAACCGACACAAGACAAATAGTCGCTAGGTAGAAAGGAGACTTTTTCGCATGAAACAGCGTGGTAAAAGGATTCGCCCATCTGGTAAAGATTTAGTCTTTCATTTTACGATAGCGTCACTCCTGCCTGTTTTCCTGCTGGTTGTCGGACTGTTTCATGTGAAGACAATCCAGCAGATCAACTGGCAGGATTTTAACCTATCACAAGCAGATAAGATTGACATTCCCTATTTAATTATCAGTTTCAGTGTCGCAATTCTTATCTGCTTGCTGGTAGCGTTTGTATTCAAACGGGTTCGCTATGATACGGTTAAACAACTTTACCACCGTCAAAAACTGGCAAAGATGATACTTGAAAACAAGTGGTATGAATCTGAACAGGTCAAAACAGAGGGTTTCTTTAAAGATAGTGCTGGTCGTACAAAGGAAAAGATAACCTACTTCCCTAAAATGTATTATCGACTTAAAAATGGCTTGATACAGATACGGGTGGAAATCACGCTGGGAAAATATCAAGACCAACTCTTACACTTGGAAAAGAAATTAGAGAGTGGCTTGTACTGTGAGCTGACGGATAAAGAGTTAAAGGATTCCTATGTGGAATATACGGTTCTGTTGCAAAGTTTCCGATAAGCTCATTTTGAGGTAAAATAATTGAAAAAGATAGCTTGGAGGAATGAAGATGACTCAGTTCAAAGGAAAACAATTTCAAAAAGACGTGATTATCGTAGCCGTCGGCTACTATCTTCGGTACAACCTGAGTTATCGTGAAGTGCAGGAAATTCTGTATGACCGAGGAATTCACGTTTGTCACACCACAATTTACCGTTGGGTGCAAGAATACGGAAAGATTCTTTATCAAATTTGGAAAAAGAAAAACAAACAGTCCTTTTATTCATGGAAAATGGACGAGACTTATATCAAAATTAAAGGAAAGTGGCATTATTTATATCGCGCTATCGATGTAGATGGCTTAACCTTAGATATCTGGTTACGGAAAAAGCGCGACACACAGGCTGCGTATGCTTTTCTAAAACGACTGAAGAACCAGTTTGGAGAACCAAAGGTTCTAGTAACGGATAAAGCACCCTCTATTAAGAGTGCCTTCAGAAAGCTTCAGAAAAATGGACTGTATATAACAACAGAACATCGAACAATCAAGTATCTGAATAATCTGATTGAACAAGACCATCGTCCAATTAAGCGAAGAAACAAATTTTACCAAAGTTTGCGAACAGCCTCAACCACGATTAAAGGCATGGAAGCGATTCGAGGAATTTATAAAAAAAGCCGAAAAGAAGGGTCTCTTTTTGGCTTTTCCGTCTGTACAGAAATCAAAGGACTATTAGGAATCCCTGCTTAAATAAGAATCATCTTGAAAAACTAATGACCTTTTTGAGACTTTGCAACAGAACCGAATATACTTTGCTCTATGACACCATAGCCAGTCGTATTTCTATTGATGAAGTAGAAGCTAAAGATGGTAAACTTCGCTTAATGAAAAACGTATGGTGGGAATATGATAAGCTCCCTCATATGTTGATTGCTGGTGGTACAGGTGGCGGTAAAACTTACTTTATACTGACGCTGATTGAAGCCTTGCTTCATACAGATTCAAAACTGTATATTCTTGACCCGAAAAATGCTGACCTTGCGGACTTAGGTTCTGTGATGGCAAATGTCTACTATAGAAAAGAAGACTTGCTTTCTTGCATTGAAACATTCTATGAAGAAATGATGAAACGTAGTGAGGAAATGAAGCAGATGAAGAACTATAAGACTGGCAAAAATTATGCTTACTTAGGTCTCCCGGCACACTTCTTAATCTTTGATGAATACGTCGCTTTCATGGAAATGCTGGGAACAAAAGAAAACACCGCAGTTATGAATAAGCTGAAACAGATTGTCATGTTAGGTCGTCAAGCTGGCTTCTTTCTAATACTGGCTTGTCAACGTCCAGACGCAAAATATTTAGGCGACGGAATCCGTGATCAGTTTAATTTCAGAGTGGCTTTAGGTCGTATGTCTGAAATGGGCTATGGCATGATGTTTGGCAGTGACGTACAAAAGGATTTCTTCTTAAAGCGAATCAAAGGTCGTGGCTATGTTGATGTAGGAACAAGTGTCATATCAGAGTTTTATACTCCCCTTGTACCAAAAGGATATGATTTCTTGGAGGAAATTAAAAAGTTATCCAACAGCAGACAGTCCACGCAGGCGACGTGCGAAGCGGAAGTCGCAGGTGTGGACTGATCTTGCTGGCTGGTGTGGCAATAGCCACGCCAGCACTTAACCCCCCGTATCTAACAGGGGGTACAAATCGACAGGAAACAGTCAAAAAAACATTAGAAAATCCTTTGGTTACAAGGGATTTACAAAATTTCAGCGTATGTCAAATGGGCTTTAAAAGTTGACATACGCCTTTTTGATTGGAGGGATTTTTACTGAATGAACAAACTTGGTTACAGCATTTAAAAGAAAAACGCTTGGCTTATGGACTATCTCAAAACCGTTTAGCTGTTGCGACTGGTATTACAAGGCAGTATCTAAGCGATATTGAAACAGGAAAAGTCAAGCCATCAGAGGATTTACAGCAGTCCCTTTGGGAAGCTCTGGAACGCTTCAATCCCGACGCTCCCCTTGAAATGCTGTTTGATTATGTAAGGATTCGCTTTCCGACAACAGACGTACAGCAGGTGGTCGAAAACATCTTACAACTGAAACTGTCCTATTTTCTTCATGAGGACTATGGTTTCTATTCTTATTCAGAGCATTATGCTTTAGGCGACATATTCGTCCTTTGCTCCCATGAACTGGACAAAGGAGTTCTGGTGGAATTGAAAGGTCGTGGGTGCAGACAATTTGAAAGCTATCTTCTGGCACAACAAAGAAGCTGGTATGAGTTCTTTATGGACGTTTTGGTGGCTGGCGGTGTGATGAAACGCCTTGACCTTGCCATTAACGATAAGACAGGGATTTTGAATATCCCTGTACTCACTGAAAAGTGCCAACAGGAAGAATGTATCTCCGTCTTCCGCAGTTTTAAAAGCTATCGCAGTGGCGAACTGGTACGCAAAGAGGAAAAGGAATGTATGGGAAACACCCTCTATATCGGTTCATTACAAAGTGAAGTTTATTTCTGTATCTATGAAAAGGACTACGAGCAGTACAAGAAAAATGATATTCCCATTGAAGACGCAGAAGTAAAAAACCGTTTTGAGATTCGATTGAAAAATGAGCGTGCCTATTATGCAGTCCGTGATTTACTCGTCTATGACAATCCAGAGCATACCGCCTTTAAAATTATCAATCGGTATATCCGTTTTGTAGATAAAGACGATTCCAAACCTCGTTCTGATTGGAAACTGAATGAAGAATGGGCTTGGTTTATTGGGAACAATCGTGAACGATTAAAACTAACCACAAAACCAGAGCCTTACTCCTTCCAAAGGACGCTGAACTGGCTATCTCATCAAGTTGCCCCGACCTTAAAGGTTGCGATTAAACTTGATGAAATCAACCAGACGCAGGTTGTAAAAGACATTCTCGACCATGCGAAACTGACAGACCGACACAAGCAGATTTTGAAGCAACAGTCAGTAAAAGAACAGGACGTGATAACAACAAAAAAATAACTCAAATACAAATTCATTGAATATAGAGAGGAGAACATTTTTATGAATTTTGGACAAAACCTTTATAACTGGTTTCTATCAAACGCTCAATCACTGGTGCTTTTAGCAATCGTTGTGATTGGCTTGTATCTTGGCTTCAAGCGTGAGTTTAGCAAACTGATTGGCTTTTTAATTATTGCGATTATTGCGGTTGGCTTAGTCTTCAACGCTGCTGGAGTAAAAGACATTTTACTAGAGCTATTCAATCGCATTATTGGTGCTTAAATAAAACCGTTCTTTTGTGGAATATAAGTGGTTTTCTTATGTTCCGCAAAGGAATGGTACACCAAACGAAGTGCGGTAGGGATTTTTGAATCTCTACAAAGAAAGGACGTGAATATATGGACGATATGCAAGTCTATATTGCGAATTTAGGCAAATACAATGAGGGCGAATTGGTCGGTGCGTGGTTTACCTTTCCCATTGACTTTGAGGAAGTCAAAGAGAAAATCGGCTTGAATGATGAATATGAGGAATACGCCATTCATGACTACGAGTTACCCTTTACGGTTGACGAATACACTTCCATTGGCGAACTCAATCGACTATGGGAAATGGTATCGGAATTACCCGAAGAATTACAATCGGAGCTATCTGCTCTGCTCACTCATTTTTCAAGCATTGAAGAACTAAGCGAACATCAAGAGGATATTATCATTCATTCCGATTGTGATGATATGTATGACGTGGCACGCTACTACATTGAAGAAACGGGTGCTTTAGGCGAAGTACCAGCTAGTCTTCAAAACTATATTGATTATCAAGCCTATGGTCGGGATTTAGACCTTTCAGGAACGTTTATCTCAACCAATCATGGGATTTTTGAAATCGTCTATTAAATCTGTCGGTACATTACTACTGGCAGATTTTCTATTTTACGGGGTGGCTCAATCAGCTACCCCTATTTTTTATGAAAGGATTGATTACATGAAGAAAATACGAAGCTATACCAGTATCTGGTCTGTGGAAAAGGTACTGTATTCTATCAATGATTTTAGACTTCCGTTTCCCATAACCTTTACGCAAATGACATGGTTTGTCGTGTCACTCTTTGCAGTGATGATACTTGGCAACTTGCCCCCTCTTTCCATGATAGAGGGAGCATTTCTCAAATACTTTGGGATTCCTGTGGCTTTCACATGGTTTATGTCTACAAAAACTTTTGATGGTAAAAAGCCTTATGGATTTTTGAAGTCTGTCATTGCTTATGCACTGCGACCAAAGCTGACCTATGCAGGAAAAAAAGTAACGCTTGGCAGAAACCAGCCACAAGAAGCCATTACAGCAGTTAGGAGTGAATTTTATGGCATATCCAATTAAATACATTGAAAACAATCTCGTCTGGAATAAAGACGGGGAATGTTATGCTTACTATGAGCTTGTTCCTTACAATTACTCATTTCTAAGTCCAGAACAGAAAATACAAGTGCATGATTCTTTCAGACAGCTTATCGCACAAAATCGTGATGGCAAAATTCATGCTTTACAAATCAGTACAGAATCCAGCATACGTTCTGCACAAGAGCGTTCCAAAAATGAAGTCACTGGCAAGCTCAAAGCGGTTGCCTATGACAAAATCGACCAACAGACAGACGCTTTAATATCCATGATTGGCGAAAATCAAGTGAACTACCGTTTCTTTATCGGCTTTAAGTTGCTTCTCAACGATCAGGAGTTTTCTATGAAAAGTCTTACCGTTGAAGCAAAAAATGCTTTGTCTGATTTTGTCTATGATGTGAACCATAAGCTGATGGACGATTTTGTTAGTATGAGTAATGATGAAATCCTGCGTTTTCAGAAGATGGAAAAGCTCTTAGAAAATAAAATCTCTCGTCGTTTCAAAATCCGCAGGTTAGATAAGGACGACTTCGGCTATCTGATTGAACACCTTTACGGACAGACAGGCACTGCCTATGAAGAGTATGAGTACCATCTATCAAAGAAAAAGCTGGATAATGAAACGCTGATTAAATACTATGACTTGATTAAGCCTACTCGCTGTTTGGTGGAAGAAAAACAGCGATATTTGAAAATCCAGCAGGAAGATGAAACCGTCTATGTAGCTTACTTTACCATTAACAGCATTGTCGGAGAACTGGACTTCCCGTCCTCTGAAATCTTCTACTACCAGCAACAGCAATTTACATTCCCGATTGATACGTCAATGAATGTGGAAATTGTAGCGAATCGTAAAGCCCTATCTACTGTCCGCAATAAAAAGAAAGAACTGAAAGACTTGGATAACCACGCTTGGCAAAGTGATAATGAAACCAGCTCCAATGTGGCGGAAGCTCTGGAAAGTGTGAATGAGCTGGAAACCAATTTAGACCAAAGCAAGGAATCTATGTACAAGCTGTCTTATGTGGTAAGGGTATCAGCAAATGATCTTGACGAACTCAAACGTCGTTGTAATGAAGTGAAAGATTTTTATGACGATTTAAGCGTAAAACTGGTACGACCATTTGGGGATATGCTCGGCTTACATGAAGAATTTTTACCTGCCAGCAAGCGTTATATGAATGATTATATTCAATACGTGACCTCTGATTTCCTCGCTGGTTTAGGTTTTGGTGCTACTCAAATGCTGGGGGAAAATGAGGGGATTTATGTTGGCTACAGCTTAGATACTGGACGCAATGTCTATCTGAAACCTGCTCTTGCCAGTCAAGGGGTTAAGGGTTCAGTAACCAATGCGTTAGCGTCGGCTTTTGTTGGTTCGCTGGGTGGTGGTAAATCCTTTGCGAATAACCTTATCGTCTATTATGCGGTGCTTTATGGGGCACAAGCAGTGATTGTAGACCCAAAAGCAGAACGTGGCAGATGGAAAGAAACCTTGCCAGAGATTTCCCATGAAATCAATATCGTCACTCTGACTTCTGATGAGAAAAACAAAGGCTTACTTGACCCTTATGTGATTATGAAAAATCCCAAAGATTCTGAATCACTGGCTATTGATATTCTGACATTCCTTACGGGGATTTCCTCTCGTGATGGGGAACGCTTCCCAATCCTTAGAAAAGCCATTCGTGCAGTAACCAATAGTGAAGTACGAGGGTTGATGAAAGTGATTGAGGAATTACGGGTTGAGAATACGCCACTAAGTACCAGTATAGCCGACCATATCGAAAGTTTTACAGACTATGACTTTGCACATTTATTATTCAGTAATGGTTATGTGGAGCAGTCTATCAGCTTAGAAAAACAACTGAACATTATACAGGTTGCGGACTTGGTACTTCCCGACAAGGAAACTTCCTTTGAGGAATATACCACTATGGAGCTTTTATCCGTTGCTATGCTGATTGTCATTAGTACCTTTGCTTTAGACTTTATCCATACAGACCGAAGCATTTTCAAGATTGTAGATTTAGACGAAGCATGGAGCTTTTTACAGGTAGCACAAGGAAAAACACTATCTATGAAGCTGGTTCGGGCTGGTCGTGCTATGAACGCTGGGGTATATTTCGTGACCCAAAATACAGACGACCTCTTAGATGAAAAACTGAAAAATAACCTCGGCTTAAAATTTGCATTTCGTTCCACTGACCTTAACGAGATTAAAAAGACCTTAGCCTTTTTTGGTGTAGACCCAGAGGACGAAAACAATCAGAAGCGATTGCGTGATTTGGAAAACGGGCAATGCCTTATCAGTGATTTATATGGTCGTGTCGGTGTGATACAGTTCCACCCTGTATTTGAAGAACTGCTCCATGCCTTTGATACCAGACCACCTGTGCGAAAAGAGGTGTAAATGTGAAACCATCAATAGTAAACAGAATAAAATCAAACTGGACGCTGAAACGTCTAGGTAAAGTGGCAATGACAGTGGCTTTCACACTTGTGATTGCCATTTTTCTTTTAGCCATGCTGGGAACGGTGGTTCAAGCTGCGAGCTTGGTAGATGATACGGTCAATGTGGCAAATGAATACAGCCGATACCCACTTGAAAACTATCAACTGGATTTTTATGTGGATAATAGCTGGGGCTGGCTTCCGTGGAACTGGTCGGACGGGATTGGAAAACAGGTCATGTATGGACTATATGCCATTACCAATTTTATTTGGACAATCAGTTTGTATGTTTCCAATGCGACAGGTTACTTAGTACAGGAAGCCTATTCCTTAGACTTCATTTCCGCTACAGCAGATTCCATTGGTAAGAATATGCAGACCTTAGCTGGTGTGAGTGCAAACGGATTTTCAACAGAGGGTTTCTATGTTGGATTCCTCTTACTCTTGATTTTGGTTCTTGGGGTTTATGTTGCCTATACGGGACTGATAAAGAGAGAAACCACAAAGGCAATTCATGCCATTATGAATTTTGTGCTGGTGTTTATCCTATCGGCTTCCTTTATTGCCTACGCTCCCGACTACATTAAAAAAATCAATGACTTTTCATCAGACATCAGTAATGCCAGTTTATCACTTGGCACGAAGATTGTCATGCCCCATTCCGATAGTCAAGGCAAGGACAGCGTGGACTTAATCAGAGATAGCCTGTTTTCCATACAGGTTCAGCAACCGTGGCTACTGCTTCAATACAACAGTTCAGACATTGAAAGTATCGGTATTGACCGTGTGGAAAGCCTGCTCTCCACCAGCCCAGATTCCAACAATGGCGAAGACAGAGAAAAAATTGTTGCGGAAGAAATTGAAGACAGAAGCAATACCAATCTAACCATTACAAAGACCATTAACCGTTTAGGTACAGTCTTCTTCCTATTTGTCTTCAATATTGGGATTTCCATATTTGTATTCCTATTAACAGGAATCATGATTTTCTCGCAGGTACTTTTTATCATCTATGCTATGTTTCTGCCTGTGAGCTTTATTTTAAGCATGATTCCATCATTTGATGGTATGTCAAAACGAGCCATAACAAAGCTCTTTAATACCATTTTGACACGAGCTGGAATCACATTGATTATTACGACAGCATTTAGTATTTCAACCATGCTCTATACCTTATCGGCTGGTTATCCGTTCTTTTTGATTGCTTTTCTACAGATTGTGACCTTTGCAGGAATCTACTTCAAGCTGGGCGATTTAATGAGTATGTTTTCTCTACAGAGTAACGATTCTCAAAGTGTGGGAAGTCGTGTGATGAGAAAACCTCGTATGCTTATGCACGCTCACATGCACCGTCTACAGCGGAAACTTGGACGTTCCATGACTACTCTAGGGGCTGGGTCTGCCATTGTTACAGGTAAAAAAGGACAGTCGGGTTCGGGGAGTTCTGCAAGGACACAAGCAGATCACTCCCGACCAGACGGAAAGGAAAAATCAACACTTGGAAAACGTATCGGTCAAACCATCGGTACAGTAGCTGATACCAAAGACAGAATGGTAGACACTGCTAGTGGTTTGAAAGAACAGGTTAAAGATTTGCCGACCAATGCAAGATATGCAGTATATCAAGGAAAATCCAAAGTAAAAGAGAATGTCCGTGATTTAACCAGTAGTATTTCTCAAACCAAAGCGGACAGAGCCAGTGGACGCAAGGAACAGCAGGAACAAAGGCGAAAAACCATTGCGAAGCGTCGCTCTGAAATGGAACAGGTCAAACAGAAAAAACAGCCTGCTTCTTCTGTTCATGAAAGACCGACTACAAGACAAGAACAATATCATGATGAACAGACCTCAAAACAGTCTAATATTCAGACTTCATATAAGGAATCTCAACAAGCCAAACAAGAGCGTCCAGCAGTTAAGTCCGATTTTTCAAGTCCAAAAGTGGAACGCCAAGGCAATACCGTTCAAGAAAAAACCGTTCAAAAGCCAGCAACTTCAACCACTACAGCAGATAGAACTTCACAACGTCCAATCACAAAAGAACGTCCGTCTACTGTTCAAAGAGTACCACTACAAAATACAAGAAGTAGACCACCAATCAAAACCGCCACCATTAAGAAAGTCGGTAAGAAACCATGAAGTTGAAAACTTTAGTGATTGGTGGTTCTGGATTATTCTTGATGGTCTTCTCACTGCTTCTGTTTGTTGCCATTTTATTTTCAGATGAACAGGACAGCGGAATTTCCAATATTCATTATGGAGGTGTGAATGTTTCCGCAGAAGTGCTGGCTCATAAGCCTATGGTAGAAAAATATGCCAAAGAATATGGCGTTGAAGAATATGTCAACATACTTCTTGCGATTATACAGGTGGAATCGGGCGGTACTGCGGAAGATGTTATGCAGTCCTCGGAATCCCTCGGTCTTCCACCTAATTCATTGAGTACAGAAGAATCCATTAAGCAAGGTGTGAAGTATTTCAGTGAATTATTAGCCAGTAGCGAAAGGCTCAGTGTAGATTTAGAATCGGTTATCCAGTCCTACAATTATGGTGGTGGTTTCTTAGGGTATGTGGCTAATCGTGGAAATAAATATACCTTTGAACTGGCTCAAAGTTTCTCAAAAGAGTATTCAGGTGGCGAAAAAGTGTCTTACCCCAATCCCATAGCCATACCTATCAATGGGGGCTGGCGATACAACTATGGCAATATGTTTTATGTGCAACTGGTAACGCAGTATCTTGTCACAACAGAGTTTGATGATGATACGGTACAAGCCATCATGGACGAAGCACTGAAATATGAGGGCTGGCGATACGTTTACGGTGGAGCTTCCCCGACTACTTCTTTTGATTGTAGCGGACTGACACAATGGACGTATGGAAAAGCTGGAATTAACTTACCACGAACCGCACAACAGCAATATGATGTGACCCAGCATATCCCACTATCGGAAGCACAAGCTGGCGATTTGGTTTTCTTTCATTCTACCTATAACGCTGGCTCTTATATTACTCATGTTGGGATATACCTTGGCAATAACCGTATGTTTCATGCAGGCGACCCAATCGGTTATGCCGACTTAACAAGCCCCTACTGGCAACAGCATTTAGTGGGAGCAGGACGAATCAAACAATGAGAAAGGAAGATTTAATGATGAAATTTAGAAAAAATCAGAATAAAGAAAAACAGATACCAAAGGAAAAGAAACCTCGTGTCTATAAGGTCAATCCTCATAAAAAGGTTGTGATTGCCTTGTGGGTACTTTTAGGGCTTAGTTTCAGCTTTGCGATATTCAAGCACTTTACAGCTATAGATACTCATACTATTCACGAAACAACTATCATAGAAAAGGAATACGTTGATACTCATCATGTAGAAAATTTTGTAGAGAACTTTGCGAAAGTCTACTATTCATGGGAGCAATCCGATAAGTCCATTGATAATCGAATGGAAAGTCTAAAAGGCTATCTGACAGATGAACTTCAAGCTTTCAATGTTGATACAGTACGCAAAGATATTCCTGTATCGTCTTCTGTAAGAGGATTTCAGATATGGACGGTAGAGCCAACTGGCGACAATGAGTTTAATGTAACCTACAGTGTAGACCAGCTCATTACAGAGGGAGAAAATACAAAGACCGTCCACTCTGCTTATATAGTGAGTGTCTATGTAGATGGTTCTGGAAATATGGTACTGGTTAAGAATCCGACCATTACCAACATACCTAAGGAATCAAGTTATAAACCAAAAGCCATTGAAAGTGAGGGGACGGTTGATTCCATTACAACCAATGAAATCAATGAGTTTTTAACGACGTTCTTCAAGCTCTATCCTACAGCGACAGCCAGTGAACTTTCCTACTATGTGAATGACGGGATATTAAAACCAATCGGAAAAGAGTACATCTTTCAAGAACTGGTAAATCCTATTCACAATCGTAAGGATAATCAAGTCACGGTATCGCTGACAGTGGAGTATATCGACCAGCAGACCAAAGCAACGCAGGTATCTCAATTTGATTTGGTACTTGAAAAGAACGGGAGTAATTGGAAGATTATAGAATAACAAATATTGGTACATTATTACAGCTATTTTGTAATCACGTACTCTCTTTGATAAAAAATTGGAGATTCCTTTACAAATATGCTCTTACGTGCTATTATTTAAGTATCTATTTAAAAGGAGTTAATAAATATGCGGCAAGGTATTCTTAAATAAACTGTCAATTTGATAGTGGGAACAAATAATTGGATGTCCTTTTTTAGGAGGGCTTAGTTTTTTGTACCCAGTTTAAGAATACCTTTATCATGTGATTCTAAAGTATCCAGAGAATATCTGTATGCTTTGTATACCTATGGTTATGCATAAAAATCCCAGTGATAAAAGTATTTATCACTGGGATTTTTATGCCCTTTTGGGTTTTTGAATGGAGGAAAATCACATGAAAATTATTAATATTGGAGTTTTAGCTCATGTTGATGCAGGAAAAACTACCTTAACAGAAAGCTTATTATATAACAGTGGAGCGATTACAGAATTAGGAAGCGTGGACAAAGGTACAACGAGGACGGATAATACGCTTTTAGAACGTCAGAGAGGAATTACAATTCAGACAGGAATAACCTCTTTTCAGTGGGAAAATACGAAGGTGAACATCATAGACACGCCAGGACATATGGATTTCTTAGCAGAAGTATATCGTTCATTATCAGTTTTAGATGGGGCAATTCTACTGATTTCTGCAAAAGATGGCGTACAAGCACAAACTCGTATATTATTTCATGCACTTAGGAAAATGGGGATTCCCACAATCTTTTTTATCAATAAGATTGACCAAAATGGAATTGATTTATCAACGGTTTATCAGGATATTAAAGAGAAACTTTCTGCCGAAATTGTAATCAAACAGAAGGTAGAACTGTATCCTAATATATGTGTGACGAACTTTACCGAATCTGAACAATGGGATACGGTAATAGAGGGAAACGATGACCTTTTAGAGAAATATATGTCCGGTAAATCATTAGAAGCATTGGAACTCGAACAAGAGGAAAGCATAAGATTTCAGAATTGTTCCCTGTTCCCTGTTTATCACGGAAGTGCAAAAAGCAACATAGGGATTGATAACCTTATAGAAGTTATTACTAATAAATTTTATTCATCAACACATCGAGGTCCGTCTGAACTTTGCGGAAATGTTTTCAAAATTGAATATACAAAAAAAAGACAACGTCTTGCATATATACGCCTTTATAGTGGAGTACTACATTTACGAGATTCGGTTAGAGTATCAGAATCAGAAAAAGAAAAAATAAAAGTTACAGAAATGTATACTTCAATAAATGGTGAATTATGTAAGATTGATAGAGCTTATTCTGGAGAAATTGTTATTTTGCAGAATGAGTTTTTGAAGTTAAATAGTGTTCTTGGAGATACAAAACTATTGCCACAGAGAAAAAAGATTGAAAATCCGCACCCTCTACTACAAACAACTGTTGAACCGAGTAAACCTGAACAGAGAGAAATGTTGCTTGATGCCCTTTTGGAAATCTCAGATAGTGATCCGCTTCTACGATATTACGTGGATTCTACGACACATGAAATTATACTTTCTTTCTTAGGGAAAGTACAAATGGAAGTGATTAGTGCACTGTTGCAAGAAAAGTATCATGTGGAGATAGAATTAAAAGAGCCTACAGTCATTTATATGGAGAGACCGTTAAAAAATGCAGAATATACCATTCACATCGAAGTGCCGCCAAATCCTTTCTGGGCTTCCATTGGTTTATCTGTATCACCGCTTCCGTTGGGAAGTGGAATGCAGTATGAGAGCTCGGTTTCTCTTGGATACTTAAATCAATCGTTTCAAAATGCAGTTATGGAGGGGATACGCTATGGCTGTGAACAAGGATTGTATGGTTGGAATGTGACGGACTGTAAAATCTGTTTTAAGTATGGCTTATACTATAGCCCTGTTAGTACCCCAGCAGATTTTCGGATGCTTGCTCCTATTGTATTGGAACAAGTCTTGAAAAAAGCTGGAACAGAATTGTTAGAGCCATATCTTAGTTTTAAAATTTATGCGCCACAGGAATATCTTTCACGAGCATACAGCGATGCTCCTAAATATTGTGCGAACATCGTAGACACTCAATTGAAAAATAATGAGGTCATTCTTAGTGGAGAAATCCCTGCTCGGTGTATTCAAGAATATCGTAGTGATTTAACTTTCTTTACAAATGGACGTAGTGTTTGTTTAACAGAGTTAAAAGGGTACCATGTTACTACCGGTGAACCTGTTTGCCAGCCCCGTCGTCCAAATAGTCGGATAGATAAAGTACGATATATGTTCAATAAAATAACTTAGTGTATTTTATGTTGTTATATAAATATGGTTTCTTGTTAAATAAGATGAAATATTTTTTAATAAAGATTTGAATTAAAGTGTAAAGGAGGAATTAATTATGAAGTGAAATGAATGTAACAGGGTTCAATTAAAAGAGGGAAGCGTATCATTAACCCTATAAACTACGTCTGCCCTCATTATTGGAGGGTGAAATGTGAATACATCCTATTCACAATCGAATTTACGACACAACCAAATTTTAATTTGGCTTTGCATTTTATCTTTTTTTAGCGTATTAAATGAAATGGTTTTGAACGTCTCATTACCTGATATTGCAAATGATTTTAATAAACCACCTGCGAGTACAAACTGGGTGAACACAGCCTTTATGTTAACCTTTTCCATTGGAACAGCTGTATATGGAAAGCTATCTGATCAATTAGGCATCAAAAGGTTACTCCTATTTGGAATTATAATAAATTGTTTCGGGTCGGTAATTGGGTTTGTTGGCCATTCTTTCTTTTCCTTACTTATTATGGCTCGTTTTATTCAAGGGGCTGGTGCAGCTGCATTTCCAGCACTCGTAATGGTTGTAGTTGCGCGCTATATTCCAAAGGAAAATAGGGGTAAAGCATTTGGTCTTATTGGATCGATAGTAGCCATGGGAGAAGGAGTCGGTCCAGCGATTGGTGGAATGATAGCCCATTATATTCATTGGTCCTATCTTCTACTCATTCCTATGATAACAATTATCACTGTTCCGTTTCTTATGAAATTATTAAAGAAAGAAGTAAGGATAAAAGGTCATTTTGATATCAAAGGAATTATACTAATGTCTGTAGGCATTGTATTTTTTATGTTGTTTACAACATCATATAGCATTTCTTTTCTTATCGTTAGCGTGCTGTCATTCCTGATATTTGTAAAACATATCAGGAAAGTAACAGATCCTTTTGTTGATCCCGGATTAGGGAAAAATATACCTTTTATGATTGGAGTTCTTTGTGGGGGAATTATATTTGGAACAGTAGCAGGGTTTGTCTCTATGGTTCCTTATATGATGAAAGATGTTTACCAGCTAAGTACTGCCGAAATCGGAAGTGTAATTATTTTCCCTGGAACAATGAGTGTCATTATTTTCGGCTACATTGGTGGGATACTTGTTGATAGAAGAGGTCCTTTATACGTGTTAAACATCGGAGTTACATTTATTTCTGTTAGCTTTTTAACTGCTTCCTTTCTTTTAGAAACAACATCATGGTTCATGACAATTATAATCGTATTTGTTTTAGGTGGGCTTTCGTTCACCAAAACAGTTATATCAACAATTGTTTCAAGTAGCTTGAAACAGCAGGAAGCTGGTGCTGGAATGAGTTTGCTTAACTTTACCAGCTTTTTATCAGAGGGAACAGGTATTGCAATTGTAGGTGGTTTATTATCCATACCCTTACTTGATCAAAGGTTGTTACCTATGGAAGTTGATCAGTCAACTTATCTGTATAGTAATTTGTTATTACTTTTTTCAGGAATCATTGTCATTAGTTGGCTGGTTACCTTGAATGTATATAAACATTCTCAAAGGGATTTCTAAATCGTTAAGGGATCAACTTTGGGAGAGAGTTCAAAATTGATCCTTTTTTTATAACAGGAATTCAAATCTTTTTGTTCCATTAAAGGGCGCGATTGCTGAATAAAAGATACGAGAGACCTCTCTTGTATCTTTTTTATTTTGAGTGGTTTTGTCCGTTACACTAGAAAACCGAAAGACAATAAAAATTTTATTCTTGCTGAG
>NZ_CASCJC010000003.1:0-2921 GCF_949152225.1 Ligilactobacillus sp. Marseille-Q7487
TTTTTTATGCCATAATTTGCCCTTTCTCAGCTTTATATTTTTCTATAAACAGTGTTATCACTCCAGATTTTGACAAACCTTTCTCTTTTGCTAATTTTTCCAAATCACTCAAAACCGAATCAGATAAACTGATAGTTAGTCTTTTTTTAGTGGTTGCCATAATTAATACCTCCAAAATATTTTTTCACAAACCATTATAATTCAAAATTGTCAAAAGTACAACACTTTTCGTGTACTTTTGACAACGGAATAAAAAACGGCGGTCAAAACGGCGGTCAAACGGCGGTCAGTAAAAAATCTCTGTATCTGTTGGGAGAGTAAGCGTATAGCTGTTTTTTTTGGAAATTTGGCACTCGGCACATAATGGGGGGTCGTAGTCCGCCCCCATTCCCTTTCTATTTCACAAACTTTCCCCACCAAAAAATTCATTTTTAACCCCTCCGCCCCGATTGCAATCGGGGAACCGTTCGCCACGTGGCAGAAAGGCAAAGCTTTTTGCCTTTCAATTTCTACCGTTTTTGATGTATCAAGTCGGTCAAGGGGCGCTCCTTATGCTCCCTAACGGTCCGCTACCGCTTTTCCCCTTGACTAACATTCAGAACACTCTTAAATACCTCTAAAATCATTTCTAAGGAGTTTTAATTTATTTTGGATAGAATTATACCCCTAAGAGTTTAAAGTGCCTTAAAACGCAAAATATTAAATAGCTAAATTGCCAATATACATATCTAGACTAGACTTATCTAAACTAATCTTATCTAGACTAGACTTATCTAGACTGGGTTGACCAATATCTAGACTAGACTTATCTAATCTAATCTTATCTAGACTAGGAGACCGTTGGTTGACATGTGACTGACGTTGGTTGACGTTGGTTAACCAATGTTGATTTATCACTTTAAAAAGTGCATAATATCAATCAATAACATAAGTCGGACGTCATACGTCATACGTTAGACTGATAATAACAAAGGAGTTGTTGCAACATGAAAATCTCACATCAAAAAACATATACACTTGACCAAATCATGACTACATCAGAATTGGCTTTCGAATTAGAATATAGCCAATCTTATATTTTGAGAGTAGCTAAAGCTTGTTTGACAGAAAATGTTGATTATCGCCGAGCAGGAAAACGTAATTATCTGTTTACGATAGACGCATACGAAAAACTCAAAGAAATACTAAAAATCGATCTAGAAATTTAGTTGTAAAACACACTAAATTTTTTAGCAGTAGAAAAAAACATCAAAAACGTTATTTTGATGTTTAAAAGAGCATAAGGAGAAACTGATATCACCCCTAAAATCGAGGGGTGATAAGTTGGCGGTGCCAACTGGTTTCTCTGTTTCTTTTAGGGGGGTCAAAATACGGTCAACTAGTGATATCACTTTTTATGTTAAAACATGCTATTTTGACCCTTCTTTTTACCCCTCTTTTGACCCTTCTTTTACCCCTCTTTTTTAATAAAAAAAGTAGGGGTTAACTACCCCTACTTTCTAAAATTTAAAATTAAATTTCTCTGTTTTGGTTTTATTTAAGTTGACTAAATCAGACGAATATATTTCAGTAATCATTACTTCGATTTTATTTAATTTATCTGTCAATTCTTTAGAATTTGTTGAATTTAATTTTTCAAGTTGTTCAATTTTGAGATTAGCTTTTTGCAATTCTTTTTGCAATTTCTCTTTTTCTGGATCAACAATAAAATTTTCATGTGTAAGGAGTCTTGGTAAATTAGCAATCATTACTCTAAACATATTAGCTTTAGTCCCAAACAAACTTTTATTAGCTTCAAAAAAATCATTAAAAGCTTTTTTAGTTTCGCTTTGTACAAATACTTTGATGTACTCTTTCTTTTTAACCATTCTAAAGCTCACTTCCTAAATCAAAATAACTAACAATTAAAAAAGTCAACTTTCAAACTAAAATCGAGCTGGTATTCATTAACTAAATATTCAAAAAGTTCTTCGAGTTCAAATGATTTGAATTCGAAAGGTTCAGCCACAACCCCAGTTATTTCTTGCTCATTATCGGAATTAACAACGACAACTTCATTAATTGCTATAAAATCATCAAATTCACATCGAATTGTCAATCTAGACCATGCCTCACTATACTGCATATCGTCTAAAAATCGTGCAACATTAGCACGTTGCCCAGTTGCTGAAAAATGCCAAACCATTTCAAACATCCAAAATTTCCCCCGTTTCTTCGTCGATATTAATTTGAGCATATTTCGCTCTATAACCACATTGATAATTCCCTTCAAACCACAATCTAAAGGCGCTTGAATTAGCCGAAACAACATCATAAACGTCATTTACATTTGAAATGCCAAATTGCTCTCCATCTACTTCAATAAACGCCATCAAATCTATAACATTTACCAAATGATACTTCCTAACAACAGTTAAAAGCATATTTTTTAATTCACGTTTTTGATTTTCATCAAGAGTTATATATCTATCAATATCAAAATCATTAACATAAATAATATCTTTTTTATCATAGACATGCTTATTTTTTCTAATAGCATCAGAACTCTCATGCGTTAAATATTGATAATAGTATTCCACGCTATCAACAATCTCAATATGAGAAATAGCACTATTACCCAAAACTCGTTTCACTTTCTTTCTAACACTTTCAACCGTTACAGGATTTCTTGCTATATAAAGAACATGATAATGAGCTTTTTTATACACTTGACCAGCAACGTCACTTTTATCTTTATCATGCAATGGGCTAATTGCCATTGAAACTCCCAATTTTTCTAAACACTCTACCCAATTTTCTGGAATACTTTCTGGATATATAATAAATGCAAAGTTCCTTGCTTTTGTAGTTCTAACATTCATGTTATAATTACCATACAAAATATAATACACCAACAAAGAGTAGTTAGACCGAACTACTCT
>NZ_CASCJC010000004.1:0-2732 GCF_949152225.1 Ligilactobacillus sp. Marseille-Q7487
GAAAGTGGATTTGATTTACAAATTCCATTGACTAATAAGAATATAGCTGGTCACAAAATACAAGTGATTATGAGATATTCTGATAATGCAGATACAGGAGAAGGAAATTTTCAAGATAGTTGGTCGCAAGAATTTATACAATAGTATATAATAATATTTAATGAATGTAAGAGATGATAAGAACTTGTGTCAGAATTTTCTCCGAAAAGCTATGAAATAAAGACTCTTAGTCAAAGTGGACTGATAGAGCAGTCATCAAAAATTAAAGTTATTAATTTTGATTTTTGAGCTCTCTTTGCTGGTTTTACCAGTGAGGAGGGCTTTTTTGTTGGCTTATTTCGGAAAGAAAAAACACTTAAATAAGCCTATCCAAAGACTTAATTTGAATATTTTTATTTATAACTAATTAGGATGTTAATAAGAAAAATGCACAACCGTATATTGAAACCATAGTTAAGGCGTTTTAAAGTCTTGGTATGTGTATGAAGACTTTTGTGTTTAGAGTTGGAATATTTGTTTGTTAAAGCTAGGCAGATCCTTTATTTATATAAAAAAATGTTTATTTTATGAAGTTCCGTAGATATTTCACGAAGTAATTGAAAAACATCGGGTTGCTTTTTGTGATAAGTATAGATTAGCTTATTGATAATATTCATTTGTTAACTAACTTTAAATGTGGAGTTGGATAAATAATGTTTAACCTGTGTGGACATGGAAGTATGTTATCGAGTTTATTCTAACTGAATATCGTTAAATTTACTTTTTGAAAGGTATAAAAAATCAGGACTGTTAAAAATGTTAACAGTCCTGAAAAATTGAATTAAATATTATCGATTATTTTTTGTTTTAAAATTATTTGATTTTTTGTTGTGCCCATTGAGCACTGAATTGCTTACCGATTAATAAGTCGTATTGGATAAGACGATAGTCATATAATAATTGTTGTTGTTTAGGTGTTAAATCGTTTTCTTTGATAAATTTATTATCTTGATTTATTAAAAGACTGTCGGACCCTATATCTGCTCCAGTTATATTAGTACTGATGGTAGGTAATTCTTTAGAAACTTCTGTTAGTAATGCATAATATGGAGTAACTTTGTTATTTCCAACTTCCAATGCTAAGGCAGGAAATTCATATGGTCCAACTATTGGATTATCTAATTTTACAGTAGATCGATTGCTATATATAAAATAATCTGTTTCATGCATAGTCAGAGCATCTTTTTGAGGATTAAGGTTTGAATAGATTCCTGGTAGATGATCTCCGTACCATACAACAGTAATAGGTTTATCAATCTGGTTTATTTTATCTATAAAGTTTTTTAAAGCAACATCTGTCTTACTGATACCTTCAATATATCCTTCTATTTTTGAATTATTTTCGGATGTTACTGCTGCGCCACTTATTTTAAAATCGTTTTGATCATATTTTGCTATATCATACGGTTGATGATTTTGCATGGTTGATAATTGAATAAACGTAGAACCACTATTATTGGTAATTTGTTTTAGTAATTCTTCATAGGCAGATTCATCTGAAATAACTGAACTATTTCCTAGTCTATCAGTAAAAGATAATTTATCTTTACTATCTATATGATAAAAATGTTGAAAACCATATTTGTTAAATACTCCAATTCTGTTATAGAGATTTGCTGTATACGGATGAATGGCAATTTTATTATCAAATAGATTGGTAATGTTAGGAGCAATTTGTTGTCCAGGGACAATTTGATAGTATGGGGTTCCAGCATTTGGAACCAAGTTTCCTTGAGCCATACCGGATAAGGCCTGCCACTCCATGTTAGCAGTACCTCCGCCTAGTCCAGAGCTGACCATTAAACCGGATGAAGTTTGTTGTTTAAGATTTGTAATAAAAGGAATAGGATTATGATCGATATTCAATCCTGGAATGCGACTAGGATCACTAAAACTTTCACTTAAAATAAATACAACAGTTTGATTTTTTAGTGAGTTTGTTCGTTGCTGATTAATCTTGTTTGCGATTTTTGTGTATTTACGTTCTATATTCTTAATAGTAGTTTCATTATAGTTAGCTGGTTTTTTCATAGGACTACCTATAAAATCATTTGCAAATTGCAAGATAGGCCCATTTATTTTTGCACTTCCAGTTATATCCCAAGGAGTATCTTGATATTGTATGGCTTTAAATACCATAGTGCGTATTGTATTTGAATCATTTTTCCAAAATATTATTACTAGAAAACTTAAAGCCAGCAAGAATGTTAATATTCTTCTTTTAATTATTGGGTGTCTATACTTCATTTTAGGTTCTATTTTTCTTGAAACAATAACTGTTACTGCTAACAGTACTATTATAGATCCTATAACAGTATATATGGTTCCATGATTAACTAAGCTCATAATTTCAGGAAGATTTGATATAAATACCAAATCTGAGTGGAGAATAGGTTCATTGCGTATAGTCATTTTTAGATATTCTGCGACGGTTATTAATGTGGATACTAAAATAATGATAGATACTGAATAAATATATTTATTCGTTAATATGTACAACAAATAAAATACTGCCAAATAAATTAAACATGTGATAAATATTTTAGAACCTTGATATAATATGACAGAATTAAGTAAATCAATATTCACTTTAGCTTCCGTAGCTCGAACAACTAGAAATTGAATGACAGTTAAAAAATATATAATTAGGGTAATCAAAATAAGTCGTTTATTTTCAAAGATTATTTTCTTAC
>NZ_CASCJC010000005.1:0-1791 GCF_949152225.1 Ligilactobacillus sp. Marseille-Q7487
TTTTTAGTATATTTTTATTGCTTAAAATAACAAAAAAGAAAAAAGTTGTTTATAAAGATTCTAAATTAAATAAAAAGAAGAAAAATGAATTTTTTTAAGAAAAAGGTATTATTTTTTTAAAAAAAGGTGTATAATAGTATGCATAGAGAATATATATATTGTCAGGTATGTTTTAACTAAAGGAGCGATTTAAATGGTTACATTATATACGTCACCAAGCTGTACTTCGTGTCGCAAAGCTCGCGCGTGGTTAAAGGAACATAATATACCTTTTAGTGAACGCAATATTTTTTCAGAACCTTTGAACATTAATGAAATCAAGCAAATTTTACAAATGACTGAAGATGGAACAGAAGAAATTATTTCTAAAAGATCAAAAGTGTACCAAGACTTAAACGTAGACTTAGATGATTTGCCACTCAAAACTTTATTCGATTTGATTCAAAAAAATCCAGGCTTATTACGCCGTCCGATTATTATGGATGAAAAAAGATTACAAGTAGGTTATAACGATGATGAGATTCGTCGTTTCTTGCCTCGTGAGGTTCGAGTACTCGAATTACAACGTGCACAAGAATTAGCGGGATTTTAACTTGATTTGGATTAAAATTTAATAGGCTAGTTAACAAGGATTAATTTCTATTTTAAATAGGGATTAATCCTTTTAATATTGCTAGAATTGTTAAGGTAGAAAATTTAATTGGTTTACTGAATTTTTTATATTGTTGATAGGTCCTTTTAATTTTTAGATACATATTAAATCTAGCTAAACTAAAAGCTTAATGATAAATATTTAAACGGCTGATATCACATTTTAACGGATAGATAATTATCACTATATGGCTTTTTTGTAGTATGAAGTCTGTTTTTTTGCTAAAATAGTGTTAAAATGCAATATGAATAAATAATTCAAATGCAGAGAGGTGGATGGTTACATGAAAATGGAAAAAGTTAATGCTAACACGATTCGCGTGACTTTAGAAGAACAAGACTTAATTGAACGTGGGATGACCGTCCTAGATTTACTTGGAAATCAAAATGAAATTGAAAACTTTTTTTATAGTATTTTACAAGAAGTAGATGTTGAGCAAGAATTCAAAGAGTTAGATGCTGTAACTTTTCAAGTAATGCCTAAAAAAGACGGCCTAGAGATATTCATTACACGTGTGAATTTTGATCAGTTACCTCAAGATCTTGATTTTTCATTTCCTTATGTTGAAGATGATGATGAAAGTGAAGAAGAAATTTTGCAAGCATACATCGATCATAAAAAAGGTAAAGTAGGCGCAGAAATTAAACAAGAATATACTGATTATTACAGACGTTATGAAGATTTATTAGCAGAAGGTATAGAACTTGATGAATTAAAAAAGGTAGTTTTGCAAGGAAACAAAAACGAGTCTTTACAAAGAAACGTGCAACCGCAGATACAAGAATATATTTTTGAATTTAACGACTTCGAAGATTTTGCAACTTTAGCGCAAGAATTTAATCATGTTGTTGAAAACGGTTTATATAGTTATCAAGAAAAATATTATCTTGTTTTGGAATTTAAGTCAAAGGACTATACTCCTAAAGAAGTTAGTGATATAGCAGCGATTGCTTTTGAATATGGGGAAAAAGCCCAAGTAACATTAACAACTTTGCAAGAACATGGACGCCTTTTACACCAAAATGCTTTTGATTGGGTTAAAGAAATATTTTAAAAAGCTATGAAATAGCGATTTTCGCTATTTCATAGCTTTTTGTTATGTCAAATGAAGATAATTATGATAAAAACTTAATTTTATA
>NZ_CASCJC010000006.1:0-867 GCF_949152225.1 Ligilactobacillus sp. Marseille-Q7487
GTTGCGAATGGTTCGATACTATGACGCCAGGTTGCACGACCACATAATACTCCATTGAAGCTTGAGCCTGCTTCAGCCGCAAATAATAAGGTGTCTTGGAATAATTTTGCTGAAACCCCTGCACTCAAGAAGATAAATGGTACGTTGTTAGTTGCTTCATCTTGAGCTTTGAAGTAATCAAGCGCTTCTTGGCGGCTGTAAACTACTTCATTTTCGCCATTGAAGCCTTCCACATATTCCATGTTAACCGGCACTTCTACCTTCAACACATCAACATTGTAGCGGTCTTTGGCAAATTCTTTAACCATTTCATTAACCTTGTGTGGTTTTACTTTGGCATATTCTTTGCTCTTGGTATCTTCGATTTCTGTGTCATATGACATTAATTCCAAGAAGAATGGAATGTCTTCTGCCAAACATTCATCTCCAATGCGTTCAACAAAGGCTTGTTTGCGTTCGTTGATTTTAGCATCTTCATCCACATCATAATACAACATGAATTTAATCGCATCAGCACCGGCTTCTTTAAGACGTTTTACTGACCAATCAGCCAACAAATCAGGCATGCGTCCTGGTTCGGTCACATCATAACCTGTCTTTTCATATGCTGCTAATAAGCCACAATTTTCATGGCGAATCGCTGCTGCTGGCAAGCCATATTCTGGATCAAGTAAGATTGCAGAAGCATATGGTGTCAATTCACGTGAAATTACTTTTTTAAATTCAACGATATCTTCTTCGTTTGCTTCCTTGTTAGCAGCTGCCGCTAACATTTTCTTTAGAGAGCCACGTTGGTCAATCGCTAAAGCTGCGATAACTCCATTTTCATTTGACATTTTCTTTAAAGCTTCAATTTTGTTTGACATA